>DATIZX010000020.1:0-10621 GCA_035516795.1 Verrucomicrobiia bacterium
TCTCGAAATCGCCGAAGCGTTGTTGGCCGCGTGTTTGCATGCGGATCACAAACCCGGCAAGATTCAGTTCACCAAATATCTGTACCTGCTGGATTACTGTCACTGGCATTTTACCGGTAGCAAGGCGACATCGTTAGCGTGGAAGTTTTATCATTTCGGCCCGTGGTGCGAAGAAGCGGAAACGTGCCTGGCGACATTGTCCAACCGATATGCGTTCGGTTGGCGCGAGGAAGAAGCGGTCATTCTGCGGTCGGTGGAAGTCGCCACGCCGCCGGTCGGACTGACGACGAAGTCGTTGATTGAGAAGATCGTGGCACAATTCAAGGATCGCGATTTCAATGTGCTGCTGGACGTGACCTATTCGCAGACCGAGCCGATGGTGAAAGCGCAACGGGGCGATCTTTTGGATTTCTCAACTGTGCCCGTGACGAGGACGATGCCGGAGTTCTTCCCCGAACCGGTGCCCACGTCGGCAACCTATCAAGTGCATCCCGAACGATTGCAGAAGATGGAGGCGTTTCGTGCGCGGGCCGAGACGTTGAAGGAAAAGGCCAAGCAGCGGATGCAGTTCCGGGAATCGGAGGATTATCAGCAAGCTCTTAGCATGGTGGCGGAGGAGTTGGGCACCTATGGCAAGCTGCCGGAAATAAAGGGGGAGATCACGTTGGAGGCCGCAAACGGGCTCGGCGCGGAATGATGAATGCCCGGCCTGAGTGACGTTTATCGCGAACTCACGCCTGCCGAACGCGGACGGCATGTCCCCGTCAGATCTTTTGGATTCCCGCCTACATCAGCATGTCCGACTATTACGTGGTGCGAGTCGGATATTGGGACCGTCAAAAGCCGATCAGCACGGCCAGTTTTCGCATTGAGAAGAAGAGCTTGGCCACACTTCATCAAGGTAACGACCTTTACGATCACATGCCAATACCGGAATTGAAATTGCGATCTGATGAGGAATTGATTGTGAAGAAAGTGAAGCGGCGGCCGGCAGTGCTGGTGCTGAGGGAAGGCTTGAATCCCCGTCGCGTCGCAACGCATGCCACGGGAGTCGGCCACAAACCCAACCCCGACACGCATGTGTTTGCACCCATTGTGTCCTTGCGCAAAGAGGAGAACCTCGGTGGTGACTACCCACCCTATTCATCGAAAAGGTCATCAACGGGAGCTTGCCGGAATTCATCCATCTGCCGGCGGAAGGCACCGTCATTCGGAATGAGTCGATGGCACTTCTTACCCACTTACAGTCGCACGCTGCGGCGGTCGTGGAAGAGACAAGGTTGCGTCTCCAACCTCTCTATTTCGGCACAGCTTTGGAAAACTTTTGGCAAGACCTCGAAGGGCAAATCCTGTCTTAGGGCAGGTGCCGGTTTGGGGACCAGACAAAGCAAAAGAGGCCCGCGCCTGTCGGGCACAACTTTCCTCGTTTCGGCTTGTGTTTTCCGTAAGTTAGGCTATGGCAGCGTCTTAGGTGCTGCAGAACGTGATTCAGGCGTTTGCGGCAACCTCTCAGGAATCCGCGGGAGTCTCTCAGGATTCCGTGGGAACGTCATCGGACTTCGCGGGAGGCGCTGCGGACTTTGCGGGAATGGGTTCGGCGTTCGCGGGAACGACCGCGGACTTTGCGGGAATCACTGCGGAGTTTGCGGGAGGCGCTGCGGACTTCGCGGAAATGACGGCGGAAACCGCGGGAGGCGCGCAGGAATTTGCGGGAACGACTGCGGAGACTGCGGGAGTGGCGAAAAGTTATGGATAGCGCTATCCATAAACCGAAGGCCACGACGGAGCGTGGCCCTCCACATTCACGCGGGAATCAGGACCCACAATTCAGAATCCAGAAACGTGCCGATCCGTGTGATTCGCGGGTGCAATGCTCGCTCCCACGACGCTCTCATAGCGCGGCGAAGGCCGGTCCGAGGTGTTCGATCAAATCGGTCGGCAAGACGGCTTGCTGGCCGGTCTTCTCGGCGGCAAGATCGCCGGCCAGCCCGTGCACGAACACGCCGGCGCGTGCGGCGTCGAGCGGCGTCAACCCTTGCGCGAGAAGCGCGCCGATGATCCCGGTCAGGGCGTCGCCCATCCCCCCTTTGGCCATACCGGGATTGCCGGTCGAGTTGATCCACAGTTTGCCCGATTTGTCGGTGATGACGGTGCCGGCGCCTTTGAGCACGAGAGTGACGCCATACTCCTGCGCGAAATTGCGGGCGACTTCCCATCGTTGTGCCTGTACGTCCTTCGCGGTTTTCCTGATGAGACGCGCCATCTCGCCAGGATGCGGCGTGAGTACCAGCGGCCGCTGCAACCTCTTCAATGCCGTGGTTGCCTGCGCCACCGTGTTGAGCGCGTCGGCGTCCACCGCCATCGGCACCGTGCAACTGCTCACAATCTTCCAGACCATTTTCTGGGTTTCAGGTTGCTGGCCCATGCCCGGCCCAATCGCCACCGCGTCGAATCCACCCGTCTCGGGGATTCCGTCGAATGGACGCGGCATGACTTCGGGCGGACACTTCCCGGCAATGATGGCATAAATGTTTCGTGGCACAGCCAAAGTCACCAGCCCGGCACCAGCGCGGACGGCGGCGTAAGCGGTCAGGACCGGTGCACCGGTATAACCTTCGGAACCGGCAATGACCAGCAGGTGGCCAAACTCACCCTTGTGGGCCGAGCGATTTCGCCGCGGCACCAGTGGCGCAACGTCTGACGCGGTGAGCAATTCGACATCCGTCTGAATCTCGCTAACAAATTCTCTTGGAAAACCAATATCGGCCACTTCGATGCGACCCACGAAATCGGTCGCCGCGGGTTTCAACAAACCGATTTTGGGCAATCCCATCGTCACGGTGAGATCTGCCCGGACGCAAACGCCATGTGCTTCACCGGTATCGCTGTCCAAGCCAGAGGGAATATCCACTGCGAGCACCGGGCGATGCAGGCCGTTGATGACTTTGATCGCGGTTGCGTACGGCTCGCGGACTTCGCCCTTCAGCCCCGTGCCGAGCAGGCCGTCGACCACTACTGCCGGCTCGGTTTCGGCGACAATCTGCGGAAGCTGATCGAGCGTCGGCAATTCGAAAACGTGAATGCCGCTGACGAGTTTCTGGAAGTGCGCCAGCGGATCGCCCTGCAGTTCCTGTCGGCGGCAGAGCATGACCAGCGTCGGATGACAGCCGGCGCCTGCCAGATGCCGGGCGGCAACAATCGCGTCGCCGCCGTTGTTGCCTTTTCCCGCAAAGAGGATAACGGCGCGGGCATCGCGGCGTTTCAGGAATTCAACAGTGGAGCGCGCCACGGCCAACCCCGCTCGTTCCATGAGTTCTTCGCCCGGAGTTCCAGCGGCGATGGTTCGCTGGTCGAGTTGCCGGATCTGTTCGGTCGTAACCGCCTTCATCGGAATCAGTGTAATAAAGCCTCTGGCAAAAGCAACGACCAAGCCCTCGGAGGCACGCATGAGGCTTGTTGTTGCGAAATGTGCACATTATTCAACTGAATTTGCACGTTATTCAACCGGACCAAGGCTCCCGATGCTTGCGGGAGAGATGCTGATTAGCTATAAAGACTGCAGGGAAAAAAGGTTAGGTGAGAATCATCACGTTCGTGTTTTGGCGCAGATCTGGAAAAGAAGCTGCGGCTGGCGTAATCCGATCAACTGTGGCCGATTACTTTCATCTGCTGCGTACGACTTCCCTTCTTTCCGAGCACGTTGGAGCTTGCAGGCAACGTGAACAAAATGCGCGGACGCACGGCGCTAGCCGCCGCACGATGCAATGGAAATACGCGACTCTCGTCGCCTTCGCTCTGACGTGTTGCTGGCTGCAACTAACGCAAGCCACCGACTCTAACTACCCGAGTATAGATATTGACAAGAGATGTTGCGACTCAACCGCGCAACACTTTACGTCGTGGGTGCTGGGCAATGATCTAAGTGGCCCCCAAACAAACGCCACGCACACGTTTGCTATCACCAACTACCCGGGCACCAATATCACTTGCACGATCACCCAGACTTTCCCGACGAATGCGGATTCCACCATTCATCTCAAGTGCGATTGGGCGAACAAAAACGGACTGGGCAAGTACAATCTGGCAATGGATGGCGTATGGGTCGAAACGACTGTTCCGGTTGAGCAACCCAATACCAACGGAGCTATGAGTCTGTCCATCTCGGGTCTGACCACCGGGCCACACACCATCACCACCTACCACAATCGCATTTGGACGAACCTCAGTTACGGCGCGATGAGCAAATGTCTCGTCAGCGCTGACGGTGTCCTGATGGCAACCGTCACGCCGTCCTTCGTCGCCACTAACGACAACGATTGTGCGTTCGCTTTCTTCACCGTCAACGCGATCGACGGTCAGCCTGTGGTAGTCAACTTCGATCCCGACCACAGCGGCCCGCTCGACAATGTCATCCTCACCGGCTTCGAGATCGACCGACCCACATCCCCCGGCTCGACCGCGGTCCTGCCCGTTCCCGCGGACGGCGACGAACACATTTTCGCCAATAATGACGATCCCATCCCCGGCTCCGCCGGAACCGGCTACACCACGCTCAGTTGGACGCCGTCGCAGTTTGCTGTCTCAAACGATGTGTATTTTGGAACGAACAGCGCTACTGTTGCATCGGCCACGCACGCCTCGCCTGAATTCAGAGGTAGCCTGACGACGAACGTTTGGAGCACAGCCACGAACCTCGACAGCGCCCTGACGTACTACTGGCGGGTTGATGAGGTAACGACTAGCGGGGTCTACACGGGTTTTGTCTGGCAGTTCCGCACACGTCATCTGGGCTTTCCGGGCGCAGAAGGTTACGGACGCTTTGCGCGCGGCGGGCGAGGCGGGCGTGTCATTGAAGTTACGAATCTCCTGGATTACCAGACGAACGAGGCGGTTATTGCGGGCAGCTATCGCGCGGCAATTGAAGCTACCGGACCGCGAACCGTCGTCTTTCGCGTCTCCGGGCTGATCAAACTCAAACGGCCTTGTACGATAAACGCTACCAACGGTTTCATCACCATCGCCGGTCAGACCGCGCCGGGCGAAGGCATTTGTCTGAGCCAATATCCGGCCGGGATCACCAGTTGCTCCGATGTGAACATGCGCTTCATCCGCTGTCGGCTTGGCGATTATAATCAAGGTACTGACAAGGACGGGATCGGCCTCGGAAACTCCAACCACTCGATCATCGATCACTGCTCGATTAGTTGGACGATGGACGAGGCCAGCAGTTCGCGCCAGAGTGGAGCCGTCGGCAGCGGGTCGGCAAATATCACCTTCCAGCACAACATCATTTCCGAAGCGCTGAACTATTCCTATCACTACGACGACGACCTCCGTCAACAGACCGGCTGCACCAACTGCTTTCAGCCCCACGCGTTTGCTGCCTCGATCAGTGGCGAGATTGCCAGCTATCACCACAACCTCATCGCCCATTGCACTCAACGGAATTGGAGCATGGCCGGGGGCTTCGCCCAAGGTAACCGTTACGCGGGCTCGCTCGATATTCGAAACAATGTTGTGTACAACTGGACTGACAAGACCACCGATGGCGGGGTGGCGCGGTGCAATTATGTCAAGAATTACTACAAGCCCTATCCGCCCAACCCCTACAAAGTCTGGTTGCTACGTTTGGATCCCATTGACACCAACAACGCTGTCGTCCCACAGTACTACGTGGATGGCAATGTGATGGAAGGTAAGAATTATGACACCAATAACTGGCAATTAGGTACCGCCATCTTCGTTGGAAATGGCAGTAACGCCGCCAACGCCGCCGAGTTGAATATAGTGCATACCAATGCGGAGATTTATCCTTCTTACGTTACAACCCAGACCGCTCGCGAAGCGTTTAAGAGCGTTCTCTCGGATGTCGGATGCAACTTACCGGTGGCGGACGTGATCGATCAGCGCGTCATTCGCGAAGTCCGCGACGGCACCTGGCATTATATCGGCACCAATGGGCCGAACTATACGATTAACGGCGTGCCCCAACCGCAGAGTGCCGGCCCCAACTACCCCGGCTTCATCGACACCCAGACCGATGTCCATGACGTCGCGACCAACTCCCCGAATTATCCCTGGCCGCCGTACGATACGTACAACGTCGAACCGGATACGGACCACGACGGCCTGCCCGATTGGTGGGAAGTGATCCATGGCACCAACCCCAATTCCCCGCCCAATGATTTCTCGGACAGCAACGCGGATCCGGACGGCGACGGCTACACAGCGCTGGAGGATTATCTCAACTGGCTCGCCGCGCCGCATACGACTTGCGCGCAGGATTCTTACGTGGACGTTGACCTGAGCCAATACACCGTCGGATTCACCAACTCACCGGTCCACTCGGTGTTCAGTCCGACGAATGGCGGCGTTGTTCTTCTCGGTGATGGCAAGACGGCGCGCTTCACGCCGACCAGTGGCTTCAGCGGTCTGGGCAGCTTCAGTTTCGCCGTTGTCGACGCCGAGAGCAGCACGCTGACAAATACCGTGGGCGTGCGGGTGACGCCCACCCCACCCCCATTGACCGATTTTGAGCAATGGCAAATCGATTATTTCAGCTCGACCAACAATCCCGATGCCGACCCCAACTTCGACGCGGACGGCGATGGCCAGAACAACATGGCCGAGTTTCTCTCTGGCACCGACCCGACGAACAGCCTATCCGCGCTGCGGATTATTTCAGCGACGCGGCAAAGCAATGATGTGACGGTCACGTGGAGAACCGTCGGCGGCCGGACCAACGCGGTTCAAGCCACCAGTGGAGATACGAACGGAGGCTACACGACCAACAGTTTCTCCGACATCAGCGGATCGCTCATTATTCCAGGCAGTGGCGATGTGACAGCCAGCTACACTGACAACGGTGGCGCAACCAATATTCCGTCCCGATTCTACCGGGTCCGGCTCATACCATAAAAGGCTATGGCGCAGGCCGGAGAAATTAGAAAATGAAATTTGAGCACGCCCCGTGTTTTTGCCGCCGTCGTCTATTCTCTTGCGTCTGTGTCATCGGCTTATGGTTGCTGCGGATTGCAGTCGCGCCCGCCCAGCAACCTGCGTTTCCCGGGGCAGAAGGATTCGGCGCTTTTGCCACCGGTGGACGTAGCGGCACAGTGTATCACGTTACCAATCTCAGTGATTCCGGATCGGGCAGCTTCCGCGATGCGGTTAGCGCTGCCAATCGCACCATCGTTTTCGACGTGTCTGGCACGATCAATTTGTCCTCCAACTTGAGCATCAGTAAATCCAATCTGACAATCGCTGGCCAGACAGCGCCCGGTGACGGGATTGCAGTCAGGGGGTGGTTGACATCTGTCTCCGGGCGCAACGTAATCATCCGTTACATCCGCTGTCGCCCCGGCGACATCAATTGTCCCACCTTTCAAGACGACGCGTTCCATTTCGATACCGCCAGTAACTGCATTGCCGATCACGTGTCCGCCTCTTGGGACAATGACGAGGCGCTGTCCACAACGCACTCGACCAATATCACCGTTCAGTGGTGCATGATCGAGGAGCCGCTCGACTATTCCTGCCACGATGAAGGCACAGGTATCCAGCATCACGGGTATGGTTCACTGTTGCGCTACGGGGCCGGCAGATTAAGTTTCCACCATAATCTCTACGCTCACTGCAAAAGCCGAAACCCGCGGTTAGGCGATAATATCCGCCTCGATTTCGTCAATAACGTCATCTACAACTGGGGCGATACCTGCGGGTACAACAGCGCAGCCGACACGAACGACAATATCACGGCGGGTAACCCAACTGGCGTGTTCACGCAGTACTTGAATTATGTTAACAATTACCTGATCATTGGGACTAACACGACGCAGAGCCCGCCGCGCGCGTTCAAATCTGATGCCGCCATGAACCGGGCGTCGTGCCAGATTTATCAGTCCAACAACTTAATCGATACCAACAAAACCGGCCCGCTCGCCGGTTACGACAAAGGCTGGGCATCCTTCTCTGGCAATTTCACAACGAACTCCACACCATTTGCCGCTCCGCCGGTCACCACAGACTCGCCGACCGCCGCGTTTGTTCGCGTGCTTTCGTCGGGCGGCGCATCGCTCGTCCGTGATGCCGTGGATGCAGGAGTCGTCAGCAACGTGTTGACTCGTACCGGCCACATCATCAACTCCCAGACCGAAGTCGGCGGCTGGCCGACATTGAACTCGTTGCCTGCACCTCTGGATACGGATCAAGATGGGATGCCGGATTTCTGGGAAGCCGCCATGGGATCGAACACGAACAACGCGACCGACCGCAACGACTTGATGCCCGATGGTTACACGCGCCTCGAATGGTATCTGAACTGGCTCGCTGCTCCGCACGCCCTGGCGACCAATTCCTTCGTGGATGTAGAGCTACGGCAATACACGGCCGGATTGTCAAACACTGCTTATGCTGTTGCTAGTCCAAGCAACGGCGTTGTCACAGTGCTGGGCGACGGCCACACTGCCCGTTTCACACCCACTCCGGGCTTTTCGGGAATGGGAAGGTTTGTGTTCACCGCGACCGGCGATCCCGGCAGTCTTTCTGACACGGTCAGCGTGCTCGTGGCCTCCTCCGCGATCGCGCCGGTTGCGGCATTCACGGCAAGTCCTGTTTCTGGCACCGAACCGCTAACGGTCCTCTTTACCGATGCTTCAACGGGAACTCCCCCGCTCAGCTTGACGTGGAATTTGGGAGACAGCACGATAACGAACACAAGTGATGGTGCCGGTTTTGGGCATATTTATGGTGCCGGCAGTTACACTGTGACACTCACCGCCAGCAACTCTGCCGGCACGAGCACATTGGTGTCGAACAATCTGATCCAGGTAATCACCGCGTTTCAGGCTTGGCAGTTGAAGTATTTCAACTGCACCAATTGCCCACAAGCGGACACCACGGCTGATCCGGATGGTGATGGCCAGAATAATCAGGCGGAGTTTCTCTCCGGAACCAATCCAACGAACAGCCAGTCGGCATTGCGCATCATTTCCGCCGGCACCGTTAGCAACGACATTGTGATTACCTGGCGAACTGCGGGCGGCCACACGAACGTGGTCCAGGCAACGACTGGTGACGGGAATGGTGGGTATGACACCAATTTCGCCTACATCAGCGGGCTGCTTACCATCACTGGCAGCGGTGACACAATGACCAATTATGTCGATGTCGGCGGGGCTACCAATGTCCCATCCCGTTACTACCGGGTGCGGGTGCCGTAGGACGGCCTAAAATTCAACGCTTTTTGCAGGTTTTTGCATTTTCTCCACGCTGGGAATTAAGGTATCATTCCTGCAACACTGGGGCTATGGTGCCCCTGTCCGGTTGCTGGCGTTCGCGTCAGTTACGGGTGCATCAACTTGGGAGACGCGATGAGAAAATTATCCGCATTCGCCGGCAAACTTCACGGAACAATCATAATCTGTGCTCTGGCGGCGCTCGCCGGAACGGCAAGCGCCACCAATTATTACATCGCCACGTACGGCAGCGACAGCAACTCCGGCACGAGTACCAACGCCAATCAGGCTTGGGCTACGCTTGCGCATGCCGTGACCACTATGAGCGCTGGTGATACGGTTTACATGCGCGGCGGCAGCTATGCCACGTCATCGCAGATCGATATGAAAAAGATGGGCACCTCAGGCAGTGGCTACACCATCACCAATTATCCGGGCGAAGTACCGATCCTGGATTACACTACCGAGCCTCGTGGCAGCTCGGAAGGCATCCGGATTACCGGTGCATATTGGCAGCTTTACGGACTTGTGATTACCAACGCCGCTCACAATGGTCTCAACATCCGGGGGAATGGCTCGCTCACGGGAAGCTTCAACTGGATCGAGCGCTGCGTCTTTGTCGGTTGCAGCAATAGCGGGTTCTTGGTCGGTTCCTCGTCTAGTCCAGGAAGCTACCTGCCCAGCAGCAACACCATCATAAACTGCGACGCCATTCGCAACTACGATGCGGGTCCGACGGCCTATGGCGGTAACGCAGATGGATTTAGCGCGAAATGGTACATTGGCCCGGGCAACAAGTTTATTGGGTGTCGCGCATGGCAGAATTCCGATGACGGGTGGGACCTGTGGATGGGCCAATCTCCGGTGCTTATCTCCAATTGCTGGGCATGGCAAAACGGCAGCAATGTCTGGAACTCCGGAACTTTCGAGGGTAACGGCAACGGATTCAAACTGGGTGGCAATAATGTCGCGGCCAATCACACCCTTGTTTACTCGCTAGCTTACCAGAACATCAATAACGGCTCCGGCGGAAACGGCATCGACCAGAACGACAATACGGGCAGTCTGACCGTCGATCAGAACACCAGTTGGGGGAACAAGGGCTTAGACTTCAATTTAAACCACTCTCCCAACAAGACGGAACATCACACTGTCCGCAACAACCTCGTGATCGGCGGAGGCGCTTCCAGGGTTTCCATCACGGCCAATTCAACAGTACAAAGCAATAGTTGGCAGGTGATCTCACCCGACCCCAATTCGAACGACGTTTTGAGTATGGATGCCTCGCAACTCGCCGCACCCCGGCAAGCCGACGGCAGTTTACCGGTCATCACTTTGGTTCATCCGGTTTCCGGTGGCCGGTTGGTGGACAAGGGCATTATTAT
>DATIZX010000021.1:0-24284 GCA_035516795.1 Verrucomicrobiia bacterium
GGTTGGCACCTGCCGCCCCAACCACCGCCTCGTCTGACCGCAAAAAAACAGATCGAAATGTAGTACAGACCTCCGGAACCACTTCGCTGCAAATCAACAGCTTACCCAACCAAAACTCGCCCAGTAGAGAAAGTCAGGCTAGGGGGCGAGGACCTTCGAACGCGATCCACGACGCCGAATTGCCGTCTGAGCCTGAATCACAACAGAGATTCTTCGCTTCGCTCAGAATGACAATTTGGTAAAGTGAACCTATGAACGTCATCAATGTCGTAGGGAATCCCACACCACAGCAACTTGGCAAGCTCGGCATCTTCACCTGGCCCATTTGGGAGAAGGAAGTGTCGGAGTTTCCGTGGCACTATGACGAGATGGAAACGTGTTACTTGCTGGAAGGCGACGTGATCGTCACGCCCGATGGCGGTGAGCCAGTGCGTTTCGGCAAAGGCGATCTGGTTACGTTTCCAAAGGGCATGTCGTGCACGTGGAAAGTGCTGAAGCCGGTCCGCAAGCACTACAAGTTCGGTTAAAATTGCTGACGCATCTCGATGCTGGGTGAAGCAACAAGCCCGCTGGCGATCACGGTCGTGTGCTGCGAGCGCCCGGGTCAGGTGCTGAAGTCGTCGGCACGGTCGTCCGGGTCGGAGTGCTGTTCGTTTGGTTTCCTCGCGTGATTCGCCGTTCGAGTGCGCGATGTAGCGGACTGTTGGCCGGAAGCTTGGTCGTCCATTCCTGGGCCTCTTGATATCGCTGCAAGTGGATGCAGACCCGTGCGAGATGCATGAAGACAAGCTGTCGTTGATCATCGTCGAGCGGTTGACCGAGGCAGTACTTCCAAGCGGCATACGCTTCTTCCCAATCCGGTTTGGGCATCATATAGAACGTCTCGGCATACGCCGTGGATAGGTCGAAGTTTTGTGGATCGAGATCGCGCGCCTTGCGGAATTGCCCCAGGCTGTGTTGAAAAATTTCGTCCTTGGTCCAACCATAGACAGTTTTCGATTCATTGCGGAAACAAACGCAAGTCGTCGCCCAATTGAAACGAAACACAGGCTCGGTCGGTACCAATTCGATGGCCTTGTCGTAGAGTTTCAGCGCGTCCGCCGCGCGGCCATTGTGACCGTAATAGTTGGCGATATCATTGTACGCATAGGCCTCCTTCGGATCGATTGTGATGGCCTTCTTCCACCACGTCATGGCTTCTTCCTCTCGTCCCAGATCGGAGAGGTAATCGCCGTATGCGACCATTGCGCGCGTGTGTTTCGGATGATCATTGAGAAAATGCTTGTAATCGTTTTCGAGCCGACGTTCGAAAGCGTGGAATCGTTTTTCGGCTGCAGGGGATGTGTCCCCACTCATCTCGTCCGACTGCGCCCGCAATTCGTCAGTGCGCGATAATAAGAAACGAAACCATCGTTCGACGTCTCGCGGGTCTTCCTGCCCCATAACGCGTCCGGCCAGCAAAATCACCGCGACGAAGAAAATCACTTGTATGCGCCTGCGTCGCACGGCCTCAACGTCCCTTCCAGTTCGCGGCCGGGTTCTCCCCGGCCACGCGTTTGTCGAGTGGATCGTATTTCTCGGCCAAGCCAAGCTCGAACGGCTGATTGTCAGGATTTGGAGCCACGTCACGGTACTGCGCATAGCATTTATAGCAGATGGTTACGTCGGGCAGGATTTTGTAGAGCACAGCGTCGGCAATCGCAAACGCCGCCCACACCAGCGTGCCTTCGATCAAACGGTTTTTCCAAGCGCAGAGCAGGAACAACACCGCGCCCGCAGCAAAAATGCAGACGCCGAGTGTCCGATTGAAATCTTTCTGGACGTAAACCTTGTGGCAGTCGCAAACAGCGCAGCAGTCCACCAGGTTGTTGCGCCGCATCCGCTCCGTGATGTGCAGACGGACCGGCTGTTCGCACAAGGGGCAGGGCGATTCGTCCTGTCCCGCCCCGGCGGGATCGAACTCCAATTCGCGCTTGCAGTGGGGACACAAGAAACGGATCTTCACGCGGGCACTCTACCACAGGCCTTTTCTTGCGCCAACCAAGGGCCTTGGCGCTCCGCGAGGTCAAAACTCGCGCACCGACTGCTCCAATCAACCACTCATCCCAAACGCAGGCGTATGTATAAGCAACAGTCTTACGGGCGTCGACGCGCAAACCCCAATGCGCCAAGCAAGCCCAGACCGACTAGCGTGATGCTCGTTGGCTCAGGAATAGTCTGTAGTTGGAAGGATGTACAGCCGTCAGTTTCGAATACGGGCCCGCCACCGTAGATAATCTCCGCACCGGGCTTGAGTGTTGCTCCGGGAGTACCGGGGTCGTTCACCATGTCCTGCAAGTCGATGGTTGTGCTGCTGGAAATGTCGGTACCTGCAGGGAACATCCAGTTTGCGGCATAGGCCATATCCATAGCATAGATTCCCAGTTGATGTCCTGCTCCTACCACGCCCGCGGGATTATCGAACACCACGATATACGCTTGCTCGTGTGCAATGGTAGATTCACTGTATACCGACTCAATCTCCCAGCTTCCCGCGTAGCCGGTACCGTCGCCCACGGCGCCTTCAGCAAAGACTACGAAGTTATCCAGGCTGGGACTGCCAACCGTCGGCCCCATCGTAAACGTGCCGACCTCTACTCGGTTGCCCAACGGAACAGGAGTCGTCCCATCTGCCAACGATACGCACGTCGAGTAGTTGGCGCCCCAGGTCACATCTATGTTCGCGGCTTGTGAACTCGGCACAACACCGGTCACCACCAACCCGACTATCAGATATTTGATGCATCCATTCATTTTGCCTCTCCTTTTAGTGGTTTCTTCAATGTGGCAGTCCATGTCCGCGACTTGTCGGGCCGGAGACACGTCGCGTGAGAGGACGGTCGGCGGACGTTGTTCACGTGGGATAAGCCCGTTCGGGTATTGGAACCACACCGGAACAAGTTGGGGATATGATAGAGATACCGCAGCCAGTTCGTGTCGATTTCACGAAGCACACGGACTTTTCTACATCTGATAAACGCCACTCGCCACCTTCTCTCGCCGGGTGCGACTAAAGCAAAGCGGTGCGCAAAAGTCGAGACGTATGTTGCCCAAAGCGCACATCTTCTTCCCGGCTCGACAACAGTCCGCTCTTTCGCGTATTCACTTTTGCCGTGAAAGCGGTGGTGCAACGAGTGGCGCGAGCCAGTGTAAGCGTCGACGGGCAGTCTGTCGGCCAGATTGGACGCGGCTTGCTCGTGTTGCTCGGCATCGGCAAGAACGATACGTCAGCCGACTCCGACTGGATGATTAACAAACTGCTCAAGCTCCGCATTTTTCCCGACGACGCGCACAACATGAATCGCTCCGTCACGGATATTGGCGGCGAAATCCTCGTCGTGTCGCAGTTTACATTGTACGGCGACGCCCGCAAGGGCCAGCGTCCGAGCTTTATCGACGCCATGCCCCCTTCTGAGGCAGAAAGGCTCTACAACGATTTCATGTCGAAACTGCGGACCTCTACTTCACTAAAGCTTGCGGAGGGCAAATTCGCCGCCATGATGGATGTGGAGTTGGTGAACGATGGTCCGGTGACGATTGTGTTGGATTCGCATGCGTAAACCCGCTGAAAAACATCCTGAACCAGTACTGACGTTTGGCGCGCCGCGAAATCTTGCAAATGTTTCCGTCATCCTCGTGGAACCCGCCGTGCCGGGTAATATTGGTTCCGCGGCGCGCGCCATGAAGACGATGGGGATCACAGATCTCGTTGTCCTGAGCGGGCCAAAGAATTTCACGGATCACCAGCAAGCGATCATGTTGGGCCACGGCGCCGGAGACGTTCTGAAGAAATCGCTCGCGGTAACGACGTGGGAAGAAGCAACCGAGGGTTTGCATTGGCTCGTCGGCACCACCCACCGCAAACGTCGCGCCCAATTTCCGCAGGTCATCGAAGCGCGTCAGGCGGCCATGAAAATCGCGGAGCTATCTCGCAGAAACCGGGTCGGAATCGTATTCGGACGGGAGGAAGCTGGCCTCACTGATATTGAACTGCGTCGCTGTCACGACATCGCCAGCGTACCGCAAGCTGCCGACCATCCCTCGTTGAATCTGGCCCAAGCGGTGATGCTGTTCGCCTATGAGATTTACTTGGCCAGCCTCGGCGAAGTGCCGAAGCCGCGCTACAATTTGGCGACCGTCCATGAGGTCGAATTCGTGTTGAAACATCTTTCCGAATCGCTGGCGAAAGTGGGTTTCCGACCGCATCAGGGTGATCCGGATTCGTTCATTCGTTCGCTCCGTCGTGTCATTGCCCGCGCGCCGCTGGAAAAGCGTGACTGCAACGTCCTTCACCGCATTTGCCAGCAGATTGATTATTTTGCTAAAGAGCGTGAAAAAGTCCACTGACGGAAATGTTTCTGATTCTTCCGCGCCCCAGCACTTGTGGATCTGCCCTCAGATTCGAAGTCCAGAGCAGTTTTTCGGATAGCATTCCCGGGCGGAGCGTAACCCCGAAAAGCTAGTGCAACCAGACCGGCCGGCCATGAAACTTGATGCCTTTATGTTCCAAAGCCTTGATCAGTTTAGCCAGCCAATGCAAGAACGTATCGAACCGCCGGAGCACTGCTTCCTCGGAATTCTGTGAGCCTTCCGCACTGGCCAGAAGCGAGGTGGGCCCCCCCTGCTGGACGTGAACGCCGCGCGCGCGGCGGGTCACTTCTGCCTTCCAACGCTCGAGGGCGGTGACGCGGGCTTCGAGCGTGTAATCTGCTGGCTTGATCTTTTTCAGCACTTCCTTGTCGGCAGTGGTCAACTGCCCGTGCTTCACAAAAAGGTCCACCACTGCGGGGCATAACCTTTCCGCAGCTTCCAGATGTTCAAATGCGGGCGGGACCGCTGGTGCGGCGATCTCTTGCTGGACAAGGGGGTTGGAGACATTGCTGGTTGCCGCGACTGCTTCGGTGGCCGGATTAAAAGAGCGAACGATGCGTGAGGTCGAGTGATGCTGTGCAACTCCGACGTGCAAAACGCTGACGGCGCTGTGGGCCGCCCGCAGTTCGCTGTCGATTTCCTCCGGCGTGGCCACCGACAGTGAAACACTCCGCGTCTCCGGGTCAACGGTCGCCCGGAGCGATTTGCCTTTGAAAATCTCCTGGGCGCCTTCGAGGCTGCGCGCGTTCTGGATGCCGATCAGATCGTGCGGCGTCATCCTATCGATGACGGAGAGCACGTCGTTATCGGGAGCCGCGAGCTGAAGGCCCAGACTGTTCTGGAGTAAAAGGGAAAGTTGATCGAGGTTCGGATGCTTCTGACTGCCGCCGAATAGCGCCATGACGCTCCTTTCCGGGGTGACTCACATTGAGAAATATACCCCGGGCTCGGGGCAAGAAGCAAGCTTGGAATGCGACGCCGAAACACAAAAGCCGCGCTTGAGACTCGAACGGTCTCCGCGCCACGTGAAGCGCGTTCTGTGTTGATGGGCTGCACACTGGGTCAAATCGTCCGTGATCGTCGTCCCAATGTGCGGCACAGCGATCGCCCATGATGCGTTCGCGCAACCCGATTTTATTGATATTTTGTTCGTGACGGACGGTCGGTCGCAGCGCTATGCTCCCCGGTATGAAAGTCGTTCGCACGGTCCACGATATGCAGACCGTTGCCGCCGACCTGAAGCGCTCGGGTCAACGAATCGCTTTGGTCCCGACCATGGGCGCGTTGCATGAAGGCCACGCTTCACTAATGCGCAAGGCCCGCGAGCAGGAAGTTCGTCTCGTGGTCAGCATCTATGTCAACCCCACCCAGTTTGGTCCTCACGAGGATTTCAAACAATATCCGCGTGACCTGGAAGCCGACACCCGCGTTTGCCAACGCGAAGGCGTCGATGTGTTATTTGCGCCGGCGGATGATGAGATGTACCCGGGCGGTGCCCTAACCACCTGGGTTCACGAGACCAAATTGGAGACGCGCTTCGAGGGCGAACGGCGTCCGGGGCATTTCCGCGGCGTGTGCACTGTCATCGCGAAACTTTTCAATATCGTCCAGCCGGATATTGCAGTGTTTGGCAAGAAAGACTACCAGCAGTGGAAGATTATCGAGCATCTGGCTCGCAATCTCTGTTATCCCGTCGAAATCCTTTCGGCTCCTGTGGTTCGCGAGCCAGATGGCCTGGCGATGAGCAGCCGCAATCAATTGCTGACGGCCGCGGAACGCGCGCAAGCCACTGTGCTCTGGAAAGGACTCAACGTCGCACGCGACCTGTTTAACGGTGGCGAACGCAGCCCGCACCGACTGGAAGCCGCCATCCAGCGCACCGTTAGCTTGGCACCCGTTGCCCGGTTGGATTATGCAGCGATTGCCGATGCGGAAACGCTTGAACCCGTTCACGAGGCACAGCACGGCAATGTCGCGCTTCTCGCCGCCTACATTGGGTCAACTCGTTTGATCGACAACGCAATCCTCTGAGCGCATTACGCAGGGTTGGGCCGCACTCCTTTGTCGGTTTTATTGGCGGGCGCGGCTGAGATACGATTCCAAGATGGCCTTGTTGAACCCCGTCATATCGCCCACTTTGTTTCCCCGGCCATCGTACACCTGAATGTACGGAATCCCATGAAGGCCGAATTGTTGGCTAACGGGTGAACTCCATTTGACAATGTCGATTTTGCGAAGGACCAGGTCGGGATCTTTGTTGACGCATTCCTCCAAAATGGGACCGGCTTGCCGGCACGGCCCGCACCAGTCGGCATAGAAATCGACGATCGTGATCTTGCCGGGTATGCAGTGCTTCTGGATGTCAACCGACTCCCCGTGGCTGATGATTTCGACTTTCGTGAACGCATACGGATAAGGAGACGGCGGCGGGTTGATTTTGGGGCGAGGAAGTGGAGCCGGTCTGTCCGGGAGGGGATCGGCGCTGAAGGAAACGCGGGAGATTTTCGCCAGCGGAATTCTGGCAGTTTCGCCGCTGGCGCTGTCGAAATTCAACGCGCCACGAGCATACAGCCAAATCTTGCCAGCAGCGGGCTTCTCTCCGCCAACCTCGACCGTAGCCAACACGGCGCCGCTGGGAAAATCGATTGTTGAGATTGAATTCGCCGGCACTTGGACGGGTGCAGTATTCGTCGGCTGCACAACGAAAAGGTCGTTCGCGTAGCTGAGGACCCGGCCGGACACCAATTTGCCGCTGGTAAGTTGGATGAGGTCAGCCGGAGCGGCTGACGCCACCCCCAACAGGATGAGGGTCACAATAGACGTCTTCACAACTGCTCGTGGGTGCAGCTTTCTTGCCAACAATTTCGCGAAAATTGGGCATTATCGGCGTTGTCTAGGGGCTGGGCGATGTGGTAAGGTTGCCAGCAATGGCCATTCAGAATCGCATTATCAAGGTCCAAAAACGCAATCGGGCACTTGTTACGTTCGATGAGGAGCGAATTTGCCGCGCCATTCTTCGGGCGGCGGAATCCATCGGCGGTTTTCGACAGGATTTTTTGCCGGGCATTAACGACAAGGTGTTCGAAGCCTACGGGTCTGAGGAACGGATTGCCGAGTTTCTCGGTGACGTCGTGGTCTTGTGTTTGAATGCGAATCCGCATCATCTCACGGCTAATTTCCCGCCGACGATTGAAACGATTCAGGACCAGGTGTTGCATGCACTCCGCAGTTACGGATTTCAGAACACAGCGGACGCATACGAATGCTACCGTTGGGGTCGGCATTGGTTCCGCGAAGGCGCCATCAACGAAACGCAGTTCGTCGGCAACGGATTCCCACGGAAACGGATGGAAAAGATATTGGAATCGAACCGTCAGCACGGATGCGACACGGTGGCCGGGTTAAACGAAGTAGTGCGCGGCGGGAAAATCAAGGCACTCGTGGAAGAATCGTTGGCTGCTTACGAGGGGGCGCTCGACGAGGCGGCGCGCAAGATGATGACCCGGCTCAACGCGGGCGATAACATTCGCATGATGTGGGTGAGCGGTCCGAGTTCTTCGGGCAAGACCACGACCACGGTGAAGTTGACGGAGCGGCTGCAGAAACAGGGGCTCCGGTTCCTGATGCTGAACCTCGACGATTATTTCTGGGCGCTGATCGATCATCCAACCGATTGGATCAATGATCGTAATTTCGAAACACCGGAAGCGCTGGACATTCAGTTGTTGAACCGACATTTGAAGGCGCTGCTCGATGGCGAGAAGATCGACAAACCAGTCTACAGTTTCAAGGAAGGCCGGCGGACATCCTCCAAACCGGTCAAACTCGAGAAGGACCAGATCCTGCTCCTCGACTGCTTGCACGGGTTGTATCCGCCCATTACCGAGGATATCGACGACTCCACTCAGTTCCGGGTTTACATCGAGACCCTCAATGTGTTGTACGAGGGCGATGGCAGCACGAAGCGGCTGACCAAGTTCACGGACGTGCGGCTGATTCGTCGGATGCTGCGCGACGTACAGCATCGCAATCACAGTCCGCTGTCAACCATCTTGCACTGGCATTACGTTCGCGCCGGTGAACTCTTCAGCATCATTCCCTTGATGGGGCTGGCCGACCACGTCATCAATGGCGGCTTGACCTTCGATTTGCCGGCATTGAAACCATTCTTTATCGGAGCGGACGGCCATTGGCCCAAACCCGAGGATATGAAACAGTACTCGAGTTTCCTCGATGCGCGCATCCGGTACGAACGGGTGAAAGCACTCCTGGAGTCGGTCGAAGGACTAACGCGCGAGCAAGTCCATTCTCGCGAGATTATTCCCGGTGACGCCGTGATCCGCGAATTCGTCGGCGGCAGCACGGTCAAGATTCCCCACAACGAGTGAGCGACCAACAGAAACTGATTGCCGGGCTGCGCCAGGCTTGGCGCGACGAAATGGCCAGCGCCCGCAACTATCGCGCGTTGGCCGAGCGCGAACGAAATCCCGAACGACGTACGATCCTGGCGCGTCTGGCCGAGGCCGAGGACAAACACGCTGCCAATTGGGAGGCACGGTTGCGCGAACTCGGCGTGGAACTCGGCGAATACCGGGAATCGTTCATCGAACGGGCGCGGCGCTGGATTTTGTTGCAGAGCGGAACGGAAACCGCGGTGATGAAGCTCGAGGCGTTGGAGGACGGGGCGGATTCGTTGTATGACGATTTGGCGAAGGTGGCACCCAACGATCAAGTTCGCCGTCAATTGCTCGAAGCGCAAAAGGAAGAACAAACCCACAGCCGCGTCCTGAGTGAGTTTAGGAATCCCGCAGTTGCCCCGGCCCAGCGCAAGCTCGATAAGATCCTTGGTGGCGAACGCTGGCACGTCCGCTCCGGTAGCTGGATCGGACAGGCTATTTATGGCGTGAACGATGGGCTGGGCGCCGCCTTCGGCGTGGTCAGCGGGGTGGCGGGCGCAACGAATGTGAACAGTGAGTTTGTGTTGCTCAGCGGAATTGCGACGGCTATCGCTTCGGCGTTGTCCATGGGCAGCGGCGCCTATCTGGCCACCAAATCCGAACGTGAAGTGTATGAAGCCGAGGTGGAACGGGAGCGCGCTGAAATTGAGACGGACCCCGAACAGGAGCGCGAAGAGATGGAGCTGTTTTACCAATTGAAAGGGTTCTCACCTGAAGAATCCAAGAAGATGGCGGCGCGGTTGGCTGAGCAGCCGGAACATTTGCTGACCACTCTGGCGCACGAGGAGTTGGGACTCTCCGAGCGAACCTTTCCGAATCCATGGAGGGCAGCGAGCAGCGCCACGGTGAGCACTGCTCTGGGCGCATTTATTCCGGTGATCCCCTTTTTTGCCATGTCTGGAACGGAGGCGCTGATTGCCTCGTTTATTATCAGCACGGCGGCCCATTTTGTTGTCGGCGCGTCGAAGGTGTTGGTCACCGGCCGTTCGTGGCTGAAGAGCGGTGCGGAAATGACGATTGTGGGTTTTGGCGAAGCGGTGGTCACGTACGCCATCGGATTGCTGATTGCGCCAACGCTTCGCTGAACCAGTTTGCGAGCGAAAAGCGTCCAGCGTGTTCGGGTTTGTAGCCGCAGGACTCAGCCTGCATCCGTCGCGTTCGGATCTGTAGTCGCAGGCTTTAGCCTGCGCCGGCATTGGTCACTCGTCTCCGTCACTCCTCTCACCCGCGAGAAACGCCGCACTCGGCCACCCCGCTGCGGCGCCTGCCGTCGATTTATATATAGCGCTATACATAACTCCTTTGCTTTGCCCTCCTTCTCCTCAGCCTTTTGGCCTTTTCCTGCGAAAGGTTATGTTAGCTCATTAGACTGGAAGAATGAGCATAGCGATCACGCTGTTCCCTTTTTTCTGGTGTGAGCGTTGCCACTTGGAATGCGCCGTACAGGCTGTTACGACGCAGCCGCTAGAACGCGGCAGTGAAGAATCCGTTGCCGCTGGGGACAGCGGCCTCTACAACACGGTTCAGCGCGCGGCCCCGTCAAGTCTGAAAGACGTCCCTTGACGGAACAGGAAGCCGTTCTGCTCCACAAATTGCAGTCTTGTGCCTCTTTGCGGCTGCGATTACTGCTTCTTGGCAGTTTGATCTCGCAAGGCGTCGGCGCGCAACGCCATCGTCGTGGCTTCATCGTCGCAGCCGAGAAGGCGCAGGACCGTGATGTAGCTGTCGAGGATTGGTACAAGCTGCGGACTGTTCGGGCCAAGGGTCGCTTCTTTGATCGTCAGAAGACGTTGCAGCAACGGTTCCGCGTCGGCGTTGCGGCCTTGCTTGGAATACACGGTGGCGAGATTGCGTAAATCGTTTGCCACGACCGTGTGTTGCGGGTTGGGAATGGTTTCGTCGATTGACAACGCCCGTTTGTAGAGCGGCTCGGCTTGCGCATATTTCCCTTGGACGCAGTAAACTTCAGCGAGTTGGTTGAGGCTGGACGCAACGACGAGTGCGTTGGTCCCGTGAATTTTCTCGTTTAGTTCGAGCGCGCGTTTGAGCGGGGACTCGGCCTCTGCGTATTTGCGCTGGAGATAGAGTGCCAGCCCGAGGTTGCTCAGGTCTTTTCCCAATTGCGGATTCTTGCCATCATCTGTCTTTTCAACAATAGCGAGGTCCTGGGTGTAACAATTCTCCGCCTTGGCGTACTCACCCAGCGAGGTATACACGGAGCCGAGCGCGCGCAGGGTCACCAGCAGATTCGGGTGGTCCACGCGCACTTCTTTGCGCCAGATCGCCAGCGCCCGCGTCAGCAACGGTTCGGCGTCGGCCGGATTTCCCTGAGCGATGTAAAGCGCGGAGAGATTGTTGAGCATGGTGGCGGCGGCCCGGTCATTTGCGTTTGTTGACTGCTCCCAAATGGTCAACGCCCGTTTATACAACGGTTCGGCTTCCCCGAACTTATCCTGTTCCCGGTACACTTCGGCGAGATTGTTCAGATCAGTCGCCACATCGGGAGCATTCGTGTCCAGAAGCCTTTCATCCATCGCCAGCGCCTGCTGATAAAGCTTCTCGGCCTCGGCGTAACGTTGCTGGCTGTCATAAATCAACCCGAGATTGCTGAGATCAGTGGCGACATCGGGGCGATCGTTGAGAAATTTCTGGTCAATGCTCAGCGCTCGTTTCAAGAGGCTCTCCGCTTCCGTGTAGTTACCTTGAGCACGTTGAAACTCCGCGAGATTGCTCAAAGCCGTGGCGAAATCCCGAGGCGAATCACCGAGGTATTTCTCAGCTTCAGCCAGCGCTTCCTGCCCCGCGCGAACGGCATCGGCGTAATGGCCTTGCCGGTAAAACCGGGCCGCTTCAGCGTTGAACTTCGTCAACGCAGATTCTTCGGCCCGGGCGCTCAGGGTAAGAGCAACCATCAGTCCTAAAACGATTCCAAGATTCATTTTTGCCAGCGGCATGGTGCGATGCTAACAGATCAAATCCAAACCGCAACAGCGTTCACCTCGCAAGCAGGGACATGGCTTTGGCCAACGGGAGATCGGTGGCGAGGACTTCGGTCCTATGAGCGGGCCAGCGGAAGGTGCTGAAGCCCATCCGTTCGATTAAGCGTTCAGTCTGGCGTGGCAAATCAACAATCACGTCCGGCGTTACGCCCCGGCCCTGAAGCGTCCCTTTCGAAGGACGCTGATAATAGGCTGTCGGCAGGGACAACACGGAACCATCGTCAAGAGCAACGAAACCCGTCAGATAGGCGCGCCCGAAGGTCCGGCTGCCAACAATCCGGGCACGTTTGTTGTCTTGCAGGGCGGCCGCAAACAATTCGGCTTCGCCGGCGGTGCCGGCGTTGACGAGCACCACGAGAGGCATGGTGAATTTTTCCCCCGCATTGCTGACGAAGGTCGCGCGCTGGCCGGCCTCACCGTATTCGAGAGCGACGATGTTTGCCGCCTTGGGCAGGAACATCGAGGCCGCAACCTGGGCGGCCTCAAACGTGCCGCCGGCATTGTCGCGCAGGTCGAGAATCACGCCTGCCGCGCGCTCTTTTTTGGCCCGCGCCATGGCGGCACGGAGATCCTCGACCGCCGGCTGCGTGAATTCAGGCAGACGGCAATAGGCAACGCCGTTGTCGAGGAACTTTAGCGGTACCGACGGGGACGCAGCGGGTTTTGCCCTCAGCAGATGGAATTCCCGGGCCGCACCGGTGGCCGGGTCGACCACGCGCAATGTGACTCGTGAATTCGCCGGGCCGTGCATGAGCCGTTGCACGTCGAATCTCCGCGCGCGGAACAGAGATCGTTTGTCGATGGCCAGCAGTTGCTCCCCCTCCAGCAGCCCGGCATCTTGCGCCGGACTGTTGTCTTGCGCCGAAACGATCGTGGGATAATCCCCACGCAGCGCGAAGCGGATACCAACATCCGCGCTGCCGTTGGCGGACTCATTGGTCAGTGCGATCTCCTCAGCAGTCAGCAAATCAGCCTCAGGATCGATCGAGCGGACGAAAGCGCGCAACGCGACCGTGGTGTGCTGACTCTCATGGATACGTGATGGTTCGACGTAGTTCTTCTGCAGGGCGTCGAGTAACTCGGTAAAGCGCGAGAGCGATTCAAAGGATGACGGGCTGGGCGTGAGGACGCGTGGCTGGGTGGCTGCGTGGAGCGCGACGGCGAAAGGGCAACAAAGCATGAGAAGGTGAATCGCAACGGAATTGATGCGGTTGGCGGTTCGATATCGCCCGAAGAAGATCATCCGTCTCACTCCTTGCCGTTCTGTGCTGATCGATTTGCGTGTCATCGGAATTCGTTCCCTGCCCCAATCCAGTTACCGACCGGCGCGCAACTGCGCCAGGCGATCTCGCGCCGCGGTGAGATTGGGGTTGAGGCGCAGGGCCTGTTTATAATGTTCAATGGCCGCCTCGATCTTCCCGCCCTGCTCCAGAGCGGCTGCCAAATTGTAATGCGCATCGGCGTAATTGGGATTGAGGCGCAACGCCTGTTCGTATTGTTGGATCGCCTCGTGGAGCTTGCCGATTTTCTCCAAGACAATTCCCAGGTTGTTGTGCGCCTCGGCATATTGGGGCTTGAGGCGCAGCGCTCGCTCGAAATGTGCGATTGCCTCTTCGTCATGACCCAGCATCGACAAGGCGATCCCCAGATTGTTATGCGCCTCGACACAATCTGGCTTGAGTCGCAATGCCCATTCGTCCTGCTCGATCGCTTCCTTCAACCGGCCTTGCTCGCGGAGGATCATTCCGAGATTGCTGTGAGCAATCCAGGCGTTCGGGTTCGCCATCAGGGTATTGGTCCAGAGCGTTTCGTCATTTTGATAAACGTAGGTTTGTCCCCAAGTGGTCACTGCCAGCAACAGCAAGCTACAGGCAGCCACGAAAACGCCCAATTTGCCACCTCGTGGACCGGCCCGCTGGAAGATAATGGACGCTCCGCTCACTGCCAAGGCGATCAGCGCCATGGAAGCCATGTATTGAAAGTGGTCGGCTACAAAGGAGAATTGGAAGAAATAAACATCGAAAAATCCCAACGCGGGCAGCAGCCCGACGACGAAACAACCGAGGCCGAAAATCGCGGCCTGCGCCCAACTCGTGCGGCGGAAATGCCAGAGTACCGCGGCGACGAGAATCAATCCCGCCAGAGGCAGCCATGCCGACGCGGACCCCGTTCGCAATTCCCAGTGCGGATAGATAAAGGAGAGATTCGCCGGCCACAGCAATTTCCCAGCGTAAAACCACACCGCGCGACCCGCGATTAGACAACGTTGTGCCAACGACAATTTCCAGGCAGCACCCGTTGCGCCCGCGTAATATTTCTCGATCCAAACCGTCGCCAATCCCATGATCGCTCCAAGAAAGAAAAGAGGGATCAAGGTCAGAACATCGCGTTTTCCCAAATGTTTCCCCTTCCACCACACCAGAAGCGCAAGCACCGCTGGTAATGTGCACGTCACCGTTTTGCTGAACAAAGCACACAGAAACAACACGAGAACCAACGGATAAAACCGCCAACGCAGCGCGGCCCTCACTCCTTCGTGCGTCAAGGGCCGAAATCGCAAGTATGCCAGTACTGCCAGCAAATAAAACAGGCACGCCAGCACATTCTTGCGCTCGGTGATCCACGCGACGGATTCCACCATCACCGGGTGCAGCGCAAAGATCGCCGACGCCCACCATGCACCGGGGACCTTGAGCCGCAGCAGCACGCGCCAGAGCAACACCGCATTCAAAGCGTGCAATAGCACGTTGACCAAATGATACCCGAACGGTTGCAATTTCCACAGATGATACTCAGCCCAGAAACTACTGAATACCAACGGGTAATACTGCGGCGTGGCTACCGGCTCGGTCCAGATTCTTCGCAACCCATCCAAAGATCGGAGGGTCTGGTTCTTTGTTACGTAGGCATCGTCATCCCAGACGAATCTGCCAGATAGCGACGGGGAATACGTCACGATCGTCAGCAACACGATCAACAAACCGCAGCCCCAATCAATGGATCGCGTTCCGCTCTTCGTGGCGTTGCAAACCTTGGTCACGCTCTCTCTCGATTCCTACCGTGGCGTTTCCCGCGGGCGAGTCACCCCGTCAAGCCGCGACAGCATATTCGATCCGGTTCAAATGCTCGTCCTGATCATGCCAGCTCCTGCCCGCTAATGGCGTCTGTAATCTTGAACTGCTCGAAATGGAACGTCGGGTCGGCACGGAAACTGAGTTTGCCACTCAGTTTTTTCTCCAACTCGATCAGCACCGCTTCGTCTTCCGTGCGCAATCGGCTCAGCACCTCGGGATGCACGAAAATGCGCAGTTGGGGCGTCTCGTGTTTGCCCTGTTCCCGCAGTTTGCGGAGAAGCTCGGCAATTTTACGCTGGATTTCGACCGACATCGATAGCGCGCTTTTCACCATGCCCTTGCCCTTGCAATACGGACAATCCTCATAAACCGCGCTGGCCATGCTCTCGCTGTGGCGCTGGCGCGTCATTTCCATCAGCCCCAATTGCGAGATGTTGAGGATACGCGTCTTGGCCTTGTCGCGACGGACAGCTTCGCGCATTTTTTGCGTGACCTTTTGCTGATCGTTGCGATGCCGCATGTCGATGAAATCGATGACGATGAGCCCGCCGATATTGCGCAACCGAAGCTGGCGCGAGATTTCCTCAGCCGCTTCGAGGTTGGTCTGCAGAATCGTCGTGTCGAGGTCCTTCTGTGATTTGTGGCGGCCGGTATTGACGTCGATGGCCACAAGCGCCTCGGTTTCGTCGATGCAGATATAGCCACCGCTCTTGAGCCAGACCTGCCGCCGAAACGCGCTGTCGATCTGGCGTTCGACGTTGAACTTGCTGAAGATGGGGGTGGGCTCGTTGTACAGTTTGACCTTGTTCCGCGAGCGGCGGCTGATCTGGCCGATCATGTTGCGGATCCGTTCGTACGCGTTCTCGTGATCGACCATGATGCGATCCACTTCTTCGGTGAGAAAATCGCGCACGGTGCGCTCCACCAGATCCGGTTCCTGAAACACACACGACGGCGCGGGCTGGGTCTTGATTTTCTGTTCCACCTGCTTCCAGGTTTGCAGCAGCAATTCCAGATCGCGGATGAAGTAGCGTTTCTTTTGGTTTTCGCCCACCGTGCGGACGATGACGCCCATCCCTTCGGGAATGCGCAGCCGTTGCAGCACTTTTTTCAGACGCTGCCGCTCTTTGTCATCCTCAATCTTGCGCGAGATACCGCGTTGCGGATTGAACGGCATCAGTACGAGATAACGGCCCGGGATACTGATGTTGGTCGTAATCCGCGGCCCTTTGGTGCCGATCGGGCCCTTGACGACCTGAACGATGACCTCCGAGCCGGGCGGATACAGTTGAGGGATGTCTTTTTGCGAAATCTTCGGCTTTTGTTTGGCGCGCTCGCCTTCCGGCATTTCAATCAGATCGACTCGCTGATCGAGTTGCTCGGGAATGATGTCCCAGTAATGCAGGAACGCATTCTTCTCGAAACCGATGTCCACGAACGCCGCCTTGAGTCCCGGTTCCAGGTTCTTGATCTTCCCCTTGAACACGCTGGCGACAATCCGCTCTTCGGTGGTGCGCTCGATCGTGAATTCTTCGAGTTGCCCGTCTTCCAGCACGGCCACCCGATTCTCGAGCGCCTCGGCGTTAACGACGATTTCCTTGAACACTCTCTTTTTACGTCGTCCAGTCAATAGTTCTTCGCCTTTTCTTAATATCTGTTTAATCGCATCCACGTTCTAATAGATCCTCCTGTGAATCCACACATTTTGCAGTAGTCCCAAGGCTGTCATGCTGGCCAGCACGAACGAGCCTCCATAGCTGAGCAATGGCAGGGGCAGTCCGGTCACCGGCATCAAGCCGATCGTCATGCCCACGTTGATGAAGACATGGAAAAACAACATGACCACGACTCCCGTAGCCAACAACATTCCCAAACGATCGCGTGCGTTCGCGGCGATCCGTAACCCGGAAAATAACAACACGGCGTACAAACCCAGCACACACACGCTGCCGACAAATCCCTCCTCTTCGGCAATCACGCTGAAGAGAAAGTCGTTCGGCGCCACCGTGCGCGGCAAATAACCCAATAAATTCTGCGTCCCCTGCAAATAACCTTTCCCGGACCACCCGCCTGAGCCGACCGAGATGAGAGACTGGTTGAGATTCCAGCCATCGCCCAGCGGGTCGCGATTGGGGTCTAAAAACACAGTCAATCGGTCCTTCTGATAATCCTTCAAATGGCGCCAGGCCAGGGGCGCCAACGCCAGCCCGATGATCGTGACCACAACCAGATGTTTGATTCTGACACCGGCGACGAACATCAGCCCGAAGCAGATCGGCACCAGCACCAGCGCGGAGCCGAGATCCGGTTCCAACATGATAAGCACGAGCGGCAGCAACATCATCGCCACTACCCCCCCGACGGTCGCCAACTGCCGCCGCAATTCCAGCGGGCGATGGAAAAGGTAATAGGCAATGGCGATTAACGTCGTCAGTTTCGCAATTTCGGCAGGTTGAATCCCAAACCGTCCGAGCCCAATCCAACGCCGTGCCCCGTAAACTTTGACGCCAGCGACCAATACGAGCACCAACAAACCTACGGCGACAACATACCACACGGTGGCCCATTGGCAGATGAGGCGGTAATCCATCAACGCCACGACCAGGTACAACAGTAGTCCCACCCCAAACCAAATCATCTGCATTTTGTAAAAACTCGGCATCGGTTCGCCCGGTCCACGGTACGACGCGCTGTAAACGAAGAACACGCTACCGACCGCCAGCGCCACCATCGCGCCGAACAACAGCCAGTCCATGCGCCGCAACAATTCGATGTAATGCTTAATCCGCATACACTCCCCGGTTCGCCGTCCCTGCGCCGGCGGCGCTCTTTCCAAAGATCCGCGCAAAAACTTTGCTGGCGACTTCCGCCGCCGTATGGCTGCCGGCGGCGGCGTCCTCGATCAGCACCGAAATGGCAAATCGCGGCTCTTCGTACGGTGCGAATCCCATAAACCACGCGCGTGTCCGTCGAACCTTCACCCCGTGCTCCATCACGTCGTATTCCGCCGTTCCAGTTTTGCCTGCGATGTTCAATCCGCTGACCGCCGCCGGGTGGGCGGTCCCGGTTTGCACCGCGCCGAGCATGGCCCGACGGACCACGTCCAGTTCCTGCTGCGTGGCGCTGAGGTGAGCGCGCACATCTGTTTCGCCCAAATGCACCACCCGGCCATCAGACGACTCGATGCGTTTGACAACATAAGGTCGGAGGCAGGTTCCACCATTCGCGAATGTGGCGGCCACGCAGGCCATCTGGAGCGGCGTTACCAACAGAAAACTCTGGCCAATGGATAACTGGGCCGTGTCCCCATCCCACCATCGCTCTCCGTATTGGGTCCGTTTCCACGCCGGGCTGGGCACAAAGCCCCGAATCTCATTGCCGATATCGAGTCCTGTGGGCTGGCCCAACCCAAACTCGGCGGCGACTTTCGTGATCGCATCGACGCCCGTCTTCATGCCTTCCACATAAAACCACACATCGCAGGATTGGCGGAGCGCGGCATCGGCGTCGATGCGACCATGTCCGTTGTGGTTCCAGCATTTGAAGGCCCGATGCCAGGTGCCGATTTGCAGCGAGCCGGTACAGACCACGGTGTCTTGGGGTGAGATCGCCCCGGATTCCAAGCCAGCCAGCAGTGTGATCGTTTTGAACGTAGAGCCCGGTGGGTAGCGGGCGCCAATCGCGCGATTGAGCATCGGACTGGCCGGATTATTCAAGACCGCCTGAATGACCGGCGCCGGTGTTCCGGGATTAAAGATGTTCGGATCGAAACTCGGAAATGATGCCATGGCCAGGATCTCACCCGTATGGACGTCTAGCAACACAACGGCCCCCGCGAGTTGTTTGCCAGCCGCAGCCGGCGCCTGTGCCAATGCCTGTTCGACGATCCGCTGCAGGTTCACGTCAATCGTGAGCGTGACGCGGCCTCCGCACTCGGCTTGTTTCTCGCCCAGATCGTCGGCAATCCCACCCGCCGGATTGACGCGTATCGTGCGCCCCCCCGGCGAGCCGCGCAGATATTCGTCGCACGCCTTCTCCACCCCCTGCCGTCCAACACTGTCGGGTTGATAATAGTAGAACTTCTCAATTTCGTCTTCGTCACTGTCAGCGCTTCCGGCCTTGCCGACATAGCCCAGCAAATGCGCTGCGAGCGACCCTTGCGGATATTCGCGCACCGGCATCACGATCAGATCCGCGCCGGGCAGATTGCTGGCGCGTTCGGCGAACTCCGCCACTTTTTCAGGACTCAGATCCCGCCAGACCGGCAGCGGCAGCGGACGCCGTCTCTGGTAATGGATCCGCACGTCTCGGTCCGCCAATGTGACCGGCAGACCCAGCATGGCGCTCAAAGCGCCGAGATTGGCTTGCGCCACACGCACCACGTCGGTCTTCTTTGAAACCCGGCCGAGTTGATCAAGATAAATGGCGATGTCGTAACTCGGCCGATTGTTGGCGAGCACGACTCCGTTACGATCGACGATTTCGCCGCGCGCCGCCGGAATGCGGATCCGCCGCAGAGATTGCACGTCTTGTTTGTTGTCGTAATGCTCGCCGTGCAATATCTGCACGCGCCACAACGCCATCAGCAGGATCAAAAGCCCGGTCCCGACAATCGTGGCGACGGCGCGCAGGCGCGGATTGTTCTCACGGAATGGCGCGCTGATGATCATGCGTCCCCCCAGACTGCGCGGGCGTAATCCAGCGCGAAAAACAACACAACGGTGATGATTCCACTGATGGTGACGACCACGACAAACTTAAAGAGCATGGCAAAAGAAACGCCGACCACAAAAAAGGCGATGACCGCAACGGTCGCGGAGGTGAACCCCCCGGCCCCCATCTGTACCCAAGGCAGATCACGATCGAGAGTTTCTCTCACCCCCGAGATCCACAATGCCGAGAGGCCGTAAGCCAGCACCGACAAGCCGAAGGGCGCCGCGGACAACGCGTCTTGGGCCATTCCCGCCATGATCGCGAGCAGGATCGCTTGCCGACGCGGCAACGTCAGCGAACCGTACACCACCAGCGCCGGCACAAATTCCAGCCGCACTCCACCGAGCCACCACAGAGTCGGCAATCGCGCCTGGAAAGCTGCCGCGAGCAGAATGCCAACGATAAACAGGAGCGCGGTCATTGCGTTGAAATCCCCACAGAGATCTTGTAGGGCGCGATGCCCCACGCTGTACCGGGGTATCGCGCCGTTGTTGGCCTCGACCCCGAGCGCGGCGCGATACCTAAACGACAGGCATCGCGCCCTACAACCGGGAAGGACGGAGGAATGTTGTTTCTTTTCGTCTTCATTCCTGGTTCAAAATCACCATCACCTCTTCCAGCCGCTGGAAATCCGCGGCCGGCGCAATGTCAACATCCTGATACATGTCGGTCTGCTTGTTGAGTTGCGCCCGCGTCACCGTGCCGATGAAAATGCCTTTCGGAAAGATGCCGCCCAGACCCGACGTAATCACGGGCTCGCCCACTTTGATTTTGGCGTCGCGGTTGACGTAAGTCATGACACAATGTGGCCTGAATGCGCTTTCGGCGCCGGAAACGACGCCGGGCTCTCGCGAGTCCTGCAGCAGCGCGCTGACCTTGCAGTTCGGGTCCACGAGCAAAAGCACCCGGGCTTCTCCACGGCTGACTGAAATGGTCTTGCCGACCAGACCGGAGGCATTGAGTACCGGCATTTGATCGCGAACCCCATCGTTGATCCCGCGATCGATCTGGATGCTCTTCCACCAATTGGACGCATCGCGGCCAATCACGCGGGCAGTGACGTTCCGGTAGGCGGTGTGCTCTTTCAGGTTCAGCAGTTGCAGAAGGCGGAGATTTTCGCGACCGGTTTCGCCAAGAACGCGGACTTCCTGACGCAGCGCGTTGTTATCGTGGCGCAGTCCTTCGTTTTGCCGGGCGAGCAAACGACGCGAGTGCACAAAGGGAAAGTAGTCCCCCAGTTTTACCAACGGCGTGCCAAGTTGTACGAACATCATACGCAATTTGGTCGAAAACGCCGTTGGCTGGCCGAGAAAAACGATCCAGCCCACCACCAGCAATCCGACAATGACCCAATTTCTACGATTCAAACCATTCCTGAACTGTAGTCGCAGACTTCAGTCTGCGCACAGGCTAAAGCCTGCGGCAACATTCAATGTTTCGGTGGGTGTCTCAGGCGGGCTTACGAAGAATTCTTGGCGAGCTTCTCGAGATAGCCGAGTTCCTGGAGCACGACGCCGGTTCCCATCGCCACCGCGCTCAGCGGATCGTCGGCGATGTGAACGGGCAACCCCGTTTCCTCGGCGAGAAGCTTGTCGATGCCCCGAATCAGCGCCCCGCCGCCCGCGAGCATGACGCCGCGGTCCACGAGATCGGCTGCGAGTTCGGGGGGACAACGCTCCAGCGTCACACGGACGTTCTCGACAATGGTCGAGATCGGTTCCTGCAATGCTTCGCGTACTTCCTCGGAGGTCACCGTCAGTGTTTTCGGCAAGCCGGCCACGAGATCGCGTCCTTTGACTTCGATGGTCAGTTCCTGTTCGAGCGGGTAGGCCGAGCCGATTTTGACCTTGATGTCCTCCGCCATGCGTTCGCCAATCATTAAATTGTAAGCACGTTTCATGTACTGGATGATGGCCTCATCCAGTTCATCTCCTGCTACACGCACGCTGCGGCTGAGCACGATGCCGGCCAGGCTGATCAGGGCCACTTCGGTCGTGCCGCCGCCAATATCCACAATCATGTTGCCTGCCGGCTCTTGCACCGGCAGCCCAACTCCGATGGCGGCCGCCATCGGTTCTTCAATCAAATAGACGTCGCGCGCCCCGGCATGGGTGGCGCTGTCTTTCACGGCGCGCTTTTCCACTTCGGTGATGCCGCTCGGAACCGCCACGATGACGCGCGGTTTGATGCCGTAACGGCGGTTGTGCACCTTGCTGATGAAATAGCGCAACATCGCCTCGGTCACTTCGAAATCCGCGATGACGCCGTCCTTCATGGGGCGAATGGCCTGGATGTTCCCTGGCGTGCGACCCAACATCCTTTTCGCCTCTTCTCCTACCGCCAAGACGTGGCTCGTCCCCGTCTGGATCGCCACCACGCTCGGTTCTCGCAAAACAATCCCGCGATCACGCACATAGACCAACGTGTTCGCGGTTCCCAAATCGATGCCAATATCGGTCGAGAAATAGTTTAGAAATTTTCCAAACATCGAAATCTACCCCGCTAGCTCCCGGGGTCGCTCTTTCTCAGAAATCTGAAATCGTCCTTGTGTGCAGCCTCCCCTGACCACAATCACGGCTCGAAGTCATTCGAGTCACGTGACCGCGTTGGGCACGCTACGTGACCTCACGCGGTCGCGCCACTTTTACCGCCCCACGCGCCAACCGTCAAGCAGGGAAAGTAAAACGAAGTTCGCTGGAACCGTCCTACTCTTCTTCTTCCACCTGGAGAATTCCTGCGGCCTTAAACCGTCGCAATCTATCTTCGCCAAAGAAACGAACGAGTTCGGCTTCCAATTCTTGGCTCAGTCCCTTTTGAAAGTCTTGCAACTTGCGAGATTGCTCTTGACGCTCTGCCTCAGATGTACCACTCGTCCAAGCAATCATCCTCCTGCGCCTGCCGCAACTCGGCCATACGCTGCTCAGTGGAAATTGCAAACAGGCGAAGTTGGATATGAAGAAAGCCGACAGTTTACGGGTGTCAATCCCAACACACCTCTCGGCGAAGCCATCCGAGCAGTTTTGGGCGATGAAGGATTCCGTTATTGGGACATGGATTTCATTCTAAATGCCGCGTCGCTGTCGGTTGACTTCCGAAACTACGAGATTCACAACCACATCGGGTGGCTCGCCTGCTGCCGTCAGTTCGTGGATTGCCTTAATCAACGCTGGAGAGAACCGCACGCTGCGATTCGGATCGACTTGAATTGCCACGACGCCATCGGTCGTGTTGGCAGGATTGTCGATGGTGGGTGATTGCGTTTCATCCGTCTTGTTTCGACCACTGCTTCCCGAAGTTGCCACCGAGCGTTGGAGATTCATGGTGACCTGGATTGACGTCACCTCGCTCGGAGCTTTTGGCCGGCGCACGATTGCCAGCGTAACGCAAGTACCGAGCGCAATTCCTGGGAGCATTCCGTACAGAAGAAATCGGTTTTCTTTTCTCACCACAAGCTGCCCTCCTCAATATGCGCGGACGGCACGCGCTGGAGAACTCAGAATCCAGGAGAGAAGCAAAATACGGGATTCGTGTTTATTCGTGTGCATTCGTGGTGCGAAGACGAATACCGGCAACAACTGAGATGCTTCCGAATTGCGCATTCAACCCGGCGCGGTGATCACAACCGGCCGCGCGGGACTGGCTGGCCCCATCTTCCGCTCGTAGGAGTCCGCTGAGACCTCCGGTAGGAGTGCCCGTGGATGATGCGTCCGCGGTGCAACCGATAAAAGAATCAGCGAGCCATCCAATATGAATCGATTCCAGCCTTCGCTATCGTTCCCTGCAACAAAACGAGGATATGACGACCAAAGAACAGCGACGCAACGGCAGCCTCGAAGATTGTTCGTGGGAAACTTCAAACGCGGTGTGCAGTCAACTCTCTCCCTGCACGCCAAGCTCACCTACACGGACAATCCTCAGCTGCCGTTGCGCAGGCGGGGGATCGTTTGATCTGCCTTCGCCCGGCCCACTGCGGACGCGCTCTTCCGATTCCTCGGTCCCATTTTTTCGATGAACGTTTTTCAAACACGTGTCGTGAATCACCGCGTTCGGATCATGAATACAACGTGAAATCGTACCGCTGATTTTGCGACTCGGTTTGTTGAGTTGTGGAAATAGCTGCACCGGCGGAATGACCGCTTGGCGCTTTAAGCCAAGTGAAAATGAGCCAGCCCACCGTGCAACATGAACTGCCAAACGAGCCCTCCTGTTTTGAGGGGACGCAAGGGAGCACATGAGTTGAGTCGAGAAGGGAAAAGTTTATGAACGCCAAAGGCCTCTTGTGGTGCAGTGCTCTAGCGACCGTCATTTGTGCCACGCCCGTATTCTCCGACACGATCAGCGGATCGGGCGGCGCCGGATTTCAAACTTGGGCGGGCTCGAACCTGACGGAGAACGCTAGTCCATATTGGGACAACACGTCGATGGACGGATTGGACCGCAACGTAGGGTTTTACCTGGTGAATGCGCCCACCGCGCCACTGTCTAATGCGCCCGGCGCCCTGCCCTACTGGGGGAACGCTTACAATTCCGTATTGGATACAGGCGGAACAGCCGACCCGAATTTCTTCTTTCAGAAAGACGCGACGACCAGCACGGCCATCCTCCAGTTGGAGGTCGCCGCATTTTCGAAC
>DATIZX010000022.1:0-23493 GCA_035516795.1 Verrucomicrobiia bacterium
CGCCCGGCAAAGGGACCACCATCCGCGCCGAGATTCCGTTCATGAAGGGCAACCGGGTTTAGTGTCTATGAAACGCATCACCGTCCTGCTGGCTGAAGACCACATGATTGTCCGCGAAGGGTTTCGGAGGTTACTCGAGGCCGAAGACGATCTCGAAGTGGTCGGCGAAGCGCAGACCGGTCGCGAAGCGGTGGCACTGGCCAGGAAACTTCGTCCCGCTGTCGTCGTGATGGACATCGCGATGCCACTGCTCAATGGGTTGGAAGCCTCCCGGCAGATTCGCAAAGCCGCCCCCGACACCAAGGTGCTCATTCTCTCTGCGCACAGCGATGACGCCTACGTCGAGCATGCGACCGAGTCGGGCGCGGCGGGATTTCTGCTCAAACAAACCTCCTCCCGCGATCTGTCCCGGGCGATTCGGAAAGTGCAGAAAGGAAACACGTTTTTCAGCCCCTCCATTGACAAGCGCCTCCGCAATCATTCTCTGAGGTCGCCGAACGGAAGCGCCCTGCTCAAGAAGAAAATCACCCGCCTGAGTTCGCGTGAGATGGAGGTGCTCCAACTGATTGCTGAGGGCAAGGCCAACAAACAAGTGGCGGCGGAATTGGGCATCAGCATCAAAACGGTCGAAAAACATCGGCAGAGTCTCATGGCGAAGCTTAACATCCACGAGATCTCCGGCCTCACCCGTTATGCCATTGCGGCTGGCATTGTCGAAAGCAGCGTCCAGTTGACGATCCGCTAGTTGCTGAACCTGCTGCCTCTTATCTCATGGGGTAAACACCCCATTGTCGGTGCCGGGTCTTGCCGTTTACCAGGATGTGGTGAACCGGCGAGTTGGGCTGTAGTCATTCGGGGATTTTCGGCCGCCGCCAGCGCCCCTCTAACCCGGATATTGCATCAAAAGAAGTGGCGAAACCCTTGGAAGTCGCTATAAGCGAAGCTGATCCAAGCCGTCAACCAAGGAGGTTTCGCCGTGACAGTTTGGGCACAGGTTTCGTTTGAGTTTCCAGCCCTAAATCGTCGCCGCGTGCAGGCCAGTTTCACGGGTGGGGATGTCTCCAGTGATGGGGGGCTGCTGTTGGTGCGGCAGGCCGACCGCAAGCTGAAACTGAGCACGACGCTCGCGAAACGCTTACCCGATCCACGTGATCGATCCAAGCTCCCGCATCCGCTGGTGACGTTGTTGCGCCAGCGCCTCTACGGACTGTGCCAAGGCTACGAGGATCTCAATGACCATGATCGGCTGCGCACCGACGTGGCGTTGCAGACGGCGGTCGAACAGGATGACGAGTTGGCCAGCGCCTCCACCTTGTGCCGCTGGGAGAACGGCGCGGATCGGCAGGCCGCGTGGCTGGTCCATCAGTGGTGGGTCGAGCAGTTCATCGCCAGTCAGGCGACGCCGCCGGCGGAATTGGTGCTGGACCTGGATGCCCCCGACGATCCGTTGCCTGGGAAACAGGAGGGGGCCTTCTTCCATGGTTACTACCGCCAATACTGTTTCCTGCCGTTGTACGTGTTCTGCGGTGAACGATTGTTAGTCGCGTATCTGCGGCCGAGCAACCTCGACGTGGCCCGACACGCTTGGGCGATTGTGGCGCTGCTGGTCAAGCGCCTGCGGCAGGCGTGGTCGACAGTCGGAATCATCGTGCGCGGCGATCGCGGCTTTTGTCGGTGGCGGATGCTGCGCTGGTGCGACCGCCACCGAGTGAGCTACATCATCGGGCTGGCCAAGAATGAGCGGCTGTTGGCCGCGGCGCAAGCGCTGAGCGAGCCGGCCGCGATGCAGTACACGCAACCGCGGCAGAAACAGCGACTGTTCGGGGAGGTGGAGTACGCCGCGCACACCTGGGATGGGGCGCGGCGGGTGATCGTGAAGGCCGAGCACACCGACAAGGGCCGCAACCCGCGCTTTGTGGTGACCAACCTCAGCGGTGTCGCCCAAGCGCTCTACGACCAACTGTATTGCGCCCGCGGCGAGATGGAGAATCGGATCAAGGAACAGCAGTTGGGATTGTTCGCGGATCACACGAGTTGCCACGGCTGGTGAGCCAACCAGTGGCGGCTGTTGTTGAGCAGCTGGGCGTACACGTTGATGGAAGCGTTGCGGCGTATCGGGCTGGCCGGCACCGAACTGGCGCGGGCGCAATGCGGGACGATCCGGCTGAAGCTGCTGAAGATCGGGGTGGTGCTGGTGCGCAACACACGGCGGGTGCGGTTTCTGTTGGCAGCGAGCTCCCCGCACCAAGAGTTGTTTGCGACCGTCGTGGCGCGGCTGGCCAGCGGGTAGCAGCTACCGGTGCGGTCCCCGGCACAGGAAACAACGGGGGTCGGGGGTAGTGTCTTCACCGACGGCGAAATGGGGGCCTTCGATCTATTCCGCCGTCTTCTGAACCAACTCACAACCTCCGCGCGAAAACTTCTTCACCCTCATGCAATATGCGGGCTAGGTTCGCCTTCTCACCCGTGCCCAAGGCGGCACCCCGACAGCGCTTCGATTGATGAAACCTCTGGTGGGGTGAACACCCCATAGCATCCGCCCGATTTCCCGTGCTTATTATTATGCCATGAAAAACAAGCCGCCCAGCACACCGTTGCTGAGGACTACGAACGCGGACGATACCTGAATTGATATCGATCGGTTGGAGAACGAAGCGCAAACGCATGACTGCGCCTGCGATAACAATGAAAAGCGATATCCCGTTGGTCCGTCAGGCCATGCGGCACTAGAAGAAACAGTTTCACTGCGATTGTTGTTGCCCGGTCGAACATGGGGCGGGTCCCCATGTCTGATGCTCGGTCAGCGGCTTTGAATGAAGGCCGGGATCAAAATCGTGGCCGGTGAACCAAATCGACAAAGGAGAATTCCATGAAAACGACCGTGGGCTTGTGGATTGATCATCGGAAGGCGGTGATCTCGATTGTCTCAGCCGAAGGGGAAGAGACGATGGAAATCAGGTCTAACGTTGAGAAACAGCCCGGGCGCTTTGCGTTCGTTCGTTCGACGACTCATTATGGACAGCAGGCTCCCGCCGATGACAGTCACGAGAAGGAGTTTACGGGCCATCTCAACACTTACTACGCGGAGGTGATTGCGGCGATTCGTGATGCTGAATCCATTCTGCTGTTTGGTCCTGGCGAGGCCAAGGGCGAACTGGGAAAACGTCTCGAACGAGACAAGCTCGGCGGACACATCATCGCCATGTAAACAGTCGACAAGATGACTGATCGCCAAGTCGCAGCAAAAGTCCGGGAGTACTTTCACAAATAGAGCCCGACCATCGGCTCGACGGCCGGGCAGCCAATTGAGATAGAACGATCGTGCGCAAACTCTCCGATGTGACTGTGCCCATCAAGCGTATCACTCGATGCGAATTCAACCACTTGCTGCCATATCATCTGGTTCTGGAGGATATGATGGGGGAGCAAATCGGGTGGTTCACCAACCAGGCGAAAAACCTCATCGGTACCATTGCCTTAACCAAGGTAGGGAGGAGTTGGAATTTTGCCGTTTTGAGGCGGAACAAGCTGGGCAACTTCCAGGCTTGCGACATCGGAGAGAACTTTTTCAGCCTCAGGCAAACAGTCGTTCAGTTTAGGTATGCGATGGTCGCGGCCAAGAATTGGCGACAGGAGGTTTCGCCCAGTTCAGATTGAAGCTGGAGCGCCTCGCCGCCACTGACGTGGTGCACGCTGCCTCACGTTAGCCCCAAGGCCGCGCCGACCGCGTGTGGATTCATCAAATCCCTGGTGGGGTCAACACCCCATAGCGCTCGCTTGGTTTTCCGGCTTATCGTCATGTCGTGAAGAAACTCCTCCAGACTCGAGAGTCAGTCGGCGCGCGATCGCCGATTACGGACTCGAACCATACCGGAAATGGTTCCAACTTGCCGACCGGCGAACACCTGACCGACACTGCGGCCTGGCAGGAAATCGTCGCCCGATACCAGCAGCCCTTGCTGTGGCGCAGCGCCTGGCAGATCGTGAACACGCTCGTGCCGTATGCGCTGCTCTGGTATCTGATGTACCGCAGTTTGGCGGTTTCTTATTGGATCACGCTGCCGCTGACGATTCTCGCGGGCGGATTTCTGGTGCGAGTGTTCATCATTCATCACGACTGTGGTCACGGTGCGTTTTTCAAATCCCGGAAAGCCAATGACATCTGGGGATTCATCACCGGCGTGTTGACCTTCACACCATACTATCTCTGGCGCTGGGAACACGCCATCCATCATGCGCACGCCGCCGATCTTGACCGTCGCGGCTTGGGTGCGGTGTGGACATTGACGGTGCAGGAATATCTAGAGGCTTCTCGCTGGAAACGCGTTGCGTATCGGCTGGCAAGGAATCCGGTTGTGCTCTTTGTGATCGCGCCGCTGTTTGTATTTCTGATCAGGCATCGGTTCTCTAACGCTGGGGCCAGCAAGCGAGAGCGTCACTCGGTGTATTGGACGAATTTGGGGATTGTAGGAATGGCTACGGCGCTGAGTTTTGCTTTCGGCATCAAGGCCTACCTCCTGATTCAATTAACGGTGGTAGGAGTGGCTGGCTCAGCCGGAGTGTGGCTGTTCTACGTGCAACATCAATTTGAAGGCGTTTACTGGCAGCGCCACGGCGAATGGAATTACGTCGCGGCGGCGTTGCAGGGCAGTTCGTTTTACAAACTGCCCAAGGTGCTACAGTGGTTCTCAGGCAATATCGGGTTTCATCACATTCATCATCTGAGCGCGCGGATTCCGAATTACAACCTGGAGAAGTGCCACAAAGCCGAACCGCTGTTTCAGAGCGTGCGGCCGATTACACTGTTCGCCAGCTTCAAATCGTTGACCTACCGGCTCTGGGATGAACAACGTCACCAGTTGGTTGGTTTCGACCACCTCCGGACTGTTCACCGTCAATTAAGGGAAGTTGGAATATGAACGAGCCAGAGTTGCTGGCGTTGAATCAAGCGGCCCGCCTGCATCGTGCGTTGCTCACGGCCAGCGCGATTTGCGGTTGTTTTCGTTGTTTGTCGCTGTTTGGCCACTGTGAGATTCGCAAGTGGATTCAACATGACAACACGGCCCTCTGTCCTCGCTGCGGCGAAAATGCAGTGATCGGCGATGCCAGTCGCCCGGGATTGACCCGCAAGATTCTGGAAGAGATGCATAAACGATGGTTTGAGCGGTGAGGCCAATGGTTGTCATCGAAAGCGGCATCCAGTTTCAAGAAGTCTCTCGTGGGGTGAACACCCCGTAGCGCGCGCACGGTCTCCCGGCTTATCGGCATGGCATGAAAGCCAATCACAAGAAGAAGGCATTGACGTTTGGCAACCTCATCGAGACCGTTTACGGAGTTTGCGGGGCTCGTCGCGCCCGAGGAATCATCTGTCTCGCCATTGATGCCCACGTCGTTGTGTTCCGAGAACGACGCCGCACTTTTGATTTATTGAACGGGGCGATCACTCCATGAACGCAACCAAGCGCTTAACCAGCAAACGCGCATGGGTGTTATGCGCGCTTCTCGGAGGGGTGCTTGTGTGGATGCTGACAGGAGCCACAAGCTACCGATGAGCGGAGCCGAAACAACGCGGCGAAGGATGACCAGAATAAGAAAGGCAATGAGCAAGAGGCGTCGCAGGAGAATCCGGGCGTTTCACCACAGCCGCCTCTCCAACTGACGAAAGGTTCATTGCCGGATGGTGGCTAGAGAAAAAGGAGTTTGTCGTGAGCAGTTACAGCATACAGACCAGCGCGAACCGTTGGCATTCGATTTTGACAGTAACGGTCACTTGTATCGCCTCCTGGTCGACCGCTCGGGCCGCTCCCGCACAGAAATCCGAGTCCCCAACTGTAATGGCCTCGTTATCGGTTTCCACGATTCAGCCGGAGTTCACCCTGGCCAAGCTCCGTGAACGGCCCAACCTTCCGGCGCCACAAATTGGCGAGCGCACTGACTGGCCGCTGCCAGTGCGCCACGGCAAGCCCACGGACGCTGAGGCTTGGGAAAAATTCGAGACGGAATACCGGCCGGAACCGTGGCTCCGGTCGCCCGTCAAACGCCAGATCGAAACCGTCAAGTACGGTCTCGACACGACCGTGTTTGCCGTCGATCACTTCGTCAAGAGCATCCGCGACCATGCCGACTTCGAATTCCGTCAGCGCGGCTTGCATCGCACACGCGCGAACTCTCTCGGAGGGCCGTTGGACAACCCGCGCGTGAAGCTCGACCTCGAGATATTGCGGAGCAAACCCTACGTCGGCGTGCGGGTCGTGATCCCGTTTGGTAACTAGCGGACATTTGCGGGAAAGTGACCGCAGCCTTGTGGGTTGATCATCAATAGTTGGCGTGCTTTCGACGCCGAGTCTCACCAAGCTGCCGCCCCTATCTTCCCGGCACATTCACGCGGATCCGATAGAGGCCGGTGCGGGCGCAAATGTAAAGCGTGCGCCGGTCAGCGTCACCAAACGCGACGTTGGCCGGGCGCTCCGCGAGCTCAATCTCGCCGATCTTTTTTCCGGTGCGATCAAAAATCTCAACCGCTTTCATCGCCGAGATGTAAAGGCTGCCCTCGATATCGACCCGAAACCCATCCGGGCGTTCCACAGTACAGAATACACGGCCATTCGCGATCGTGCCGTCGGGATTCACGTCGAAGGCACGAATGTGACCAAGCTCGGTGTCCGCGATGTAGAGAAGATTCTCGTCGGGCGAAAACGCGAGGCCATTGGGTTTGACGAAATCCCGCGCGATCACCGTGAGGGTCTTGCCGTCCGGCGAAAGGCGGAACACACCTTGAAAATCCAATTCGCGATCTTCCGGTTTCACGCCATAAGGTGGATCGCTGAAATAGACCGATCCCTCGCTTCGGCAAACGACATCATTCGGGCTGTTGAGGCGCTTTCCTTGGAAATGCGTGGCTAGGTCAACGACGCTGCCATCGCGGTCCGTGCGCGAGACGCGGCGGTTCTCGTGTTCGCACGTGACGAGGCGCCCTTCCGGGTCAAGAGTATTGCCGTTGGCTTGCCCGCTGGGGTGGCGGAACGCATCGAATTTGCCGTCTTTGTATCGATAGATCTTGCTGGCGGGAATGTCGGAGAAAAGCAGTTCGTTGTGCGCCGGCACCCATACCGGGCCTTCCAAAAACTGAAAGCCACCGGATATTTCCTCAGCCGTTACGATGTTCTCGGACATACGCAGCGATACGATTGTTGAACTGTTCCAACGCTCCGTGGGTCAAAGTGCGCAGGAATATTACCCGCGACATCCGAACCAGCAACAGGAACTTCAGACGCTATGCCTTACGAGTCAAGGCCTCGTCGAATTGACAATAGATCCTCACAAGCGGCACCGAAAGATTGGTCGCCCGCATGGTGGCGGGACGAAACTCATTTCCAGGTGGCCATCGTCGGAGCCGGGTTTGCCGGGCTAGCCTGCGCGCGAGTCCTAGCTTCCCGCGGAATTTCAACCGTCTTGCTAGAGCGGAAAGCAGCGCCAGAGGACAATCCCCACACGACGGGAATTCTGGTCAAAGAAGTGGCAGACGAATGGGATGTGCCGGAGGAATTCACGAAGAAGCTGCACGGCGTTCGCCTCTATTCGCCTTCCAAGAAGTTCGTGGATTTGCAGTCCCCGGGCTATTATTTCCTGGCCACGAACGTACCGGTGATGATGCGCTGGCTGGCAGATGAAACAACGGCGGCAGGCGCGACCATCCTGCCGAGTAATCCGTTTCGCGGCGCGGCGCGAGTTCGAGACAAATTCTGGCTCGAATCGGCCGAGATCACGTGCCGGTTCTTGGTTGGGGCTGACGGAGTGCAGTCCGAAGTTTCTCGCGATTTCAACCTGGGGACCAATCGAACCTGCCTGATTGGAGTGGAAGTCGAATACGAAGGCGTGCGCGGAGTGGAAGAAGATCTCCTGCACTGTTTCCTCGATTCAAGGCTGGCGCCGGGGTACATCGGCTGGGTGATACCGGGGGTGGGAATCACCCAAATCGGACTGGCCTGCCAGCGACGCGGGAAACCGGAACTGGATCGCTTCGTGGACGGGTTGACGAAGTTGTTCGATTTTCGGCGCGCGCGGATTGTCGGGCGACGTGGCGGACTAATTCCCGTGGGCGGCACGGTGCGTCCGCTTGGCTGCGAGGACGCGTTGCTCGTGGGTGACGCGGCGGGATTGGTTTCGCCGCTGACGGCTGGCGGCATCCACACCGCGCTGCATTTTGGGCGCCGTGCCGGACAATTGATTTCGGATTATCTGATGGACGGGGGCCGGCAACCGTACCGGGCCTTGGCTGACGAAATTCCTGCATTCTATTGGAAGAAACTGCTTCGCTTGGGAATGAACCTGGGCTTGCCGAATCCGCTTCTCAACCTGGCTCTGGGTAATGCAGCGTTCCGGTCTCTGGCTCAAATGATTTTTTACCACCACCGCGGGCTTTTCTCGCCCGCCGCCTGGCGGGAAACAATCCCCAGCCTGCGCTAGCCACCTTGGCGTTCTCCGGTCTTCGGTTCCGTCCCGGAAATTCGCCTCGCCAGAATCATCTCTTGAGATGATGGGTCAGGGCCTTGGTAATCAGGTGGACGAACCCGACCAATGACAGGGCTTTGGCCACATTGCCCGGTTTGGCCTTGGGCGGATCCAATTCGACGAGCTTGCGGACGGGCAATTGCATCAATTCGTACTCGGCTTGAAGCCAATTATCCACGTCATGGCCCGGCTGGCCGCCGTGCTCAAGAAATATCTCGCGTGCCCGTTCCCGGATTTGTTCCTCGGTAGGGCGATTGAGCTTCATAAACTTGCTCGTACTGGGTGTTCCTTTCTCGCACCAACACAATAACCATGATTTTCCTTTTCGCAAAGTCATTCGCGCGGAATGTAGTCCGAGTCAACCCACTCACAGGAAGCGGACTGGCACCAGACGAACTACTGCTTTCTCTGTTTACCGTCGCGCTTGACTAGGGCATAGTTAACACGCGAATCGATTGCGCGAGTGGCGGAACTGGCAGACGCGCAGGACTTAGGATCCTGTGGGGCAACCCGTGGAGGTTCGACTCCTCTCTCGCGCACCACGATTTTTGACTCTTGCAGTTCGCGTCGGTTTTGCTATCGTTCTGGCGTTCTCAACGGAAGCGAGCGTAGCTCAGTCTGGTAGAGCGTCACGTTGCCAACGTGAATGTCGAGGGTTCAAATCCCTTCGCTCGCTCCAACTTTTTTCAGGCGCTTTCTGAAAAAACCACGCTGCTATCTTCCGTCTTCTTCCAAGAACAGATTTCGCAGTTTCACTTGCACAAACGCGTTAGCGGTGTATCCTTTACGAGGTTGCGCGTTTGTACGGAGGACGTTGGCGTATGAAACGATGGCTGGCCTTCATCAGTGTAACGCTACTTCTCGGCATGCCGGGCTTGCGGGCAGAACAAGCCCCACACGGTGAGCTTCTCGAACTCCATTCCTGCCAACTCTATATCGGCGGCTGCATCGCTTCATCGGAGGCCACACAAGAGGGTCACTGTCTGTTGCGAGTCTGGAGTTTTACAGACGGCTCGTGCAACGGCGTCTCTTTGGACGGACTGCAGGTCGGCCTTTTGGAAATCGGCAAACAAAATCTCGCGTATCAGAACACCCGTCCGTCGGCAGCGGTTGTGTATCTTCCCCAATCGGCCACGCCAGCCCAAAATGCAGCGCTTCTCGACTGGTTGAGGAAAGCCAATCGCGAATTACGCGATATTCGATTGCAGACTCGTGCTGTGCCGATGCAGATCACTCATGCGGGCAAGACCACGATCTTCGACGCGGGCCACGCGATCCACTTTCAGGCGCATCCATTTACACCCTGCGGCTTGATCAGTTGTGGCGAGTCGCTTTGGTACACGCCCCGTTCCCAGATGAATTCCTATACGGTGGGTGTCACCAGCGAGTCGGTGGTCCGCGAGCCGTTGCTCGCACTTACCTGGATCGATCATGGCAAGAACAACGTGTTCGAAGGGCGCTTTGGCGAAGGCACAACCTCGCAGGCCGCGTTTGTTGCTCCCGCGTTGGTCTGTGCAGTGGCACATCACTCCCCGCATGAGTGACCACCCTCACAACACGTCGCACCCAGCCGAATTTAGCCGCCGTTCTTTCCTCAAAGGCCTGGGTACAGCCGTGGTCGCTTCGGCCACCGTGCCCGTCAGCGCTGTCGCCGCCGAGGTCGAGGAACTCCAGAAAATCGGCAAGACAAAAGCCCTCGGTCCAGGTCCGGTTCCCATCGTGCTGGACGTCAATGGCAAGCCAATGAAGTTGAATGTCGAACCCCGCGTCACCTTATTACAAGCATTGCGTGATTATTCCAATTTGACCGGCTCGAAGGAAGTCTGTGACCGGGCTACTTGTGGAGGATGCACGGTGCTGTTCGACGGCGAGCCGATTTATTCCTGCATGAAGCTGGCGATTGATGCCCAAGGTCACGCCATTACCACAGTTGAAGGTCTGCAACAGAGCGGCCAACCATCGACCGTTCAGCAGGCGATCATCGATGCCGACGCCTCGATGTGCGGTTATTGCACGCCCGGGTTTGTGATGACTGTGACCGCCTTGCTGAAGAAAAACCCGCATCCCACTGCCGATGAAGTGCGGACGGCCTGCTCTGGAAATCTATGCCGTTGCGGCATCCAAGCCCGTATGCTCAGTGCCGCACTCAAGGCCTCTGGCGTTTCATCCACGATGCGCACCGAGGTGATCCGCCATGCCTAGTTGGCCCAAGAAGCTGGAGGTTGTCGGCCAACCTGTCCGGCGCGTGGACACCTCGGTCAAAGCGACAGGATCAGCCAAATACCCCTCTGATATGCAACCTGCGGGCTGGCTTTACGGAATGATTTATCGAGCGCCATGGCCCGCCGCCAAGGTGACACGCATCAATCTCGAAAAGGCCAAGAAGATTCCAGGAATTAATGCTGTGGTTGCTGAACGCGAAGGCGAGCGGACGGTTCGTTTCTACGGCGAGGAATTGGCCGCCGTGGCCGGCACATCCAAGCAGGCCTGCTTGGACGCACTGCGTGCGATTGAAGTCGAAGCCACGCCGCAGCCATTCGTGGTAAAAGAAGAAATTGCCAAGAATCCAAACTCTCCGCGTGTTTGGCCCGACGCGCCAAATCTGGGCGAAGCCAACGTGAGGGAACACGGAGACGTGGACAAAGCGTTCGCCGACGCGGCCGCCATCGTGGAAGGCTTTTTCACCACGCCCGTGCAGATTCATCATCCTCTCGAACCGCACGGCAACACAGTGTCCGTCACTGATGACGGCACTACCTGCTGGGCTTCCACGCAGGGCATCACCAGCGTTCGTGAAGGTTTGGCTTCGTATCTCAATGTTTCGCAGGACAAGGTGCGTGTCGTCACCGATTATATGGGAGGAGGATTCGGCTCGAAATTTGGACCCGGTGTCGAAGGGGGTCTCGCCGCCAGACTTTCACAGATCGCAGGGGCCCCCGTCAGACTCATGCTGACCCGTTTTGAACAATCGCTCGCTGTCGGCAACCGTCCTTCCTCGTTCCAACGCATCAAGCTCGGCGCGAGCGCGGACGGCAAACTGGTTGCGTTTGAGATGGACGCGTTCGGCACGGCGGGTATCGGTGCCGGCAGGGCGACGGCCGGCGGCGGCGGAGGTGCAGGATTCCCGGCCCCGTACATTTACATCGTTCCCAACATTCGGGTGAAACAGGCGCACGTGGCGATCAATGCCGGTCAAGCCCGCGCTTTCCGCGCGCCCGGTCATCCCATTGCTTCATTCGGCATGGAATCGATCCTAGACGAACTGGCGGTGAAACTGAAGATGGACCCGGTGGAGTTGCGGCTGAAAAACGATCCAAGCGAGATTCGCCGGCGAGAGTACACCATCGGTGCCGAGCGCTTTGGCTGGAAAGAGAAGTACAAACCGCCCGGCAGTTCGGCCGGGCCGGTCAAGGTCGGCGTCGGATGCGGAGGAGCGACGTGGGGCGGCGGCGGACGTGGGTCACATGCCGAAGCGCAGATTAATCCTGACGGCAGCGTCGAAGTCCGTTGCGGTACGCAGGACCTTGGCACCGGTACGCGAACCCTGGTGGCCATGGTGGCCGCGGAAGTGTTCGGGCTGAAGCCTGAACAGATCACGGCCCGCATCGGCGACACTCAATTCCCACCTTCGGGCGCCAGCGGCGGCAGCACGACGGCAGCCTCGGTTTGCCCGGCGATTTTCACGACATGCACGAGCGCGCTGACAGAACTGCAGAAGCGGGCCGGGATCGATAATGTCCGCGGCGACAATTGGAAATCGGCATGCAGAAAACTGGGCGTCACCCCGGTCGTGGCCCAAGGTCGTTGGGAGGAAGGTTTATCGTCGAGCGGTGTCGGCGGCGTGCAGTTTGCCGAGGTCGCGGTGGACACCGAAACCGGTTTCGTGAAGGTGCGAAAGATTCTCTGCGTTCAGGATTGCGGGTTGATTGTCAACAAACTCACCTGTGAAACCCAGGCCCATGGCGGCATCATCATGGGCCTCGGTTATGCCCTGTACGAAGAACGGGTCATGGATTCGGCGACAGGCGTGGTGTTGAATCCAAATTTCGAAACCTACAAGCTGCCCAATTTCGCCGATGTGCCCGAAATCGAAGTCGTATTGCTTGACATGCCCGAACGCGGGGTGATCGGCGTGGGCGAACCCGTCACCATCCCGACCGCCTCGGCAATCGCCAACGCCGTGGCCAACGCGCTCGGCGTGCGCGTTCCCAGTTTGCCGATTACGCCCAACCGCGTGCTGGCGGCCTTGGGCAAAGTCAAACCAGCAAGTACCGCCACATGAATCCATTTCAATACCTGACCGTGCGCACACCCGAGAGCGCTGTCGCGGAGGTCGCCGACCACGGTCGATTTCTTGCCGGCGGTATCGACCTGCTGGGTGAAATGAAGGACTACATCGCCAAACCACGACGGCTCGTGAACGTAAAGGATTTGCCTGGTACGCGCGAGATCGTACGCGGGAAGAGTTGGAAGATCGGCGCCAATGTGACCGTCGCCGAACTGGAGAACGATGGCGAAGTCAGACGCGTGTTCCCGGGTTTGCAGCAAGCGGCGGCAGAAGTCGGTTCGCCCCAGATTCGTAACGTGGCGACTGTGGGCGGCAATCTGGCCCAGCATTCACGCTGCTGGTATTACCGCCAGCCAGACGTCCATTGTCTCAAAAAAGGTGGCTCGACCTGTTACGCTCGCGAAGGAGAGAACAAATACCACAGCCTGTTTTCGGGTAATCCGTGTATCAGCCCGGTCGTGTCGAATCTGGCCGTTGCGTTGGCCGCGCTCGACGCGAAGGTGATCATTCGGCGCGGCAAGGACGAGGTGCCGCTTACGATTTCCGAGCTTTATGCAAAGGCGTGGGATAATCCCGAAGCCCATCACTCGCTTGGCCCGACCGATCTGATTCTTCGCGTGGAAGTTCCCGAGGCGGGGCGCAAGAGTGCCTACCGGCAAATCAGCGAGAAATCGAGCTTCGATTGGGCGTTGGTCAGTTGCGCGGCCGCAGCCAAAGTTCAAGGTCGTAAATTGAGTCAGGTGCGGATTGTTCTCGGCGCGGTCTCACCCGTGCCCTATCAGGTTGCGGCGGCGAATGAACTGCTCGAAGGCAAGGAACTTGACGACACACTCATTGACCAAGCCAACCAGGCGATTTTGAAGGATGCAACTCCATTTGCCCACAATGGATTCAAGATTCCCATCGCCGAAGCATTGGTCCGACGAACGCTTCACCAACTGGTGACTTCATCATGAACAAACCCGTCTGTCAGCATCTTCGCACGAAAAAGCTATTCATTCCCGAGGAGTCAGCCGAAGCTCTCGCAGAGCCCACGGAGCCCGAGGCCGAGCCGTTTTATTGGTGTGCACGCACGCTGACGCCCATCGGTGTCGATGATCAGCCAGTGCATGTGCGGCTGTGCGTCGAGGGTCGATGCTGCTTCGAGAAGTGAACTGCCAATCCCCAGAGGACTCAGCGCGCGGCGAGATTATTCGCTCTGACCCTCTTCTTCGCCTGTAAATTCTTCTCCGCCCTCTTGTTTCATGCGTTTGAGGACTTCTGACATATCCTCGACCACATTGAAAACCTTGGACGAGACGAAAATGGGGCTTTTCTGCTGCACGGCGAGGGCGATGCAGTCGCTGGGGCGCGAATCGATCTCGATAATTTTCTTCCCGAGTTCGTTTTCGGAGCGCAACACCAACCGTGCGTAATATGTGCTGTTCTTCAGATCGTTAATGATCACCCGTTCCACCTTGACCCCCAAGCCAGTGAAAATATGGCCAATCAGGTCGTGCGTCAGCGGGCGCTCCTTTGGCGTGTTGCGCAGAAACATGGTGATGGCCGCGCCGACGCTGTGATCGACATAAATGACGAACGTCTTCTCGTCATTCCCGACGAAAACTGCACAGCCGTTTGTGGTCGGCAGTACGCCCTTGACTTCTACTCCAACAACATCGTTTTTCATGGTGCGTTATTTGACTACCATAATGCCTTTCAACGGAAAGGCAACCGGTCCAAACACCCGGCTTCGGTTCAGAACAGACAAATTGCTGCCGTGATGACAGTCGTGTACAGCCCTTGCGGGTGACCGACCGCCGTTTGCGTGCAATTGCTCGTCCGCACGATCTTGCCACTCATGCGGAAAACCTGTTCCTTTTCGTCCCAGCCGGCTTCCTCGTTAAAATCCACTCCCAACGTCGTCGCCAGCATCGCCGCCGCCATGTCCTCCGAAAAGTTGCCTGCGGCGGTATCGTTCATTCCGTAGGCGTGCAACTCGCTCAGATAACCGTATGCGTCCTCCTCTGCGGGTTGCGCCACACCGATGGACGCCGCGATGAGCCGATGTGGTTCGTTGGTGGAAATCCGGGCGATCACGGCAAACGTGATCTGCCCGGGCTGCAGCAACTGTTCGCCTTGCTTACGGGAAATAATCTTGCAGCGGGGCGGCAAAATACTCGACACCGTCACCAGGTTGCACTTCTCGATGCCCGCATCGCGCAGCGCCAACTCGAAGCTGCGCAACTCATGCTTGTGCGTCCCAACGCCTTTGGTCAGAAAAATCTTCGACGGAACAAAGTGCATGCGATTGTTTCCCAACACCGCCGCGTGAACAAAACAAATTTCTTGCAGCAATGCAAGAAATTCAGCATGGTGCAGCCGCATTTTTTTGCATGGCAGCGACCCGCAACATCGTCACCGTCGGTCTCGTGCAGATGCGCTGCACAGCGAGACCGATGGAAAATATGAGGGAGGGCCTGGCGCTGGTCGAGAGCGCCGCCAACCGCGGCGCACAAATCGTTTGCCTGCCGGAATTATTCCGCTCGCTTTACTTCTGCCAGACGGAGGACCATCGTCAGTTTGCGCTTGCCGAGCCCATTCCCGGCCCAACCACCAAGGCGCTCAGCAATCTCGCCCGAAAACGGCGGATCACGATTATCGGTTCCATTTTCGAGAAACGTTCGGCGGGCGTTTACCACAATACCGCGGTGATTATCGACGCCTGGGGCAAGATTCTTGGCAAATATCGCAAAATGCATATTCCCGATGACCCGCTTTACTATGAAAAATTCTACTTCACCCCGGGGGATTTGGGATTTCAATCGTTTACGACGAAGCCCGCCAGCATTGGCGCGTTGGTTTGCTGGGATCAATGGTATCCGGAAGCCGCTCGGCTGACGGCGCTTAAGGGGGCACAAATCATCTTCTATCCCACGGCTATCGGTTGGCACGCTAGCGAGAAAAGGCGATTCGGCCAGGCGCAATACGATGCTTGGATGACGATTCAGCGAGCGCACGCCATTGCCAATGGCGTTTTCGTGGCCGTGCCCAACAGAGTCGGCGTCGAAGGCACGGTGCAATTCTGGGGCGGCTCGTTTGTTTGCGATCCCTTTGGTCAAATCGTTATCCAAGCCGGCCACGACAAAGAGGAAGTCGTGCTGGCCAGGTGCGACCTGCGTAAGATCGAAAGAACACGCCAACACTGGCCCTTTCTTCGCGACCGACGTGTCGATGCTTACCAGGGCATCACAAACCGCCTACTGGATTGAGTCATCACTCAGACGCGGCACGTGTATTGGCAAAGTGAAACAGGCGTCTAACCCGAAAACTCCGAGGCAACTCGGTTATCGCATGCCGGCGGAGTGGGAACGGCACGCGGCGACGTGGCTGAGCTGGCCGCGTCCGGACGGCCTGAGTTTTCCCAGCCGTTACGACGATGTGCTCCCCACGCTAGCCGAAATGGTTCGCGCGCTCGCTCCCCATGAATGCATAAACATCAATGTACGAGATGAAGAAGTTGAAGACATTGCCCGCAAGAGCATCGGCGAGATTCCGAATATTCTTTATCATCGTATTCCATCGTATGAACCATGGTGCCGGGATCACGGGCCGATCTTTCTCAAGAAAACTCTAAATTCCTCAACGAGTTCGCTGGCGATCGTTGATTGGAAATTTAACGCTTGGGGCGGCAAATACCCGCCTTACGATGAAGATGACAGAGTGCCACAACGTGTCGCCGAGGTACTAGGTCTACCGGTGTTCAGTCCAGAAGTCGTGATGGAAGGCGGGGCGCTGGATGTCAACGGCGCAGGCAGTTTGCTCACCACCGAAGCCTGCTTGCTCAACGCGAATCGCAATCCAAAATTGAACAGGCAACAAATCGAAAAGTACCTGATCGACTATCTTGGTGTGACAAACGTCCTCTGGCTCGGCGAAGGCATCGTCGGCGACGATACGGATGGTCACGTGGACGACCTCGCACGCTTTGTGAACCCGACGACTGTTGTGGCGGCACTCGAATCAGATCCGCAGAATGAGAACTTCGAGCCACTCCAAGAGAACCTCAAACGGCTGCGCACCATGCGCGATCAGGACGCGCGACCCCTGCAAATTGTGCAACTACCGATGCCAAAGGCGGTGAAATATAAGGGCCAGCGATTGCCGGCCAGCTACGCCAATTTTTACATCGCCAACGATATCGTCTTGCTGCCTACGTATCGCGATCAAAAGAATGACGCGACGGCGCTGGAGATCTTGCAGGGCCTGTTTGCCGACCGGCGGGTGATGGGAATCGACAGCACCAATCTGGTTTGGGGACTGGGCTCGTTTCACTGCCTTACGCAACAGCAGCCGGCTATGTAAGCGTGGAGCCCGGTTTAATGCTGTTGGAATCCGTCGTTGACTGGTGCCAAGAGGTTGTTCGTCCTGCGGCCGATCCCCTGGAGAATCAATACGGCGACGATACTGACGATAAACAAGATCACGGCATACTCAAACAATGTAGCGCCGGATCGCGTCTTCACTCTGCGCAACAACTTCGTTAGCTCACGGGTCATCTGCACTTGCTCCCTCACGAATGGCCGTACTCTAACAGCATTTCGGCCTAAAAGCCACAAAAACGGCCTTTTGTGGTCTCTAAGTCTCACGTGCGCAAGCACTAGCGACCTAAGGGTTTTGCCTTATGAGCAACTACTGTTCCTCAAGAAAACACCTGCTTCGCGGGTTCCTCGCCGCTCAATTGGGTTTGCTCGCTCGGACCACTCGAACAGGATAGAATCGACAAACGCCTTGTCCACAAGGAGTACGGATTTGACTCGCTGCCATCACTTCGTTAAGGTTGCACTAGGTTGCGAGTTTAACCAGTAGAAAAGGGTTGGCGCTTATGCCGAAATTGCACATAACCTCGCCCAGTTCGTTGGCACGAAGCATCGAGCTAACCGATAATCTTATTACCATTGGGCGCACCGCGGATAATGCGATTTGCATTCGGGATCACAATGTATCGAAGCAGCATGGCATTCTGGTGCGCTCCGGTGATGATTACCAATTGCACGATTTCAATTCCACCAATGGCACCTTTGTCAACGGCCAACGAATCATGGCCGTGAAACTTCAGCACGGGGCGAAGATTCGGTTGGGTGCCGTCGAGCTTCATTACGAATCCATCCCCGCGGACGCGGGCATATCGCCTGGCCAATCGGCCCCGCTTGGTGCAAAACCAGCCGAACAGCCGACACTCCTTTCTTCAAGCGGCGCAGGACGCGGAATGTCGAAGAGGACCAAACCAGAATACTCCGCCGGCTCGCTGCAGCCGGGCTCTTTCGCCAAGCCAATCCCGCCGCCCTCGGCAAAGAGCTGAAGCAGAGAAATAGCTCAGAGGCGTCTGACAAAACCGTTCTTTCCTGTAGTCGCACCTTTACGGGTGCGTTATTCCAACGCAGGCTAAAGCCCGCGGCTACAGTGCCGTTGGCGGTTCTTCATGATTTTGTGCAATATCATATCAGATCTTGCCGTTCGGCCTTTGTTGGCACAGCACGGCCCGCGCGATCTAATGGCCGGTGGAATTCATCACACAGACGACAACGTCGGCGGCGAACAGAGATGCCAATAATAACCGTGGAAACGTAAGGACAACTGTCGCCGCGAAGAGCACACTCGTCTTCGCTCAATTGAACTGGCTTGCTCAAGCACGCACGAAGCTTAGCGTGCCCGCGTCTTTCTTGTCCACATCGGCCTTGATCTTGTCGCCTTCTTTGAAGCGGCCCGCGAGAATTTCCAACGACAGCGCGTCGAGGATCTTTTTCTGGATGGTCCGCTTGAGCGGCCGGGCACCAAATACCGGGTCGTAACCTTCGCGGGCAATCAGTTCCTTGGCCTCATTGGTGACCTTGAGCGTCATATTCTGATTCGCCAGCCGCTTGAGGACACGCGCCAGTTGGATGTCCACGATGCGTTTGATGTGCTCCATCGCGAGTCCATGGAAGACGATGATCTCGTCGACGCGATTGAGGAATTCCGGACGGAACGTCGAACGCAATGCATCCAAAGTATGTCGTTGGATTTCTTCAGAACTCATTCCCCGCTGCTCGTGCCACGCTTCGCTGCCAACATTGCTGGTCATGATGATGACCGTATTTTTGAAGTCCACCACTCGACCTTGTCCGTCGGTGAGTCGTCCGTCATCGAGAATCTGAAGCAGCACGTTGAAGACGTCGTGGTGCGCCTTTTCGATTTCATCAAACAGCACGACCGAATATGGCCGCCGCCGCACCGCCTCGGTCAATTGGCCGCCTTCTTCATAGCCGACATAGCCGGGAGGTGCGCCCACCAAACGGGCCGCCGTGTGTTTCTCCATGTACTCGCTCATGTCGATTCGCACCATCGCGTTTTCGTCGTCGAACAGAAACTCCGCCAAGGCGCGAGCCAACTCAGTTTTGCCAACTCCCGTTGGTCCGAGAAAAATGAAGGAACCAATCGGTCGATTGGGATCTTGCAAGCCGCTGCGCGCCCGACGAACCGCGTTCGAGACCGCGACAATGGCCTCATCCTGTCCGACGACCCGTTCGCGCAAGCGTTCCTCCATGTGCACGAGCTTTTCGCGCTCGCCTTCCAGCAAGCGCGACACCGGAATTCCCGTCCACGAAGCCACCACTTCCGCGATATCGTGCTCCGTGACCTCTTCAGTCAGCATTTTGGAATTCTTCTGCAGTTTGGCGAGCTTCCCGTCCGCCTCCGTCAGTTTCTTTTCCAATTCCGGCAGGCGACCGTATTGAATCTCGCTGGCCTTGCCCAAATTCCCTTCGCGCTTGGCCTGTTCTGTCTGCTCTTTCGACATCTCAATGGCCGATTTTAGATTGCGGATCTCGTCCACCACGGCCTTCTCTGTTTGCCATTGGGCCTTGAGCTTTGTGCTTTTCTCCTGCAGATCCGCGAGATCCTTCTCCAACTTTGCCAGCCGCTCCTTGCTCGCCTTGTCGCTCTCCTTCTTCAGCGCGGTGCGCTCGATCTCCAACTGCATGATACGTCGTTCGATCTGGTCAATTTCCGTCGGCATGGAATCCAGTTCGATGCGTAACCGGGAGGCGGCTTCGTCCACCAGGTCAATCGCCTTGTCCGGCAGGAACCGGTCACTGATGTAGCGGTGCGACAACACTGCCGCGCTGACCAATGCGCTATCTTGAATGCGCACGCCATGGTGCACTTCGTAGCGCTCCTTCAACCCGCGCAAAATGGCGATGGTGTCTTCGACGCTAGGTTCGCCTACGAAGATGGGCTGGAAACGACGCTCCAAAGCCGGGTCTTTCTCGATGTACTTGCGATATTCGTCGAGGGTGGTGGCTCCAATGGTATGCAGTTCGCCCCGGGCCAACGATGGCTTGAGCATATTGGCCGCATCGACCGGCGCGCCTTCGGCCTTGCCGGCGCCCACGACCGTGTGCAATTCGTCGATGAACAAAATGATTTTGCCTTCACTGGCAATGACTTCCTTGAGAAACGCCTTCAGACGATCCTCGAATTCTCCACGGTACTTGGCGCCCGCCAGCATCGCGCCAATATCCATGGCGATCAGCCGTTTCCCCTTCAGGCCTTCCGGTACATCACCGCTGATAATCCGCCGAGCCAACCCTTCCGCAATGGCCGTTTTTCCCACGCCCGGATCACCAATCAACACTGGATTATTCTTGGTCCGCCGCGACAAGACCTGCATCACGCGACGGATTTCCGCGTCGCGTCCAATCACCGGATCGAGCTTGCCGCGGCGGGCTTCATCCGTCAGGTCTCGCCCGTACTTTTGCAGGGCCTGGTACTTGTCTTCGGGATTTTGGTCGGTCACTTGCGTGTTGCCCCGCACCTCCCGCAAAGCCTTGAGAATGGCGGCCACGGGTATATTGATCTTTTTGTGTTCGGCAAGACCGAGGAGAAAATGTTCGGTACTGACATACTGATCCTTCAGTTTGTCAGCGTGCGCCTGCGCCGCATCGAGAACCTGACGCAATTCATTGCTCAAATGTTGCTCGACCGCGCCGTGCACCTGCGAGCGGCGATCCAGCTCACCGTTGAGCCGGCGCAATTCAGTGTCGGGATTGAGGCCGAGTTTTTCCAGTAGCGGGCGGACCAATCCATCGGGCTGTTCGATCAGCGCTACCAACAGATGCTCGCAATCCACTTCGGAATGATTGCGGTTGCGGGCAATCTCTTGCGCCGATTGCAGTGCCTCCTGCGCTTTGATCGTCAGTTTGTCGAATCGAATCATAGTCTGACAATTAACTCTCAATTCACTTTGTGGCAAGCATCCACGCGACGTGTTTGCCGAAAGCACGGCCTGTGTCTTGTGCCCATGTGGTAAACTTGGTTTGCACAATGAACCGTCGTGACCTGCCCATTCTGGAAATTCGCGAACGACTGCTCGCATCTCTGCGCGAGCGGAAGCGGCTGATTTTGACCGCGCCGACCGGCTCTGGCAAATCAACGCAAGTGCCGCAAATGTTGTTGGATGGCGGATTGCTGGGGAGTGGACAGGTCGTGATCTTACAGCCACGGCGCTTGCCGTCTAGAATGTTGGCGGCGTGGGTCGCGAAGGACCGAAACGTGAAATTGGGCGACGAAGTTGGTTATCAGATTCGGTTCGATGATGTGACGTCGGCAGCAACCCGGATTCGTTACGTGACGGAGGGCGTGCTGTTGCGCCAAATGCTGTCCAATCCCGTTTTGCGCCGCGTCAATGCGATCATTTTCGATGAGTTCCACGAACGGCATCTTTATGGCGACATCACGCTTGCCCGCGCGTTGCAGATCCAAGAGACCGTGCGTCCAGATCTTCTCATTCTCGTGATGTCGGCGACGCTGGACGTTGGCCCGCTGCAGAAATATCTGGAACCTTGCACGCTGCTTTCGTCTCAAGGCCGCGCGTTTCCGGTGCACATCGAGTATCTGCCGAAGCCGGTCGGCGATTGGCCGGTGTGGGAAGCGGCGGTGAAGGAGTTGGAGCAGTTGGTGAAACAACACGACGGGGACACACTGATCTTCATGCCCGGTGCGTACGAAATCGGGCGCACCGTACAGGCTGCGCGCGATGCGCTCGGCAGCAAATTCATCGTATTGCCGTTGCACGGCGATCTGGCGACCAACGACCAGGATGCCGCCGTTGCGCAATACGATCGTCGGAAAGTGGTCGTCTCCACGAACGTGGCGGAGACTTCGCTGACCATTGATGGCGTGCGCATCGTGATCGACAGCGGTCTGGCGCGCATTCCGCGTTACGACCTGTACCGTGGCATCAATACCTTGCTCGTCGAGAAAATCAGCCGCGCCTCCGCCGATCAACGCGCCGGTCGTGCCGGCCGCACCGCACCAGGCGTTTGTTTGCGATTGTGGACCGAGCGCGAACACGAACAGCGCCCCGCGCAGGAATTGCCGGAGATCAAACGGCTCGATTTGGCGGAAGTTGTGTTGACGCTCAAAGCGAGTGGCGTCGACGATGTGTATTCATTTCGTTGGCTGGAACCGCCGGGACGGCAATCGCTGGAACGCGCGGAAATGTTGTTGGGAGATCTTGGTGCGATCGATCACCAATCGCGAATCACCGAACTTGGCCGCCGAATGCTGGCGTTTCCGTTGCACCCGCGTTATTCGCGGATGCTATTGGCGGCGCAGGAATACGGCTGCGTGCGGCAGGTCGCCTTAATCGCGGCCTTGACGCAAGGTCGCGATTTGCTGGTACGTCGGCAGGGAAGGGAAGTCGAGGATGCCCGCGATGATTTGTTTGGCGGAGAGAGCGAATCAGATTTCTTCGTGCTGATGCGGGCGTGGCGGTACGCCGACCGCAACGGTTACAGTCTCGACCGATGCCGGCGACTGGGAATCCACGCGCAGTCGGCGCGGCAGGTCGGGCCATTGTTCGAACAGTTTCTTGGCATCGCGAGACGCGAGGGCTTGGACGTGAGCGAGAAACGCGTCGCGAACGATGCCATTCAGCGCTGCATTCTGCTCGGGTTCTCCGACCACGTGGCGCGCCGACTCGACGCGGGAACGTTGCGGTGCGAGTTGGTGCATGGCCGGCGCGGTTTGCTGGCGCGGGAAAGCATGGTTCAGAATGCGCTATTGTTAGTAGCTGCTGAAGTACGTGAAGTGCAGAGCGGCATCGGCAAAAATAAGGAAGTGAACGTGCTGCTGAGTTTGGCGACCGCCGTGAAAGAGGAATGGCTGCGGGAATTATTCCCGGGCGATTTCAACGAGACGAAGACTGTAGTTTACGACACGACGCAACGGCGCGTGTTCGCCGAACACCGGAAGAGTTTCCGCGATTTGGTATTGGAGGCCGAACGCTCCGATGAAGCGCCTTTGGATGACGCGGCGCGAATTCTTGCCGACGAAGTGTTGGCGGGTAGATGCGTATTGAAGAACTGGGACGACGCGGTTGAGCAATGGATTGTGCGTGTGAACCGTCTGCGCGATTGGATGCCAGAATTGAATTTGCCCGCCATCTCAACGGATGACCGTCGTTCGCTCGTCGAGCAGATTTGCCACGGTGCGGTGAGTTACAAGGAGATCAAAGACAAGACGGTTTGGCCCGTCGTCAAAGCGTGGTTGTCACCGCAGCAGCAGGCATGGGTTGAAGAGCACGCGCCCGAACGGATTGAATTGAAGTCGGGTCGGCGTGCAAAGGTGAAGTATTCGGTCGATGGTCCGCCAACGATTTCAGCAAAGATTCA
>DATIZX010000023.1:0-12942 GCA_035516795.1 Verrucomicrobiia bacterium
GGCCTCTCGGCGAGTCATCCGATTCGGCTCCGTCGGACTCGGCTTTCGACAAGCTCGGAATAACACCGTGCGGGAGTGCGGCGCGCTGGGGTTTACCCGCCGCAGGCGGGCAAGGCACGCCCGACCTACCACAAAAGTGGACGGAACAAACCATCGTGCGTAAGTTATTGGGCGAGCGGTTTCTACAAAGAATCGCACAGAAAAAAAGTCCGTCTTTCCCCCATTCCGGAACGTCCCGGTGACACGGGAGAACGTCCCCGGACGAAACTCTCGCGCCGGACCGTCACGGGAGAACGCCCGAGTGTACAACTCCGTCATCCGAGAATGATTCTCGATCGTCCGAGTTTCATTCTCGATACAACTCCCCGCGCCGGGAACGACCGAGTTTTGAACTCGGATCACCGAGTGAAATACTCGGTTCTTCGACTTGCTTCCTCGAACGTTCTTTCGTAAAACTCTGGCGTTGTAGCTCGATCCGCTGACGTGCTTTTCGTTAGGACCGACGTGCTTCTGTCACGGTCCGGGATTCCAGGGAAAAATCTGAGGCGCTTTGCCCCGGCCTCGTCTGCCGACGGCATGGGTGGTGCAACGGGATTCAATCGTGAGCAAACCCAAAACAAACATGAGGAGATGACCAATGGCACGAAAGACAATCCGTGTAGATATTCCGTATCGTAATCCGGACAAGTTCATTGAGTTGGCGCAGAGTATTCTCAAGTATTACGCCGACGGCCAAAACGAGAAGCTGGACGCCGCGAGAATCCATAAGCTGACGGAACTGACCGAGGTAGCGGCCAGCAATCATACTGACAGCAAAAACCTCGACGCACAGGCGCAGGCTGCGCGTCAGCGACGCGATACCGCGCTCGGCATCGCCGATGGGCAGAACGCCGCCACACCCGACACGATCTTGAATCTCGTGAACTATGTGCGCGACGAGTTGCTGCTACAGTACGCCGGCAACGAGGAAGTGCTCCAACAGTACGGATTCGACGTCGTAATCGGCACGGCCAAGTCGCCAAGCCGCAACCACACGACCGCCGCCACCACCTGAGCTGTTCGCATTTAACTCCAAGCCGTAGACCGTCATGACGCGGTCTGCGGCTTTTTTGTGTGGAGAGGAATTGTCCCTTTACCGAAGATGTAGCCGCAGGCTTTACGCCTGCGTCCCATCCCCGCACCCGTAAGCCGGGTCGGACGAGACGCTGAGGGGTGATGGGCAGCAACGGTGCGACTACGTACGGCTTCCAACCCACGCACCCATAAAGGGTGCGGCTACGTACGGCTTCTCCCCACGCCCCCGTAAGCCGAGCCCGCCGTAGACGTTCTCATCATGTAGCGACGTTACGAATCACTCGTGCCCGTGGTCGTGACCAGGCTCGCCGTGGAATTCTTCATGTCCTCCCCGGTGTTCCGTCCACGGACGAGGGGAATGCAGGTGCAACGGTTCGCGATGCTCTTCATGGAGCCGATACCCGTGCGGCAGATGATGGCCTCGATGCCAGTATCCATCGCCAAACCAGAAGTAGAAACCGCTTGGCGGATAAAAGTACACGTCGTCATCGGGATAGTAATAGTAATCGTAATAGCCGTAGGGTCCGGGCGGATACGCGGGCTCTTCCACGGCACAACCAGCGGACCACAGGCCGACACCAGCCAGCAGGACGGCGCTGCTGACGGCACGAAACCATCTCGCGAAATTTGTCTTTGTCACAACCAAAGTTTAAGCCCTTACAGCGAGTCTGCAATCCAGACGACAATGAATTGAGGATGATTCATGGCTCCGCGAGATGCTGACGGTCTATTACGAGTTTTGCCTATGGGCTGGACGCAGGAGTCGGAGACAATGTTGTGGGACGCCTGCCGACCCGAGACGACAAACAACCCGAAGCAAATTAGGGCGGTGTGCGTGCATTGTAGCCGCAGGCTTCAGGGGCGCAAATGTGTTGACCATGGAGGGCGGTGGCCGTAATGTCGCCGCGTCGCAGTGAACCTTTGACCACGGAGTGTACCCATGAAATACATGATCACTTGGTACGAACGTCCGCAAGGATCGCCGTTGGAATACGAGAATGCCCAAAAGCGGATTCTGGAGGTGTTCCGCCCCTGGAAAGCGCCCGCCAATTTCAAAATTGAAGTGTTCGTGATTCGCGTGGGCGAGTGGGGCGGGCATATGCTGGTGGACTGCGACGATCCCACGACCGTTCACAAGTTCTGCTCGATGCTGCCCGCGTTTGTCTTCGAGGCGCGCCCCGTGATTCCCGTCGAAGACGCGATCCGCGTTGAACTCGAAGCGATGGCCTTTCGCGACGGACTCAAACAGAAGTGAGGTCGCCCAAGGGGGCGAAAAGCCGCTCAGGCGGCTTTCTGCTTTTGTTCGGCCTGACGTTGCTCGGAGAATTTATCCATGCGGCGCTGAAGCTCCTCGGCCGATACGTCTTCCTGGTGGGTTGCAATCCACCAGCGGTTACCGGCCGGGTCCTGGACCGCTCCGCTACGATCGCCGTAGAATTGGTCCGAGACTTCCATCATGGAGGTACCGCCGGCCCGCAGGGCGCGTTGATAAGCGGTATCGACGTCGAGAACGTACAGGTTAGAGTGAAGCGGCGCTGGGCTGGCATTCGCCTCGCGCTTCACCGAGCATCACCGTCGAATCTCCAATTTGCACCTGCGCATGCATGATCGCACCGTCGGGGGCGACATGCCGGACCGTTTCGGTGCCACCGAACGCTTGTTTGAGAAACTCAATCACTCGATCCGCCTCGTGAACCATCAGATACGGCGTGACCGTGCGAAAACCTTTGGGAATAGGACTGACCTTCGCACTCATACTCGCCACCTCTTGTTAATTTGTTCGCCGTTGCCGACAAAACATTAGGCCCGAAGGAACCGATGTCAAATCAGCTACGCGAAGCGAAGACTCGCGTTAGACTTCCCGGGAATGCCAGACGCGAATCAGCCTGACGGCATCCTTGGCTATCGTAAGCTTGCGGCAACATGTACCGGCCGATTGCACTGGCTCGCTCCCCTGTAATTCCCAAACTTGCAAGACGACCACATTCTTGGTACAATAAATTGTCGGACAGGGGGTGGGAGTTAGGGTATAGGGAATGAGTGTCGTTCGGTCGGAGTGTCGGGCAGCGAAATATCTGAGCATGCCGTTGGCGGTCGCGACCTGCGCCTTTGGTCGGGCCGTGGATTTTGCAACGACCTGGGTCGCTCTCAGGAAGGGATTCGCCACCGAAGCCAAGGTGGGGACGGCGCAGCTTTTCCAGTTCCTCGGTCCGCATTGGGGCTTGATCGCCTACGAAGCTCTCGTCACCACGCCCGCGATCTTTCTCGGCTGCTATTTGATTCAACGCTCCCGCGATCAGCATTCTCCAAAGGGGTCCACGGACCACGCGGCGAAGCTGGCCGAGCGGATGTTCTTCTTCTCGATCGGCGTCATCTCGTTGATCGTCGCGGCGCATAACACGACATTTCTTCTCTAGAGCCGGGCGGCGATAGGATCGCGATAAGTCGTCCCTACCGGATACTGATAGAGTTTCAAACTCCTGTACTGTAGCGGCACTCTATGAGTGCCGTGGCCCCTCGGCCTCTGTCGAGTATGAGCGCCGTGGGAGCCAGTGTTCCCAGACGTCGGCGGTCATAGACCGCCGCTACAGCCAAATCGTACTACCACTCCATCCGTGGCTGAAGAACCAACGCGCGTCCGGGCTTGTACGGTGGCGGCCGGTATCTTAACGTCCCGGCATGTTCGAAGTGAGAACCGACCCGACTCGCAATCTCCTGCTGATGACCTTTCGGGAAGACGTCGGACCCGCGGAGTTGGCGCAGGGGCGGGCACAAGTCACGGCCGCGTTGGAAGCGCTCCAGCCCGGGTTTTGGTTGTTGACGGATTTGAGCGGGCTGGATTCGATGGACTACGCCTGCGCGCCAGAGATCGAAGCGACCATGGATTTGATGCGGAAGAAAGGCATCACCGAAGTGGTGCGCGTCGTGCCGGACCCGCACAAGGACATCGGCTTCAACGTGATGTCCCATTTTCATTATGACAGGAAGACGCGAGTGCTGACGGTAGATTCGCTGGCGGAAGCGCTGGAGAAACTGTCAGATTGAAAGAAGGGCACGGAGCCGGAACTGCTACTGGGAACACAGGGGTCGGAGGCGATGTTGTGGGATGCCTGCCGATTGGGGATCCGTCAGGCTGCCTGCCGACCCGAGACGCTTTAACGTTAGCACGCCCAGCGACTGAAAGCAAATTGGGGCAGCACAAGCTCAATGTAGCCGCAGGCTTCACGCCTGCGTCCGCCCCCCGGCGCACCCATTAAGGTAAGGGTGCGACTACATACGACTTCCCAAGCCCTGCGCACCTTGAAGACGAATCTAATAAGACGCTGCGATGTTTTGGTTTCGCAGCAACGGTGCGGCGACGTACGGCGGCTGCTACGGTAGCATCGGCGGCACGGTCGACGTCTTGAACGCACAGAAGAAGGACAGCGCCATGACAATCGCAATTGCCACCAGCACCACGGTGATCTCGATCGCATCCCGATTCTTTCGGATGCTCGGGAGCGGATCCAGCACGTCGTCGTCAGACGAATGTTTCCGCGCAGACATGAAATTGCTGTTCATGATGAGAAACCGGTGATCGCGGCCGGTGACGATCGGGTGACGTTCGGGTCACAGACAGGTGAGAAGAAGGTGACAAAGGCAGCTCTTGGATTCAGAAGACAGAATCCAGAATTCAGAAGGCGGAGGGCACGACGGCTATCAGCGCTCGATTCTGAGATTGACAGACTACCCAGGCGTCACGCCGGCTGAATTGTTCTGGCGTGCACCGGTGCGGCATGGGAACATTCGGCTGCCTCCAACGCGGAGGAAGAAAAGAGGGTGATCCTGATGAAACATCGTTTCCTTCTCGGGCTGATTGTGGGAATTATCCTGGCCGTGTTGGTGATGGTCGGCGGGACGTACGCTTATTTCGCGGGAGGCCACGCGCCGGTGGCAACGGATTCCAAGCCCATGCCGTTCGAGAAATGGCTGGCCCGGACGGCTCTGCACGCGCGGATGGAGAAAGAGATTCCCACGACCGTGCCGATTGAGGCGACCGAGCCGAATCTGCGGGCCGGCGCGGAATTGTATGTCGAGCATTGCGCGGTCTGCCACGGTTTGCCCGAAAAGTCGAAGACGGCCATTGCGGCGGGGATGTTTCCGCGTCCGCCGCAGCTTTTCCACGGAAAGGGCGTGACCGATGATCCGCCCGGTGAGACTTATTGGAAAGTGGCCAACGGCATTCGCCTGTCGGGAATGCCCGGATTCCGCAGCACGCTTAAGGACGATCAACTCTGGCAGGTCAGTTTGCTGTTGGCGAAGGCAGACCAACTGCCCAAGTCGGTCGAGAGCGTACTGACGGCAAAGGTTTTGCCCGCCGGAAAATAGGTTTTATCCGTACTCCGGGCGCGAAGAACGACAACAGCCGCGCAGGCTGATGTCACTGAATCGTTACCAACGCGTCCTTGGATCGTTGCATGGTGACGGCAGGGTTTTGACCGTGAAACAACGCGTCAGAATTTCCGCGGTCGATCCTTCAAGGCTTCACTCCCGTCCTTTGGCAATACCTCCTTATGACGACCCCACCTCCCGTCTTCGACCGCGGGGATTTGGGTACACTTCTCAGCGTGAGGGGATAGGCGGCTGAGAAAAGTGTGAAGGGTAAAAGCGCTCCCGGTCCTGTGGCTGGGGGCGCTTTTTATTGCTCGGGGAGAGGCCCGGCCAAGAAAGAGTGACCGAGGCTTGGGCGAGAAACCTCTTGACTGCATTGGCGAATGGTGGTTTTTCGTAATTGGCTACCCCGTTCGTGATTTGAGCGAAGCAGTGACGAAGCAAGGAGGATTAGGGTTATGAAACAAGTACGCTTTGGGGTGTTCGGCATCTTGCTGTTGGGGATTGGGGCCGCGACGATTTATGGGCAGGCGTTTCCCACCCACATCAGACTCACCTGTATCACCACAAACTCAAGCGGATTGCTCAGGACCGAGATCACACAAAGGAGCATTGTGAACCAGTGTGCCAGCGACAACAGTCTGGATCCATCGCGCCTGAAACTGTTCTTTGTCCTCGGCCACCTGGCCGTCATTGACATGGTGACGAGCAATGTGGTGTGTCCGTTCGCGACGTTCGCGGAAGATTGTCCGCCAGACGTGACCGTTCTCTTCCCCATCAATGACAGCTCGAACAAAGTCAGGGCCGCCTGGTTCACCCCCCTCAGCTCGGACGGCGACGGGTTGTTGCCGGCGGACTTTGCGGGAACCGTTTTTGGAACGTTCTCGTCGAGCATGACCTCCAACAGCTTGGCGACCTTGAAGCTCAAGGGCAAGATTCAAGGTGGTTCGGTCACGAACAACGCCGTCTATTTTGGCACCTTGTCCATCAGTGGCAAGCCGTTCGGCCTTCTGCTCCGTTGATGGCGATGGTGCAGCATTCCGTTGCCGTAGTCCTGAAGACGGGTCTCTGCGAGGCCTAGGAAGCAAAACAGCCTCGTGGCATCTCGGGCTGCTAGTGCAGCCTTCGGTTTACGGTTGACAGGGGCAGGGCCGTCTTGGATTATCCGTCTCGGCATGTGGAAATTGGCGTTGAACCAGTAACGGAGAAACTGTTCAGAACCGCAGGAGGTTTTATGCCGGAAGCAACGATGCCCCCCGAAGCTACTCCCCCGCAACCCTCGCAGCAGGAAATCGACAGCGGCAAGACGATGGCGATCCTGAGTTATATCCCGATTGCGTTGATCGGGTTGATTGTGGCCATTGTCTCGATCTCGCAGAAGAACAACGCCTTTGCGCTGTATCACGCAAAACAGGCCCTCACACTATACATCTGCTGGGTTGTCATCGTGCTATGCTGCATCCCGCTCTGCTTTGTTTGCATCGGAATTCCCTTGATAATCGCCGCCAACGTGGCTGGGTTGGTGTTATGCGTCCTCGGCCTCATCAACTCCAGCGGCGGCCAATGCAAACCGCTGCCGGTGATTGGCCAATTCGCGGACAAATGGTTTGGCAAGATTCAAAAGGCCTGAGCCTGTAGCCAGAGCGCGAGTTTAATCACACATCTTGTGGGAGCGACGTTCCTGTCGCGACCGGCCGGTTTCACCGTCCCGCAGTTACGGCAAATCCTCGGTCGAAGCTTCGCTGTTCTCCTTGCCAGAGAGTTTCTTCAGCAACGCTTCGAGTTCGGGATCGGGCTGCGCGCCGAGGTCGAGAGCTTTCTTGTAATGATAACGGGCCAGTTCGACTTTGGGCGTTCGCTGCTTGGCGTAAATCACGGCGAGGTTGAAATGAGCGTCGGCATACTGTGGATTCAATTCAATGGCGTGCCGAATCTCCTGTTCGCCGGCCGCACTCCAACCTTTCTCACTGAGCACGATTCCGAGGTAATTGTGGGCTTCGGCGTTGCGCGGATCGAGTGCGACGGCGCGGGTCAATTCGTTGAAGGAATCTTCGATCAATCCTTTGCGGTAATAGATCACGCCCAGCAGGGAACGGGCGTTACTGTTATTCGGCGTGGCAGCGACGACTTTGCGCAAGCTTTCCTCGGCATCGTCGTAGCGGCCTTGCTGATAACGGACGGCGGCCAGACCGGAAAGTGCGACGAGATTATCCGGCTCGGTCGCCAGCACGGCTTCGTATTTCGTCGAGGCCGTGGCGAGATCCTTTAACGCCAGAGCCGCACGGGCTTCGTTCAGCAACGTCCGCACGTCGGGAGGAGCCGGTGCCGCCGCAGCTTCTGCTTTGGCCAGTTCCTTTTCTTTGGCCGCAACCACGACCGGAGACGCGGGCTTGGGCGGCGGCGGCGGCGTTGCCTTGGCAGTCACGACCGGCTTTGGAGCCGGAGGTTTGGCGGAAACTGTTGGCGGAGGCTGGGCAACTGGTTTGACCTGGTTCGTAGCCAGTTCAGCCGTGGGTTCCGGGTTCGGCTTCTTGGGCGCGGTTAATTTGGCCACCAACTTCTCGCGGCTCGATTCCTCGGCAGACGGGGTCGGAACCGGCGGATTGGGCGTGGGAGCCTCGACCCGATTGCGCGGATGCCAACCGCGTAACTCGGGAATTGTACGACCACCTTCTTCTTCCTCAGATTCGACTGGGGAAGCGAAATTCTGGCGTTCGGCGATGACGCGGAGCAGCGCGTTTTCCTTGCGCAACTGCCGGATGATCTCGTCGTCCTTTTCGCTGCCCGCGTGGGCCGAGGCGAGCCTCCGGTTGGCCTCGGTAAGTTGGGCGACGATGCCGTCGTAAGACCGGTGGAGTTCTGTGTTCTCGGCTTGGGCCTTTTGCAGCGCCTCTTTGGTTGTGCCCAATTCCAAGCGGGTTGCCTGGAGATCGTCTTTGGTCCGCTGGAGTTCGGTGCGGGTGGCGGCCAATTCGCCGCGGAGTTGCTGTACGACATCGGATTCGACCGGCGGAGTCGGCGGTTTGACGGCGGCGGCCTGCTCGCGCATCTGGGCGACTTCGGTCTGGGCGGCGGCCAGTTGGGCGGCCAACACCTGATTTGTCTTGAGAAGTTCTTCGATCTGCGGAGTCGTCTGGGTCGGGGCGACCTGTTTCAGTTGCTCCTGCAGTTTCGCGTTGAGTTCGTCGCGCGCGGCTTCCAATTGGTGGACCTGCTCGTGAGCGCGCTGCAACTCGGCCTTGAGTTGATGGACTTGTTCCGTTTCCACGGGTGGGGTTGCAGGAGCCGCTGGCGCCTCTGGAAGCTTGGCTTCCGGAGCGGACGGCGGCGCAACGCTGGCCGGGGGAACCGGGACCTCGGATGGTGCTGGCACCGCCGGTGGCGCATTCGTCGTCGCCGCGGACGGCGGCGTTGGAACCGCAGTCGGATGCAACTTGGGTTTCAACTCGTCCAAACGGTCGCTCACATATTTCAGACGGAAATCGATGATGTTCGGATTCCACTCGGGTGAATCACCCTTGATCTCTTTCAAGATTTCCAGAGCCGCGTTGAATTTCGCATTGGCTTTCGCCCAATCGGCCTGGCGCTGCGCGGTGTCACCTTCCTGAATGAGGAAGTAGGCTTCCAAAAAGCGATCGCCGGGATCGGGTGCGGCCCAGACTGGGGTTGCGCCGCGGCTGCAGAACGCCAGTGCGACGCAGAGCAGAAAAACTTTCTTCATCATCGAAGGCGCACTCTAACGAAAAGGCATGCGATTTGCAACGGTTTGCTGACCAGCTTGTTTTGAGTCGGATTTGAGGTGCAAGGAAACAACTTCGCTACAGGCTACGCACCTTTTCCGCAATTCGCGCTGCGCTCAGACCATAATGTTCCAGCAGCTCCTCCGCCTTGCCGCTGCGGGGGAGTTCGGAGACGGCAAGTTTGTGGACGCGAACACCTTCGGTGGAAACCGCGGCGGCCACGGCGTCGCCCAGACCGCCATCCCGATAATGGTCTTCGACGGTGATGATGTTGTTATTGGTGCGCTTGCCTGCATCGATGAGCAAACCTTTGTCAATCGGTTTGACGCTGAAGAGGTCGATGACTCGAATGAGAACGCCTTGCTCTTTGAGTTTATCGTAAGCCTTCAGAGCCTCGACGAGGGTGACCCCGGCGCCGACGACCGTGACCTTGTCGTGGTCGCTCTGGCGCAGGACGACGGCCTTACCGAAATTGAATTGCTGGGCGTTGTCGTAAATCACCGGCGTCTTGGGACGCGATGTGCGGATGAAAACCATGCCCGGATGATTGGCGGCCAACTCGATGGCGCGTTCGGTGCTGACCGCGTCGCTCGGATACAGCACGGAGCAACCGCACATCGCGCGAAAGATGGCCAGGTCTTCCAACGCCATTTGCGAGGGGCCGTCTTCGCCGATGCTAACTCCGGCGTGTGACCCGACGAGTTTGATATTGGACATCGAAATTGTGGCCATGCGGATTTGATCGCAAGCGCGTTCGAGGAAACAGGCGAACGTCGCAGCAAACGGGATCTTGCCGCGTGCGGCCAGGCCCGTGGCGACACCGACCATGTTTTGTTCTGCAATGAATCCCTCAAAGAAGCGGTCGGGATACGCCTTCATGAACTTCTCCGAATGTGTGGAGTTCTTCGTGTCGCCGTCGAGGGCAACGACATTGGGGTTGACCGCGCCGATTTTGACCAGCGCCGTGCCATAAGCTTCCCGGGTGGCAATCAGGTCGCCGATTTTGTAGGTGGGCGCGGCCATCGGGGCGGGCTGGGGTGACTCCGGAGCTTTCTCCCGGGGAGCGCGTCGAATCTTGGCACCCGTTGCGCCGGTGAGTTGGGCCTGAAGCTCGGCCACGGCCTTGTCGCATTCTTCACCTTTCTTGAGCGGCCGACCATGCCAACCTTCCTTGTCTTCGATGAAGGAGATACCGCGGCCCTTGAAAGTCCGGGCCAGAATGGCCGTCGGTTGGTCTTTGCTGCGGCGCGCCTTGCGGAGCGCGGAAACGATTTGCGCCATGTCGTGCCCGTCGATGACCAACACCTTCCAGCCGAAGGAAGCGAAGCGTTTCTTGTACGCGTCCATATCGTGCTGGAGCATGGTGGGTTGGGATTGGCCGAGACGATTCGCGTCGAGGATGACCGTGAGATTGTTGAGTTTGTAATAGCTGGCGGTTTCAGCGGCTTCCCAGATGGAGCCTTCCGCGCTTTCGCCGTCACCGATCAACACCCAGGTGTGATAATCCCGCTTGTCGATGCGCGCGGCGAACGCCATGCCGACCCCCGCGCTCAACCCTTGGCCCAGCGAGCCGCTCGCCACGTCCACAAAATCCAGGCGCGGCGTCGGATGTCCTTCGAGGTTGCAGCCAAAAGTGCGGAGTTTCATCAAGTCCTCTACGGGAATATGTCCGAGCTCAGCCCACGCCGCGTAGAGAACGGGTGCCGCGTGGCCCTTTGATAGAATGAACCGGTCACTATTCGGGTTCTTGGGATTCTTTGGGTCGATCCGCATGCCGCCAAAGAAGAGCGCTGCCATGATATCGGCGGCCGAAAGACAGGTACTCGGGTGACCCGAGCCGGCCTCGGTGGTTGATTTGACGGAATTGATGCGGAGTCGCGTGGCAATGTCTCTCAGAGCGGCAAATTTATCGGCAGTAGTCATTGAATCCTCCAAGCTGAATAAATAATGCTAAGGGATGCCGCAAGCAGTGTCAACGGTCGGGAAATTTGGACTTTCCCCGGTTTTTCAGGGGAAGCTGAAAAGGGATGTTTGAGCGGAGTTGGTGGTGAGTGGCAGTTTGGCGCAGGGGGGACACCACGTGCCGAGCCGGGAGAATAAGACGCGCAAACCGTCGGCCAGTGCATAGTAGTGAGACTCGGGCAGACCGAAGAAGCGTTTGGCAATCTAGGTTACCCGCGTGGTCAGCACCGCCAGCTTCAGCGATTCGCCCAGCCACACCGTGGCAAAGTAGGCCGTCGCCAACACCAGTGCCGCCAGGTTGCGCAAGCGCTGGTAGTCCAGCACCCGCATGTCTTTGAGTCGATAGCTCTGCTTGATGAACCGAATGGTCTCCTCCACCAGCCAGCGTGTCAGATACCCGCTGACGATCTGCCAGAGCGAACGGCGCGTGGCCTTCACGGCGACGTTGGTTAACAACAGCAGTGGTTGTTCGCCGAAACCTTTCACCACGACCAGCGTCAGTTCCCTGTCGCGGTGGCCCGGCAACTTCACGCGCCGAAATCCGTATTCGATGTGGCATTTCTTCTCGCCGCCGGCCGCCTCGCGTACCACGGTCTCGGCATAGCGCATCGTCACGCCGCGGGCGATGTCGCTGGCCAAACGCGCCTGTCCGTGCACCACCAGATTCCGACCCCCGACTAACCGCACGATGAAACGCAATTGGCGCTGTAACAACGGCTTGTACAACTTCATCCGATCTCCGCCCCGATCCAACACGTAGATGCCGCGCTGGCCGGTGGCCGCCGCAATCGTATCGATGATCCTCAGCAGTTCCGCGTTCTCACTGACAAAGTCCGGTGCCTCTGCCGACCAGAGTTGTTGCAGCAGCGGCAGCACCCGACGGCTGGCCGGTTCGCACGCCAACGCCACGCACGCCCAGTAGCCGCTGACCATCTCCCCCGTGCTGCCATCGCGCACGGTGGCCAAGTGCGGCATCGCCTGCGCGTAGGGTTTGCGAATATCGGTGGGATTCACCACGATCAACGTGTCGGGGTGAATGCGGCCGGCGGCGTGCGCCACAATCCGCTGTTGCAGTTCGCGCCCCAACTGTGGGGCGGCCAGATGATGCGACAAGCGATCTTCGGTCTTCTTCAAGCGGATCGGTTCGCCCAGTGTGCGGGCGATCTGACTGAGTTTACAGTCCTGACTAGCCGCAATGCCGAACAGCATCTGCTCGACAAACTTGGTCTGGGGTTTGGAAAACTGGGGAGACAATATCCCCGAAAATTGATGAATCTGCACGCGCAGTTTCTCGGCGACTCTGGTAGGATGCATGGTGGCCTCCGTGGTTGGATCCGTTGCCTTGAGTAATGTCAAAACAGCCTCTGGCTGCGGAGGCCACTTTCCCACCGGCCAGTTGACCGAACCAGTCTCAACAACGCCACTTACGCAAATTCATCGTCAGAAACCGGGGATACTCCTGTCGGGAAATGATTATCACCAAACTGCAGAATGACGCGGATTACATTTTCCCGGGGAGGAGAATTGGGTGTGGGAGAAGGGGTTGTTGACTCATAATTGATTCTCCCGAAAGGGTGGCTGGCTGAGTGAGACCTTTGTTCCGGCGACCGGGCGGTTGTGCCAGCAACCAGCGGCATGGGCTTACCCCTGTTCTTAGCCTGACTTTCTCTACTGGGCGAGTTTTGGTTGGGTAAGCTGTTGATTTGCAGCGAAGTGGTTCCGGAGGTCTGTACTACATTTCGATCTGTTTTTTTGCGGTCAGACGAGGCGGTGGTTGGGGCGGCAGGTGCCAACC
>DATIZX010000024.1:0-40592 GCA_035516795.1 Verrucomicrobiia bacterium
CCCCAGGGGAACTGTCCCTCGCAGGCCTTCCAGCACAATCTGCAGCTTCTCCCTGCCTGTCCATTTCCTGCGTTTCATCGAGTCCTTTCCTGCCTTTAGGACTCTCAAATTCACCGCCATCTTTCAAGGGGAGCAGTATAGTATTCGTATTCCGCGGCATGCGTGGCATACGATTTTGTGCTCGATCCCAAGAAGAATTTCGCGTTGGTTCGTTACGTTTACTCTCAAAGCCGTGCGTTGACGACGGAGGACGACGAGTTCTCGATGACTTATGAAGTTCTTGATCATCGTCAAATTGCTGAAGGGATTTGGTATCCCATTCATTTCACAATGACGACAAGGCACTCCAAGGAATATGTGACTCAAATTCGTTCTCTATACCACTCACGAGTCGATGACGACTACAGGCCAACCAAGAGTGAGGTCGTGCTAACGAATGCTGCTATTCTGCACGGCGCTGATGCTGAAGTGAATCTCACAGTCGTTTTGCCGGATGGAGTGGACATCAGAGAGTTAGACAAGGAGTAACGACAGAGATTTGCCGCAAACGAAAGCGGCGTTTGCTGCCCATTACCCCTCAGCGTCTCATCGGATTCGGCTCCGTCTGACCCGACTTTCGACAAGCTCAGGATGACACGGATGCAACGCGTATTCTAATTTCACTTTGGAATTCCTTCCGAATTTTGCCAGATTGCTTCCCCTGCCCTGTCGCGGTATAACCCCCTTTCATGCTTCCTCAAACGGCTGGCACCGTTACCCCACCAACACGTTCCCGCCACGTCGTGCTCGGATTCATGTTGCTGCTCGCCGCCGTCGCTTACCTCGACCGGGTGTGCATCGCCATCGCGGCGCCTTCAATGAAAGCCGATCTCGGATTGAACGACGCGCAAATGGGATATGTCTTCAGCGCGTTCACGTTCGCTTACGCGTTAATGGAAGTGCCGAGCGGATGGTTGGCCGACCGGTTCGGACCGCGGCTGATGTTGACACGAATCGTGGTCTGGTGGTCGCTGATGACGGCGGCCACGGGCTGGGCGGCGGGATTCGCCTCGTTGTTTGCCATTCGGACGCTATTCGGCATGGGCGAGGCCGGATGTTTCCCGAGCATGTCGCGGGCATTTGCCCGGTGGTTGCCCACGCGCGAGCATGGCCGGGCGTTCGGTTTGGCGGTCATGATGGGCGCGTTTGGCGGGGCGATCACGACTCCGCTTGTGGCGTGGATGTTACAGCGGATGAACTGGCGACACACGTTCCCGATTTTTGGATTGGTCGGTATTGCGTGGGCAGTCGCATGGTTCTGGTGGTTCCGGGACGACCCGCACAATCATCGTTCCGTCAACGATGCGGAACTCCGTTTGATTGGCACGCCGCCGCCGGCTCCGCACGAGCGGGTGCCGTGGCAAGGACTATTGGCGAATCGAAGCGTGTGGGCGTTGTGTTTCATGTATTTCGGTGTGATCTATGGCTGGTACTTTTTTCTCACGTGGATGCCGACCTACCTCATGCGTGCGCGGGGATTCGACCTCAAACACGCGGGTTGGTTGTCGGCTCTGCCATTGATCGGCATCGGGACGGGAGTGTTCTTCGGCGGATTCGTGAGCGATGTGTTGGTGCGTCGTTGGGGGTTGAAGATCGGACGGCGCACGCCGGGAGTGATCGGCCTGCCACTGGCGGCCATTGCCGTCGTGGCCGGCGTGCGAACGCCGAATCCGGTCACGGCGGCGTGGTTGCTGGCGCTGGCAGCGTTACTGGCGGCGCTGGCGGTGGCACCGGGCTGGGCCGTGTGCCTGGAAATTGGTGGCGTCCATGCCGGGGTGGTGAGCGGCGCCATGAATATGTTCGGCAACCTCGGCGGTGCGATCAGCCCGTTGGTGGTGGGCGAATGGCTGCAAAAACGCGGGGCGTGGGAACTGCCCTTGTGGACAGTGGCCGGCTGTTATCTGCTGGCGATGGCTTGCTGGCTGGCCGTCGAACCAACGGAAACCTTGGACAGATGCCGTCCGGTCGGGGCGCCGCCTTACCGCGCCCATTAGCCGGCGAGAACTGACTAGGAGCTTTTCCGAAGCGTAAAACGGGTTTGCTTCTATTGTGTCGCGAAACACCAGAGTCTAAATTCGTGGCGAGATGCGGATGTCTCTCGCGTTACGGGTTGGTTTATTTGTGGCTTCGCTGGCGGTGATTACCCCGGCGATTCGCGTCATTTACGTCAGTTTTGAGGCGCGGTCACACGTGAAGCAATTCTTGGCTTCTGCCGAGCAAGTGAAGGCTGACTTGGAAGTGCTCACCCGGCAAAGTCATGAATTGATCTCCAATGCCACGGAAGTCTCCCGGCGAGTTAGCGAGCAATTGGATCAAGTGGAAACGGTGGTTCGCACGGTGCGCCAGTGGGCGGACCGTGCCGACCGCATTGTGGAAAGCGTCGGCTCGGCCATTGAACCACCCATTTTCACCCCCGTACGCAACGTGAACATTTTCCGAAAGGGGGCATCGGCATTTCTGCAGGCGCTGTTGCATTTCGACAAACACAATCGACACAACGCAAACAGCCAACAAGAAGGGGAGGACGGTCATGTCTGAAAACAATGCAACACCAATCAGTGGTTATTTGACGGCGGCCGCGATCGGAGCGCTGGTGGGCGCGGGAGTCGCCTTGCTGTATGCTCCGTGTTCCGGTCGGGAAACCCGAAAGCTGCTGGCAGATCGGAGCAGAGATCTCAAAGACCGAGCCGGGTCGGCGATCGACAGCGCCAGACAATTTATCAGCAACCGCAAAGACGATGTAACGGAAGCTTTCGAGAAAGGCAAAGAAACCGCTCGCGCCGAGCTCGCACATTCTGACACGTAACGCTAGTTCGTTGGCGTGGCTTCGTTCGCAATTTTTCTCTGTGGCGCCCCTTCGGCGTGTTGGGCGTGCTGATTGCCGTTACGACGTTCCTGTTGGTTCAGGTCTGGCACGATGAACTGAATTGGCGCGTACCGCTTCGCGACGCGAAAAGCGGAGAAACCAGCCTCACACCCACCACCATTGCGCCTGAGCCCGTTGACGGCAATTCTCCGTTCACTGACCGTCGCTGCCGCTTCTTCGAAGGACGGCCAACGCCACCGTGAGACTGTGATGCGTCTGCTCTCGTCTCTCTGAACGACGAATTCGAAGCGTACCAGCCTATTGTGTCGGAGGTGTCGCGGTTGACGGTGGAGAACTCGTCGACGCTGAAGGAGGCATATTTGTCTGCTCAGGTGCGGGCATTGTCGGTGCCGCCTGATTCGTCATGGACGGGGTCTCGTTCGTCATCGAGCTCGTGCTTTCCTCATTCGTAGTGGCGGTCGGGCTCATGCTGCTTTGTTCGGATTGCCCGCAGCCGACCAGGGCCAAGGCAGATACAACCGACGCAATCGCCAGGATAGCCAACGTTTTCATTTTTTAGAAAGCTCCTTTCTTCGGCAAGCTATCGGGAATCCCGCCTGCACACAATCGCACTGGCTCCTGAGTTGGTGATGGGAAATGTAACTATGCCACCCTAGGAAATTCTATGCGGCCAGATTTACGTTCTGCAGTTCGTATGAAGTTGCAAAGTGCATCCTTTCCATTAGACTAGAAGCGGCACTTTGCATGATGCGAGTAGGCAACTGAGTGGATCGTGTGGCAGGCGAGGGGCATGCCATCGCGAGCGTTAAGCGATCATCGCAAACGGAGAGACGCTATGAAGAATGTACGTAAGACTCAACCAGAGGCGGCGGATGATAAGCAGCGCGTATTGTTGGTGGACGATCACCCCTTGGTTTGTGAGGGCTTGGCGCGACGCATCAACGAGGAACCGGACCTGCAGGTGTGCGGTCAGGCTCGCGACGCCCATTCGGCGCTGGAGGCGATCGAGAAATTGCAGCCCCACGTCGCGGTGGTCGACATCGCGTTGGGCAGCGGCAGCGGCGTGGAATTGATCAAAGATATCAAGGTGCGTCATCCGCACTTGCCGGCGCTGGTGTTATCTATGCATGACGAGGCGTTGTATGCCGAGCGCAGTCTGCACGCCGGAGCCAAAGGATATATAATGAAGCAGGAGGAACCGGCTGCCGTCCTGCGGGCCATCCGTCAAGTCTTGCGGGGCCAGGTCTACCTCAGCGACCGGGTCAAGGACGGCATTGTTAACCGGTTGGGAGGCAATTTGCCGGAAGGCGAAGTCAGCTCGCTCACCCAACAGTTGAGCGACCGTGAATTGGAAGTCTTTCAGTTGATCGGCGACGGCTATTCCACGCACGAGATCGCCGATCGCCTGCATCTCAGCATGAAGACGGTGGCGTCGCACCGTGAGAACATCAAGCGGAAACTGAATTTGAACACCAGCGAAGAGTTGGTGCGGTTTGCCATTCATTGGCTGCGTTACCGGAATTCGAATGCCCAGGTACTGGATGCGGCCGCGACCGTGAAGCCGGCCCAAAGCAAACGCTGACGCCTCCCGATACCACCGCGCAGAAAGGGCTTGCCAACGCCAGCCGCCTGCGCCTATATTTCGCCGCCTTTCAGCATACCGCACCAGAGTCGTGCTTGCCAAAAGGCAGGAGATAAAAATCACTCGAATGTCGAACTCAATGGAGAAACTCTTTTCCACGGTGAAAGAATTCACCGAAGGGATGTTGGTCAAGGGACGCATCTTGGAAGTGCGTCCGAACGAAGTTTTGGTGGATATCAGTTACAAGTCCGAGGGCATTATCCCGCTTTCGGAATTCGATGAACCCGACAAGTTGAAAGTCGGCGACGAAATCGAAGTCCTCCTCGAAAGCTTGGAAGATGATGAGGGCATGGTGGTATTGTCCTATGCCCGCGCCGAACAAAAGAAGAACTGGGACCGCATCGTCAGCATCTGCACGGAAGGCGGCACCATCGACGGCAAAGTCCGCAGCAAGGTCAAAGGTGGATTGATGGTCAACATCGGCGTGGACGCTTTTCTGCCCGCCTCGCAAATCGACGTCATCCCGCCCCGCAACCTGGATGAATTCATTGGCAAGACCTACAAGTTCAAGGTCGTCAAGATCAACCAGGAACGCCACAACATCGTTCTTTCCCGTCGCGAATTGATCGAACAAGAGCGTGAAGATAAACGCCGCACGTTGCTGTCCGGGATGGCCGTGGGCCAGATCCGCTCGGGTGTTGTCAAGAACCTCACCGATTTCGGCGCGTTCATCGATCTCGACGGCCTTGACGGCCTGCTCCACATCACGGACATGAGCTGGGGCCGAATCAGTCATCCGTCAGAACTGCTCCGGGTCGGCGAAACGATCGAGGTCATGATCCTCGAAGTCGACCGCGAAAAGGAGCGGGTATCTCTCGGTCTGAAACAAAAGAACCGCAATCCTTGGGACAACGTGGAAGTCAAGTATCCCGTCGGCAGCAAAGCCCGCGGTAAGGTGGTCAGCGTCGTGCCCTACGGCGCGTTCGTGCAACTGGAAGACGGCGTCGAGGGCATGGTGCATGTATCCGAGCTTTCATGGACAAAGCGGATTGCCCGCGTTTCCGACGTTTTGAAGGTTGGCGACGAAATCGACACGGTCGTTTTGGAAATCAAGCGTGACGAACAGAAGATCTCGCTCGGAGTGCGGCAACTCGAAGCCAACCCCTGGTCGCAAGTGCCGAAGAAATATCCACCGGGCACGCGCATCACCGGCAAGGTCCGCAACCTCACCAATTTCGGCGCCTTCATCGAAGTCGAAGAAGGCATCGACGGCATGGTCCACGTCAGCGACATGTCGTGGTCGCGCAAGGTCACCAATCCCGCTGAGATTCTGAAGAAAGCGCAAACGGTGGAAGCGGTCGTGCTCGAAGTCGACGCCGCCAATCAACGCATCTCGCTCGGCATGAAGCAGGTCGAAGACGATCCGTGGCGGACCATCGACCAGCGTTACAAGATGGGCGATCTGGTGAAAGGCAAAGTGGTGAAGCTCGCCGCGTTTGGCGCCTTCATCGAATTGCCCGACAAACTCGAGGGCCTTGTCCACATCTCGCAGATCAGCGAGGAACGCATCGACAAGGTCAAGAACGTGCTCAAGGTGGGCGATGAAGTCACCGCCCGTGTCGTCAAAGTTGATCCGGTCGATCGCCGCATTGGTCTTAGCATCAAGGCCGCCAATTACAGCAACGAACAACTCGAAGCCGAGAAGGAGCAGTTCGAAGCAGTGCTGAAGCCCGGCGAGGCGATTGTGGATCTCGAACACGCCTTCGAACAGGCCGAGGAAGAAAAGAACCAGTAGCTCCTCGTGAGCCGGGCGGCTCACCTTCAGGAGGCGGTTTGCCCAATCGGTTCTCTTGGTTTCGACGGACGGTGAACGCAAGGGGTCCCGCTTCACTCCCTCGAAGCGATCATGAACGCCCAGGCTCAAGGATTGGAAACGATCATCGCAGTGAGCGCGCTGACGGGTTTGCTTCTGACTAGTTGGGCATTTGCCGCTGACAAACAAGACAAGGCCGTCGCGACTCCTCCTGACAACGCAGGCGTGGAACCCGGGAAAGTTGTCGCGATGGAGGATTCTCAGAGCGGCCAATGGAAGTACTGGGTCCCGAAAGATTACACGCCCGACCGCTTCTGGCCGATCATCTATTGCTATCACGGCATGGGCCAGACTGCGAGGGTCTGGCCGTTCTCCAAATTAACCGACCATAGAGGGTTCATCGTGGTGGGTATGGAGTATGTGAACCACAGCCGCTACGCCTCGCAAAGGACGGATTACGAGTTGGCAAATCTGAAACGCATTCACAATCTGCTCGCCAGACGACTCCGCATTGATGACCGGCGGCAGTTCATCGGCGGATTCAGCATGGGCGGATGGTGGACCAGCCTGATCGCCGAGAAAGAACCGTCATTCTTCGCCGGGATCATTCTGCTCGGCTCAGGACGTGCGGGCAGCAGGAACGTGCCTCAGATGACAGGTGAGCCGATTTTCATCGGCGTCGGAGAGAAAGACCCCAGCCGTCAGGGAGCAGAAGTGGCGGCAAAGTTCTACCGCAGCAGAGGCGCAGGAGTCACGCTCGAGATATTCAAAGGCATGGGGCACAACGTCGACACAGAAAACGTCGCTTTGAAAACCTGGCTGAAGGATCATCGGTCTTGATCGCGGAGACCTTCCGGGGCTGAAGGTAACCGAATCCGCCGTCAATAAGCCCAGCCTGGGCGATCAGCAGAAACCTCTAAGATGGTGGCAGATGGCCATTTTCGTGCCTCAAATGGGTTACCTGACTGTTAATTTTCTTACTTATCCCACAGGCGCGAAGCTATCGGTGCTTGGGCGAGTGCCGGGACAGACTTGGCATCCTTCTTTCTTTGATTTGGGCAATCAGGAAGGCACTAACAACGGGAATGAGATTCAGGGACCATCTGGATCAATTCAATCGTCGCGTTCGGGAGCGGCGGTTCGGCCGCGCCATGCTTGCGCCAAGAACCATTGTCGCAACGCTGTTGATCTGGCTGTTCATGTCATCCTTCGCCATCGCCCAATCGCCGGTAGGGTTCAATATTTCCGACGCACGGACGTTCACGAAGATGGTTGGCAAAACCGCCGATGGATGCACGAATTGGTTTGATTCATTCCCCCCCACGACTGGCGGTTACGTCGATCAAGGATACGCCGGCTTGGCTTATGGCTCCATCCCGTTTGCTGGCGGAGTCCTCACGGCCACGTGGTATTCGGCAACTACGTTTTCAGGAGGTTCATCCGACGACAGCCAGCAACAATTGTACTACACATATTTGGACGACGGCGACGGCGGTCAATTGGTCGCTAATGACGGAATCGGTGCCAGCGTAACGATCTCGGGATTGAGCGCCTGGCTCGCAGCCAATCAAGCCACCAGTTATCAAATTCGGATTTATCACAACACCAACAATAGCGGCATCACGTCGAACACGACGGCTTCCATCCGTTTGGGGGCGCCCAATCCGGCGAACGGCAGCACGCAACTAACATCCCTGCCCGTTTTGGAGACGGTTTCTGTGCCGTGGCAAGGGGATGGCGGATATCCGACAGTCGTCGCTGGCGGCAACGGGTCGCGCGGATACGGAGATTCATCGACGAATCTGACCGCCAATGTTATCACGATCACCATGCCGAGTCAGGCGGCGACCGGTTATACATCCCGCGGTTCGCTTTCCGCCATCAAGATTACGGCTATCAACTCATCGGCGGCACCGCCGACACCATTGCCGGCGTATGGACAGGCGGTGACCAATAGCGGTCCGCTGGCATACTGGCGCTTGAATGAACTCGCCGGCGCCACCATTGCTGCGGATTTCTTCGGCAACTACAATGGGGCCATTGGTTCGAACGTCACGACGGCAATCAACGGCCCGCAAAGTCCGGAGTTTGTTGGCTTCGACACGAACAATCTCGCTGTGTCGCTCACCGGTATCACCAATTCGTATCTGATCATGCCCACATTTAACCTCAACACCAATGCGGTGACGGTTACCGGCTGGATCAACCCTGGCGGCGTCCAAACCGACTCGGCCGGCGTGGTGTTTTGCCGAGGCGGCACCACGGCGGCTGGACTGGGATTCCCGGCAGGCGGCGGCAACGAATTGCGGTACACGTGGAATAATCTTCGTGGCGATATTAGCACCGGTTTGATCGTTCCGACAAATCAGTGGTCGTTTTTTGCTCTCGTGGTCTCGCCGACCGGCGCCACGTTGTATCTCGGAACCAATGGCGTTTTGAACTCGTTCACAGATTCCATCAGCCTGGCGCCACAGCCTTTTGACGCGCCGTTGCGAATTGGTTTCGATGCCGGCGCGAGCAATCGTTTGTTCAACGGCGGCATTGATGAAATCGCGCTTTACAAACGGTCGCTGACGTTGGCCCAAATCCAATCGTTGTACATTGCCGCAGTGGGCTGCCTCGGGAATCCATCCATTACGGCCGACCCGACAAATCAGACAGTGTTCAGCGGCACCACTGCCACATTCTCTGTCGCCGCAACCGGGCCCACGGTGCTCAGTTATCAATGGCAGGTCAGCACGAACGGTGGCGCAACTTTCGCCAACATCAGCAACGCCACCAATGCGAACTACACGACGCCCGCCACCATTCTGCCCAACAACGGGAATCAGTATCGGGCCGTGGTCAGCGGGCTCTGCGGGACACAGGCAACATCGGCTGCGGCCACACTCACCGTGGTCGCCCCGCCCCTCGCGGCCTATGCACAGGCCGTGACGAACAGCCAGCCATTAGCGTACTGGCAATTGAATGAACCCAGCGGCACCGTTGCGGCAGATTTTTACGGCATCTACAACGGCTCGATTGGCTCAGCCGTCACGCCCGGCGTCAGCGGTCCGCAAAACCCGCCGTTTGCGGGATTCGACGCGAACAATACCGCGATGCAGCTCAATCAATCGAGTACGTCAATCTTGACGATGCCGGTGATGAACCTCAACACGAACACGGTGACGATTGCCGGGTGGGTTTATCCATTTGGCACACAGGCCGACTCGGCAGGTCTGATCTTTTGTCGCGGCGGAACGACGACGGCCGGGCTGAATTTCCAATCCGGCGGCGGCAATGGGCTGCGATACACCTGGAATGGCAGCCGATTTGATGTGAACACCGGTTTGATTCTACCAGGGGATCAGTGGTCGTTCTTCGCACTGGTCGTGACACCCACTGCCGCAACCGTTTACATGGGCACGAACGGGGTGCTGAACTCGTTTACCGATGTCACAAGTCTCCCGAGCCAGGCCTTCGATGCACCGCTGCTAATCGGTTACGATCCATCCTCGGGAAGCCGTTTGTTCCACGGCAAGATCGATGAAATAACCATCCACAAGCGGGCGCTAACGCCGATACAAATCCAGCAACTGTATATCGCTGGCGCGGGCTGTCCCGGTTCACCTTCCATCACCAATCAGCCGAGCAATCAGAGTGTGCTCGGCGGATCGACGGCGACATTTTCAGTTGCCGCGACCGGTCCGACAATGCTGAGCTATCAGTGGCAGATTAGCACCAATGGCGGCGCCAGCTTCTCGGACCTCACCGGTGCCACAAATGCAACCTATACGACTTCCGTGGTCACGCCCACCGACAGCGGCAAACAGTTCCGCACGGTCGTCAGCGGACTGTGCGGAACACCGGCGGTTTCTGTGGCCGCGACGTTGACCGTTGAATTCGGCACTTACCCGCAAGTGGTAACGAACAGTTCTCCGTTTGCGTATTGGCGATTGAACGAGCCGAATGGTGCGACCGTGGCCGCCGACTTTTTCGGTGTGTACAACGGAACCATTGGCGCCGCAGTAACCGCCGGTGTAAGTGGTCCGCAAAATCCGCCATTCGCAGGATTCGAAAGCCAGAACACGGCGATGCAACTGAATTACAGCACCACGTCGATTCTCACCATGCCGGCGTTAAATCTCAACACGAACACCGTCACTATCACCGCGTGGGTCAATCCAGACGGCGCGCAAGCAGATGCGGCTGGCTTGATCTTCTGCCGGAGCGGTAGCACCGTCGCCGGTCTGAATTTCCCGCCGGGCTCCGGCGGCAATGAGCTGCGCTATACATGGAATGGCAGCCGATTCGACGTGAGCACCGGCTTGGTCTTGCCCTCGAACGAATGGTCGTTCGTCGCGCTGGTTGTCCGCCCAACCGGTGCGACTCTCTACATGGGCACGAACGGTGTGCTCAATTCATTTACCGATAGCGTCAGCCTGCCAGCGCAGGCCTTCGATGCTTCGTTGCTCGTCGGTTTCGACCCGTCATCCGGCGGACGCTTATTCAAGGGCAAAGTCGACGAGATCGCCGTCTACAGCCAATCGCTGTCGCTCGCGCAGATTCAGCAACTCTACGTCACCGGTGCGGGTTGCCCCGGCAATCCGTCGATTACAAACCAGCCGTCCAACCAGATCGTCTACAGCGGAACAACCGCGATGTTCTCCGTGGCCGCGACCGGGCCGACGTTGCTGAGCTACCAGTGGCAGGTCAGCACCAATGCCGGCGCGAGCTTTGCCGATGTGGCGGGAGCCACTAGTGCCAATTACACCACCCCGTCGTTGACCGTCACAAACAACGGCGAACAATACCGGGTTGTGGTTAGCGGCCTGTGCGGAATACCCGCGACCTCGACGGCGGTCACGTTGACTGTGAATCCGCCGCCAACGGTTGTGCTCGGTGCCTATGGGCTGGCGGTGTCGAATAGTCTGCCCATCGCTTACTGGCGATTGGATGAAACGAACGGCGCGACGGTAGCGGCTGATTTCTTTGGCACCTACAACGGCGCGATTGGCGCCGATGTGGTGGCGGGCGTCAGCGGACCGCAGGACCCGCCGTTCTCGGGTTTCGCGAGCAACAACGCGGCGATGCTTTTCAACGGTGCCGCCAACTCATCCCTGACGATGCCCACGCTCAACCTCAACACGAACACGGTGACGATCATTGGTTGGATGAATCCGACCGGTGTGCAATCCGATTGGGCGGGCGTGGTGTTCAGCCGCGGGGGCACCACCATCGCCGGCTTGAACTTCAACGACGCGACCACCACCGGCACGAACGAATTACGCTACACGTGGAACGGCAGCCGGTATGATACGCCAACGGGATTGAAGGTACCAATGAATCAATGGTCGTTCTTCGCTCTGGTTGTGAAGCCGACCGGCGCCACGACGTACTTGGGCACCAATGGCGTCTTGAATTCATTCACCGACAACCTGGCGCTGGCGCCGCAGGCGTTCGATGCCTCGCTGCTCATCGGCTCGGATGCGTTCAGCAACCGGCGGTTTCAGGGACGGATCGACGAAGTTGCCATTTACAACCGGGCGTTGACGCCGACCGAGATCCAGCAGTTCTACATTGCCGGGGCCGGTTGTCTTGGCGATCCGATAATTACGAATCAACCGAGCGACAAGACAGTGGTCAGCGGACTGACGGCCACCTTCTCGGTTGGTGCATCGGGGCCAACGCAGTTGAGCTATCAATGGGAGATCAGTACCAACAGCGGCACCAGCTTTGACAATCTCGTCAACGCGACGAATACCAGCTACACGACGCCATCGCTGACGCTGACGAACAACGGCCAGCAATACCGCGTTGTGGTCAGCGGCCTGTGCGGAACCGCAGCGACCTCTGCCGTAGCCACGTTGACGGTCAATTCACCAGCTTCACCGCTGGGCAGTTACGGCCAGACGGTGACAAACAACGTCCCGATTGCCTACTGGCGGTTGAACGAAACCAACGGCGCGACCGTTGCCGCCGACTTCTTTGGCACCTATCATGGCATTATCGGCGCGGGTGTCACAACGGGCATCATTGGACCACGCGATCCACCGTTCGTAGGCTTGGAAACCAACAACACGGCGATGCAACTCAATTACGCCACCAATTCCATTCTGACGATGCCGGCGTTGAATTTGAACACCAACACCGTCACCATCACCGGCTGGATCAATCCGACCGGCGTGCAGGCTGATTGGGCTGGCATCGTGTTCTGTCGCGGCGGCGGCACGGCGGCCGGCCTGAACTTCGGCGATGGCGGCATCAATGAGTTGCGATACACGTGGAACGGTGTCCGCTTTGACGTGGGTACCGGCTTGATCGTGCCAACGAACCAATGGTCGTTCTTCGCGTTGGTGGTCACGCCGACCAGCGCGACGATTTACATGGGTACCAACGGGGCCCTGCACTCGTTCACCGATTCGCTCGCCCAGTCCAGTCAGGCATTCAACGCTCCGCTGCTCATCGGATATGATCCCAATGGGGTGAGCCGTCTGTTCAAGGGTGGAATTGATGAGGTCGCCGTGTTCAGTCACGCGCTGACGCTGGGACAAATCCAGCAACTCTATTTCAGTGGGGCCGGTTGTCCGAGCAGTCCGATGGTGACCAATCAGCCGTCCAGCCAGAGCGTGCTCGTCGGATCGACGGCGATGTTCTTCGTAGCGGCGACCGGCCCAACGCTGTTGAGCTATCAATGGCAGGTCAGCACCAACGGTGGAGCGAGTTTTGACGAAATCAATGGAGCGACCAACACCAGTTACACGACTCCTGCCACGGTCTTGGCCGACGACGGCAATCAATACCGGGCGGTCGTCACCGGCTTATGCGGCTCACCGACGATTTCGGATGCGGCAACGCTAACCGTTTCCTCCTCGTCTCTCGGCAGCTATCCGCAAATTGTCACCAATCAGGCGCCGATTGCTTATTGGCGTTTGAATGAGCCCAACGGCGCCACCGTGGCCGCGGATTTCTTCGGCGTGTATAACGGCACAATTGGCGGCGACGTAACGGCTGGCGTCAGTGGTCCGCAAAACCCGCCATTCACGGGCTTCGAGGCGAACAACACGGCCATGCAGCTCAATTATACGACCTCGTCGATCCTGACCATGCCGGCACTGAACCTCAACACCAACACGGTGACGATTACGGGCTGGATCAATCCAACGGGTCTTCAAGCGGATGCCGCCGGGCTGATCTTTTGTCGGGGAGGAAGCACGATTGCTGGTTTGAATTTCCCGCCGGGCGGTGGCGGCAATGAATTGCGTTACACTTGGAACGGAAATCGGTACGACGTGAGCACCGGCTTGGTGGTGCCCACCAATCAATGGTCATTCTTTGCCCTGGTTGTCCAACCGACCGGGGCGACACTCTATCTCGGCACGAACGGTGTTCTGAATTCATTCACGGACAGCACCCCCCTACCGCCTCAAGCCTTCAACGCTTCGTTGCTGATCGGCTCCGATCCTTCGTCAGGCTCGCGCCTGTTCCGGGGCAAGATTGACGAAGTGGCTGTGTATAATCGATCACTGACAACCGCAGAGATTCAGCAGCTTTTCATTACGGGCGCTGGTTGTCCGGGATCGCCGGTCGTGACCGGCCAGCCGGTCGATCAGTCGGTGATGGGCGGCTCGACGGCGATGTTCTCCGTGACCGCCATCGGCCCAACACTTTTGAGTTATCAGTGGCAGGTTAGTACCAACACGGGAAGCAGCTTTGACAATATCGCTGGGGCTACGAACGCGAATTATACCACCCCGGTCTTGGGCACAGCAGATGACGGCGAGCAATTCCGGACCGTCGTGAGTGGTCTCTGCGGGACCGCGGCAACTTCCAGCGTCGCTACTCTGTCGGTCGCCTTTGGTGAATATCCGCAGGTGGTCACAAACAACGCTCCCGTGGCGTACTGGCGTTTGAACGAGCCCAATGGCGCCACCGTGGCCGCGGACTTCTTCGGCGCGTACAACGGAACCATCGGCGCCGGCGTGACGAGTGGCGTCAGCGGTCCGCAGGATCCTCCATTTACGGGGTTCGAGACGAACAACACGGCGATGCAGCTCAATTACGCGGCCAATTCAATTTTGACCTTGCCCGCGCTAAACCTGAACACCAATACCGTGACCATCATCGGCTGGATCAACCCGACCGGCGCGCAAGCCGACGCCACGGGTATCATCTTTTGTCGCGGCGGGACGACCGTTGCCGGCCTCAATTTCGGCTCGGGAGGCAATAACGAACTGCGCTACACATGGAACGGTGGACGATTCGACGTGGCCACCGGCTTGATCGTCCCCACCAACCAATGGTCATTCTTTGGGTTGGTCGTCAAACCCACTGGAGCCACGCTTTATCTGGGCACGAACGGGATTCTCAATTCCTATACGGACACTACGAGCCTCCCCAACCAAGCGTTCGATGCCTCCTTGCTGGTCGGTTACGATCCGTCATCCGGGTCGCGTCTGTTCAATGGGCGCATCGACGAAATCGCCGTCTACAACAAGTCGTTGACACCCAGTCAGATCCAACAGTTGTACCTCGTCGGCACGAGTTGTCCGGGCGGACCAACCGTGACCGTCCAACCAAGCAATCAAACGGCCGTGGCCGGCTCGACCGCGACTTTCTCCGTGACCGCCACGTCCCCTACTCTGCTGACCTATCAATGGCAGGCCAGCTCCGATGGTGGGACGAACTTCGCCGAAATTGCCGGAGCCAATGCTGCCAACTATATGACGCCGGCCACGACGCTCGGCGACAATGGCAAAGAATTCCGGGTTATCGTCAGCGGCGCCTGCGGGTCGCCCGTTACTTCTGCTGTCGCGACCTTGTCGGTGCAGATCAGCACTTACGCGCAAACGGTCATCAGCAACACGCCATTGGCTTACTGGCGGCTCAATGAAACCAATGGCGCCAGCGTAGCCATTGATTCCATGGCCGGCAACAATGGCACCATCAACGCCGGCGTTACCGCCGGCGTAAGCGGACCGCAAAGCCCAGATTTTCCCGGTTTCGAAAGCGTTAATACCGCGATGCAACTGAACGGCAGCGGGAATTCTTACCTGAGCATGCCGACTTTCAATCTGAACACGAACGCGGTCACGATCACCGGCTGGATCAACCCAACAGGCATTCAGGCAGATTGGGCAGCAATCGTCTTCTGTCGCAGCGCGTCCACCGCCGCAGGACTCAATTTCAATGACGCGACAACGGCGGGCTTCAACGAATTGCGCTACACGTGGAATGGCAGTCGGTACGACACGCCGACTTCGCTGCGCCTGCCCACCAATCAGTGGTCATTCTTCGCTCTGGTTGTGACCCCAACCAATTCTACGGTGTACCTGGGAACCAATGGTGTACTGAATTCATTCACAGACACGATTCCTTTGCCTGCTCAGCCGTTCAACGCCTCCCTGCTCATTGGCCGCGACGCGTTTTACGGCCGCCCATTCAACGGCAAAATCGACGAAGTGGCGATTTACAATCATGCGATCGCGCCAGAACAGATTCTGCAGCTTTTCGCGAACACCGGCTACGTGCCACCTCCACCGCCGCCGTTGACGCCATTTGAGACGTGGCAACTCCAGTTCTTCGGCTGCACCGATTGCGTTCAGGCCGCCGCCTCCTACGATGCAGATGGCGACGGCCTCAGCAACGAACAGGAATTCCTTGCGGGTACCGACCCGACGAATGCTCTCAGTCTGCTCGCCATATCCGCGCTCGAACGGCTCGGCGACGATATTCGGATCACATGGGATATAGTAGGCGGACATGGATACATGGTGCAGACGAACGCCGCACCGGGGGCTGGCTTCGCCGATTTCAGTCCGCTGATCTCCATTCCATCCAATGCGACCGAATCCACGACCAACTATTTGGATTTGGGCGGCGCAACAAACGCCCCGTCGAAGTACTACCGCATCCGTTTGGTACCATAACGCCGCTGGCGGCGACGGTCGCCGATCACCCCCTGGCCCCGAAACCAATAGGCCGCTGAACCGGTCGCACTCGTTGACAGTCCCTTGAGTGCGTGATACTTTGCCCGCTCTTGGCGGGATGAAAGATGCCGGAATCACAAGCCAATTATAGAAATACGCTGAATCTGCCGCAGACGGACTTTCCAATGAAGGCCAACCTGCCGCAACGGGAGCCGGGAATGCTCGCGCGCTGGGAGGATGCCAAACTTTACGAGAAGATCGGAGCGGCGCGTGCGTCCGGAGAACTCTTTGTGCTGCACGACGGTCCGCCGTTTGCCAATGGCGACGTGCATATCGGCACCGCCCTCAACAAAATTCTCAAAGACGTCATCGTCAAATACAAGACCATGCGCGGTTTTCGGGCTCCATACGTGCCGGGCTGGGATTGCCACGGATTGCCGATCGAGTTCAAGGTGACGCAGGAAATGCGCAAGCACCGCCATACGGCATTCGATACGGCGACGATCCGTACCGCGTGCGAAGCGTACGCCCACAAATACATCGATGTCCAACGCGCCCAGTTCAAGCGTCTTGGCGTGCTGGCTGATTGGGATCACCCGTACCTTACGCTTAGCAAACAATATGAAGCCGACGAGTTGCGATTGTTTGCCGACATTGTGGAGCAAGGTTTCGTGTACCGCGGCAAGAAACCGGTTTATTGGTGTGCAACCTGCCGGACCGCGTTGGCCGAAGCCGAAGTCGAATATGCGGATCACATCTCGCCTAGCGTGTACGTGAAGTTTCCTGTCAAAGGCCGCGACAACGAATTCGCCGTGATCTGGACAACAACGCCGTGGACGTTGCCGGCCAACCTCGCCATCGCGGTGAAGCCGGATTTGACGTATGTGCGAGCAAGAGTTGGTTCACAAGCAGGGACGCCTGTGCCACCAGAAACCTGGATTCTTGCGGAAGGGCTTGTCGAGCAGGTAGCGAACGCGTGTGGCGTCGACTTGACCGTGCAAGAGAAACTCCCCGGCAGCAAACTCGAAGGTTTGGTCACACGTCACCCATTCATGGACCGCGATTCACCCATCATCCTGTCGTCCTATGTCACGTTGGAACAAGGCACTGGTTTGGTGCATACCGCGCCCGGTCACGGCGCCGAGGATTACCAAATCGGACAAAAATATGGACTCGAAACACTGGCACCGGTCGACGACGCCGGCGTGTTCACGAAGGAAGCGGGTCGTTTTGCCGGGCAGTTCGTTTTCAAGGCCAACAAATCCATCGTCGAACATTTGCAGTCCATCGGAGCACTTGCTGCGCACGCCGAGGTGAAGCATTCCTATCCGCACTGCTGGCGCTGCAAGAATCCGATTATCTTCCGCGCCATGGAACAATGGTTCGTTGCCCTCGACCATCGTCAACTGCGCCAGCGTGCTTTGGAAGAAGTGCGCAAGGCGGCGTGGGTACCGAAATGGGGCGAGAACCGCATTACCGGCACAATCGAACGGCGGCCGGATTGGTGCATCTCGCGACAACGTGCTTGGGGAGTGCCGATCCCCGCATTCTACGATGCGCAAGGCCAGCCAATTCTCGATAGCCAGATCGTCCGCGGGACCGCCGACCTCGTCGAGAAGCACGGCTCGAACATCTGGTTCGAGAAATCCGCTACGGAATTGTGGTCGCTGTTGAAGCCAAAACCCTGGGCTGGCCCCGAGGCGGCGACAAAATCGAACGATACTCTGGACGTTTGGATTGATTCCGGCTCGTCCTCGCGTTGCGTTCTGATGCGGCGTCCGGAACTGAAACACGGCTCAGCCCATTTGGCGCAAAACGGATGGCAAGCCGATTTGTATCTCGAAGGAAGCGACCAGCACCGGGGTTGGTTTCAGTCATCGCTCATGCTGTCGCTGGCCGGCAATGGCCGGGCCCCATTCAAAAAAGTGGCCACGCACGGCTTTATCGTGGTGCAGGTGGACGCGGGCCGGAAACAGAAAATCTCCAAGTCGGCCGGCAAACCGGCCAACTCCGAGGATTACGTCAAGCAATACGGCGCGGACGTGCTGCGGCTGTGGGTCATCTCCGAGGATTATCAAACCGACATACCCCTATCAGACGAAATCTTCGATCGGATTTCAGAGACGTACCGGAAGGTGCGCAACACGCTGCGGATTCTGTTGGCAAACCTGTACGACTTTGATCCCGATAAGCATGCCGTGGCCCGCGAGAAACTTTCAGAGATCGACCGCTGGTTGCTGTCACGTCTGCAGGCGTTGATTGCGGATTTGACGGAGGCCTACGAGAACCTCGAGTTTCACCGCGTGTACCATTTGGTGAACGCCTTTTGTGCGGTAGAAATCTCTTCCTTTTACGTTGACGTAACGAAAGACCCGTTGTATACGCTTGCGCCCGATTCGCTGGACCGGCGTTCCGCGCAGACGGCGATTTTCGAAACGGTGACGGCTTTGGTCAGATTAATCGCGCCGGTAATGCCGTTCACCGCTGAGGAAGTTTGGAGTTTCGTGCCGGGGCGGAAACCGGAGTCGGTGCATTTGGCCCAGTTCCCGAGCGTGGACGCGAAACAGCGCGACTTGAAACTGGAAGAACGTTGGAAACGGTTGCTGGAAATACGCCAAGCGGCGGCGCTGGAATTGGAGAAGGCGCGCCAAGCCGGGTTGATTGGCAAATCGCTTGAGGCCCGGGTCGAAATCGAGCCGGACAACGAAGCGACCCGCGAACTCCTGGAAAAAGTCGGACCGGCACTTGAAACGGTGCTGATTGTGTCGCAAGTTCGGGTCGCTCAACCGACAGGTGGGGAGTTACGGGTCAAGGTCAGCGCGGCGTCGGGACGCAAGTGCGTGCGTTGCTGGCGCTGGACGGAAGACGTGGGAACCGAGGCAGCGCACCCGGAATTGTGCGGGCGTTGTGCCTCGGTAATCAAGCAGCGAACGTGAGTCGGCAACTCGATGATGAATTTATGAAGAAGCAGCTCAAAAAAACCAAGGCGGTCAAATCGAAAACAATCTCGAAAAGGGGAACCATGGGGTCAACGAAAAGTGCAGTCAAGACAAAGGCAGCGCCGGCCAAAGGCAAACACCAACCCGACGCAGTGACTGCGCCCCCCGGACCCGAGAAGCCGCCGAGGACTTTAAAGCTGTCCAAGGACGACGCCGCGAAATTCCGGAAGTTGTTGCTCGATTTGCGCGATCATCTCATTGACGGCGTTAGTTTTCTCGCCAGCGACAACCTCAAGCGTTCCCACCGCGAGGCGTCGGGCGAATTGAGCGGGTACAGCTTGCACATGGCCGACGCGGGTACCGACACTTTTGACCGCGAATTCGCGCTCAGCCTGGTTTCGAACGAACAGGAAGCGCTGTACGAAATTGAGGAAGCTCTGAAGCGACTCGATCAAAACACGTACGGGATTTGCGGAAATTGCGAAAAGCCCATCCTGAAGGCGCGGCTCGAAGCCGTCCCGTTCGCCCGTTACTGTGTGAGTTGCCAGTCCAACCTGGAAAAGGACACGCGGCGGCCCGTGGCGCAGGGCCCGACGTTTACCGAGTCCGCCGATGAAGAAGTTGGCGAGACCGAAGAAGCCGAGGAGTGACGCGGCGCAGCCCCATGCAATGGGTGATGCTCATCGCGGCTGCTGTCACCGTACTCGATCAACTGACGAAATGGCTCGTGGTCCGTTTCATCGCTCCTGAAGAATCACGCGTCGTCATCGCCGGGTTTTTTGACCTGGTCAATTGGGGAAACACCGGCGCGGCCTGGGGAATCCTCAAGAACTACAACCTGATGCTGACGGTGGTCTCGACTCTGGCGCTCTTTGCGCTCTATTGTTTTCGCCATAGCTTTCAACTGCGTCGCCGCTGCCTACGTATCGCTCTCGGATTGATCGCAGGCGGAATCCTCGGCAACCTGATCGACCGGGTGCGTCTCGGTCACGTGATCGATTTCCTGTACTTCTACATTGGTCAGTATCACTGGCCGGCATTCAACGTGGCCGATAGCGCCATCTGCGTGGGCGTCGGGTTATATATCATCCTTTCGTGGTGGGCGGATCGGGATACGAAAGCCAACGCCGCGGCGCAAACATAATCCGGAAGGCCACGCTCCGTCGTGACCACCAACCGATAACGGACACGCCTGCACGCTGAAGCGCTTCGGCGTGCGAAGGCGTGACAGAGGGCTTTCTCCAAACGGCTACAACTTATACATCTCGCGTTTGCGCTGTTCGAATTTCGCCAGCTCCCGGCAATTCTTCCGTCGTAGGAATTTCTCAATGGTGCCGAATTGGAGGCCCACCTGATCCGGCATGTGGGCGTCGGAGTTTACCGTGAGCGGGATGCCCAACCCCAATGCCTGTTCAACGATGGAAAGCATCGGATACGGCTGCGGCTCGGGAAGCTCGGGGTGCCGATAACCCGACGTGTTGATCTCCAAACAGACCTCGGCATCCTTGATCTCCTGCAAAGTGTGCGTGATGTCGTCCGCTTCGTGTTCCCCGGGTAAGATACCCGAACGTTTCACCACGTCGAAATGAGCGACGATATCGCACAAACCGCTGCGAGCCATGCGCCTCATCAGTTCAAAATAGCGGGCGTAAAGTTGATGGGCATCGCCCGCGTAAAGGCGCGGCCAGGAGGCTTCGCAGCAGGCGTTGTCGAGAAAATGAATCGAGCCGACAATGTAATCCCACGGATACGCGGCGACCTGCTTCCCGAGGTAATCTTCCAAGCCCTCCACATAATCCAGTTCCAACCCCAGCATCACATCGATCCTGCCGCGATACCGGTAGCGCATCTCCGTGACGCGTTCGACGTAATAAGGTAATTCGGCTTCGCTCATGCGCACGTTCGCGCTGCGCCCGTCCGGCAACGGATTGTGATCGGAGAACCCGACCTCCCGCAAACCAAGCTGGATGGCGCGTTCCACGTACGCCTCCATCGGCCCGCCGGCGTGTTTGCACAACGGCGTGTGCATATGATAATCGCACTGAATGGGCATAAGAAAGGCAATCTAACACGACCACGCTGAACTTTGAACCTTGAACTTTGAACCGCCGCGAATACTATGCTCCGCCATGGAAACGCCGGTCACCTTCGAATATCGCGGCCAGCAAATCGTCGGAATGCTCCACGTGCCGGAGGGACGCGGACGATTCTCCGCAGCGCTGTTGCTGCACGGGTTCACAGGAACCAAGGTCGAATCGCACCGTCTGTTCGTAAAAGTCTCCCGGGCGCTGGCCCAGCACGGCATCGCCAGTTTGCGCTTCGATTACCGAGGATCGGGCGACAGCGCCGGCGACTTCGAGGACATGACAATCCGCTCCGAGATCGCCGATGCGCTGGAAGCGATCAGGTTTCTGGCCCGGCACAAACAGGTCAACTCGCGCCGTCTCGCAGTCATCGGCTTGAGCATGGGTGGAGCGGTCGCGGCGCACGTCGTCGCCCGCGAAAAGAATCGGGTGAAATCGCTCGTACTGATTGCCCCCGTCGCCGAAGGCGCCGGCATCCTCGACGAACTCTCGACGCCGGAAGCCGTTTCCTCGCTCGCCGAGACCGGCATCACCGATCACGAAGGCAATCTCGTGGGCATGACCTTCATCCGTCAGTTTGCCGAAATGAAACCGTTACGGGAAGTGGTGAAGTGCCCTTGCCCCGTCCTTATCGTCCACGGCGGACGCGACGAAACCGTGCCCGTCCATCACGCCGATCTGTACGAACGCACGCTGCAAAGCCACAAACGCGTGGTCAAAAAAGTCATCATCCCCGGTGCCGACCACACCTTCAACCGTCACGTCTGGGAATCCCGCGTCATCACCGAAACCGTCGATTGGCTCGGCGAGACGATGTAGAAGCCGGCCTCATTTCTCGTTCTTCGTCGGGGGAACGAATCCAAGACGGAGGGCTTCGGCAAGATCCAGCTTCGACTCGCTCACCGCGCCCAGGGATTGCCTGGCAATGCCCCGAACGTAGAAAGCCTCGCCGAGCTTGGGATCGAGACGGATGGCCGCGCTACAGTCGGCAACGGCGCCAACATGATCGCCCTTGGCTTCCCTCGCCACGGCGCGATTCTTGTACGCCTTGGCAAACTTCGGGTTCAGGCGCAAAGCCTCGGCGCAATCCGCAAGCGCGCCATCATGGTCCCCTTTCAAATTCTTGGCGTAGGCCCGGCTGCTGAACGCTTCCGCGTGCTTCGGATTGAGACGAATCGACTCCGTGATGTCAGCGATGGCACCGTCGAGATCCGGGGTATGCGTTTTGGCAGTTCCACGAAGCTGGTAGTTCCATTCGTCTTTGGGCGCCAACTTCATCGCTTCGTCCGCGTCGGCAATTGCCCCGTCAAAGTTCTTGAGTATTAACCGGGCGGCTCCCCGATCAAAGTAGGCCCTTTCATAATTGGGGTCCAGGCGGATGGCGGCGGTGAAATCGGCAATTGCGCCCTCGTAATTCTTCAAGGCTGCGCGCGTCACTCCGCGAGCGCGAAACGTCGTCGCCGAATTGGTCCGGAGGAGAAGGCACTCGTTAAAGGCCTCGAGCGCACCGGCGTAATCACCATGATTGTACTTTTGCCAGCCAGCGCGATAGGTCCGTAACTCTGGATCCAGGACGAACATGAGACAGAATCCCGTCACCAGACTGAGCACGACGAGGAGGGCTCGCGTCGCCCAGCGACGTTCCCGCGACGGCCAGATTACTGCCAGCCCCGCAGCCATCAAACTCACCGCCAAAGATGTTAGGCCGGCATTCCCATATTGCGGGTGGTGCTTGCCTTCGGCCCATTCGAACAGGCCAAGGATCATTCCTGTGAACAATAGGCCAAACCCCGGCAGAATCAGCCAGCTCAGTCGGTATTGGCGTTTCTCGGCTCGCGCCAGAAAGATCGCGGGCGCCAGCAGCGCTGCTCCCGCAAAGAGAAAAACCAGGGAACCGGCTCCCTGCCTGCGGACGAGGCCCGCAATGCCCATTTCGATGAATAGCAGACCGACCGACCCAATGGCGCCAGCAATCACCAATAAGAGAGGACGCTTCACCTTCTTTGCCGAATCGTTCATCCCAAGGCCTGCCGAGACATCATTATCAAGCAGGCGAAGGCATTGTCAAACCCAAGCTATGATGGGTAACGACTTGCTTTGCAGAATGGAGGGACGCACTCCGTTGCGTCCGTTCGGGAAAATGCTGCCACGACGGAGCGGGATCCTCCAAAATCGGGACACTGCCCAATAATGAGGCATGTATCAGCTTGAAGACTCTAGCGGCGGTGTGTCCCCGTCGAGGCGAGCACCCTGGTTCCCACGGCGCTCACAGAGCGCGGCTACAGTAAAGTGGTTCCGTCGTGAAATCTCACTTCTTCTCCATCAACGCGGCCAGGACACGCTCCGGCGTAAACGGCGCCTTCTTGATCCGCACGCCGCAAGCGTCGTAAATCGCATTGGCGATGGCGGGTAATGGTCCGTTGATGCCGATCTCGGCGATGCTCTTGGCACCGAACGGTCCAGTCGGCTCGTACGTCTCGACCAAGATCGTTTTGATCGGCGGCGCATCCGCAGTCGTGAAGATTTTATAATCGAAAAAGCTCGGGTTGAGCATCCGTCCGCGTTCGTCGAAATTCATCAGCTCGCACAACGCGTACGACATCCCGTTCAGTACCGCACCTTCCATCTGGCCTTCGGCGAGCTTCGGATTGATGGCCACGCCACAATCCACCGCTGCCACGTAATCCACAATCCGCACCTTGCCGGTTTCTGTGTCCACTTCGACCTCCGCAAAATGCGCGGCGAACGGCGGTGGCGAAACGTACGAAATATGCGAGGCTTCCCCCTGAATCTGGATCTGGTTCTGGCCGTAAAGCGAACGCTGAATGATATTCGGGAACGGCGCCTTCTTCCCGGTCTTGCGGCTGACAACATTCCCCTTTTCGCAGAACAAATCGGCGACGTCTTCCTTCAACATTTCGGCGGCGACTTTCAAAATGACGTCGCGACAAGCTTCGGCCGCTTTCTTCGCCGCACCACCGGAAACGTACGTCGTGCTCGACGCGTAGGCGCCCTTGTCGAACGGCGTCATATCGGTGTCGGATGAATACGTCAGAATCTTGTCAACCGTGATCCCAAGCACCTGCGCGGCGATTTGCGCCAAGACGGTGTCACTGCCAGTACCGAGATCCGTCGCGCCCATCGCCAGATTGAATGAACCGTCCTCGTTCATCTTGATGCGGGCCGACGCCATGTCGATGCCAGCAATACCCGAGCCTTGCATCAGGCAGGCGACGCCAATGCCCCGCTTGATACTGGTGGCGCGACCGTCCCGGTTGCGGTCGTTAGCGTCCCGATAGCGCCGCTGCTTCTGCTTCCAGCCAATCGCCGCCGCCGCACGGTCGATGCATTCATCGAGTCCGCAGCTTTCAATTGGATTATCGTGGCCTTCCTTGCCTTCGCCCAGCGCGGCGAACACGGGATTCGTCTCGCCCTTCTGAATGTGGTTCTTCTTTCTAAGATCAATCGGATCGACGCCTAGCTTCTCGGCAATGATGTCCATCATCTGCTCGATGGCAAATGCACCCTGCGTCGCGCCGTAGCCCCGGTAAGCGCCCGTGACCGGCAAGTTCGTGTACACCGAGTCGCCCCAGAACCGCACATTTTTACAGCGGTAAAACGGCAGCGTCTTGCTGCCGACGTTCGTCAGCAGCGTCAACGAGTGCGTCCCGTATCCGCCTGTCCAACTCGTCACGCGCTGCTCCATCGCCGTAAAAGTTCCGTCCTTCTTCACGCCGATGCTCATCTTCACAATTGACGGGTCACGGGTCCGGCTGGCGATGAATTCTTCGCGACGCGTGAATTCGATCTTCACGGGACGTCGCGTTCGCTGCGTGATCAACGCGCACAAATCTTCCAGCAACACTTCCTGTTTGGAGCCGAACCCGCCGCCGATGCGCGGTTTGATGACGCGAATCTGGTTGACCGGAATCTGCAAGCATTGCGCGACGATCCGCCGCGCATGCCATGGCACCTGTGTCGCCGTGCGCAACACGATGCGGTGATTATCATCCAGATAGCCGATGCAAATGTGCGGTTCGAGCGGACAATGCTGCGCGTACTGCGTCTCAAACTCCTCCTCGACCACGAAATCCGCCTCCTTCAAACCGTTCGCCAGATTGCCAATCTCAACATCGTAATGCGCCGCGATATTGTGTTTGCGATCATGGATGCCGTCGGCATCCGGCTCATCGTGAATGACCGGTGCGCCGTCCTTCATCGCCTCACGCACATCGAACACCGCCGGCAACACCTCGTACTTTACCTGGATAAGCTTGAGCGCCTTCTCCGCGATCTCTGGTGTCTCGGCGGCGACACACGCCACGCGGTCGCCAACAAACCGTACTTTCGTGTCGAACATGAACGCGTCGTAAGGCGATGGCTCCGGATACCCCTGCCCCGCCGTCGTATGCGGCACCCGCGGCACGTTCTTGTACGTGAGCACAATTACCACACCCGGCAGCTTCTCCGCCTCGGTCGTGTCGATGTCGACAATCCGCGCATGTGCATGCGGACTCCCGAGAATCTTCGCATGCAGCATGCCTTTCAGAAAAATGTCATCAGTGAATTTGGCGGAGCCGGTAACCAACCCGATGCCGTCGACGCGCCATGGACTGGTGCCCACTGAGGTTTTCTCGAACGGAAGTTGCGTCGTTTCTTTCATCATTGGCCTCCCTGCTCAATGCTCATAGCCCAATCCCCCAAAGCTCGCGCAACTTCGCCGACCCGGTAACCAGCCCAATCCCGTCCACCCGCCACGGACTGGTACCGACCGAGGTCTTTTCAAATGGTAGTATAGATTTGTTCATGACCCGATATCCTCGCTGCCGGTAAGCCTACATCGCACACCTATTTCTTGACGAGAAATTTCTTGTGGGAATCGCGGCCGGTCTTGCCGGCAGATTAGAGCCTGCGGAAATGGACGCGAGTGAGGAAGTCAACGAAATCGAACATCATCGTACGTACGAATTCAGCGTGCTCACGCAAAACCCTCGTTGGGGTGAGCCAAGGTGGTTGGAGCAGACCTGCGGGGTCCTGTAATTCCGGGCGATGGTCGGCATGCACAATCCTATTTCGGATAGTTCTGCTCAATGCGTACCTTTGATATAGGTTGTCCCCGTGGCGAACTGCGGGCGCGTACCGATTCGCAATCACACTGGCAAGATGACGCGCTTGATTCTCCCGTCTGTAATCGTCTGGCAGTCCATTGACGAAACGGCGTGTTCGCTCACCTCTGTCCCCCGCACCGGTGACGACTACACCCCAAAAGCTCCGCTGCAAATCTTCCGTGCTGAGCAGCGGGGGCGGCTCAACGAGGGAATTGTCCGCCCAACATCCGAGGATGGCGATCTCCTGATTCGTGTCGGTCGTGTTTAGGAATTGCTCGACTGTCGCCGTGAAGCGTGCACGGTCTTCTTCGGTAAGCGATTGCCCAAAGGCCGTGGCCGAATTGAGTAAAGCTCGCGCTTCAATTGCGAAACGCATTTCCAGCACCAAAAGTGGAAGAGTGGCTGCCACTTGGTATCGTTGTTCCTGCATGACTAAGGCCAATGTTGCGAGAAGTTGACCGGAGTATTTGAATTCGTTCAAGCGAGCTAACCTCTGAGCAGGGCTTTTCTGATCTCCGCGACAAACGTATAAGTCTCACCTTCTTCTATCCACTTCCCGATCAAGACAATTGCGTCGGGATTTTCATAGCGCGTGGCGTGCGAGGTCACGGGAATTTCTTCGTATGACCTTCCCGGTACTCCGTCTCGGATTCCTTGATGAGCTTGTCGAACTTGCCAGCCGCCGCGTCACGTTTCATTTGCCGGTCCCAATCGTCATCGCCTGACTGGTTGAGCCACTGCATCAATTCCAAGCGTTCTTCGACGGACAGATGCTCAATCGCCTTCTTGATTTCATTCACGCTCATGCAACTAGAATAGACAATTAAGCGAGCTGAAGCAACGTCCGTCGACAGGAAGCCCTCCCCGTGCAGCGAGAGATGACGCCCGAGAGCGCTTCCTTGATGTCGGCCTCGGCCGGGTTCGGGTTTTCGTCGAGCATTTCCTTGGCGGATCGCAGGCGTCGGCGGTCATAGACCGCCGCTACAATTTTACAATCGTACTGCTGCCGTATGATGGGCGCCGCCCTTGTCGAGAAGCCCGCTGACATATCAGAATCAGAGGTCGTTTTGGCTGGTAAGATTGTGTAGGATTGTTGCGACGAGCAGAGGTTGGCATGAACTATAAGCGCTACATTGTCCGGAATCCGAAGATTTGCGGCGGCGAACCTGTCATCAAAGGGACACGGGTCACGGTGCGCACCATTCTCGCCAGCCTGGCGGAAGGAGCCACGGTGGAGGAGATCGTGGAGGATTTCCCGACGCTGAAGAAAGCGCATGTCCGCGCGGTCATCGGATTCGCAGCGGCCTCCGCTGAGGAAGACCTGCCTGTTCCCAGCCTGCCCTCCGTGGCATGAAGATCAAACTGGACGAGAATACTCCGGCCCGACTCGTCCCCATTCTGTCGCAACTCGGCCACCAAGCCGACACCGTTTTTGATGAAAGGCTCACGGGCCGCGCAGATGAGATCGTCTGGAACGCGGCGCAACTCGACGGCCGGTTTCTGATCACGCAGGACTTGGATTTCTCTGATATCCGGCGCTTCCAGCCCGGCACGCATCATGGCCTGCTTCTGGTGCGCCTCAGGCTCCCGGGTCGGATGGCTCCTGACGTGCGTGCAATCGCTCTTCGAACAGGAAGACGTGGAAACCTGGCGCGGCTGCTTCGTCGTCGTGACGGATAACAAACTCCGTGTCCGCAGACCGGCGAAGTGACCGGTTCGTCAGCCGGTAACTCTCTGTTGCGCGGAGTTTCTGCAGCGGCAGATGACACCTGAGAGCGCTTCCTTGACGTCGGCTTCGGTCGGGTTCGGATTCTCGTCGAGCATTTCCTTGAGCGGCGGATCGTAGGCGTCGGCGGTCACAGACCGCCGCTACAATCTTCAAGTCGTACTCCCACCGCATTGCACGCCGATCAGTGTTTGTGAGCTTGACGTCAAGAAGCTGCGCGCTAACCTACAAATGGAAACAAGCTCCGATTTGAACTGACACCGTACGGTGCGCTTTCCCGCAAGGGATAGAATCGGGGCTTCCCTTTTGCGTCCTTCGTGCGTCCAACGCCAGACGCAAGCTTCGTATAGACAGACGAGCGGGCGATACGGGAAGAATTACGCGTCGACCAGATCTTTGGCCTCTTCCTCGACCTTTTCGATGGCCTGACGGAAAAGACGCTGACGCTGCTGTGTCAATTCGGCAAGCCGCTTGTCCTTACTTGCGCATCAACTTCGGATGCTTATGAGCGTCGAAGTGTCGCTTCCCGTCTTTCTCCATGCTCCACACGTCGCTGACTTCGCGTTTGTGCGGAAGGACATCGGCGGAAAAATCTTGACCGAGAATTACGCGAACTCGTTTGCGCTCTTTGCGGTTGGCGATGCACTTGTCTTGCTTCTCACTGGGGCTGGTAGTGATTCCGATGATCGAACGCTTTCGGCGTGACCGGCTCATCGTTCACGCGGCGGCTTCGAGTGCCAGGACCTTCTTCGCGACCGAAGGGGGAAAATCCACGAAGACGAATTGGCTCTTGTGGTAAAGGTAATCCTCGCCGCTCTCATCAACGATGCGCACCAAATCGTCCTTCGCCGCTTTGGCATCCGGTTTAACACGATAAACTTTGCCGGGAATCAGCGATGCCTCGTTGTCGGCATTATCAAGGCACAATGCAAAGCGCTTCTTTTGTCGTTTCATGGCTGGCCGAGGTAGCGTTTGATCTTCATGTCTCGCTTACCAATACCGTGCGCCTCGTACCAATGCAACTCGACTTTGCGCAGCGCGCCGTTGGGCAATCGAACTGTCGTGACGCCTTTGAGTTTGCGCCAGTGGCCCGCGCCATGATGTTTGTGCAGATGGCGGAGAATCCGAATTCCTCATCCTGTGGCGATTGCTTCGACATCAGTGATGGCGCCAACGATTTCAAATCTCATTGGCGTGAACCCTCATTCACGCCGTTGCGCCTCCCTTGGCTTCACGGATTTCAGCGGCGGCTTTGAGCACGGCCGCAATGGGCTTGACCCTTCGCAGCTCAGGGTAAACTCCGCTCTGTGCAATCATCCCTCTCATGCTTTTGCCGCATTGGACCGAAGTTCCGCTGCGGCTTTTAGAACCGCAGCAATTGGTTTTACATATCCCGTGCAACGGCAGATCACACCCGAGAGTGCTTCTTTGACGTCGGCTTCGGACGGGTTCGGATTTTCGTCGAGCATTTCCTTGGCGGACAGAATCAGGCCCGGCGTGCAGAAACCGCATTGGGCGCCGCCTTCGTCGAGAAAAGCCTTCTGAATCGGATGCATCGTGCCGTCTTTGTTGGCGACGCCTTCAATGGTGGTGATCTTCTTGCCCTGGCAATGCGCAACGAGCACCACGCAGGAGTTGACCGTGCGCCCGTTGAGCAATACGGCACAGATGCCGCAATCGCCGTTGGAGCAGCCGACCTTGACGCCCGAGTATCCCTCGCGCCGCAGCACGTCCAGCAGCGTGTCCGTCGGCTGACAGACGAATTCCTTCGGCTCTTCGTTGATCGTGACGTGTAAATTCATAATCGTCTCCCTCTTGAACCTGAAACCAATGGCACACCGTAACGAGCACGGCGTTCCCGAACGTGAAAACCGATTTGCCGCCGCGGCATTGCCGGCTCGGTCATCAATCGGCGAATGGCGTCGAACACAATCTTGAACTGGGCGTCGTACTTCTTTTCCAATTCCTCAAGCTTCTGCGCGAGGTCAGCGTGCGACGCGAGCAGTTGGCGCAGTCGAACGAAAGAGCGCATGATCTCAACATTGACCTGGATCGCGCGCCTGCTCCGTAGCACACTCGACAACATCGCCACGCCTTGCTCGGTGAAAGCGTAAGGAATCGTCCGGCTCCCGCCCCAACTTGAAATCACAATTTGTGATTTCAAGTTTATAACCTCTTGGCGCGTAAGCTGAAACATAAAGTCGGCAGGGAATCTTTCTGCATTCCGTTTGACCGCCTGAACAATTGTGCGAGGCTCGACGCCGTACAGTTCCGCAAGGTGCGGACTGAGCATGACCCTTTGCCCTCGCAACAGAAAGATCCGTTGCTCGATGCGCTCAATAGGGATGATTGCCGTCTTGCTCACGACTCTTTTCCCTTCGCATGCCGATACGCTTCTTCAATCGCGCGGCGTACCAACACGCCGCTGATTTGTTTCCGGTACTGCGCGCTGCCACGAACGTCACTCACCGGCTCGATCATGCCAGCGACCTTGCCGGCAACCGATTCCACCAGCGCCGCATCGAGTTGCTTTCCAGCAAGTTCCTGCTCAATCGCCCCAAGTCGGACGGGCGCAGGCAACCCGCCGCCCATCGCAAGGCGGGCTTCAGCACATTTCTTACCGCTTACTTTCAGCACCGCAACCACGTTCAAAATCGCCACGGCATCGCCATCGGTCAACGCCAAGCGCTGTAGCGACGCGCCCACGTTGCCGCTTGGTAACTTGAACGTGAATTCCGCAGCAATTTCCTGATTGCTGAGTACGGCACGATTCTCTTTCGAGAAGAATTGCGTCAGCGGCACGACCCGCTTTTGTTTGCCCTGGACTTTCACCTGCGCATCGAGCGCCACGAGCGCGGTCAACAAATCGAAATAGGTCGCGTAACCGAACAATACATCCTGAAGCGTCGTCGTATTCCGCTGGATAATGGTCGAATAAGCGCGTGCGGCTTTCGGCACGAGACCGTTCAGCACTTCGTTCAACTCCTTTGACTTGACGATCTGCTGAAAGTCGGCCGTTCCGCCAATGGCGACTTTCTTGCCCTCGACCTTCACGAAATCGAGCCCGGTGGCCGAAATATCGACGAGGCAGGTAGCCGCGCGGAGTTTGCTGGCGATGAGATGGAAAGCCCCTGTCACGGGCACTGGAATTTGCTCGTCGTTCTTGCCGAGCTTCTTAAGCGCATCCCGCAGGGATGTAGCGTAATGGTATTCTTGAGCAGCGCTAATCATGTTTTCGTCCTAGTTCCAATTGGTCACGCCAGTCTTAATAGCGTACCGCGGCGCCCAATTCTTGGCGAGAAATTTTTCGCGGGAAATGCCTATCCGGATTGTAGGCCGCCTCTGCGAGGCGGCGCTCGGATTGACGTCGGACATATCGCCGACTCACAGAGTTGGCCTACAACGAAACAAACTTGAATCACCTTTCCCTTGTCTGCCGCCTCGTCGAGCAACATAATGTGCCCCGTGAGACTGCTTATCAAAAATGGACACGTCATCCGCTGGAATGCCCAGAACCATGTTGAACAACTCCCCGCACATCAAGTGCTGATCGAGGATAATCGCATCCGCGACGTTGCGCCCACTGTGCCGGGAGGTTTTGCGCCTGATGAAACTATCGACGCCTCCGGCTGTGCGATCATTCCCGGGCTTATCAACACACACCATCATCTCTATCAATCCCTGACCCGTTGCCTGAAACCCGTGCAGAATGCGAAGCTCTTCGACTGGCTTCTTGGCCTGTACGAATTCTGGCAACGACTCGACTTCAATGCGGTCAAACTTGGCTCGCAAGTTTCCATGGCCGAGATGCTCCTTTCGGGATGCACCACAACCAACGACATGTTCTACGTTTATCCGCGCGAATCCGACGTAAAGGCCGAGGCGGTGATCGAAGCCGCGGCTGAAATCGGGATGCGCATTCACGCCGGTCGCGGTTCGATGTCGCTCGGCCGCAGCCAGGGCGGATTGCCGCCGGACAGCGTCGTGCAGGACGAAGCGGCTATTGTGAAAGATTGCGAGCGGGTGATCGACAAGTTTCACGACTCGAAGCCGGGCGCAATGACGCGGATCGACTTGATGCCCTGCTCGCCCTTCTCCATCACGTTCGACCTGCTGAAGGACACTCGGGTGCTGGCCAAGTCTCGCCACGTGATCTGTCAGACACACGTTGCCGAAACGCGGGACGAAACGGATTTTTGCCTCAAGAAGTTTGGGAAACGTCCCGCCGACTATTTGATGTCCGCCGATTGGATTGGCCCCGACGTATCGTGGGCGCACTGCGTTCACCTGAACTCGGCTGAAATCAAAATGATGGCGGACACGGGCACGGCGGTTGCCCATTGCCCGTCGTCGAACATGATTCTTGGCTCCGGCATTCCCCCCATCTGCGATTTGATGCACGCGAAGGCGACGATCGGGCTGGGCGTCGACGGTTCGTCCAGCAACCACGGCGCACATGTTTTGGCCGAGGCGCGCCAGGCATTGTTGCTGCAGCGCGTGAAGAATGGGGCGGACAGCTTCACGCCTGAGGATGCCTTGCGGCTGGGCACACTCGGCAGCGCCAAATTGCTCAACCGAACGGGCGAACTCGGCAACATCGCAGCGGGCTACGTCGCCGACGTCGCCATCTTCGATTTAAACACGGTGGAGTTTGCCGGCGCCTCCGCCCAGGATCCGCTCGGAGCGTTGACGATGTGTTACGCGCCACGCGCCAAATTCGTCATCGTCGACGGTCGAATTGTCGTGAAATACGGACAAGTTGCCACGATAAACACACAGCAACTGGTGACGCGGGTGAATGAGGTGGTTCGGAAGCGGTTTAGGGAATGAAGCGATGGCTGATGCAATCAATACTCTGTTGGTGATTTTAAGCGCGCTGTTTCCGATCGTCGATCCACTGAGCGGCAGCCCGATTTTTCTGGCGCTGACCAAAGAATGCTCGCTGTCGATGCGTCGGGCGATTGCGCGGCGGGTGGCATGGGACAGCTTCTTCTTGATGACCGCGTCCTATTTCATCGGGTCGCACGTGCTTGGGTTTTTTGGAGTGTCATTGCCGGTGGTGCAGGTGGCTGGAGGAATGGTCGTCGTCGGAGTCGGTTGGATGTTGCTAATGGAAAAAGACGGTTCGCCCGACGTGAGCAATGGAACCGTCAAACCACAAGACCCTTTGCGACAGGCGTTCTATCCCCTGACGCTACCGCTGACCGTCGGTCCGGGATCGATCTCCGTGGCGGTCACGTTGGGTGCGAATGCGACGCGCCACTATGGAATCCACATCACGATCATCACGGCGGCGCTGCTCGGCACGGGGCTGATCGCGCTCAGCGTTTATTTTTGCTATGGGTTTGCGGAGCGACTCGCCCGAATGCTCGGCGAGACGGCCACGTCGATCATTATCCGTCTCAGTTCGTTTCTCCTGCTCTGCATCGGAGTCCAGATTGTGTGGAATGGCCTAGGCGCGCTGCTGTCTTCAGTCCCGCTACGTGTTCAGTAAGACCGGCTTACAGTCGGCCGCAGACGCGCCGTGTTTCGCGGGCGATCATCAACTCTTCGAGAGTGTGAATGACCAGAATCCGCGCCGGCGAATCTGGTTCGGCCACATCGGCGTCGGGCCGGCAGGCGGCATTGCGCCCTGCATCCAGTCGCAGCCGGAGGCATTGCAGGCCGTCGCAGGCCGCCGCCCGGAGCGCTGGCGAACCTTCCCCCACGCGGTCGGTGAACACCAGCGCGTCAACGCCTCCCATGGTGACGGTCAACGCGCCGATGGCGGAGCGCACGCTATCGGCAAACAAATCGAACGCCAGTTGCGCTCGTGCGTTCCCCTTGCCGGCCGCGGCTTCGATGGCCGCGAGGTCCGGCGATACGCCCGAGACGCCCAACAGTCCCGACTGATAATGCAACACCTCATCGAGATCATCCACCGTCAATCCGTGGCGGCGTTGCAGGTGAATCAGGATGCCGGGATCGAGCGAACCCGACCGCGTACCCATCATCAGGCCGGCAAGCGGCGTCATCCCCATTGTAGTCGCGACAGGAACGCCGCCACGAACCGCGGTCGCGGAACAGCCGCCGCCAAGATGACAGGTGACAAGACGCAGTTCGGACACATTGCGCCCCAGCAACTCGGCCGCGCGACTGGCGCAGTACGCGTTGCTAATCCCGTGAAATCCGAAACGACGCACGCCCCATTGCTCGTACCATTCATACGGCAGTGCGAAGACGTGTGCGCGTGCTGGCAACTGCGCGAAAAACGCCGTGTCAAAAACGGCAACCTGCGGCACGCCCGGCAAAGCCGCTTCGGCCGCCTCGATTGACTCCAACGCCGGGGGATTGTGCAACGGTGCAAGCTTGGCCAGTCGAGCGATCGCCTCTTTCACCTTCTCGTCGATCCGAGTGGCGTTCTGAAACTCCGTGCCGCCGTGAACCACCCGGTGTCCGACGGTCCGGATATCATGCTCTTCGCTCAACAGGCGAATGGCGCACGAAGCGGCGGCGCGATCATCGGACACATCAACTGCGGATGGCGTTTCTTGATTGTGGCAGCGACGGATGGTCAGCTTCGCCAGGCGGCGGTTGCCGCCGGCCCAGTCGATCGAGCCCGACATCAAGGCGTCGCGCACCTCCGCATCGAACAGGCCGAACTTAAGGCTTGTCGATCCAGCGTTGATGACCAAGATGCTCATGTGAGATCAATTGGCGTGAGAAACAACCCCATCGTGTCCTCCTCATCGGACCGGAGGCTAACATGAAACGCGCGACAAAACCACTCTCGCCGGGTTCGCTTGCCAAAACTGTAGCCGCAGGCTTTAGCCTGCGTGGGAATGACGCACCCGTAAAGGGTGCGGCTACAGGAGGCGACTCCTTCAAATGCCAGGGAGATTGACCGGTCATCGATGGCGCGAAACCCTTCGGGCGTTCGCGCCCTAACAAACAAACATTGTAGGGCTGGCAGCCTGAAGGGTTGCCAGCCGCAGTTTTTTACACCTCAAACAAATCCACGAATTTGAACTGGTTCACGTCCACCAACCCGCGATCCGTAAGCTTCAATTCCGGTATCACGCTCAGGGCCATAAACGATAACGCCATGAAAGGCTCTTTGACCCGGCAACCGAGCTTCGCAGCGGCCGCGTTGGCCAGATCGAGTTCTTCTTTCACATCCGGTAACGGCTTGTCGCTCAGCAACCCGGCAATGGGTAATGGAACGCGGGCCAAGACTTCGCCGCGGTCAACAATCACGAAGCCACCCTGCATCTTCACGATTTCCTCCACGCAGGCGTGCATGTCGGCGTCGTTCGTGCCGACGACGTTGATGTTGTGGGCGTCGTGACCAACGCTGCCCGCAATCGCACCAGACTTGAGCCCGAAGCCCTTCGTCAACCCGAGCCCGATGTTGCCGGTGCCGTGGTGACGTTCGATGACCGCGATCTTCAACACGTCGTTCCGCACGTCGGAAACGACGCGTCCGTTTTCCGATTTCGGCTGCGCAAATACTTGGCGCGTGATGATCTGGTCGGGAATGAGTTCCATCACGCGGGCCTTGCCGCTTTTCGCCGGGATCGCGAAACTGGAATCGCCCAACGGACGGACGCGAACGGTGTTGCGGACATTGATCATCTGACGCATCGCTTTTGTGCCGAGCATGTACCCCTTCTCAGCCACCAAATGACCGCGCTTGAAAACCTTCTCGACAGCGCAGGTTTTTAGGTCGGTAAGAATGTTCAGATCGGCAATCCAACCGGGAGCGATCCCGCCGACTTTGTGCAAACCGAAATACTCGGCGGTGTTCAGCGTCGCCAGGCGAATGATGAGTGCGGGATCGAATCCGACTCCGATCGCCATCCGCACCATCGAATCAATGTGACCGCGCGCGATGAGGTCGGCCGGCGTGCGGTCATCCGTGCAGAAGAAGAACCGGTGGGCATTCTCGGGCTTGACCAACGGCAACAGGTTCAGCAAATCGCGCGTGACCGAGCCTTCGCGGAGGGCGACATGCATGCCGAGCCGGAGTTTTTCCTGTGCTTCCGCAACGGTTGTGCATTCGTGGTCGTTGCTGATGCCGGCCGCGATGTAGGCGTTCAGATCTTTGCCGGTGAGTTGCGGCGCGTGGCCGTCGATGATCTTGTTGCCGACAACCCGCAGTTTTTCGAGCACCTCTTCGTTGCCGAAAACCACACCGGGATAATTCATCATCTCGGCCAGACCGAGAACCCACGGACTGTTGAGATACGGCAGGAGATCCACAGCCTTGAGTCGCGCGCCGCTGGTTTCGAGGTCGGTCGCCGGCACGCACGACGGCAACATCACATAGACACTGAGCGGCTGATATTTCGCCGTCTGCAAAACGTATTCGATCCCTTCCGTGCCGAGCACGTTGGCCAGTTCATGCGGATCCGCCATGATCGTCGTCGTGCCGTGCGGTAGAACCGTCTTGGCGAATTCCCAAACCGTGACCATCGAGCTTTCGATGTGCATGTGTCCGTCGAGAAAACCCGGCGTCATGAATTTTCCACGGCAATCGACTTCGTTCGGCCCGGTGTAGTCGCCGACGCCGGCAATCTGTTCGCCGCAGATGGCGATGTCAGCCGGATAGATCTCGTTGCTGAAGACGTTGACGATCTGGCCGCCTTTCAGAACGAGGTCGGGAGGTTCGATACCGCGGGCGACTTTGATCAAGCGGGAGAGTTTCACGGTGGTCTCATATCAAGCGTACATCGCGTAACCGATTTTTGGCCAGAGATTTCTTGGTACTGGTAGGGCGTGGTGCCCCTACCGCGCCGCATTGCTTTTTCATGCCGAGAACGTCGAGGCGTTTCCCGGCACGGCGACCCAACTGTAGCCGTAGGCTTTAGCCTGCGTCGAATAATCCCCTTGCGCAATCCCCGCGCCCCCGCTACCAATTACCGCCATGCGTGATCTCCCCAAGACCATCTTTGTTTGTTTGTTGTTGTTCGCGCCCGGGCAGTTCGCCCGCGGGGCGGACACCAATTCGCATGACTTCGCCAAATGGGAGAACGACATTGCCGCCTTCGAGAAGGCGGACCGGACCAATCCGCCGCCAAAACACGCGATCTTGTTTGCCGGGTCCTCTACCATTCGCCTGTGGACGACGCTGGCTTCGGATTTCCCCAATTATCGGGTAATTAATCGCGGCTTCGGCGGTTCGGAGATTGTCGATTCCACGCACTTCGCCGACCGGATCATTTTCCCTTGCGAGCCGCGGATGATCATCTTGCGCGCCGGCGGGAACGATCTCTGGGCGGGCAAATCCGCCGAGCAGGTGGCCGATGATTACAGGGAGTTTGCTGCAAAAATGCACGCCAAGCTGCCCGAGACGGTGATTGCCTTCATGGCGTGGAATGCGACGCCCTCACGTTGGAAACAGGCGGACAAGGAGAAGAAGTTGAATACGCTGGTCGAGGAGTTCAGCAAAGGCCAGCCGTACCTGCGATACATCGACGCTTACTCGGTTTCGATCGGCCCCGATGGCCTGCCGCGGCGGGAATTGTTCCGCCAGGACCAGCTCCACTTCAACGCCGACGGATACAAGCTGCTCGCAGAACGGGTGCGACCTTTCCTGCCGAAGGACTGATTCCCAAGCCTTGCCGGACTTTGATGTTGCAAACTGCAACATCAAAAACGGGTCGAGGCGGCCGGCGTAAACTGTCGTGGGTCTTCACCGAGCACGGAGCGATGATACTGGCCAGCGAACATCTCTGGTGTTCTCCGCGCATTCCCATACTCAAACTCGATCAGCAACGGTGTCAGGAATTGGACACAGTGATCAAGAAAATGGCTAAGAGCCCCTCACAAACCTATTCCACGCCGCTGTAGCCGCGGCGCTCCCTGCCTCGAAAGCTTCGGGGTGAATCGCCGCGTCTGCCTGATTTGCTATGCTTTCCGCCCGCACGCCGACAGAGCGGCATGGCTACAACACCTGTTTTGTCAGGCGCCCTAAAGAAGGTCGCACCCTAATTGTCGCTCGACTCGCGATGATACATTGCACTACCATGTATCCGCATGAAACGCGATGAGTTTGCGCGGAACTTGGCCACGGGGACCTACGATCTGATTGTGCTCGACGTGCTGCGCCACGGTCCGAGCTACGGCTACGGAATTCGCAAGCGCATCTTCGAGCAATCCAAACACACCCTCGACTGGCAAGATGGCACAATCTATCCGGTGCTCCGTCATTTGGAGGAACAGGGATTGGTCACGAGCGCCTGGCAAGGTCCGAAGGACGGTCGTCGACGCCGCTATTACCGGCTCACCCCGCGCGGTAAACGCGCGTGGGCGGAGCAACGACAGCAATGGCAGGCCTTCACCCGCGCCGTGAATGCAGTGCTCGTCATTCGTTCTCAAACGCAAGCCTGACCCGCTCCCCGATCCATGGCGCTGCGATCGCGACGGCCGTGGCAAAGGCGAACACGTTGCCCACACCGCCGCCGACGAACGGGATCACGTCACGACGCATCACCGAATCGGCGAACGAACAGGCGCGGCATAAACGTCGATACTGAAGTCGACCATAATACATGGCACTGCCATGTATCTAGGCCCCCGGTCTCAGTGCGGCCTTTCCTGCCGAAGGACTCCCACGAATCATCACTTAACCTTGCCAGCAGAATCCAACAGTGAGCGCCTAGTATCACGTGACTGCGCGAACCAATTGATGAAAAACGAGATCTGACCCTGTGCGCTCTGCATAAACAGATTTCAAGTTTCAAGAGTTGACCCCGCTCACCCACGAAGAACTGACTCACAGGCCCTGCCCGACCTTTTTGTAGCCACGCCGCCTGCTCGCGTGTCGTGCACGGAGCTCTGTCGGCGTGCGGGAAAGCTCTCGCCAGACCAAGAGCCGCGAACGGATTTACAGTTTACAGAGCTGACCCCATCGACGAACCGGCGGGTGCCGAGGAGGGCAAGCACGCCCAAGGCAAGCAGGCTCCATGTAGTCGGTTCGGGAACTGCCGTGATAATAACCTCGCCATTGCGCGAACCGTCGGGACTGGCGACGCCGGAAACCTCGGCGAGAACCATTGTTGCAGATGAATCAATGATGGAACCACCACCGCTCCCGCCGCTGTAGCTGAGGCTCGGGGAGCCGCCCCCCCCCCGCCGCCGCTGTAGCCGCCACCGCCACCGCCGCCGCCACCATAGCCGCCGTCACCGTAGCCAGAGCCCCAGCCGTTGCCGCCGCCGCCAGCCCCGCCGTTCAAGAAGCTCTTTCCGCCGCCGCCGGTGAAGAAGGCGCCGGCACCGTTGCCGCTGTAGCCGCCGCCGCCACCGCCGCCCGCAACGACCAGCGCTGTGGCGCCATTGACTACGAAACTACCACCACCGCCGCCGCCGCTATAATATCCGGGGCCGTGGCCGCCGCCACCGACAAGAATTGTTAGTGTCACGGCCGCCGTGAAGTTAAACTCGCCTTCCATTTCGGCTCCGAGTCCGCCGCTGGCGAAGGAGCCGTTCCCGCCCTGAGCGCCGTAAGCAGTAATGTCGTAGGTGCCCGGCGCCAATGTGATAGTGGTGATAGAACCGGTATACAGGTATTCACCGGTCTGGGCGGAACCGGTAAGAACTCCAAGCTGCAAGACGACCGCAACTGCACAGACCACTCCAAAAAGCTTGTGTTGTCCTGTCGATTTCATGCACGGCTCCTTTTTGAGGTTCGCCAAATGGGCTTCTTCGGAGGAGTAACCGAAAGGCAGAACGAGACTAGGAAGCGTCGTCCTTCAGACACCCTCGCCATTCGATAAACACAAACCATTACTGAACTCGCCTGCAACGACCGCACTGCTGAAACACCAATTACTCCTCACCTGCCCCGTATCATATTGCTGAAGGGTCTTGGACTGCAAGCCAGAATTCGCCCGCGTTCGGGCAGCGGCACGTCAAACCTTGCTTTTGTCATCGTCGCTTCACTTCAACGCCGCCGGCTACAAGCTGCTCGCCGAACGGGTGCGCCCTTTCCTGCCGAAGAACTGACTCCAATCCTTGCCGGACTTTTTTGCGGCGGCGCGCGTCGAGCCGTGAGGCTACCAGCAACGCATTAACAAGCGGATTTCAAGATTCAAGAGTTGACCCCGCCGATTTCGTCAGTTCGTTAGCAACGACTGACCCCTTTACGCGGTGCTCCGCGTCCAGGCTGCGCGGCAGCGCAGCCCTACCGGGAATTGCGGCCACGATGGAACGCGGCCCTCCCATCAGCCATGGCCGTAGGACACTGCACTCCGCCGTCCCGGAATTCGCTAAAAGTTGTTCGGTGTGAAGGTTGGGAATGTCGACTTCATCGTCCCGCTGAACTCTGAGGCCGGAAGATTCCCATCCTGCGCGGGAAACCCAGTAAACTTCGGATCGAACCAGATGCCCACAATCCTGGCTGAAAGGCCAGCGATTGCATTGTTCTTCACCTTGAATTTGCCGTGAAATTCAAGATTGCCCTGAAACGGCGGTAGCGGCGGATTGAACTCCGGATCCTCGCTAATCGTTCCCAAAGTAGTTTCAAACTTCGTCACCGCCGAAGCCCACCTTCTACTGTTGGCGATAAAACGAGTAAGGGTGTTACT
>DATIZX010000025.1:0-11107 GCA_035516795.1 Verrucomicrobiia bacterium
GCGGAAGCGCGGGCCGAAGCGGGCAAGATCATCGAAGAGGCACGTGGTTTGGGTGAAAACGTTCGCAAAGGGGTTGTTGAGAAAGCCAATGTCGAAGCAAGCGCGTTAATGCAGCGGGCCGAAGAGGAAATCCAACATCAGAAGGAAAGAGGCATTCAAGAACTCAAAGATACTGTGGCCAGCCTCTCGGTGGAGATCGCTTCCAAGGTGGTCGAGAAAGAGGTCAATGAAGCGATGCATCACCAACTCGTCGAAAACTTGATCCGGGACCTGTCCAAAATGCGGAAGGCGTGATCGAGTATGGCCCGCGACCCGATCAACGTTGGTTACGCACAGGCGCTGCTCGACATGGCGCAGGCCGAGGACGTTTTGCCGCGAATCGAAGAAGAATCCTTTCGGCTCAGCGGATTACTGAAGAGCAATCCGAATCTTTTGGAGTTTCTTAAGGACCCTAACGTCACGCGGGAAGGCAAACGCCACGCACTCAGCGAGTTGTTCCAGGGGCGTTTGCATTCGCTCGTGCTGAACCTGTTCATCATTTTGAGTGACAATGATCGGACAAATCGTCTCCCACAGATTATCGAAGAGTTCATCTCACTGGCTGCTGCCTCGCGCCAACAGGTCACTGGAGAAATTATCAGCGCCATCGAACTTGATGAAGCCACCCTGGGCAGACTCGCGGCCGAGCTCTCGCGGATCACGGGCAAGCACGTGCAACTCTTGCAAAAGGTCGATCCGTCCATTCTCGGCGGCGCCATCATCAAAGTTGGCGAACAGATCATTGATGCAAGTTTGCGACGCAAACTGGAGCAGATCAAAGAAGCACTGGCTCAATAAGTTGCAGAGGTAGCCGTTATGACAGAAACTCTTTCATTCGATCCCAAACAGATTTCCGAAGTTCTGCACCGCACCATCAGTCAGTACAAAGCCGAAGTCAGCGTTCAGGAAATCGGCGAAGTCATGGAATGCGGGGATGGGATTGCGCGCATTAAGGGCCTGCCGAATTGCATGGCTGAGGAAATGTTGGAATTTCCCCACGGCATTTATGGCATGGCGCTAAACTTGGAACAGGACGAAGTCGGCGTGATGATCCTGGGGGATTACACTCAGATTTCGGAGGGCGACACCGTAAAGCGTACCGGTCGCGTGCTCTCCGTGCCGACTGGAGAAGCGTTGCTCGGACGCGTCGTCGATGCCATTGGACAACCGATTGATGGCAAGGGGGCCATCAACACGAAGACGCTGCGGCTGATCGAATATCGCGCGCCCAGTGTCATCGAGCGCCAACCCGTCAAAGAACCGCTGCAAACCGGCCTCAAGGCCATCGACTCGATGATTCCCATCGGCCGCGGTCAACGCGAACTGATCATTGGCGACCGTCAGACCGGCAAGACCGCCATCTGTCTTGACACAATCATCAACCAAAAAGGTGGCGATGTGATGTGTATTTACGTCGCCATCGGTCAGAAGAAGTCCACCGTCGTGAGTGTTGTCGAAACGCTCGAGAAATACGGCGCGATGGATTACACCATTGTCGTGAGCGCCACAGCCAGCGAGCCGGCGCCGATGCAATTCGTGGCGCCGTACTCGGGCTGTGCCATGGGCGAATACTTTCGCAATAACGGCAAACACGCGCTGATCATTTATGATGATTTGTCCAAACATGCGCAGGCCTACCGGCAAGTGTCCCTGTTGCTGCGACGTCCGCCCGGTCGCGAAGCGTTTCCCGGCGACATTTTCAACCTGCATTCGCGCCTGTTGGAGCGCGCGGCCAAGCTAAACGACAACGCGCCAAAACTGAACCCCGCCTATCCCAAGGGCGGCGGCTCGCTCACAGCGTTGCCCATCATCGAGACGCAAGAAGGCGATTACTCGGCGTATATCCCGACCAACGTGATCAGCATTACCGACGGCCAAATCTATCTCGAGGCCGACCTGTTTTATGCGGGCGTCCGTCCCGCTGTATCGGTCGGTCTTTCCGTGAGCCGGGTGGGCGGCAACGCGCAGACGAAAGCGATGAAAAAGATCGCTGGCACGTTGCGCATCAATTTGGCCCAGTATCGCGAATTGGCGGCGTTCGCTCAGCTTTCCAGTGATCTTGACAAAGCTACCAAGGCGCAACTTGACCGTGGCCAGCGCATGGTCGAGCTGCTCAAACAACCGCAGTTCGCGCCGATGCCGATCGAAGAACAAACCATGGTCATTTGGGTGGCCACCAATGGGTACATTGACGATGTGCCCGTAGACGCGATTCGCCGCTATGAGAATGAGTTCATCGCGTTTATGCGCACCAAATACCCGCAGGCGGTTAAAGTTCTGCGAGAACGCAAGGAACTCACCGAAGAAGTCGTGTCTGGCTTGAAAAAGGCCGCAGACGAGTTCAAGGGAATGTTCTCAGCGAAGTAACTACTCATGCCGTCAACGCGCGACATCCGACGCCGCATCCGCGGCGTGAAGAACATCAAGCAGGTGACCCGCGCCATGAATATGATCGCGGCGGCCCGTTTGCGCCGTGCCCAAACCAAAGCCGAATCCGCCCGGCCATACGCGGAGCGGCTGCGAGAAATTTTGCAGGACGTGCAAGCAAGTGGCGTGGGGGGGCGCCATCCATTGCTGGCGAGGCGTGAAGTGAAGAAAATCGGAGTGTTGTTGGTGACTTCCGACCGAGGCTTGGCCGGGGCGTTCAACGCCACGATTATTCGCGAGACGGATCATTTCCTCCGCGAACAGACAACAGAGGTCGGGCTGGTCACCGTGGGCAAAAAAGGTCGTGACCATTTTCGAGCGCGCGGCGTGGAAATCGATCAACATTTCGTCCAACCCTCTCGGGATGTACGTCTGGAGGAGCTGGGGGCGATCAGCAAGCGCATCATTGCTGATTACAGCAACGGTCGTTACGACCGGGTTTATCTGGCGTTCTCAGAGTTCAAGAGCGTTTTGAAATCCGTCGCTTCAGTCATACAGCTTTTGCCGATTGAGGAAAAGGTGAACGGGCACGCCGCCACGGGGCACACCGCGACGTACCAATTTGAACCCGAATCTGAAGAACTGTTGAACACGTTACTGCCGCAATACGTTGAGGTATTGATTTATCGGGCGCTCGTCGAGTCGTTGGCCAGCGAACAAGCCGCACGCATGATTGCGATGAAAGCCGCCACTGATAGCGCCACGGATATGATTGAAAGTCTAACCCGCGAGTACAACCGCGTTCGCCAAACGTCAATTACAACCCAGATTTTGGAAGTCGTCTCCGGAGCGGAGGCGCTGAAGCACGGCGGGAATTGAGAAGGGAATCAGCATGAGTACAAATGGTCATTTCAAGGGCAAAGTTGTTCAAGTTATTGGGCCGGTCGTCGATATCGAGTTCTTCTCGGAAGAACTGCCACCGATCAATCAGGCCATCAAGATCGGGGATCCCGCGCGGCATATCGACCTGACGTGTGAAGTCGCTGAACACATGGGCGAAAATGTCGTGCGAACGGTCGCCATGTCGGCGACGCAAGGTTTGGTGCGCGGCATGGAAGCCATTGACACCGGTGCGCCGATCACGGTGCCAGTCGGCCCGGCGGCGTTGGGGCGCGTGATGGATTTACTTGGCAAACCGATCGACGGCAAGGGCCCCGTCAGTCATGAGCACATGCTGCCGATTCACCGGCTAGCGCCGCCGTTTGAGGAGCAAGTGCCTGCAACCAAACAGTTTGAGACCGGCCTGAAGTCCATCGACCTGCTCGCGCCGTTCGCCAAAGGCGGCAAGATCGGGTTCTTTGGCGGCGCAGGCGTCGGCAAGACGGTGCTCATTCAGGAATTGATCCGTAACATCGCCAAAGAGCATAGCGGTTATTCAGCCTTTGGCGGCGTCGGCGAGCGCACCCGCGAAGGCAACGACCTGTATCTGGAAATGACCGAGTCGGGCGTCATCGCCAATACCGTGATGGTGTTCGGCCAGATGAACGAGCCACCCGGCGCGCGTCTCCGCGTCGCGCTCTCGGCACTGACGGAGGCCGAGTACTTCCGTGATGCCGAAGGGAAGGACGTGCTGTTGTTCATCGACAACATCTTTCGCTTTACGCAGGCAGGCTCGGAAGTATCCGCCTTGCTGGGCCGCATGCCGAGCGCCGTCGGGTATCAGCCGACCCTCGCCACGGAAATGGGCGAACTCCAAGAGCGAATTACTTCGACCAAGCGGGGTTCGATCACTTCCGTGCAGGCAGTCTATGTTCCGGCAGATGACATTACGGACCCGGCGCCGGCAACGACGTTTACCCATTTGGATGGCTCCATTGTGCTATCGCGACAGATCGCGGAATTGGGCATTTATCCGGCCGTCGATCCGCTGGGGTCCACCTCCCGCATTCTCGACCCGCTCGTCGTCGGGGAGGAGCACTACCGGGTGGCGCGTGGGACCCAGCAGGTTCTCCAACGCTATAAGGATTTGCAGGATATCATCGCGATCCTTGGCATGGAGGAGTTGAGTGAAGAGGACAAGCTGACCGTAGCCCGGGCCAGAAAAATCCAGCGGTTTCTCTCACAGCCCAATTTCGTTGCCGAGCAATTCACGGGACAACCCGGCAAGTACGTCCGTGTCGCGGACACGGTGCGCAGCTTCAAAGAGATTCTCGATGGCAAGCACGATGATCTGCCGGAACAGGCCTTTTATATGGTGGGGCCGATTGAGGAAGCGCGGGCGAAAGCCGAAAAACTCAAGGCTTGAGCGCGCAGCGCTAGGTTATGGCCGAAAAGACATTTCCACTTGAAATTCTGACCTTGCAGCAGTTGTTCCTGCTGGAAGAAGCCCGGTTCGTCATTGCGCCCGGGCGAGAGGGCGTTTTCGAGATCCTGCCCAATCACGCGCAGTTCGTCTTCGCGCTCAAGCCAGGCTCGTTGCGGGTTCGCACGACGGAAGGAAAAGATCAGTATGTGGCAGTGGGCGGCGGGTTTCTTGTCGTGCAAAGAGAGCGCACGACCGTGCTGACCCGCAGCGCCGAGCGCCCCGAAGATATCGATATCGAGCGGGCCCGTCGCGCGAAGGAACGTGCGGAACAGCGTTTACAGGAGAAGACACCCGATATCGATTTGACACGGGCTCAAGCCGCCCTGCAAAGGGCGCTTGCACGGTTGCGCGTTGCGGAATATGCTGGTGGCAAGCGATGACAGAAATCTCGCAAGGTTGGGTGGGTTCGGACATTGACACGCGAGTGAGCGCGCATGTTCGCGCTTGGGAGCAGATCAAACCCCTCGGATCGAAGCAGCGTCTGGAAACCTATCCATTCGTAGCCATCTCCCGCGAATATGGCTGCGAAGCCTTACCATTGTCAAACCATCTTGTGGAAACGTTGAACGAACGTTTCCGCCCTTCGATTCCGTGGGTTTCTTTTGATCGTGATTTGCTCGATAAGTTGGGGCAGCAATCGGACCTGCGGCGTACCCTGCTCGAAACAGTCGACGAACGTCGCCGTGATGCGACGGGCAAATTGTTCGACAACATCATGGTCCCCGACGATCCGGATGCTGCGGCCGTGCGTGGTCTTGCGGAAGTAATTCGGGCGCTTGCTCTTCATGGACATTCCGTTTTGGTTGGCCGTGGCAGCTCTTTGGTGACTCAAGATTTGAAAAATGGTTTGCACATTCGTTTGGTGGCTCCACGTTCATGGCGGATTCACACGATCGCTTCCAATCGGGATCTTCCATTTCAGGAGGCGGAAAACATCGTTACGCAAGGCGAAAGGCAACGGCGCCATTTTTTGGAGACGTTCTTCGTGGCCGATCCCCAGCATCCGTTCCATTATGACCTGGTTATCGATAATTCGCGTTTCAATATTGCGCAGATTGTCGAAATCATCTTTACTGCGCTCGGTGTCTGGTTCGGCGAGACACTGGTTAGCGCGTAAGCGTCGTCGCCGCTGTTACTTCTTCCAGAGACTTTCGGCGACTCTCTGCTGCCGATTTGTCCAGCGAGCGAGAACGAACAGCGCGTCGCTCAAGCGATTCAAGTAGGGCACGACTTGTTCGCCGATTTTCTCCTCGCGGGCCAATCGCACGCAAAATCGCTCAGCCCGCCGACAGATTGTGCGGGCCAGATGCAAAGCGGCCGCGGTTTGGCTACCGCCAGGCACGACAAATTCTTGCAGCGGCCCGAGCTCTGCATTGAATCCATCGATCACTCGCTCCAAGCTCGCGATGTGTTGCTTTCCAATCCGGGGCATGCCGGTGCGAAACTTCGCAGCAGTCGTAGCCAACTCTGCGCCCAGATCAAAGAGTTCGTTCTGCATTTGCGCCAGTAACTTGTCGAGCTTGAGACTGACGGTATTCTTCCTTCCGGCGTTGAATGCGCGCGCCAAACCGATGGCCGAGTTTAATTCATCAACGGTTCCAAAAGCCCAAATTCGCGGAGAATCCTTGCTGACGCGTTGGCCACCAACCAAACCGGTATGCCCCTGGTCACCGGTGCGCGTGTAAATTTTCGTGAGTCGGGGCATAGGCTCAACATTTCTGAAACCTGGCCGGAATCAAACACATAAATTTGAATGGCTGTTCGGCAGTGTTCTTGAACTGATGTTGTTCATCGGCCGGGATGTAAAGCACGTCGCCCGGCCGGATAGACACTTCTTTGCCTTCTCGCCAGACGGTGCCCTGACCGTTTATCACGTAAATCTCGTGCTCGTAGGGGTGCTGATGCAAGGGCGTATGTCCACCAGGAGCAATTTCAAAAAACCGCATGGCAAAATTGGGTGCGCCATCCCGTGAACTCACGGCAAGTTGTACTTTACAATTCTTCGCGTCCACCATCTCAACTTTGTCAGCGGGGATTTGCTCGAGATTAGTGATTTTCATGCTGCTCGCCCTCCCGTTTTTACAAAGACACCTTAAAGCATTCCGGCAAAACATGCGATAGATTTAAAGCCTGAACAAGAATTGACGACAGGAATTCATCAACATACCATTTTGCCATGAAGAGCTACCGCAAAGAATTGTGGTTCAATATTCCCTCCCGACGTGCTTTCGTGAACATTACCTCGCAGGTGGAACACTGTCTGAAGGAAAGCGGAGTGAGAGAGGGCCTTTTACTTTGCAATGCCATGCACATCACCGCCAGCGTCTTCATAAATGACAATGAGTTTGGCTTGCATCAGGACTTCGAGCGCTGGCTGGAGAAATTGGCTCCCGAAAAACCACACGCTCAGTATGCGCACAACCGGGGCGAGGACAACGCCGACGCGCATTTGAAGCGCACCGTTATGGGCCGAGAAGTGGTGGTCGCGGTCACGGAGGGAAAACTGGATTTCGGCCCGTGGGAGCAAATCTTCTACGGCGAATTCGATGGGAAACGTCGCAAGCGCGTTCTTATCAAGATCGTGGGAGATTGATTGCGGCATCGTCGCGATCTCTAGCCACGGTATGCTTCTTCCCTTGCTAATTGCCACAGCCAGTCCCATGGGCGGGCCTCGAGGATTGTAGCGCCTATCGACAGAGAACTTGATTTAACCAACGGGCGCAGCCGCGTGCACATGGCGTGACGCGTTGTCCCTGAACGAACGCGGTACCAAGACGATCGTCGCAGCGAAAACTGCCATGAAAGCCCAGTCGCCAATGATCGTCCCACGAAGAAACGGCAGCCCTGCTGCATAACATTCCAGGAGTCCCGCGAAAGTTCTCGGATAATAAACGTTGGCGAGATTCAAACCGAACAACCATACGGCGAAGTTGCTGATGAAAAAAAAGATGAACGGGGTTGCGACCGCTGCGGTTATTTTGGCTGCCGGTTTCCGGTTCCGCAGCCACAACCCGAGCAAGCCCACCAGCAGGAACGCACCGTAGTCGAACAAGCGCGGCCAATAGATAAGGGGATAACCCATCTGTCGATTCAGTACCAAGTCGGTGGCAAACAGTATCGACAACGGGACCCATAGCGCATACCGGCGACCGAAATACATCCCGCCAAGCAGAGCCATGGCGGCGAGTGGCGCTATATTCCACCACTGGAACTGATGGGCCACTAACCGGAACATCCCCGCCCCCAACACCATCAAGATCGGCAAAATCATAGATACCTCTCTCAGAAATTGAGCTAATTGTGCAAGGGGACCAGACGGAAATCAACAGGAAAAAATGCGTTCCGATGAACGCCCGAATTTCTGGTTCATGCAACCCATATCGATTCGCGCGTCCCGGCCACCTGTGCTATTGTAATTTCATGGTACCGAGCGAGCAAGCCTACCGCCGATTTCAACGCCGGGTCGATCGCTTATGCTTCCTGATTGTCGCGACCGATGTCCCCGAACGAGAGATCGCTATTGAGAGGTTGTTCTTGCGTACCGAAGCCGCGCGGCTTTTCCCGGAAAGATTCCGGTTTTATGAAATGCTGTATGAAAGTCGATTCCAGCGCCTGTTGGAACAATTTCGGCGGACCCGGTAGCGCGCTCACCGTGAGATGAATCCACTCAAGCCTTTCACGACGGCATCTGCATATTCACGAAAGATGCTGTGGTAAAGGTGACCATCGATTTCCCGCAAACCTGAATAGTCCCCGAGCTGAAGCCTTTGGTATACAATTCGGTTGTTCATATAGTATGGCTCAAGATAGACGACAGGACCATTAATCAGACGGTTGGCAGCCAAGTTGCGGGCAAAGACATATGGATTGTCACCAATGCGCACCGCGCTGTTGTTGGAACCGTAATCCACTGGCGGAAGTTTCGTCGCGGTGGCAAGAGCCGTGGCTATTGCGTTGGCCGCTGCCGATTCCTTGGAGTGCGAGCCTTCCAGAATTTTGGTGAACAACCTGAGTTTCTGTTCGTCATCCTTCAGTTCCTGAGCCAAGTAATTTCCGTGCACAAAGACTACAAGACGGTCGTCGTCGACGAGGCTCTGGCATTCGTCCCATGCAACGGCGTTAAAATGAAGACAGATTGTGATGTCGGGCCTGATTTTTTCATTGAGCAAGCGGGCCCGGGCAGCGATCTCCGAGTTGCGATAGAATAATTTCTCGGCCTGCTTGCGAATCGCATCTGCCCTGTCTGCGTCGCGTTCCAACACCGGAAGTGAATCGAACCGCTCAAACATGTCCACTTCGCGCTCCGCTTGGTCCCGGAAATCTGCGGGGCGCTTTTCAGTGACCGGCTCGAAGTTGTTTTTGGTGAGGAACACTGTTGCGCCGGCCGCTTCGAGGCCGGTTTTCGCCAAACGCGCAACGGTAAGATTGAGCACCGCTTCCTGGATGGGACGATCTTTATCTCGGACGAAGAAACGCTCTTCGGTGCGGGCCCATTCACCGCCGATGTGTCCGGGGTCCAGTGCAACCCGGTGAAATTTCGGAACAGGCCTCGACACGTGCGTCGTCCGCGGAGCAAATTGCAGAACGAAAAGCGGCGGGTTGGATTTGTCAGAAGTCGAGTACACGGAGACCGAGTTTGTGTCATACGCAAGATAATTGGTGAGAGCGCCCGAAGGGCAATAGACGCGGGAAACGAGCGCGTCAAAATCGACGCGCGTGATCGTCCGCTGATAGGCCTCCAATGCTGACCAATCCGCAAAGCCAGTGGACACGCAGGCCTGTATCGCCATCAAGCAGAAGAGGAATCGTCCCACTCTGCGGGGCTCCATTCAAGGATTTCGTTGATCTCGTCGAACGTATGGATGTTTTCCGAGGCAAAATACCGATCGCGGTCGATGGCGTCGAGTTCTTCTTGCATTTCCAAGTCCGTGCATGCTCGTGCAAAGTGGCAGGTGGCGTTCAACTTGCGAATCCGGGCGGAGGTAATCACATCCAATAATTCACCATAGGCGCCCATCTCGCCATCGCCAAGCAATGGCAACGCAAAGAGTTGATCGCCATCGCCAGAGATTTCGCGGTCGATGGGTGTCAGACGAAGGCTGCTTTCACTCAATTCGGATTCGATTTGGAATAATTGGAATGCAGCGCTCAACAATTCGTGACCGTACCCATAGGGCCGATACTGGACAAGCGCCTCTTTCAGATATGCAATCTGGTGGGGATCGAGCAAGCCGCGTTCGATATCCTGGGCATAGACATCAGAACTTGCTTCTTCAAGCCACCAGTTCAGATCTTCTCCCAACCGTACAGTGATCCATTTGGGCGGCGCTGGTTTTTTCCTCGGCATACGATGATCACCTTGCCAAATCCGCTTTGCATTTTACAGCCTGCATTGTCAGAATTCCACTTCATGGGCAACACTCTTGGCTATATGGACAAAACGCCTCGAATTGGCAAGGACGTGTTTATCGCCGAATCGGCGAGGGTCATCGGTGATGTCGAAATCGGCGACCATTCCAGCATCTGGTTCGGAAGTGTGCTGCGCGGGGACATCAATCGCGTCCAAGTCGGCCATCATACCAATATCCAAGACAACAGTGTATGCCACGTGGCTGACGAATACCCCTGCATTTTGGGCAATTACGTGACCGCCGGACATGGGACGATTTTGCACGGTTGCACGATACGAGATGAGGTGTTGATCGGCATGGGTGCGGTGTTGATGAACGGCGTGGTGATCGGCGAGCAAAGCATCATCGGAGCGGCAGCGTTGTTGACGGAAGGATTTTCAGCACCGCCCGGCTCGCTGGTGTACGGAGCGCCAGCGAAGGTCGTTAGCCGTTTGGGAATATCGGAACGCGTGCAGATCAAGAGATGGGCTGAGAAGTATTGCCAGGTGGCTGCGTCTTATCTAAAGAGCACCACTTGATGCTTAGTCGTCCACGGAGTATTCGAGCACCGAAACAGCTCTTGCCTCAATAAAGCACCGCAACCAATGCGCTCCTGTCTGAGGTTCAGACCGCAGCGAACGAGCAAAGGCGAGCAAAGCAAGCAATGAATTTACGGTGGACTCCGCGTCACCACTATCAGCATGCATTACCGTTTCGAGATGCAGCAGTCTTGAGCAGAAACTCAAATTGGACAAATGTGGAAAGTACTTTCTCTTTTCCTCTCCAAGCTCGTCTTCGTGGTAAACCTTAGTGCCTATCCTAAAACCGCGACGGATCTGATATACTGATGATGCCAAGGGGAGGAGGCATCAATGGGGAAAGTCAGATCGCACGAGCGCTGGCTCGTGTCCGATGAACTGTGGAGTAAGATCGAACCGCTGCTGCC
>DATIZX010000026.1:0-15490 GCA_035516795.1 Verrucomicrobiia bacterium
AACACGACCGCATCGTACGCGAGATGGAAGAAAACCAAAAGCGAGACAACCGACATCAGGGAGAGAACCAGCAGCTCGTTCCCATTTCCGTAACGCTGACAGAATGCCGCCGCTATCAACAGCATACAGCCACCTGCCGGAATCCACAGCCAGCTCCAAGCTTCCATGTCGATATGGCCGAAAATGCTCCGGATATCAATGTAGCCCTGGCCCGTGGTCAGCAACGCCGAGCGGACGGGGCCGATCATCATTTGCCACGGAGATGCTTGCGCCCAAGCGGCGGCGAAGAAGGTCAGGCCAAGATCGATCCCCGCGGCCAGCAACACAATCCGCCACTGCCGTCTTACGAGGAAGAAAGGAAGTAACGGCAGCGTCACCGTATATTTAAACAAAGATGCGGCCAGACAAATCGCCGAGAGCAGGTCTTTTTCTTCCTCCGCAAAGATGATCGACAAGACAAAAAGACCCAGGCTAAACAATGCCTGCTGGCCATTACCGATCTGAACCCGAAAAGGGGTACCCGTCATTAACATCCCCGTTACCAGGATTAAGGTCCATTTCGGCTTGGAGGACAGAAACAAATGAAAGAGCCCACCCACAATGAGTCCTGTAAAGAAAACGTTGAGAACAGCCCAAACTACTTTGGCCAGCGGCCACGGCAACGAAGCATAGGGCCACAACATGACCAGCCCGAAGGCCGGATAGTTCGGGTCCTGCGACAATGGGAACGGCGCGGGTCGGCTTGGATGCTCGTGCTGTTCCAGAACCAACCGATAAGGATCCTGATGAGACAACAGCGCCCGGCTGGGGCCCCATTGATTGTCCTGACTTCCGAGGGGGCCCAGCGCATTGCGCAATCCGGCCCATAGCGAAATCAAAGCCGTGATGGCCAGAATCGCCAATCCGATCCTGAGCGCCAACCTCATGCCCCGGGTCATGGCTTCATCGAATCGGCTGTTTGGGTGCGCATGAGATGCGTCAGTTTGCATATTTCGTTCATTAGCGTGCAAGAATCGTGCTCGCGTTTTGCCGCGACTGTCCTTGAGGAGAAGGGCTTTCCAAAATCATCCGAGGCGGCGGACGATCCTACTCTTGCTCCTTGGTCATCTCCTCCAGCGCCAGATACAGAGCCTGTGTGCCCTTGCGTCCGTGACCAAGCGTCTGCGCATGATGGTAGAGATTATGGGCAAGTTCCAAACCGGGCAGTTTCAGTTTCATGCGTTTCGCTTCTTCCAGGGCAAGGCCCAGATCCTTGACGAAGTGATCGACAAAGAACCCGGGATCGAAATTGTTCTTCAAAATGCGCGGCGCAAGGTTGTCGAGTGTCCAACACGCCGCCGCACCGCCGCGGATGGATTCGAGCATTGTTTCGAGGTTCAAGCCGGCTTTATAGCCATACAACAAACTTTCGCACACGCCGATCATCGTGCCGGCAATAACGATCTGGTTGCAAAGCTTGGCGTGTTGACCCGCTCCCGCACCACCCTGATAAACAATGGTTTTGCCCAACGCCTGCAGCAACGGCATCACCGCATCGGCGGCCGCCTTGTCACCGCCGACCATGACGGACAACGTCGCATTGCGCGCGCCGACATCGCCACCGGAAACGGGAGCATCAATGGCCTGCGCTCCCCTCCCTTTTGCCGCCGCATAGATCTCTTGCGCCAGACTCGGCGCGGTGGTTGTCATGTCCACCAGAATCTTTCCCTGAACACTCCGACACTCCATAACTCCGTCGATTCCCAAGTAGACGTCGCGGACATCCTGGGGAAAGCCGACCATGGTGAACGTAACGTCGGACGGCTCGACGACCGCCCGTGGCGAATCGGCCCACACGGCGCCTTTATCCAGCAACGGTTGCACCTTGGCTTTGGTGCGATTGAAGACGGTGATCTTATGTCCTTTGTTCAACAGATGACCGCACATCGACACACCCATCACGCCCGTGCCGATCCAGCCGATGCGAGAATTGCCTGCCATTCCCAAAGGTTAATCAGCCGTACCGCGAAACACAAGCGCGCGGCTCACCGCTGCGCGAAATTCTGCCACAACAACCGCGCACTCATGGCGATGGCCACCGCGATGAAAATCGGACGGATGAACCGGGCACCGCGACGAATCACCATCTTCGCGCCAATCCGTGCCCCGACGAGTTGGCCGGCTCCCATTGTCAACCCGACCAACAGGTGCGCCTGGCCGCCGATCACGAACATGGCCAGCGACGCAGCGTTGCTGGTGAAATTCATGAGCTTGGTGTGCGCCGTGGCTTTCGTCAGGTTGAAACCAAGAAGAAGGACGTACGCCATGGCCCAAAACGTGCCTGTGCCGGGTCCAAAGAACCCGTCGTAGAAACCGAGCGCCAAGCCGAACACGAAATGAAACAGCCCGGCTGAGAGATGGGGTCGCACATCGATGTCGCCGAGTTGTGGACGAAACAGAAAGAAGACCGCAATGGCAATCAGCAGAAACGGGATGATTGTTCGTAGAAAGTCTGGTCGAATGTGTTGCACTGCCAAGGCTCCGCTAACCGCGCCGAGAGCCGTAAAGACAACGCCGAAAATGGCCGCGCGGAAATTGATGAGGCCCGCCCGCCCGTAGTGCCACGTAGCGCTGCTGGAACCGAAGACCGCTTGTAGCTTGTTCGTCCCCAGAGCTTCGGCAGGCGGCAGCCCGATGCTGAGCAATACCGGCACCGTGATCAATCCGCCACCGCCGGCGATGGAATCAATCCAACCCGCAGCGGATCCGACAACAAACAACAGGGGCAAAAGCCAAAAGGTTTCGTAATTCATACCGAGTTGCGCCGATAATGCCGTGGGCTCGGAGTTACGCGCAAGATTTGACTTCCCACAATCAGCGACTACCAAGCCCCGAGTGCTGCGACGCTGTTCATTGGGAGGCCACGCTCCGTCGTGGCCGCTTTTGCCAGCCGGACGCGACCGAGCACGTCCCTCCAAACAACCCCCACTGTGCTCGCACCTCAGCCGGCACCATTCACTACATATTCCGCCTATCGGCGTACACCAGCACCTCATTGCTCAGTTGGACTACGGGAGTGGCGTCGGCACTGCGGTCTTCGAGAATCCAGTTGTTGTTGCTGTCTTTTGCGAAGCCGCCGCCGGGTTTGATGCAGACGTAGACGCCCCAAAGGCAGAGTCCCGACCCGGTGCGAACAGGAACGCGAACCGACATATAGGGCGCACTGGCCCCACGTCTATGGACTACGACATCAGGCCCGAGGCTGTACTTGACTCCCGAGCCTGACACCGGCTGCAAGCCACGGGCGACCGGAGCTTCCGCCGTCTTGGGCATATAGAAATGTTCGTCGGCGGGTTGATCGGCTGCATGGGAGATGCACGACGACGCCTCGCGAACCAGCTTGCTCAGGACATCCTGATTGAGTTGCGGCAACATCGCCTGCATGGCGATCTGTCCCCGGTCCTCGCATCGCTGGCGCTGGCATCCAAGGAAAGAGACCGCTATAAGGATCGTCGCCAGAGCGCCAAGAGCAGATCTTGCGAGGTGCCGCATGGTCTTCCCGTTCAGGCCCCGTGCAGCCACCGGTTCCAAGACCTGTGAAACACATCGATGTCTTGCTCGATCTCGCGCATAAAGTTGGGCCGATTTTGGATGACCCAATCGATTTGCTCCTTGGAAGGCTGCTCGCTCGCCGGCAGGTCGATCATCGCCAGATCCAAGTGGCCGCGCACTTCATCCACTTCCTTGACGAGCAATAATCTGCCGGCAACGGAAGTCTTCCCATAATTGCTGATGGGCGTCAGTATTCCCTTCGTCAGCATTCCGACAACAGTGGGATGGTCGATGGGCAGCCAAATTGTGTCTCTCCCTTGTATGAGGAATTCTCTCAAGACCGCCTTCTCCTCCAAATCGAGATTTTGAAGCGCTGTGAAACGCGCCCTTTTCAACTTCAGATGACGACGTTTGCGATCAATAAAATGCGAAAAGGGAGTCAGCGTATTCACACAGGCCAGGGAGAGGAACAGTATGAAGACTACCCCGATGCACACCCCATAATTCTGCACGAACTGGAGAACGTTCAGTGATTTGAGTGCGGACTTGGGAAGAAACAGGAAAAGCGCCGATGAAACGACCACCGCCCAGAGGTAGTTCCGGGGCAATTTGCCAAATTCGCGAACTTTGACGAACCAGCGCATGACGTATCTTTGGAAAAAGGCTGCGACGCCCGGCCACTGTAAAAAGCAGCCTTTGGCGGATGTTTACTTCAACTCGTTGTCCTTTTCAACCTTGAAATACCCGGAGCATCTGATTGTTCGGGCATTGAAGGACTTCCGCAATCGTGGAATCGCGCGCAAGATTTGACTTCGCCGGACCCGGCGGCTAAGCTGGTTGCGATCCACCCGGTTCCCGGAGAGGTGCTAGAGTGGTTGAATAGGCCGGTCTCGAAAACCGGTATGGGCCTCTGGTCCATCGAGGGTTCGAATCCCTCCCTCTCCGCCAGCGTCACTAAATCGGCTACGAGTCATCACTTGGTCCCGAAAATCGACGATGCCGGCATGCACCTGATCTGATGGGAAGAGCGTTCATCCGCGGGGAAGATCATCCCTATGCGCCTCAGTATGCAGATAGCGGTAGGGTTCACTGCAACCCAGCCAGTTTTTCCCGCAGCATGTTGTCGGCGGGAAACAGTGACACACCACGCCGCCAAGCCTCTCTTGCATCGTCGGTGTAGCCGACCTTGAGATACTGCTCGCCGAGCAACAAATACGTTTGCGCAAACTGCGGGTGCGGCGATTGGCTCTCCTGCTGCTCGACCAAGGTGACGAGATTATCAATGACCGCCCCCGTTTTGTTCAACGCATCGGGCCAGTAAGACAAGGAAAGCGCTTTCCAGTAACGCGCTTCCCAACTGGACGGATTGAGCTTCAGGGCTTGATCGAAACTTTGGTCAGCCTTTATAGCCAGAATGGATTGCTCACGAAAATCTTGCAGCGTTCTTAATTTCTGTACGTAGGCTTCTCCCAGCGCAGCGGAATATTCGGCCACTGAGGAATCGACCTTGACGGCCCGCTCCAAGTCTGAGATTGCCTGATCCAACTGATGGGTGTCCTGAAGTTCCTTCCACGCCGCTTGCTTCTGCGCGTAATTGGATTGCGGTGAGAGCAGCGTTTGCAGCGGCTGACTGAAATCCGCGGTAATCGACGGCTTGGTTGCCGATGGCTCCGGAGCGGTCGCGCTCGAGGGCGCTGTGATGGAGGGGGTCACGGTATTCCCCGCTGCTTTCGGGACATTCGGATCGGACGGCACCGGTTCAGGAGCTGGTACGTCTGCCGGAACGGAAGAGTCGTTCGCACTCGGCGCAGCAGTGACCGCGGACGAAGCGGCCGTTTTCGCCGAAGAAGGGAGATGGTTTTGCCATTTGACAACCACCATTGTGGCGCATGCCGCCGTGCTGATGCCGACCAATGCCAAGATGGGCGTCTTCACATGCTTTTCCTTTCCATGATCCTGGTGGATGAACGCAATTTGGGTGTCTTAAACCTCCGGTCCGGAAGATTACGGGGTACCGGATGATTTCCTGGCGCGGGCCACGAGTCGCAACTGGATCAAACAGGGCGCGACCCAGAGCAGATTCAGCCAGGCGAAATACTTCATCAACGTTTGGGCGAAGCGGAAAAAGACGCTGGATTGGATAAATGTTTGGGCCGCTTGGACGCTGGCGCTTCCATGGACGATGAACCCGAGTGCGAACTCACGTGCCAGCGCAATCCAGCCGTTCGCTGCCTTCCACGCGATGGCGCAAGCGCCGTATGCCTGCCAGCCCAATGCCAATCCGCCGAACGTCCACACGCCGAGACTGCAGGCGCCGATCGTGAGCAGGCCAAGCGCGAGGCCGCCGAAGGGAACCAAACCGAGGGCACACCACCCGATACTGGCCGGCGCGATGGCGAATTCGCCAAAAGCAAACAGTGCGCCGACGGCGTATTTGCCGCCCACGGCTACCCAAGCGGTGACCGGCTTCTTGATAACATCAAATCGATCGCCAATGCGGATGTGAACGAGCGGCAGCCCCAAAAAAGATAATTGGCTGCGGTATTCCCAAGCCGGCGCTGGAAACTGGCCGGCGTATTCCTGCGCCAAAACACGAGAGTAATAGGGGCGTTGCCATCGAATACGAGCCGCGGCGAACACGAATCTCGTCAGCACGAAAATGACGAACAATTCTGACACCAACAACGAGATCATCACCGAGGGCTCAAGCCGGTCTCGGAACACCCAAAACATCGAGGCGGCAAACGCGACGAAGATTCCCGAAACAAACGCAACAATTCTACGATAGAAGGACTTGAGGCGCCGTCGCTCTTCGTCGGTTCGGATTTCTTCAAGACACAGGCGATACTCAGCGTAACTTCCCACGAAAAACAACGCGGCGATTGCCCCGAGCAGTCCCGTCACCCCGGCGGCGTTGACGGTTGTGCCGCCTTTGGCCGCCGTTGCCCCCACTGTCGCGGCCTTCGTCGACACCGCAATTCCTGGCAATGCGGCCAGCACGCCCAGCGTGAACGCCTTGCCCGGTGTCGTACGCTCCAGTGTGCCTTCGACAAACGCCGCCACCCGTTCGGTCAACATCGCGCGTCCGCGCGACAAGCGCTGCTTCGCGGCGTCCTGGCTCAATTCCAATTCCTGGGCGACCCGTTCGATAGACTGATGTTCGCGGTAGAAAAGAATCAACGGCTCGCGGTAAGCGTCAGGAATCTGTTCCAGCGCGCGCCAAAGAATCGCTTCTTCCTCGTGGCTGACAGCCTGCGCTGATGGAGACGGCTCCCCCGAAATCGGTTCGTGAATTGTATCCAGTGGTTCTGCCTCCAGGACCGGCTCGCGTTGTCCACTCCGCAGGGAACTCCTGGTGAGGTTACGCGCGATGCCACACAGCCACGCGCGGACTTTTGTGGCGTCAGCCAATCCCGTTAGCTTCCGCCATGCGGTGAGGAAGGTTTCTTGTGCGAGGTCTTCGCTTAACATCAGGCTGCCGGTCCCGCCGTACGTGATCGAGCACACCAACGCTTGATACCGTTGGACAATGAGACCAAACGCGTCACGGTCGCCTGTTAGACTCCATGCGACCAGTTGTTCGTCGCTTACTGATTCTGGTGCCATCGTTGTTTTCATGGTCACCGTATCAGTTGTCAAACCTACGAAAAGGTGACAAAGAAAACGAGACTTTCCGGCCGCCGATTTCTGTAGGGATGGCATCGGCGATTACGATGGGCTAGGTTGACGACAAGCCATTGCGACAACCGTCGTGCTGTCTTTTCCTGTCCAACAGGCTGATCTGGCAACGGATAAGTGCCTGATTGTCAAAAGGGAAACAGCCAATCTGCCACGGTCGCAAGTTTTAACATGCGGCAATTTTCGGCCGTGTAAACCTAAGTTCGTGCCGTTGCGTCTCAGCTCGCACCTGTTGGGCGCACCACATCGGAGAACGCACAAATCGCTTTCTGGACCATGCCGCTGACGCACAGGATTCAGCTTGCTCGATTTCACCACTCCCTCCCCCTTTTGTGTTGGCGCCCGGGGTTGGGCCATCTCCCTGGTGGGGAGTAAAGCAGCCAAGGTAACGAAGCAAGTGCGCAGTTGACGGGCAGGATGGTTGGTTTTAGTCTTGGCGGTTGGCGTAAGGCGCCGGGGCGGGCAGAGCGAGCCGTCGCCAGCGACTTCAGACAATGAACAAGAAAGTCTCCATCTATGACACGACGTTGCGCGACGGCGCGCAGGGCGAGGGCATCTCTTTTTCGAGTACGGACAAGATCCGCATTGCCGAGCGCCTCGATGCGTTCGGCGTGCATTACGTCGAGGGCGGCTGGCCGGGATCGAATCCCAAGGATATGGATTTCTTCACGGAGGCCGCCAAACACAAATTCAAGCACGCCAAGATCGCCGCTTTTGGCAGCACGCGCCGGGCGAATACGAAGTGCAAGGACGATCCGCAGATCGACATGTTGGTCAAGGCCAACACGCCGGTGGTGACGCTCGTCGGCAAGACGTGGTCCTTACATGTGGCGGAAGTCATCCGTACGACGCCCGAGGAAAACCTGGCGATGATCGGCGACTCGGTCCGCTTCTTCAAGGAGCACGGCAAAGAAGTCGTTTACGACGCCGAGCATTTCTTCGACGGGTACAAAGATGATCCGCGTTATGCGCTAGCCACCTTGAAGGCGGCGCAGGATGCCGGGGTCAATATTATCGTGTTGTGCGATACGAACGGCGGCACGATGCCCAGCGAAGTCAGACGGGCCACTGGCGAAGTCGTGAAACAGATGAAGTGTGCCGTGGGGATTCACACTCACAACGACAGCGGCGTGGGCGTCGCCAACGCGCTGGCCGCCGTCGAAGCTGGCGCGGTACAGGTGCAGGGAACCATCAACGGATACGGTGAACGCACGGGGAACTGCAACATGACCAGTGTTATTCCCTGTCTCGTGTTGAAGATGGGGATCGACTGCATCTCGAAGGAGAATGTTCGGCGGTTGCGCGATTTGTCGATGTTTGTAGACGACCTGGCCAATGTTCGGCACGACATTCGACAGCCGTTTGTCGGCGCGACGGCGTTTGCCCACAAAGGCGGCATTCACGTAAACGCCATCGAGAAGGTGGCCCGCAGTTACGAGCACATCGAGCCGGAAACTGTCGGGAATCATCGCCGCGTGCTGGTGAGTGAACTCAGCGGTCGCAGTAACATTTTGATGAAGGCGCACGAGATGGGAATGGACCTCGACAAGGATACGTCCGAGGTCCGGGAGATTCTGCAGCAACTCAAACAACTCGAACATGCTGGTTACGAATACGAAGCCGCCGATGCCAGTTTTCATATCCTCGTGCACAAGCTACTGAAAAAGCACAAGCCGTTCTTCAAACTGCAGGCGTATCGCGTCATTATGGACAAACATGGCGAGGATGGACATCAAATCGTCGAAGCCAGCGTCAAGCTCGAAATCAGCGGTGGGGTGGTCCACACGGTGGCAGAAGGCGACGGTCCGGTGAACGCGCTCGACAACGCGTTGCGTGCGGCACTGACCGGTTATTACCCCGCAATCGCGAAGGTGCAACTGGTGGATTACAAGGTTCGTATCCTCGACAGCCAGAGCGGCACGGCCGCCAAGACACGGGTCATCATCGAAAGCACCGACGGCAAAGAGACCTGGGGCACGGTCGGCGTGCACGACAACATCATTGAGGCTAGTTGGGAAGCGCTCGTCGATTCCGTTGAGTACAAGCTGTTCAAGGATGAGACTGGAAGATAAGCATTGTGTTGTTGTGGCTGCGCTTCTGCGAAGCGCAGAAGAACCTCAGTAACGGCGCTTCACGGAAGCATCTCCATAATATGCAAGATACTCTCCAAGTCCTCAACGCAGTCAAAGCCAGCCCGAAGGACGTGGGGACGCTGAAGCTGATTGTCTTGCGGTTGCCTGGTGAACAACGCAGGACGCCGACGCAAGCTGCCCTCAGCACGCAGAATGGTGTCGAAGGTGACCGGTGGAGTTTGAAGTCGGAACCCAATCCGCTTTCTCAAGTGTCGGTGATGAATGCGCGGTTTCTCGAAGCCATCGCGGGCGACGCGGAACGGATGAATCTGGCCGGCGACAACCTGATCGTTGACCTGGATCTCAGCGAGTCGAATCTGCCAGTGGGGACGCGGCTGCGAATTGGAGAAACGGTGATTGAGGTCACAAGTCTGCCTCACACGGCCTGCAAAAAGTTCCACGGGCGTTACGGAAGAGAGGCGATGGAGTTGGCGAATTCGACCAAGGGACGGGCGCTTCGTTTGCGGGGGTTGTACGCCCGCGTTGCACGTGGGGGCGAAGTTCACGTGGGCGACAGCGTGTGCAAGGAAGCGCTGCCTCATGTGCGCTAAAGACGGCCGATCCCTCACCCGTCCAGGTCTCCGCCACACTACAGGCTACGACATGGCCGGCCTCTCTCCCAAGGGGCGAGGCGTTCCAGCGGCAATCCCCTCTCCCGGCCTGGGGAGCGGGTTAGCGTGAGGGGTTCACGCTTTTCTTTGGGGGATGTTGCAGCTACTGTTGACGTGTGAATACGCCGCGAATATTGGTGGTTCGTGGGGGCGCGATTGGGGATTTCATCATGACGCTGCCCGCCGTCAGGGCCTTGCGGGAGCGTTGGCCGGAAGCGCACATTGAAATTCTCGGGTACTCACACGTCATCGAACTGGCTCACGAGCGGTATTATGCGAACGGAACGCGGTCGATTGAGGCCAAGCCGATGGCTGGCTTTTTCGTCCCCAACAGCATCTTGGAACCGCGGTTGATGGATTATTTTGGCAGCTTCAACGTTGTGATTTCCTACCTCTTCGATCCCGACAGCATTTTTGCGAACAATGTCCGCCGCTGCGGCGTGAAGCAGGTGATTGAAGCGTCGCCGCGGCCCAGCTCGGCTCATGCCGCCGAGCATTACTGCAAGCCGCTCGAATCGTTGGCGATTTATGTGGAGAGGCCTCAGCCGCGTTTGTTTCCCAGCGAACCTGATCGTGCGGCGGCATCGCGATTTTTGAAAATGGCCGGTCGCGAGCCGATTGTGGCCGTGCATCCCGGCAGCGGCAGCGAGAAGAAGAATTGGCCGTCCGAGAAATTCGCTGCCGTCGCGCGCTGGTTGGTGGATGAACTGGCTGCGCAATTGCTGGTCGTGCAGGGCGAAGCAGACGAGCGCGCGGTGGGACAGCTGAAAGGTTTGTTGGAACATCGCAGGTTCACGGTCGCACAAGGTCTCAAACTCGTTGAGTTGGCGGCGGTGTTCGAGCGCTGTGCCCTGTTTTTGGGGAACGATTCCGGCATTACCCACCTCGCTGCGGCTGCCGGCGCGCCCGTCGTGGCGGTCTTTGGGAAATCGTCTCCGGCGATTTGGGAACCCCGAGGTGAGCGCGTTCGCATCGTTCGTTTTGGCGAGCGCGACGTGCTGGAAGTACGTCGGGCCATCGAGTTGCTTTGGAGTGCCGGGCGGGGTTGATTGCTGAAGTCGTTGATAGACAAGGCCATTTGGCTTGACGCAAACGGACCCTCTCGTTACATTCGCCGCCATTCGGTTTCAATGCCCGATTCGACAGGAGCCCTGAAGGAAACGACAGATCGATGCGCGACCGCAATTTGGAAAGAAACATTCAGCGGATTGAACAATTTGTGGAGCGCTGGAAAGAGTTGAGTCAATTTCTGGATCGCGGGTTCAAGGGGGACCAGTTTACGGGCCAAGAGGAGGCGGCCTTTCTGGAATTGAAGAGCCGCATCGCCCAGGAACATGAGTTGTTAATGGTCACGCTCGGGTCGGAGGCAGAACGGGATGATCGGGCGCTGCGGCTGTTGAACAGCGTGCCGAGTTTATCGTCGTTCAAGGATTTGCCCGAGGGCATGTCGAAAAAGATTGCGAACGAATGGCACAACGCGTATTTGGCAAAGCAGGCGCTGCTGGGACGCTTGCGCGGACGACAGGTGCAGTTGCGGGGTATCAGCACCTTTCGCATGGCTTTTCAACGCGTGTTCGGCAACCCGTTGGTGATTTTATTCGTGATGGCAGCCGCCGCCTATGGAGTGTACCGGTTTGCCGAAGATTGGATTCCCAAACTGTCGCAACTCAAGGAACAAATGGAGAAACGATAATGACGAAGCGAGACCTGGTAATTCGGATCAGCAACGACACGAACCTGATTCAGCAGGACGTTCTCACCGTTGTGCAGAAAACGCTGGATTACATCACGGAGGCACTCATCAAGGGTGAGACGGTCGAGCTGCGCAATTTCGGCGTCTTCGAGGTCAAACTGCGCAAGCCGCGCGTGGGCCGCAACCCGAACGATCCCGGCAAGGACGTACAGATTCCGGCCCGCGCTGTGGTGAAGTTCAAGCCCGGTAAGGAAATGCGCGAACAAGTGTTGCAGCTCACGACCAAGTATAATCCGGGTGCCCCACAGCCGCCGGCCACGCCCTCATGATGGATGATGGTTAATGGTTGACGGTTGGGGAGATCACGGACGGAGCGCCAGGGCCTCCCCCAACAGCCATGAGCCATTGCCCAGTCATCGGCAAACGTGCTGCCCATGAATCCTCTTCCCGGTTTCCGCGATTTTTATCCCGAAGCGCTCGCTGTGCGCCGCTACATTTTTGAAAAATGGCGTGACGCCGCACGGCGTTACGGCTTTCGCGAATACGACGGCCCGCCTCTGGAACCACTGGAACTGTTCACGCAGAAGTCGGGCGAGGAGATTGTTGGTCAACTGTTCAACTTTGTGGACAAAGGTGAACGGGCCGTGGCCTTGCGGCCGGAGATGACGCCGACGTTGGCGCGGATGGTCGGCGCCCATCACCGCGACTACAAAAAGCCGATCAAATGGTTTGCCATCCCGCAACTGTTCCGCTACGAGAAGCAGCAACGCGGCCGGCTCCGCGAGCATTTTCAATTCAATGCGGACATCATTGGCGAAATCGAGGGTAATTTTGCCGCCGACGCTGAGTTGGTTTCGCTCGCAATTGATACATTGCGTGCATTCGGATTGACCAAAGACGATTTTGTCGTACGTATTTCGGATCGTCGCGCATGGCAGCGGCACCTCGGATTCATAGGGGTTACCTCCGAGCAACGGGATTTGGTGCTTCAGGCAATCGATAAATTCGAGCGAGAACCAATCGATAAGACCCGCGAAAAACTGACTGCCGCTGGGCTATCCTCGACCAATATCGATAAGACGTTAGATGTCGCACGAGGTGGTACTGTTGCCATTGCCACGGAAGTGGACACATTGCTGCTAAGGCTTGGGCCCTTGGCGGAATACTGTCGGGTGGACTTCAAGATTGTCCGCGGACTGGCGTACTATACGGGGATCGTATGGGAAATCCATGTTCGCCAAAACACAACGGACGGCCAAAGATGGCGCGCGATTGCTGGCGGCGGGCGATATGATAATCTGCTGAAAACTGTGGGAGGCGTGGATTTACCGGCGCTTGGTTTCGGCATGGGCGATGTTGTACTGATGGAATTGCTGAAGGATCGTGGCCTGTTGCCAGAAGTGGACTGGATGTTGGATTGCTACATCGTGATTGCAGAAGAATCAGTGCGTCCGAATGCAATGGCGCTCATTGGCGAATTGAGAAGCGATGGATTCGCGGTGGACTACAGTTTTACGGAAGCAAGAGTTGGTAAGCAGTTCCAAATGGCAGATGCCCTAGGAGCCCGTTTCGCTCTCACAATAGGTCCCGACGAGAGTAAGTCTCAGAAGTACAAACTGAAGAAGATGGCCACCAGTGAGGAGAAGGTGTTAGACTTGGCAAGTGTGAAGGAACTCTTGCGAAAGGCTTAATGAAACGGACTCATCATTGCGGAGAGTTACGCGCCGCCCACATCGGACAGAAGGTCTGCCTGATGGGGTGGGTGCATGTGTACCGCGATCACGGCGGCATTATTTTCATCGATCTGCGAGACCGAGAAGGGATTACGCAGGTGGTATTCGATCCGCAGCATAACCAAGTATCGGCCGACCTTGCCCACGAACTTCGCTCGGAGTATGTGATCAGCATTGAGGGCGTCGTCCGCAACCGTCCGGCCGGCACGGAAAATCCAAAGTTGCCTACGGGTGAAATCGAAGTGTTGGCGCATGAATTGGACATTCTAAACCCGAGCGACACGCCTCCGTTTCAACTCGACGAGACAGGAAGTTCCCCGGCGGGAGAAGATTTGCGACTCCAATATCGCTATGTTGACCTGCGCCGCCCGGCAATGGCCCGCAACCTGGCATTGCGCCATCGGGTCGCCAAAGCCACGCGGGATTATTTCGACGCACACGGTTTTCTTGAAGTGGAAACGCCGATTCTGTTCAAGAGCACGCCGGAAGGCGCGCGCGAATACCTGGTGCCATCGCGGGTGAACCCCGGCAAATTCTACGCGCTGCCGCAGTCGCCACAGCAATTCAAACAGATGCTCATGGTCGGCGGCGTCGAGAGGTATTTCCAAATTGCCAAATGCTTCCGCGATGAGGATCTGCGAGCTGACCGGCAACCGGAATTTACGCAAATCGACGTCGAGATGAGCTTCATCACCCGCGAAGACATGTACGCGATGATCGAAGGCTTGCTGGCCGCCATCTGGCAGACCGCGCGTGGCGAAAAGATTCCCACACCATTCCCGCGGATGAAGTTTATCGAGGCGATGGAACGATTCGGCAGCGACAAACCGGATACGCGCTTCGGAATTGAATTGGTCGATCTCACGAAAGATTTTGCGCAAAGTCAGTTCAAAGTATTCCGCGGGGCGGTGGATTCGGGTGGGGTCGTAAAAGCGATCAATGCCAGAGGATTGGCCAGCGCGACGCAGGGTCAGGTCGATGCATTGACCGCGACCGCGAAGGGCTTTGGCGCGAAGGGATTGGCTTTCATCAAGGTTGAGGGTGGCCAATGGAAATCACCGATCGTGAAGTTTTTCAGCGATGCGGAAAAGGCGGCGCTTACGGACAAGCTCAAGATCGAAGAACGCGATCTCATTCTGTTCGGGGCGGACAAGCGCGAGGTCGTCTGGGAAGTGCTGGGACGCCTGCGATTGATCGTCGCAGAAATGCTCAAGAAAGAGGGCAAACTCAACGTGCCTGATGACCAGTGGAACTTTTTGTGGGTCGTGGACTTTCCCTTGATCACGTTCAATCCCGAGGTCAAACGGCACGTCGCAACGCATCATCCGTTCACGGCGCCCGTGGCGGAAGATATCGCACTGCTCGACTCGGAGCCGACAAAGGTACGCGGGCAGCATTACGATATCGTGTTGAACGGCGTGGAACTGGGCGGCGGCTCGATTCGTATTCATCGGCCTGACGTGCAGAAGAAGATCTTCGAGCAAGTGCTGCAGATTCCGCCGGAGATTGCGCAGTCCCGATTTGGTTACATGCTGCAGGCGTTTCGATACGGAGCGCCGCCGCACGGCGGCATCGCGCTGGGACTCGATCGACTGTGTGCCATTCTCTGTGGTTCGACCAATATCCGCGACGTTATCGCATTTCCGAAAACGGCCAAAGCGGTGGACCTGATGACGAATTCCCCGAGCGAGGTCGAACCGAAACAGCTTCGCGATCTCCACATCAAATTGGATACTGAGGACTGACCTCGGCTATTTACGATTCGACCATCTCTGACTGGTGATTCTGGGACAGTCTCCGAAGCAATTTTCCCCTATCGCTTCGAACGGATGTCCACTTCAAGCTGCCAGACGAGGCTTGGGCTCTTCATTGCTGGCAAAGGGATTGGATGGCAGTCGGTAAACTCGGTAACCGGCGGACGTGAGGGTTTCCTCCTGTGACGCGTCGATATTCGTCTTCAAAAGCACGGCGACAATGTTTCTGAAGCGGCCCCGGCTGAGTCGGCGGCTCGACTGCCGGTCTTGCTGGCGAATTTCTTTTCTAATTTGTTGGTAAATCGGACCGGCCGCGGCGAGCGGTTCACTTTCGCCGCCTTCGACGTAATGATCGTTG
>DATIZX010000027.1:0-7504 GCA_035516795.1 Verrucomicrobiia bacterium
AGTCTCGCGAGCTTGTGACATTTTCTTCATTTCGTCGGCTTGGGCTTGAGAAAGGACGCACGCGTAATCCCAACCCGAGGCTTTGAGCATGCCGTTCAATCCCGCTTCGATTACCCGCTGTTGGTCGGCCGGTTTTGGGTCGAGTGCCGCGAGATCTTTGAGAACGGAATCAAAACCCTGCGTTCCAGAAGCGGCCAAGGCCCATGCATCCCGCTGATTCGCGCTGATCTTGCCGCCTGTCAGCCGCTCGACTTCTTCACAGAGAGAAGTGATCGCTGCCCGCGATAGCCGCGTGACATCCGGCTTTGGATATGCCTTGGCGGTCAACAACGCAAACGCGTGATCCAAACTGTTTGAAAACTGTCCCGAAACCGGTTTGTCCGTCCGCTCCTGGGCGAAGCGGTTGATAATGGCCTGCTCGTTTCCCATACGGAAGACTTCAACACGGTCGTTGGCGATGGGAAGTTCGGTCGCCGGGACCTTCTCCGCAGTTAGAATGAACAACGAAAGTGGAAGACACAAAGCCGTCGCGCCAAATCGCACACCGTTTGCGTTCAGATTCATCGAATCCCTTCTTTCGAATAGTCGATCATGCTCACCATGCCCAATTGGAAGATAACACCACCACCGCGTCTGCGCCTATGTTGATCCAATTGCTCCTTTTCGTTTCGTTCCTCCGGTCTGCCTGTTCCGTTGCGCCGCCCACATTAGTTTCGTCTCAGCAGAGACAGGTGTTTGCGTATTGGATGGTCTGCCGGGGCAAAACTTTCCACCGCCGTCTTCAAGTCAGAATGTCGTTCCAAGCCAGTCCAGCGCATGAGCGTCTTTTCGCCTGATTCTCTGATCAGCCACAGAGATCGAATATTCAGAAGCTTGAATGGCCGAACCTCTTTAATTTCGTCCCAGAGAATGAGGTTTTGCCCTTTATGCAAATGAATCCCCAGAGCGCTGATCCCCACGGCTCTCTCGGTCGTTTTCTGCAACAGCCAGGAATATAACAACCCGGCCAGGAAGAACGCTGGAAGCCAAACCAGATGCCTCCAACTGAAGATTCGGGGGACAAGCCATTCGATTGGCGGGACGGGCCATTCGCTGTAAGTGAGAGGCACGGGCTTGAAATAGATTCCCGCGATCTTGTCGTCGGCGTCCAGCGCCAGGCTCATCGTCAACTCGCCGCGCTGGCAATGCAGACGGAAGGCGGTCCATCCGCGGAAACCTTTGCCGGTTAGGCCTTCGATGTTGTCGATCTTGCCGAATCCCCTGGCGAGCCGAGTGTAAAAATCGGCTGTTTCCTTCGGTGGAAAAACCGTGGTCATGTTGGCATCGTACAGCTTTTGCACAGCGGCGTAATCGCCAGTGTTGAGCAGATCAACAAGTTTTTGAGCGACGACAGAGTAGCGATTGGTTTCTTCAGCGCGAACGGCCGGTGGGAACGTCTCCACGGCCGGCTCTTTGGTCTTCCAACCTCCACTGCCCACGGTCAGGCCGACCATCAAGAAGAACCAAATCCCAACAATTCCGGGCACGCCGTAAAGCGCGAGCTGCCAAAAATCAACCTTGAATTCAACAGGTTTAACTTTGTCGGCGGCTTCCATCGAGAGAACGATGGGGCGCAGACTGGCAACGTGCGTTTCATCAACCGGCTCGCCGGTTTCGGCCGAACGAAGCAGCGATTCCAGTTGCCTTTCGATCGGAAGGAGTTGTTCGGACACCGCGCACTGATTGAGCCGATAGATTTTCACGTCGAGCCAAAGCGAAAACAGCGTGAAGCTGATATTGAAAACAAAATAGAAAACAAGATTGGTGATCGGCATTCCCCAAACGAAGATGATCACGCCAATCGCAAGCGGAAGCAAATACCACCACGCAACCGACCGCAACAATTGTGATTGAGTGCGAACGGAGTGTAGTTCCGCACGCAGCGATTCAACGACCGTCGCATCGGGTTTCGCCGTCGGCGTAGCACGACGAGCGTGAAGGGTTTTCCACGCGATGAATATGGCACCGGCAACGGTGATCAAAGCGCCGAGACGTGCAACCGGCGCGTGGACGGTGAAATAGTAAATCCCAAAAATGACACCGACGATGACGCACGCCGCGAGCTCACGCACGTCACGCCACAGCAAGCTGCGGCGAAGCTGGCTCGTTTGCTTTTGCATGGCAGTCATCAATTGCGCCCCCAACGGGGGATCCCCCAGAGGTTGCTGTTGCCAGAGTTTCTTTAGCTCGTCGTCATTCATTTGGGCGCGTCCTTCATCAGACCGGAAAGTTTCTTCTTGGCGCGATGCAACATGACCCCGACGTGATTGGCGCTGATGCCCGTGGCTTCGGCAATTTGTGCGTAGGTGAAGTCCTCCAGGAAAAGTGTAATCAGCGCCCTTTCGAGTGGGTCCAGTTGGTAGATAGCGTTGTAAAGGTTTACCATGCGCTCGTCCGTGCTTACTTCCGCGGCCTGCTGCGATTCAATCGTACGCGTGAGCTCGGCGTTTTCAAACTGGACGACGCGGTCAGACCCTGATGACCTCTTGCGGACAAATGAAATCGCTGTATTGATGGCCACGCGATAGAGCCAGGTGTTCGCATACGCGTCTTCTTTCAGCCCGGGCAACGCCCGCCAGATTTGGAACAGGATCTCCTGGTACAAATCATCGCGGTCAGCCGAATTCCATGAATACGCGCGGCAGACCCTGAGAATTCTGTTTCGATTCTCATCCACCAACTCCAGGAACTTGCGCTCGTCGGCAGGCGTCGAATTCAATTCCGGGCCTTTATTTGATTAGTCGCAGCGGAATACCGAATTATTACCGACGGAAATAGGTTTTTCGACCCTGTTGTTTCCCCACTAAGAGAATCTTGAGCCGCAGAATTCTCGCAATTCGGACTGAATAAAATCACCCAGTCCAAATCGCCGACATGAATCAAAGTTTATTTCCCGGGCAACCACTTTTCAATCATCGCCACCGCCGCGTCATCGCAGGCTTTCTCCGCGTCGTCACCGGCGACGTTGGTCGCGGCGATGACACAGAAGTTTCTCTCCGGCGCAAGCCACATCACGATATACCACATGGTGTTCGAGCCGTTGTGCCACAACGCCATGCCGCCGGCCCAGCCGCGTTTCAAGCGCACCCAGCCACAAGCGTAATCGTCCATCGAGCTTTTGATCTCCACGCCAGCCGGTGACGCATGAAGCCTCGCCATCGTTTCAGGCTTTAACAACCCGTTCGTCCCGCGCTATAGATGAAACATGGCGTACCGGGCGAGGTCGTCCAACGAGCAATGTACGCGGCCGGCGGGCGAGATGACCGGTGGATTGTCCGTCTGCATGGGGAGCGCCTTGGACAGCTGATGGACATGTCCCCACGGCTGGTCGGTCTTGTCCTTGGTCCCGGGCGGGCCGAAACCTGCGGAATCCATGTGCAGCGGCTTGAACAGCTTTTCCGTCATGAGCGATTCAAAGTCCCGGCCGGAGACTTTCTCGAGCATCGCGCCGACGATGGCATAGCCCTGGTTGGAATAAATCACCCTCGTTCCCGGCGCGACGGCAGGCGGCGCGAGCAGGACGGCTTCGATAAATTCACGCCGCTGCTCGACGGGCGTGCCGATTTCCTTCCACGCGCGTTCCCAGGCGGCGGACGGCGGTTCGCGGGGCACACCGCCGCAATGATGCAGCAACTGCTCAACCGTCACCGTTTCGTATTGCTTGTCCATCCTACCTTTCAATTCGGGAAACACTTCCGCGATGGTCGTGTCCCAGCGCAGTTTTCCCTGCTCAATGAACATTGCCGCGAGCGTGGCTGTCATGGACTTTGTGCAGGAGCCGATGTGAAACACGTCGTTCGTCGTGACCGGCGTGAGGTCGCCGAGTTTGCCGACTCCGACGGCGGCGCGATCGCAAATCTGTCCGTCCTTCGTCACCACCACCGCGAGCGCGGGCACGCCGTGTTTCCTCCAAATGGCTTCGATGCCCTTGGCCGGTTCTGGTTTCGTCTTCTCGTGCGGTGTGAAGCTAAGCCCCGCGATCAGCCCACGACTGTCCAGTGCGATGTTCATGTCGAGCGTGCCTTTTTCAAACTCCGCGGGAAAAACCATCGCCTCGCCGTCGGGCTGCAGCTCGCCTAGCCTCTGAATTCTTCCCATCTGCTGTGTCAGCCCCTTGAAGAATGCACTTGATTGATCCAGCGGCAACGCCACGTCCATCTCCTTGTTGAACTTGGCCTGAATGCCGGCGTAATCGCCCGTGTTGATCAACTCGACGAGCCGGTTGGCGACTTTCGTGTAACGGTCCGTCCCTTGTCCCGACGCAGCCTCGATGGAGAGAAGCGCTGCCGCGAAAACCGCGAAGATCAGCAAAAATTCGCGTACAGGAGGTACCTTCCAAAAACAAAGCGATGAGCGCAATTCGATAGAGCCATGTGTTTGCATAAGTGTTTGGGCCTTTATCTGATTAGTCGCAGTGGATGGAAGAATTATTACCGCCAAGAAGATTTTTCCGACCCTGTTCCTGAGCAAAGCGGTGGCGGCTGAGCAAGCACGCCGGGCAAAGTCCTTGCGGTGACTCAGCCGGCATCCCCCACATTCGCCGCATCGCTTCTCGTCGGGCGTAGCTGAGCAATCCTTCCTACCCGTTACAGAAGCAAAACGGGAGAAAGGTTACGGACAAATGCGGCGAAAAGACGCCGTATTTCCTCCTCCGCTTCAGCCGGACTGCGGCTTCGTGCGCGTCATAGCAGCGCCGGCTCACGTAAGCGTAAAGTGGATACCAATACGTCCGGCACGACTCTTCTAGCGCCCCCGCCTGACCTTGGCCGGCGGTGAGCACTACCGTCCAGCGCGTCGCGGCGAAATGCAAGGCAGGTGTTGTCGTCATAGGCTTGTAGACTCAACGCGAACAAATTCGACCGGCACCAGGATAGCCTACGAAAAGTGAAGCTCTGCCGGTAAGACTGCGTTGCGTCAGCGCACCGACAACACCGCGCCGGCGATTACCAGAAGCGCACCGGCCAACTTCTTCAGATTGACCGGGTCCTGCGGCGATTCCAGCAGGCCGAAATGGCTGATGACAATAGCCATCAGGATTTGGCCGGATACCAATAGGATGAAGAACGTTCGCGCACCGATTTTCGGGACGAGGAACGTCGTGCCGATAATAAAGAACGCGCTGATGATACCGGCAATGTGCAGATACGGCGGCACGGTTTTGAGTTTGGTGAGGCATTGTTGCTGACCGGAAACCAGCAAGATGCACAAACAGGTTGCTGTTGCGACAACGAAGAAACTGAACGATGCGGCGATCGACGAGCCAAGATAGCGTGACGCGGAACTGTTCATCGGCAGATAAACCGAGAGGATGACGCCCATCAAAAATGCAGTGACTAAGAAAAGCGGGGTTGGCATAAGTTCCTCCTAATGAAATCCGAATTTCGGAATACGAAACAAATTCGCATCCTGCAAATCCAAAATCCGAAAAGAACGCAATCTGCCGAGTCTTGGTAATTGCCGCTTCGGGCTTTCAGCATTTGTTTCGAGTTTCGGATTTCGTGCTTCGCATTTGTTCTGATCCTAATATCCCGGTGGGCGCTGGAATGGGCCGGTGAATTCGACGATGGCCTCCGCGATCGCCAGCAATTTCATGTCGCTCCAGCGCGGACCGACCAATTGCACGCCGATGGGAAGCCCTTCCTGCGAGCGCGTGAGCGGAATGACGACGGAAGGGTTCCCGGTCAGGTTGAACGGGCTGGTGTAACCGGTCCCGCCCAAGCGGTAAGGCACCTTCTGGTCATCCACATCGATCGGAGTGCCAGGAGCGCAATGGGGAAACGCCGGGCCGACCGTAACCGGGCACACGAACACATCCCACGACGCAAGGAAACGTTCCGCCGTCGCAACGTACGCATCCCGCGTCGTCAACGTTTCCGCATACTGTTTCAGCGTAGCGTTCAGCCGGCGAGCCATGCCACGCATCTCGGGGTCTTCGGAGGTAGGGCTAACCCCGAAGTTGGCCGCGCATTCGGCTTCGAGTTCTGGCGTCATCGCCGAACCGATTTCGCACTGACGCAATTCACCGTAGGTTTCCCAGAGGCCGGGGAAATCGAACCCATCCGGCGTACATTGTTCAACGGCGCACCCATCCTCATCCAATCGAGCGAGCAATCCGTGCATCGCCGCTCGCGTGTCACGAGTGATCGGCAGACCGCCGAAGCTGTCACTCCAAGCAATGCGCAATTCGGTGAGCGGCGGCCTCAGCAGGAACGGAAACGACACGGGAGGAATGTCTGGTTGCTGGAGATCCGGGCCGGCAATCAACTGTAAGGCGATTTTCAAATCTTCGACCGACCGTGCGAGCGGCCCCGGTGTGGCGACATGCCGAACGCTGCGTGGCTGGCCGGGCAATTCGGGAATATGACCGGTGAGCGGCACACGGCGTTCGGTGGGTTTGATCGAGAACAGTCCGCAGTAATGGGCCGGAATCCGCACCGAACCACCGTAATCGCTGCCGATTTCCAGCGGCGACATTCCGGACGCGAGAGCGGCCGCACCGCCACCGGTCGAGCCGCCCGGCGTACGCGTCAGATCCCAGGGATTGTTCGTACGTCCAAAAATCGGATTGTCGCTTTGAAAACCCTGGACAAGCACTGGCAGGTTCGTTTTGCCAAGCACGATGGCGCCGGCCGCTTTGAGGCGCGCGACCACGGTCGCGTCTTCCGCAGGAATGTAGTCGGCCAAGGGTGGATAACCGCTCGTGGTGCGGAGTCCGGCCGTGGCAAACGAATCCTTGATCGTCACCGGTACGCCATGCAGAGGACCCCAAACTTCACCACGGGCTAGCGCGGCATCGGCTTCCCGGGCTCGTTTGCGCGCTGGCTCTTCATTGAGCGTGACGATGGCGTTGAGCGTCGCATTGTGACGGGCAATCTGCGCCAGATGCGCTTCCAGCACCCCACTGGCCGAGATCTGTCGTTCACGGATTGCGGTTGCCAGTTCGTGAGCGGTGGCGAAGATAGGATCTTTCATGGATTTTCTGCGGCGTCCCCGCCCCAAACTGCGCAGCGCGGTCTCTTCCTGTTTCTCGCGAACTAACGCTTCCCCTAATCTTTGTTTCGACATAAAGCCTCAGAAATTGGTCGCGTGATGATACCATTCGGCACGGGAATGACAATCAGTCAAATTGGGTTAGAACTCAGTGGACGCTCTTGATTCTGCCGCCATTGATTGTCGTGGTTGATATAGGATGCGCTGTGCCCAGAGCATCCGGCTGGACGGTCCCAATACTCCGCTGGGGACAGCGGGCTCTACACCGGCGGCAGTGCTCGGATGCGCCCAAACTCAGACGAGTAAGCGTTTCGCGGAAGAAGACCTCTTATATCGTGTTGCCTCATAAAGAAATGACACCGAGCGAAGCGACGGTGTCAGGGTCGTTGCCTCAAAAGGAAATGACACCGGGGCGACGTTGGATTTTGCGCGAGGTGGGGCTTTCATTCCAGTCTGTTTTTTGCCGTTGTCGTTG
>DATIZX010000028.1:0-78568 GCA_035516795.1 Verrucomicrobiia bacterium
GCGGCCACGGACGCGGCGAAGCGGAAATCGCTCGATGTCCCGCGCCATGAAGCATCCGTATCCTTGACCGACGCGGTGAGCAACTTGCTGGTGCTGCCTTCGGGCTCCTTGTAGCGGAGTTTGACGGTCATCAACTCCTCATTACTCGCAGCGCGCGGCGACGGCTGGTATCTGAGCGGTTCCACGTGGAGTTCAGGCGACGATTCACTGGCGGGGATGATTTCATACAGCGCAGTGGTCGTGTGACCGGCACCAACTTCGCCGGCATCTTTGCGGTCGTTGTTGAAATCCCGAGCACGGAGCATGCGCTTCTCGTAGCCGATGAGCCGATAGGATTGGACAAGCGCAGGGTTGAACTCGATTTGCAGTTTGACGTCCTTTGCCACAGTGACGAGCGTGCTGCGCATTTGGTCAACAAGCACCTTCTGCGCTTCCTCGAGATCATCAACATAGGCGTAATTGCCATTGCCCTTGTCCGCCAGCTTCTGCATCGTGGAATCTTTCAGGTTGCCCATGCCAAAACCGAGGACGCTGAGGAACACGCCGGTCTTGGCCTGCTGTTGAATCAAGCGGACCAAATCGTTCTGGTCGGTAATGCCAACGTTAAAATCGCCGTCGGTGCAGAGAATGACGCGGTTGACGCCGCCTTCGATAAAATTGCCGGTCGCCTCGCGGTAGGCGGACTGGATACCGGCACCGCCATTGGTCGAACCCCCGGCTTCGAGACTGTCGATTGCCGCCAGAATCGCCTCTTTGTCATCGCCGCGGGTGGACGGAAGCACGACGCGTGAATTGTCGGCATACACGACGATGGCCACGTGATCGCGGGCAGTGAGTTGTTCAACCAAGAGTCGTAGTGCTTGTTTAATGAGCGGCAGTTTGTTTTCCGGCTGCATGGAGCCGGACACATCGATCAGGAACACGAGATTCATCGGCTGCACTTTGCGTGGCGCGACGTCCCTGGCCTTCAGTCCGATCAGCGCGAGCCGATGCGCCGGGTTCCACGGGCACCCAGCCATCTCGACGTAAAGCGAGAAGGGCTCGTTGCGTTTCGGCGCTGGATAATTATACGAGAAATAATTGAGCATTTCCTCGATGCGGACCGCATCGCGTGGCGGTAGCGAGCCCTGGTTGAGGAAACGCCGAATGTTCGCATACGATGCCGTGTCCACATCGAGCCCGAATGTCGAGAGTGGACTCTGCGAGACGCTGATGAATGCGTTCTCGACAAGCCTCGGATAGGATTCGGTGTCGAACGGGACGGGAGGCGTCCACGATTGCGTGCCCCGGTAAATAGTGATTTCATCCCCCGAAGATTCCGGTTGTGACCGAACCCGACGGCGACGCGAAGCAGACTGATCCCACTCGTTACGGCCATCATTGAGCGCGAGATTGCCGGCACTTTTCGTCGAAAGATCGCCAGGAGCCGGCGCTGCCGATTGCGCGGCAAGCCTGTAATATCTTTCCCCGTAAGAACTGGGTGCCGCTGCGCTACCGCTGGAAATGATCGTTCTCTCCTGCACGGGCGGAATTCCCGCTTCGATTCCCGTCTCGCGAGCCCGAGTGAGGGGTGGCGCCGCTTCTGGAGTGGGGCTGGGAGAGCTTGGCTGCAGAGCGACCACATTGCGCTCCGATTCCACCTGGTTTTGGCTGAGAGGCAGCTTGGGTGGCGGCGGTTGCTGGACCGGTGCTGATTGTTCGCTGGGTGTATGCAGGGCCAGCCGCTGTGCTCTGTTCCGCGTTGCACTAAGAGCTGGCAAGAACAAGGCCACCATCAGGGCTGCTGCGCCCACTGCGGTGGCCCAGCCGATAAGGCGCCACCACGGAAAATCGATCTCGGTTTTCGCGGCGGGGTCGAAGCGTTGTTCGATCTCTGCAACCTGCGCTGGAGTCAATTCCGGGCACGGCTCAGCCTTCAATTCTTCGGTCAGCACGCCGGCGGCGCGACGAATCGTCTCGATTTCGCGGCGGGCGGCTTCGTCACCTTTCAGCCACGCTTCAATCTCGGCGCGCTCGGCGGCGTCGAGTTCGCCCAAAGCATAGGCGGTCAGGCGTGGATCGTTGGGATCAATCTTCATGGGATACTCCTTCGAGGGCGCGAACACGCTGGCGCAGTGTTTTGATGCCGGTGTGAATCAGAAAGCCGACGTTGCTGACGGAGAGATTGGTGACGCGGCTGATTTCGCGGTAGCTGAGATCGTTCTGAAACTTCAATCGAATCACTTCCTGCTGGTTGACCGGCAATTCATCGAGAGCGCGGAACACGTCGCAGGTGCTTTCCCTTTTTTCTGCGGCAACGTCAGGTGACGGGTCGGCACTTTCGCGGGTAGATAGGTCAATCTCAGTCAACGCTCTGGTTCGCGATTCTTTGCGGACGATGTCTAGTGCTCGGTTGCGGCAGACGGTGAACAGCCATTCGGTAAGATGGCTGTTGAGTCGTTCGGGATGTTCGCGACACAAACGCAGGAAGGTATCCTGCACCACGTCGCGGGCTTGTTCGAGATTGCGGGTGATGCGGGCCGCGTAACGGAGGAGGGGGCCTTCGTGTTGTGCCAGCACCGACCGCATCCATTCTACCCGATCTGGCTCGTCGCTGTGTCGCATATCGCTCCTTACCTAGAATAACGGGTGAGCCGCGGTTTTCTTAGGAAAAAAGATGGTCGCAGGATGAGCTTCATTTTTGGCGGGCGGGCGGTATAATCCGCGCCCATGCAACTACTTGTCGCCACGCGCAACAGACACAAACTGAAAGAACTCCGTGTATTATTGAAGGATTTGCCGTTGGAGGTGGTGTCGGCGGCGGACATTCGCGGTCTGCCGGAGGTCGTCGAGGATTGCGCGACGGTGCGCGACAACGCGGCGAAGAAGGCGGTCGAGACCGCGGCGGCGGCGAAGATGTTGACAATTGCCGACGACACGGGTCTGGAAGTGGACGCGTTGAAAGGCGAGCCGGGCGTGCGGTCGGCGCGGTTTGCCGGCGAGAAGGCCACTTACCACGAGAACAACAAGGAATTGCTGAAACGTTTGGAAGGCGTGCCGTTGGAGAAACGGTCGGCACGGTTTCGTTGCGTCATGGCGATTGCCGATGAAAACGGTTTATTTGAATGCGTCGAGGGAATTTGCAACGGTACGATTATCGAGGCGGAACGGGGTGGGGGCGGTTTTGGGTACGATCCACTGTTTATCGCCGATGGACAGACCAAGACCTTTGCGGAGATTTCGCCCGACGTGAAGAACCGGATCAGTCATCGCGCGAAGGCGATGCAGAAGGCATGGGCGGTCTTGAGCCGGTACTTGCGGGAGAAGGGGGCGTGACTCGTGACCGGAGGTAGGTGACTGGGTAATACCGTTTATCCGATCACCGGTTTCCGAACACCAATCACCCTTGCTTGCATGAAAGCTTTCATCCTTGCCGCGGGGCTGGGGACCCGGCTGCGCTCGCTGGGTTTGGATATACCGAAGGTGATGGTGCCGGTCGGCGGCAAGCCGCTACTGGAGCATCATCTCGAATTGTTCAAGCGACAGGGCATCCGAGAATTCATCGTGAACCTGCATTATTTGCCGGAGAAAATTACGAGCTACTTCGGGGATGGGAAAAAGTTCGGGGTGACAATCGAGTACTCACACGAGCCAGAAATCCTCGGGACGGCTGGCGCCGTGAAGAAAATGGAACACAAATTGCACGATGGCACTTTCCTTGTGTTCTATGGCGATAACCTGGTACGAGTGGAGTTTGCGCCGCTGGTGGAATTCCATCGGTCCCGCAAGGCGCTGGCGACGGTTGCGTTGTTCGAGTCGCCAGAACCGTGGACGGGCGGTGTGGTGGAGACGGAACCCAGCGGGCGCGTGCGGCGGTTCGTTGAAAAACCCGATCCGAAACAGGTTTCGACAAATCTGATTAGCGCTGGTATTTTCGTGCTCGAACCGGCGATACTGGAGGAGATTCCCGCTGGGCAGTTCTGTGATTTTGGGAAGGAAGCATTTCCGAAGCTGTTGAAGAAAGGATTGCCCGTGTATGCCATGAAGCCAGAGGCTTACGTTCAGGACGTGGGGACGCCGGAGCGGCTGGCCAAGGCACAGCGTGATTTTGAGAAGGGGTTATTGAATTGATTATTACGCAGACACCGCTGCGGATTTCGCTGGCAGGTGGCGGAACCGATTTCCCCGGCTTTTTCGAAACGCACGGCGGCGCGGTCGTCAGTTCCGCAATTGACAAGTACGTCCATTGTATCGTCAAGGAGCGCTTTGACAACAAGATCTACGTGAATTGGACGAAGAAAGAGATTGTGGACTCGGTGGACCAGATCGAGCACGAATTGGTACGCGAGGCAATGCGCAAGGTCGGAGTATCGCAAGGCGTGGAGATTTCGTTTTTGTCAGACATTCCGGCCGAAGGCTCGGGATTGGGTTCCTCGAGCAGCGTTACGGTGGGAGTCCTGAACGCGCTCTATCATTTCGTCGATGCCGCGCCGACGACGGAGCAACTGGCGCGTGAGGCTTGCGAGATAGAAATCGACATTCTCGGCAAACCAATTGGAATACAGGACCAGTATATCGCGGCCTACGGTGGATTGCGCTCCTTTGAATTTGGCCCCGGCAAGAACGTGCGGACGTCGCCGGTGATTCTCTCCCGGTCCACCTTGGACGATCTCGACAATATGCTCATGTTGTTTTTTACGGGCAAAACGCGGCAGGCCTCGAACATTCTTTCACAGCAAAGATCCAACATCGGACAGAAGTCCGAGATTTTGCAACAGATGGTGCAACAAGCGCATCAGGTGCGGAAACTAATTGAGGTCGGTGACATCGACGGTTTGGGCGCATTGCTTCATCAGGGTTGGGAAGCCAAGCGGCAGCTCGCTGCAGGCATCAGCAGCGGTGAATTGGACGAAATTTACGAACGCGCGATGAAGGCTGGCGCCTTGGGAGGCAAGATATCCGGCGCAGGCGGCGGCGGGTTCTTCCTGTTGTGCGTGCCGAGCCATAAACGGCAAGCGGTGCGACAAGCTTTGCGAGAGTTGCGGGAAATGCCGTTCCGTCTGGAGCGCGGAGGAAGCCACGTCGTCTTGAATATGCAAAGGTATTAAGTGATGAACAAAGCCAGCGAGTTTGCAAAGAATTACATTAACAGCCTGAAAAAGGTGCTCGATCGTTCACCGTGGGAAGCGGTCGATCCGATACTGCAAGCTGTGGAAGAGGTCTACCAGCGACGCGGCCAGATCTTCGTCATTGGCAACGGCGGCAGCGCGGCGACGGCGTCGCACATGATGAACGATCTCAACAAAGGTACCCTGGGCCATAAGGGGGACGCACCGTGGCCCCGCTTCCGCGTCATCGCGCTTACCGACAACGTCTCACTCATGACGGCCTGGGTCAACGACACGGACTACAATCACGCGTTCAGCGAGCCTTTGAAGAACCTCGCACAGCGCGGTGACCTGCTCATTGCCATTTCGGCTTCCGGCAATTCGCCGAACATTATCGCGGCGGTCGAAGCGGCGAAGCAGATCGGGGTCAAGGTGATTGGGCTGACGGGATTCGGCGGCGGAAAGCTGGCCAAGCTGGCTGCGGTTTCATTTCTGGTTCCTTCCGATGAATACGGCCCGGTGGAGGATGTCCACATGATTCTGGATCACATTATGACCAGTTATCTCTACGAAAAACTCAAGCAGACACATTCCGCATGAGCAAAGGTCGAGTCCTGGTCACGGGCGGAGCGGGGTTTATCGGATCGCACACCGCGGAGGCGCTGCTGCGGGACGGTTATGACGTCCGGGTGCTGGATAATCTATCGCCCCCGGTACATCGTTCGACTGATGAATGGCCGGAGTGGCTGCCGAAAGATATCGAGCGGGTTTTTGGGGACGTTCGCAACCGCGATGATTGGCACAAGGCTCTCCGTGGGGTTGACGCTGTCATCCATCTGGCGGCCTACCAGGATTTGCTTCCGAATTTCTCGCAATTTTTCCACGTCAACAGTGTCGGTACCGCGCTATTGTACGAAGAGATCGTGGCGCAGAAACTGCCCGTGCGAAAAGTGGTCGTAGCCAGCAGCCAGTTTGTTTATGGCGAAGGACGCTACCATTGCGCGAAGGATGGCGAGGTGTTTCCGGATGGACGCGATCCGCAGCGGCTGACGAAAGGTTTGTGGGATCCGATTTGTCCTAAATGCGGCGGGGCGATCACTCCGTTGCCGCTATTGGAAATCCAGGCGAATCCAAAGAACCAGTATTCGATCGCCAAGTACTCGCAAGAATTGATGGCGATTGCCTTGGGGCGTAATTATGGGATTCCCAGCGCCGCCATGCGTTACTCGATCGTGCAAGGTCCGCGACAATCATTTCGCAATGCGTACTCGGGTGTGCTGCGTATCTTTACCCTGCAAATGCTGAAGTCGCGCCCAGCCAGCGTGTTCGAGGATGGCCGCCAACTGCGCGATTACGTGAATGTGGACGATGTCGTTCGTGCCAATCTGTTGGCCCTCGAACGCGATGAAGCGAACTTTCAGGTGTTCAACGTCGGCGGTGGTCGCGGCTACACCGTGCTCGAGTTTGCCCAGATCGTGGCGGAAGTGCTCGGCCAAGAGTCCAAGCCAAACATCAGCGGCGAATACCGGGTCGGCGATACGCGCCACAGCGTTTCCGACATCGCGAAGCTGCAGCGAATGGGCTGGCAGCCGACCAAGACCCCCCACGATAGCGTGCGGGACTACGTCGCGTGGATCCGTCGGCAAGAAATGGACAAGGATTATGCGGCTGAGGCGTTGACCAAATTGCGGGAAATGGGCGCGTTGCGGAAGGCAACTTGAGTCGTCAATGGAGCCGTCGCGTCCTCACTTGTCGGTTGTCATTCCCGCCTACAACGAGCAGGAACGTTTGAAACGATACGTGCCGGGGATTGTTGAGTATCTGCGCGGCAAGAACCTGAATTTCGAGATAGTGGTTGTCAACGATGGCAGCCGGGATGAGACGGCACAAACCACGCGCGAATTGGCAAAGAGTTATCCCATGCTGCGCCTGATCGATCTGCAGCCGAATCGAGGCAAAGGCGGCGCGGTGAGGGCCGGGATGCTCGATGCGCGCGGGCAATACGTTCTGTTCACAGATGCCGATCAGAGCACGCCGATCACAGAGGCTGACAAGTTGTTGATGAAACTGGAGCGGGAGGGCTGCGATATGGCCATCGGTTCACGCGGCGTGCCGGGTACACACGTGGAAAAGCCGCAAGCATGGTACCGGCGGTGGGCCGCTGAGTTGTTCGGCGTTGGCATGAGGCTGCTTTGCATCCGTGGAATCTACGACACGCAATGTGGCTTCAAGGCAATGAAACGAGAAGTCGCGCAGGAGGTTTTCTCACAGGTAACGAGCAATTCAGCCATTTTCGATATCGAGATGCTGGTTGTTGCCACCCGCGAAGGCTATCGCGTCGCCGAGGTGCCGGTCAAATGGGTGCACGATCCGGACACGCGCATCCCGTACAACCTGCAGAGCGCTTTGCGGATTTGGGGCGAACTGTTTCGGATCCGGCGCGTGCAAGGGCTCGGTTGGAGTTGGCCACTGAAAGCGCGCAAATGAAGAAGAAGGGATTGCACCACAGAGACACGGAGAGCGGAGAGAAGGGAATTGCCTCTGCGCCTCTGTGGTTGGAATACGGCCTTTTGTGTCTCATCATTGTTCTTGGCGGGTGGCTGCGTTTTTCACATTTGGATCTCCTGGAGTTTCAAGGTGACGAAGCTTACGCAGCGAATCTTGCCCTAAAGTGTGTGCATGAAGTCAGATTGCCGAGTGCGGGACTGATGTCCAGCGTCGGCGTGACCAACCCGCCCATGTTCATTTACCTGTTGATCCCGATGTTTGCGATCAGTGCGAACCCGGTGTTCGCTTCCGGCTGCATCGCTGCTCTCGGTTTGGGTGCGGTGGCTGCCTGTTGGTGGATTGGGCGGAGGTATTACGGTCCCATAACCGGGCTGATTGCCGCCGCCTTTTTTGCCGTTTCTCCCTGGGCGGTCATTTACTCGCGGAAGATTTGGGCGCAAGATTTCGTCCCTGTATTCGCCACGGCGACGATATGGGCCGTTCACGCGGTGGTACTTGGCAAGAGACCGAAGGCCGTTTTCTGGGCGATCTTGTTGCCGTTGTGTGTCATTCAAATTCACTTTTCCGGCGTGGCGCTGACCGCGACTGTCTTGGTCATTTTGTTGTGGTTGCGTCCGAAGATCGATTGGCGTTTCGCGGCCGGCGGAGTGGTTGGAGCGGTGGTGCTGATGATTCCGTATCTGCAATTGCAGAGTCGGACCGGGTGGGCGGATTTCCGTCAGGCGATGAACGCTGTCGGCGGCGGTCAGCAATGGGAACAATTGCACGGCATTACCACGCATCCGATTTCTGGATACCGATTGCCGAGCAAGCAAAACCTGTCGTACGCCCTCGCGATCATGAACGCCGGACGAATTGAGGATGGGTTGGGAATCAGCGCGGCGCCTGAGTTTGACCGGGCACAGGTTTGGAAGAATAAAGGTCGAACGTATTTTTCGGAGGGAGAAGTGCTTCCGGACATTTTGCTGCTCGTGCAGCGGATTGCTTTTTTGGCGGCATTGGCATGGCTCGTTGTGGCGGCAGTACGAGGAGTGAGGAAACTGAGCGTGGAAGGTGAAACGGCACGCATGTCAGCCATTCTGGCATTGTGGTTCGTCGTGCCAATCGTCGTGTTCGTTGTCGCTGGCTTGTGGACATATCTGACCTATTTCGCGATTTTGTATCCCGTGCATTTTTTGGCGTGTGGCGCGGCGGCGGACTGGCTGGGACGCAAGGTGAAGCCTGCGATTGTCTACATTACTGTGGCCGCCTTGGCGGCAGCGAACGTCGCGTTCATGCTGGGCCTCTACCAGTTTGTCGGCCGCAGCGGCGGAGCACAAGGAACGTTCGGAACAGCCTTGGGGATTAAACAAAAGGCGGCGCGTTACCTGGCTGAGCAGGGCGGGGAACGGCTCAGGGCGGAGTGCTTGACTCAGTTGGCCCTGGCGACAGCGACCACGCCGGAAGAGCGGGCGACGCTCGTTCGGAAGCTGGGACAGCCGCAGTTGGTCGAACTGAATCATGAAGGCAAACCGGAATTGCCACAACTGGAATGGCCGTTCCTGATCACGCAACAGTCGGCAGGTTCATCTGAGTGGACCACGAACACAACCGTGCTGCTTGTGGATGGGAATCGTGAGGCCCTGCAAACACTGCAGCCACAGCAGTGGCACGATTTGAATCAATTGCCCAATACGAACTTTGGTCCGATCCGGATCTTCTTCGTGAAAGACTAAATGGAATTTCCGCTGAAAACCAACTGGGAGCGCGGCGTCGCCGCGGCGCTGTTGATTCTCTGGGCGTTGCTGTTCCTGCCGAATTTGCGGACGAACCCGAACTGGTACGGTGACGAAGGCGAGTGGATGGAGCAAAGCTGGACCTTTATTCATGGCAGGCCACGGGTCGGGCCCATCGTGGACGATTTCGTTTTCCCGTATCCTTACCCACCACTCTACATGCTGATCAACGGTACCCTGCTGCGGGTCTTTGGCGACGATATCGTTGTCGGACGGGCGCTGGGCGCGGTGACCGCGCTGGCGGCAGCGGCGCTGCTGTTCTGGGTCGGAACGCGACTTCGCGATAAGGATTTTGGCTTTCTTTGCGCAGCCGCCTTTTTGGTGTACGCCGAGGCAAACGTCAATTTCCGCTGGGTCCGGTCCCATCCGATGGCCGGAACCTTGGCGCTGGCATCGACGGGTTTCCTGATTCGCTACGTTCAAGAGAAACGTCTGCGCGATGTCGTCTGGGCCGGGTTATTTTGTTCGCTGGCGACGGCGACGAATTATTTCACCTATCCATTGATTGGCGCGGTGGTGGTGACGGTGGCGGTAGTCAACCCGCTGGCGGCGGGGACGCCGTTCCGTCGGACGATCTCAACGCGATTGGGCCGAGTGGCCATCGCCGTGGGGACGGCTTGCGCCTATTCTGCATTGTTTGTGCTTTGGTATTGCGCCGCGCACGGTGAGGGACAACTGATGGCGCAAGTGGGCCGACTGACAAGCGTTGCCAGCAATGAGGTGCGGCCGACATTTATCGGTGAAGTCCAGCGCTACATTGGAAATGTTTTGAACCTTGGTTTCAAAACGCCGACACACCTCAATCCACGGACCGGTATGGCAGGGCGGGATTGGTGGCTGGTGATTGCAACCCTCGGTTTCATCTGGTTGCCGGTCAGGCGCGAGAAGTGGTTGCGTTTATGGATGCCGTTTTGGCTGCTGGTTTTGATGTACGGAGTGTTTAAGAAACTCAACAACGTGCCCGTGTTTTTCTATCCGGCGACGATATTTTTGCCGTTGATGGCCCTCGGGCTTGCCGGGGTGTTGACGTGGGCGGGCGAGTTATGCGCGAAAGGGTTACAGAGCCGTGAGTCAAAATGGGTACCGGCGGCAATTGGTCTTCTGGTTTTTTTCATTCCGTCGGTGAAGGGCGCTTGGGGACATTTCTCCACGAGGATTGATCAGTGGACGCAGCACTCGGTGGCGGAGGCAGAGGCCGCCATGAGCTATGTGAACCAGCATGTGGCGCCCAACGATTTTGTGATGGTGCCGAAACAAATTTACTGGATGGCGCACTGTGAACGGCGGAGCATGCTCACTTTTTGTGCGCGGTACGAAGGCCCGGTCAACGACATGCCGGTCCCCGTGCCGATCCCGCGCAGCGAGTATTGGTTTGACTGTCGTTGTGAGAATGCCAAGTATCTGGTCATGGCTTCTGGTGTGGACACGGCCACTGAGAGGCCGATTGGAATTGACCTGATCTATGTGAGCGGTTTGAAAGGGGTGCCCGAGCAAGTGGAGAAAATCGTCGATGCTCAATGGAAGCCCGTTTACGTCGGTGGCAGCGGCGAGATGGCCCTCGTGAATGTCCGCGGTCATCGCTGGCCGGTGGCGGTCGATGGCGAGTACCTGGTTTTGGAAAACCCGCACTTGGTGAAATAACATGGACGACCGAGCACTGGTCATTATTCCGACTTACAATGAGAAGGAGAACATCCAGTCGATTGTAGAATTGGTGCTTTCGCAGGCGTCCAACCTGGACGTGCTTGTGGTGGACGACAACTCCCCCGACGGTACGGCTGCCATCGTGGACGCCAGGGCGAAAACTGAACCGCGGCTGCATTTATTGAGTCGGTCAGGCAAGCTGGGATTGGGTACGGCTTACATCGCCGGTTTCAAATGGGGACTGGCGCGTCACTACGCCTTCCTGATTGAAATGGATGCTGATTTCTCACATGACCCACGCGAGATCCCGAACATGCTGAAAGCGATTCAAGAAGCCGATCTGATACTCGGTTCCCGCTATCTCCATGGTGTCCGGGTCGTCAACTGGCCGCTCTCGCGATTGTTTCTGAGCAAAGGCGCTTCCTATTACGTCCGCTTCATCACGGGTCTACCGGTAACCGACCCGACGGGCGGCCTTAAGTGTTTCCGATCTCGCGTACTGGAAGCGATTGATCTCGATCGCGTGCGCAGCAACGGTTACGCCTTTCAAGTTGAAATGACCTACAAAGCCTGGATGCAGGGATTTCGCGTTCGTGAGATCCCGATTACGTTTGTCGATCGTTACGCGGGCCAATCCAAAATGTCAGGTCACATCGTTCGCGAAGCCTTGTGGATGGTATGGGCCTTGGCGCTTTCCCACGGGTTCCGGCGAAGGCCGCCCAAACAGGCGAAAGCGGACGCCTGAGCTAATCCCCAATGGGCAAGACGAGCCGCACGCCAACGAAAGCCCTGGCTCTTGGAACGTTCAGATCGATGTCGGATTTCAAACGGGCATTCTGCACTGTTTCCCAGAACGGAATGGGCAGATCCATCCCACCATGCGCTGTTGAATTTGTCCCATTCTGACTGGTGGCAGGGCGCAAACCGTAATCGAACGACAGTGCCCTCTCCACACTCTGTACGAATTCGTTGAGAGCAAACGTGGTCTTGTCCAGACGATACTTCGCCAATTCGAGGGTGCCTTTGAATAGCGATGGATTCTTGTCGGTCAGACCGAACTCGTTTTCAAATTTCTCCCAACGTTCTCCTTGTGTGAGCTTCCGCCGGGGCCGGAACATGAAACTCGCCGCTTCTTCGCCATCAATTCCTGGTGGCACCTCAATGGATGCGGTTGCATTCGTGGATACGGACGGGGGAGCGAGAACCGAAGGGGACACGTAGTTAACCAGTAACTCACTTTTTGTATCCTGCCCACTGGCTAACGTGGCAAAAGTTGCCCCTGCCAGGCAAGCGACGACCGTTATGGGCAAGCAGCTCTTGTTATGCAGCGCAGTCACGTAGTCATTCTTCCAGCTTATCGATACATTAAGCCTCGCCAGTCATCGAGTAAAGAGGCGGGCGTACGATCCTTGAGCAGTTTGTTCGCCGGAGAAGCGACTTTGGCGCGGCCATTGCTCTGCGAAATCGTGGATGAAGATCGTGAAGGTTAATCGGCCCGCCTCTCTGAATCAGGCCTTGCGTGCACTGAAACAAGCGATCCTCGACGGGGCTACCTGGCGATATGAGCAGTTGGTCGCAACCGCCTTGCAGGCAGGCGCATCCGACGAGCAAATTGACCTCGTGGCCCACGAAGCTGTCCAAGCGCTGTTTGCCCAAGCAGAAAGACCCCTCACGCCGCGCAACCTCGCCCAAATCTGGCCGAATGGCTGTTTTCGTCGCTAGCGGCACATTTTTGTGCGGTTTTGGATAGGAGTTGCGTCGATCACCATGCCCCCTACGATTTGAAATTGCCCGAAATGGGAGAAGTATTACGAGATGAGTCTCCAAGGTTCTTTGCCCGAAAAGGACCCATAATGGCTCTTGACCTTGGAGAGTAGCGCGTGGTAGCGTCCGCCCGCATTTGCGCATCAAACCGACCATAGTCAGATGATTCTCAAGAAGGAGTTTATGAAGATCCGTACCCTCGCTTTTATCATTGTTGTCGCGCTCGCCTTTCAGGTCAGGGCGGCAGAAAAGTCGAAACCAGCAACTTCTTCGGCCAAACCATCGGTAACCAACGATGCTGTCGTGGCCCGGGTGAACGGTTCGGAAATCAGCCGCAAGGAACTCGATGCGGCGGTTCGCGCCATGACGATGCAGATGGCACGGCGGGGGCGTCAGTCGTTGCCGCCATCTGGCCCGGAACTGGAGAGCGGAATGTTGGATGAGTTAATTGGACGCGAACTGCTCTTGCAGGAAGGCAGCAAGCATCCCGGGGCAGATGTCGAACAAAAAACGCAGGCTCAGATTGAGTTGGTGAAGAAACAACTCGGCGGCGAAGAGGGCTACAAGACCACATTGGCAGAAACCGGTATCACACCCGAGGAATACGCCAAACGCGTTCACGACAACGTCATTATTCAGGAGACGGTTCGGAACATCGTCGAAAAGCAGGTGAAAGTCACTCCCGAAGAGGTGAAATCGTTCTACGACGAGAACCCGGATCAATTCAAGCAATCCGAAACGGTGCGCGCCAGCCACATCCTCATTCGCGTTCCTCCCGGCGCCAGCGACGACGTGAAAAAGGAAAAGCGCGCCCAAATTGAGGCAGCTCTTTCCCTTGTCAAAGGCGGCGAGAAGTTCGCCGACGTTGCCCGTAAGGTTTCGGAGGACCCCGGCAGCGCCGCCAACGGAGGTGATCTCGGGTTCTTTCCGCGTGGCGCCATGGTCCCTGAGTTCGATGCCGCCGCGTTCTCGTTGCCGACGAACACCGTCAGCGGTGTCATCACCACCCAGTTTGGTTATCATATTCTGCTCGTAACCGATCGCCGACCGGCCCGGGTGCTTCCATTCGATGAGGTGAAGGAAGATCTGACCCAATTCCTGAAACGGCGCAAAGGTGATCAAGCCACGCGCGAGCACGTGGCCGAGCTGCGCAAAGCGGCGAAGGTCGAGGTCTTGCTGCCGCCGCCACCGTCCCTACCGGCCGTAGAAACTCCTCCCGTTTCGACACCAGTGGCAAAGTAGATGTTGTTCTCGGTTGGACCCGGCACGTCGCGCGGTTGACGTCACGGGCGCAAGTTGCATAGACTTGCGTCCGGGCCAATGCTGACGACAACGCTGATTCTGGAACTGCTCGCCCTGGGAGTGCTGTTGATTTTGTCGGCATTTTTCTCGGGAACCGAGATCGCATTGTTTTCTCTGGGCAAGCTTCAATTGCGTCGCTTGCGCCAGTCACATCCGCGGCGCGGCCAAATCGTCCAGGAACTTCTCGAGCAACCCCAACGGTTGCTCTCCACGATTTTGCTTGGCAATACGATTGTCAACGTGACGATTGCCGTGCTCGGTTTTGCCTTCTTGAAGGCAGTTACCCCTCAGCACGCAGAGGCGCTGGCGGTTCCTGTGATCACGGCACTGGTTTTGTTTTGCGGAGAAGTGGCGCCCAAAAGCGTGGTTATCCGTAACGCGGCGTTTTTTGCGCTGCATGTGGCCCGACCGCTCCAGTGGATTGTCATGTGGACTTCGCTGCTCCGGCGAGCCGCCGAAGCCATTTCCGCGGTGGTCGTGAAAGGGGTTGAGCGCTTGCCCTATTTTGCGTCGCACAAAGTACGCTCAGCTGGTCCGACAGAGGACGAATATCGGACGTTACTGAGCTTGAGCGAGCGAGCGGGAGTGGTGCGCAAAGAAGAACGGTACATGGTGAATAAGATCCTGGCGTTTGAAAACATGCAGGTGAAAGAGATTATGACACCCCGGGTGGACATGCAGTGCGTTGATGACGCTCTCGGCCCGGCTGAGTGGGCGGCCGTTCTGCGCCAGATCAAACATCGCCGTGTGCCGGTCATTCACGAAACACCCGACACGGTAGAAGGGATTTTGAACGTAAAAGAGTTCCTCATCGATCCTTCCCGCGAGTTGGACGAAGTTATGGAATTGCCAAATTTCATCCCGGAGACGATGAGCGTGGCCCGATTGCTCCGCAGCTTCCGCAAGCAGGAGCACCCCGTGGCAATTATCGTGGATGAATATGGGGGGACGCAGGGCATGGTCACGTTGGAAGACGTGCTGGAGGAAATCGTGGGCGAGATCGAGGACGAATTCGACAAAAGCGAATTCATGGTGCAGAAGCTCGACGACGGTCGCTACCTCATCAACGGCAAGGCCCGGCTGGAACTGGTCAATGAGCAATGTGGATTATCACTGGAGGCGCAGGATGTCGAGACGATTGCCGGATGGGTGATCGCTCAACTCGGCGTATTGCCCAAGGAGGGCGAACAAGTCCGATGTAACAACGTGTCCGCCACGGCCCGCAAGGTCGTGAAGAACCGGATCGGCGAAGTTCTGCTGGAGATCGAGCCGAAGCGCCTGAGCCTTGAGGAAACTTGACGTGGAAACTCTGCGCGACCTGTTTTTGGTCATCGTTGGCGTGGTTGGCTCCGCATTCTTCGCCGGTGCGGAAACGGGTTTGATTTCGCTCAACCGGGTGCGCCTTCGGCACGAGGTCGAACGGAAGAATCGCCGGGCGCTCATCATCAATGGATTCGTCGAAAACACGGAGCGTTTGTTGGGCACAACGTTGTTGGGCAACAGCCTGGCCAACGTTCTGGTGGGTGTGTATGCTTCGGCTCTGGCCGTCCAGCTTCTCGGCGGTGGCCGCGTCTGGGTAAATCTGGTTGCGACGATCGTGGCGTCGGCGCTGCTGCTCGTGCTGGGGGAAATTGCTCCCAAGACGCTGTTCCGGCGTTACCCGCATCGGCTCTGCATGACCTTGGCCGACGCGCTCGATGCGATGGCGTGGGCACTGGCGCCGTTCGCCGTTGTGGTCGGCTTTGTCATGCGCGTCATTGTCCGTTTGGGTGGCAAAGCGGAAACTCCGCGGAGTTTCTTCGTCAACCGCGAAGAACTCAAATATTTGGCAAAGGAAGGCGAAGCGGGTGGCGCTCTTACGGCCGAAGAACGGGCAATGATTGACGGAGTATTCGATTTTCCCTACAAAAGCGCGCACGATGTCATGGTGCCGCTGGCGCGGGCAGCGATCGTTGAACGTGATACATCCCGGAAAGAGTTGCTGGAGACCTCCCAGCGAACTGGTTTCGCGCGCTTTCCAGTGCGCGATGGAGAAAAAATCGTCGGCGTTGTCAATGTGTACCAGGTTTTGTTTGATGACACGGGACGAGACGGGCAGACCGCGGGGCAACTCATGCAGAAGCCACAGTTCGCATTGTCCACCGAGCGAGTGAATCGGATTTTGCCAGTGCTGCGTGCCGGGCGCCATCCCATGAGCATCGTCGTCGATCCCCAAGGCAAGCATGTTGGTTTGCTGACCATTGAAGATATCGTGGAAGAGATTGTCGGAGACGTGGAAGGCTGAAACGTGTGGTCTGGTTTTGGACGCTTCCGAATTGAGTGGCGTCGCTCTTTAGGGAGGGTAAAATATCGTTGGTGCAACGAACGCGGAGAGGAGGCAGTCATGAAGCTCAAAGTCAGTCATGTGGATGTATGGGCGGCAACGATCAAGGATCGTCCCGGCGGGTTGGCAGAAAAGCTCTCGGCGCTCTCGAAGGCCAAGGCGAACTTGGAATTCGTGATCGCGCGTCGGGCGCCGGAGCGGCGCGGTGAAGGCGTAGTTTTCCTCACGCCGGTCAAAGGCGGAGCGCAGGCCAAAGCGGCCCGAGCCGCGGGGTTCATGAGAACCGAGGGATTGCAGTCAGTTCGCGTCGAGGGCCGGGATAAACCGGGATTGGGGGCAAAGCTGGCTCGGAAATTGGCTGCGGCCCGGATCAATCTGCGCGGCTTTTCGGCAGCGGCAATCGGAAAGCGTTTTGTTGCGTACCTGGCATTTGACAGTGCTGCCACCGCGAAGAAGGCGGCCAGAGTGTTGAAGGGAAAGTAGCCCGGGTTTGATGTGACCAGGATGGCAGAAGGGTGGGCGACGTGCGGTGTTCGTTCGCACGCAGCAGGCTGGATTCTGTTTTCTATCTCCTGTATGCTGTCCGTCGCATGCTTGCCAAACGTATCATTCCGTGCCTCGACGTGGACCATGGTCGCGTGGTGAAGGGAACAAAATTCCTAAACCTGCGTGATGCGGGCGATCCGGTGGAGTGCGCCAAAGAATACGACCGGCAGGGCGCGGACGAGCTTGTCTTCCTGGACATCACGGCCAGCGCCGAGAACCGGGCGACGATGATCGACGTGGTAGAGCGCACGGCCGGCGAATGTTTCATGCCGTTGACAGTTGGCGGCGGCATTCGCACGGTCGAGGATATTCGTGCGATGCTCAAGGCGGGTGCGGACAAGACGAGCTTGAATACCGCGGCGGTGCAGAATCCGGAGGTGGTACGCGCAGGTGCCGAGCGGTTCGGCTCGCAGTGCATTGTGGTGGCGATTGACGCCAAGCGCAGTGCCTCGGACGGTCGAGTCGGATCGGAGGCGAATTGGGAGGTCTTCACTCATGGTGGGCGCAGGCCCACCGGATTGGATGCAGTGACATGGGCGCGCCGCGTGGCGGAACTCGGAGCCGGCGAGATTCTGCTGACCAGCATGGACGCCGATGGAACAAAGGCTGGGTACGACGTGGCGTTGACCCGTGCGATCAGTGGCGCCGTTCGCATACCGGTGATTGCCAGCGGTGGCGCCGGTTCGCTCGAACACATGGCCGAAGTGTTGACGGAAGGCAAGGCCGACGCCGTATTGGCCGCGTCGATTTTTCACTTTGGTGAGTACACGGTGGCTGATGTAAAAGGGTATTTGCAGGAGAAAGGAATTTGCATTCGACTATGAACGTTCTCGATGAATTGAAGTATGACGCCAACGGACTGATACCAGCCATCATTCAGGAACACAGGACCGGCCGGGTGTTAATGGTGGCGTGGATGAACAAGGAATCCTTGAAGAGGACGATTGAAATCGGTGAGACGGTTTTTTGGAGCCGGTCGCGCAAAGAGTTTTGGCACAAAGGCGCCACCAGCGGTCACACGCAAAAGGTGAAAGATATTGCCTTCGATTGCGACAAGGACGCGTTGCTGATCCAGGTGGAACAGGCTGGCGCCGCGTGCCATGAAGGTTACAAATCGTGCTTCTTCCGCAGCATCGTAAAAGGAGAAGCGAAGGTCACCGAGAAGCAGTTGGTTAAGCCAGAGCGGGTTTATGGTAAAAAGTGAGCCGTAATGTTCACGCCTTCAAAAGCTGAGTTTTTGGAGTTGGCGAAGCAGGGCAATTTGATCCCTGTTTATCGAGAGATTATCGCCGACGCGGAAACACCTGTGTCGGCGTATCAGAAACTCCAGAAGAGCGGCGGGTCCTTCTTGCTCGAATCCGTGGAAGGAGGCGAACACATCGGGCGCTATTCGTTTCTCGGATCGCATCCGCGGAAGGTGATCCGGGTTGAAAAGATCGACGGGAGCGACCCCTTGGAGTTGGTGGAAAAGGAGATGGAACCATTCAAGCCGGTCGCGCTTCCCGGTCTCCCTCGCTTTACCGGCGGTGCGGTCGGCTTCCTGGGTTATGAATACATCCACCACATTGAGCCCACAGTTCCGAAACCCGAACACGACGATTTACATACTCCCGTTCTGTGTTTCATGATCACGGACACGATCGTGATTTTTGATCGCGTAAAGCAGACGATCAAGGTGGTCGCCAACGCGCATGTGGATTCCAAGCCCGAGGTGGCCTACACCTGCGCCTGCGCGCGCGTGGACGAGGTCGTGCGCGAGATTCAGCAACCGCTGGCGATGCGCGCCTTGGAACTGCGACGCGAGGTCCCGGAGTTGCACGTCGAATCGAATATGAAGCCCGAGCGGCACGCCGAAATGGTTGTCCGGACGAAAGAGTACATCCGCGGAGGAGACGTTATCCAGGTGGTGTTGGCGCAGCGATTTGAAGTGAAATCCAGAGCGTCCGCGCTCGACATTTACCGTGCGCTGCGTTGCATCAACCCATCACCGTACATGTTCCTGCTCGATTTCGGCGGGTTTCAACTGGTTGGCGCGTCGCCGGAAGTGCATGTCCGCTGTGAAGATCGCCAGGTGGAGATTCGTCCCATTGCGGGCACGCGCTGGCGGGGAGCGACGCCGGAAGAAGATGAGGCCCTGGCGCAGGAACTGTTGCGCGACGAAAAGGAACGCGCGGAGCATTTGATGTTGGTTGATTTGGCGCGGAATGACATCGGCCGCGTGTGCGTCTTTGGTAGTGTGAAAGTGGACGAGTTCATGGTGGTGGAGCGCTACTCCCACGTGATGCATATCGTTTCCAACGTGACCGGTAAACTGCAGGGACAGCGAAATGTGTACGACCTGATTCGCGCCACCTTTCCTGCAGGAACGGTCAGTGGCGCACCGAAGGTTCGTGCCATGCAAATTATCAGCGAACTGGAACAGACGCAACGCGGACCGTATGCCGGCGCCGTCGGTTATTTTAGTTTCACGGGCAATGTTGACAGTTGCATCACGCTAAGGACCGCGTTGCTTAAGGGAAACGTCGCGTACGTCCAAGCCGGCGGCGGGATTGTGGCCGACAGCGATCCGAAGTACGAATTCCAAGAGACCGTCAACAAGGCTCGGGGGATGGTCAAGGCCATCGCGCTGGCTGAGACCTTTCACTAATAAGCCAAGCCGCCGGCAGCGGGTGCGGTGAATCACCGGTTCTCGTCGAGCCAGCGACGGATGTCGCGGGCCAGGGGAGAGTTCGGTGAGAGTTTGAGAAATGCCTGGTAGTGTTCGCGTGCCTGGGGGCGGGTGGTTCGACTGCGCGCGTAAATTCCGGCGAGAGAAAGATGGGCCGAGGCGTCGTTTGGGTTCTCCTCCAGGATTTTCGTGTATTGGGCAATCGCGTCATCCCTGTACCCCTGTTCCTGCAAGAGGATGGCATAATTGAATCGTGCATCGGCATATTGGGGGTCGGCCATCAAGGCTAGTTCGTAGTTCTCCAGGGCGCGTTCCGTTTGCCCCGCGCTACGATAGGCGATGGCGAGATTGAAATAGGCCTTAGAAAAGGCGGGATCGATAGCAACAGCTTTTCCATAGCTCGAGACAGCCGCGGCAATGTCGCCCTGCTGTTGGGCTCGTACTCCTTCGTTGAAATATACCAGTGCCTTTGTGTGATTGCCGGGGACGAGATGTCGCACGGGAAAGGGCGTGCGAGTTTTCTTCACCGGTACAGATGCAGGAGAGGGGGAAGGATTGACAGACGCGATTCTTGGAGCCGGTGGAGATTGAGTCGGAACCGAATTTTCCGTCGCTGTTCTTGTTGTTTTCGGCGCCGCGCTTTCTGTTGGCTTGGAAGCTTCCGGCGAAGAATTGGCCGGCGCTGGGGTCGGCTCCGGGACTTTTATCGTTCTGGCGGGAGGTTGCGCCACTCGTACGGGCAGTTTCACGCCGCCACTGAGTTCCTGATTGATCTGTAACATGGCAAGGCGCACGTCTTCGCGCGGCTGGGATTTCGGCAACAACCCAAGGTAAGTTTCGTAATGGGTGAGCGCTTGTTTCCTTTGGCCAAGGTGGTGGTTTTCCAGAGAAGCAAGGTTGAGATAAGCGGTGGCAAATTTCGGATCGGCGGCGATAGACTGTTCAAACCAACGCTTCGCCTGATTGAAATCACGTTTCTGGACGGCGACGACTCCGAGACAGTTGAGCGTGTCGGCGGAATTTGGCGCGGCGGGCAGATAGCGTTTAAAGGTTTCTTCTGCCTGGCTCCAGGCGGCCGCCTGCATGTAGGCCACTCCGAGCTGATACGGCGCGTCTGCGGGGCCGGATCCGCTCTGCACGACGTAGCGAAGATTGGCAATCGCCTCTTCGTTTTCGGAGCGTTCCAACTGTGCCAGCGCGAGATTGTAGCGGGCAGGGATATAGTTCGGGTCAAGTTGGATCGCTTCGTTCAGGTTCTTCGAACCGGCGTCCGTCTCGCCTGCTTCAAGCTGGGACACGCCGAGAAAGTTTAATGCGAGTGCATTGGTTTGCATGGTGGCCAATGCGTTCTGGAAGTGAGAGGCAGCTTTGGCAAACTTACCCTCCTTGAAGTACGCCAAGCCATCGGCGAAATCCCGCTCTCCCCCGGGTTGCCGGCTACAGCCCGCGACGAAGAGCACCAGCGACGCGAGGCACAGGCAGATTCTCCTTGGCTGATCCATGCAGTTCGTGACAAACACTCTCGTGCATCTTATAATCGTAGCCGGATTTCGCAACACAAATGACAGAATGGGATATTCAATCGCGGGCCGACGTTTGTGCCGTTTGCCAGCGGCCGTTCGTTGACAAAGAGGTGTATCACACATTGTTGAGCTTGGAGCCGACCGGATATCAACGCCGCGATTTGTGTGGCAATTGCCATGCAAATGCCTCACGAGTCGGTGTCTTATCGTATTGGCAGGGCGAGTACAGGGTTCCGGCGCCGCCGCCGGAGCCCATTCAGAAAGAGACCGCCGAAACCTTGTTGCGCAAGCTGGTTGAATCCACCGACCCCGGGCAGGCAGCCGCACGCTATATTCTGGCCGTCATGTTAGAGCGAAAAAAGATTCTGAAGCATCGCGGCACCGTGCACGAGAAGAACGGGGGAGAATTGCTGGTCTACGAGCACACGCGATCCGGCGAGTCATTTACGATTCCCGATCCCCATTTGCGTCTGGATCAACTGGAACAAGTCCAGCGCGAGGTGAGTGAACTCCTACGTCCGCCAGAAGACCCGAATAAAACAGAGGCCGATCCGCTGACCGGATCGGCCTCCGCGAGTTCTGTGGGACGTTAGCTGACCTTGACGTCGATTTGCTTCGGTTTTGCCTCTTCGCTCTTGGGCAAACGCACCTGTAGTACGCCGTCCTTGAAGTTCGCGTCGATTCTCTTGGCGTCTACCGCAGTAGGCAATTGGATCGTTCGGCTGAACATTCCATGGACGCGTTCCCGGTGGTAATAGCTTGTTTCCTTGCTTTCCTCTTCATGTTTCTTCTCGCCCCGGATCGTGAGATAGTTGTCCTGAAGCGTCACGCTGACGTCATCCCTCTTGAGGCCCGGCAGGTCGGCGCGGATCAGGAAAGCATCCCTTTCCTCCGCCACGTCGATGGCCGGCGCAAATTCGCCTTGCAGGCCACCGTCGCCGCGGCGCAGAAACGACCGATCGAACAACCGGTTCATTTCTTCGCGGATATCTGAAAGACTCTCAAAAGGATCCCACAGTTCTCTCTGTGGATTCCAACGTATCAGTGCCATATCAGTCACCTCCATTTCAGTTTCGTCTTTTTGCAGGCTATCGCAACATAGCCAACACCTAATTTTTGCATCGGAATATTTCTTAGCAGCACATATGCCGGAGAAAACCGCTCCATCAGAAGTGTCGAAAAACAAAGCGCTTGCGTAAGTGCCCCGGAAAATCTCGGAGCCGATTTGTGTCAGCTTGACCGAGTTCCCGTGTGTCATCTTCAGCTTTCTGGGACACGCTGACTCGGAGATCTTGGCACCATCCGAGGTGTGGGCGAGAGAGGGACCGGTTCTCGGCGACCACGATTCTGGTGGCGAGCGTTGGCCGGGGCAGCCGCCCCAAGGCGGCTATCAACCGGCTGGTGCCGTCGCGGGGGTTGGAGGGACCCACAGCACAAGCAGTGCGGCCAGCAGCATGAACCCGCCACCCGCCATGACTGCGTAAACGAGATTTCCGCCCAGCAAGTGTTTCACGAGCGGTCCAAACGTAAGCGCCGCGACGATCTCCGGCAGGACGATGAAAAAGTTGAAAATGCCCATATAAACACCCATCCGTTGCGGCGGCAGGGCGCCGGCGAGAATGGCGTAAGGCATCGAGAGGATGCTGGCCCAAGCGATGCCGCCCAGCCCGAGCGCGAGCAGCAGCCAATCCTTTTGTTGTTCTCCGTGAATAAATCCCACCGCGAGCAGGCCCAAGCCGCCCAGCAGCAAACACACGCTGTGGATGTGGCGACGGTCGCGTTTCTGAGCAGCCGCCATCAGCGCAAACGCCGCAACGAACGTCACCGCGTCTTTCAGCGCATAGCAAACGCCGGCCCACTCGGCTCCGCGCTTGAACACTTCTGAACTCGCGTCGCTCGTGCCGAACACAACCGGTACCGCGTTGGAGAAATGGAGCCACATGCAGAACAGTCCGAGCCACGTGAAGAATTGCATGAGCGCCAAGCGTCTCATTGTGCTCGGCATCTCACGCAATGCCGAAAAGATCTCCCCGGTGAAGTGAGCGAAACCACGGTGCTCGGCTTTCTTTTTGCGAAACGCCTCCAAATCCTCTGGCGGATACTCGGGGCTGCTGAAAATGGTCCACAACACCGCGCCAAGAAAGGCTGCGGCGCCCAGGTAAAAGGCGATTCTGACGTTGAGGGGAATCGCGTTGGCTGCGCTCGTCTCGTTGGTAACACCAAACCATTTCCTCAGAGCCCACGGCAAAAGGTCGGCTACCACGGCGCCCACGCCGATGAAAAAACTCTGCATGGCAAATCCGCTGCCGCGCTGTTCTTCCGGCAATTTGTCCGCGACAAACGCGCGAAACGGCTCCATGCTGACGTTAATGGACGCATCCAAGACCCACAACAAACCGGCTGCCATCCACAACGTGCCGCTATTGGGCATGGCGATCAAAGCCAGAGAACTCAAAATGGCGCCCACTAAGAAATACGGACGGCGCCGGCCCAGCGGTCCCCAAGTGCGATCGCTCATCGCGCCGATAATTGGCTGAATGATGAACCCCGTGAGCGGTGCAGCCAGCCAAAGCATCGGAATTTGAGCATCGGAAGCACCGAGATACTTGTAAATGGGGCTCATGTTGGCCATCTGGAGTCCCCAGCCGAATTGAATTCCCAAGAATCCGAAACTCATGTTCCAGATCTGCCAGAAACTCAAGCGGGGATGATGGGTGAGCGTTGGGGGGTTCACCTTGGCAGATTCCGCCAACGGCGTAGATTCATCGCTTTGCACGAGTGAAGACATGGAACTAATTTTTGGCCGGTTGCGAGACGGCGCGATGGTAAATCCGCCAGTCGTAGCCATTCAAGCGGAAATGCGAGAAATTGGCCGAAGGCGTAGGTGGCATTCCGGAAATCCGAACCGGCTGGAAATCCTCGCCATTCTTGATATCGACCGAGCCGTTCACCGGGCGACTCGAAAAGTTGATCAGGACCAGAAACTCATCTTTGCCATCCGACCGCGTAAACGTAAGCAGATCGGCCTCGTCTGAATTGTGAAGCCAGTCGACGTCGGTATTGCAGAATGCGGCGTATTGCTTCCGTAATCTGGTCAGACCCTGATAAATCTCGCGCATCGGCGGACGTCCTTTGGGATGCCAAAAAATCGGCAATTTCTCGAATAGAGCAGGATCGCCCGACTCGGTGGCATCGCCGACTTCCATGCCGTTATAAAGCAGCGGAACACCGTCGAGGGTGAACATCAAGGCCGAGCCGGCCAAAGCGCCTTCAACCCCGTAGCGTGCAACCGCGCGAGCTTCATCGTGGTCGTCGGTAATGCGCATGTGAACGGAACCCTTCGGGAACCTGCCTCGGCTATTCTCCCATGTCATTTCCAAAGCCGACGCTGGCTTATTGTGCATGATCACGTCGTTGATTGTGCCCAGCAGTGGCCACGAATAATCCGAATCGAAAGCTTGCACGAGCAGATCCGGTTTGTCAGCTTCAGCCAACATCATGATGTCCGGTTTGACCTTCTCTAATTCTTTGCGAGCCTGTTCCCAAAAATCCGTCGGCACCATCGAGGCGACATCACAACGGTAGCCATCGATGTCGCACTCGTTGATCCAATACTTCATCATTGTGATGATGTATTCACGGAGCGCCGGATTCGCGTAGTTCAGACCCGCTACATCGCTCCAATCGCGAACGGGAGGGATGATATTGCCCTTTGCGTCCTTCTTGTAGAATTCAGGGTGCTGCGTGATGAGCACATTGTCCCAAGCGGTGTGGTTGACCACCAAATCCAGTATCACTTTCATGTTCCGCTTATGCGCTTCGGAAACCAGTCGTTTGAAATCGTCAATCGTCCCGTAGTCGGGATTGACCGCATAATAATCGCGGACGGCATACGGGCTGCCGTAAGTGCCTTTGCGCATTTTTTCGCCAATGGGATGGATCGGCATAATCCACAAGATTGTTACTCCCAGGTTTTTCAGCTCGTCCAATCGTGCTGTGACGCCATTGAGATCGCCTTTGCCAGAAAAATCGCGAGGGAAAACCTCGTAAAGCACACCGGACCGAAGCCATTGAGGAATCGGGCGGGCATTCTCTTTGGAAACATCCTTGTCGGCGCGGGCGACAGAGCTGACGAGCAGACAGAGGATGGTAAGAAGAAACCAAACCTTCCGAGGACGCAGAGTTGAGGGTTTCATGGCGTCGAAAGACTAGTGACCAGCAGAGCCGCGTGCAAGAGAAAAACGTTTTACCAAATCGGCTCTTTCCGCTACTCTGCTTCACCAAATGGGTCTACTATGATTCCGCGTTTGAAAAGCATCGCTACCGGATTGTCGGTTTCGCTCGCCATCCTCTCCCAAGCACTCATCGCGGTTGGGGCAGCGCCATTGCCCAACGTTGTATCGGGTGACGTTCGTGTGCAGTTGCTTTCCGATTCGCTGGTCCGGCTCGAACAGAAGGGGCCTTCGGGTTTTGAGGATCGAGCCACGTTTCATGTCGTGAATCGAAACTGGCCGGGAACCGCATTCACTACGCATACCAATTCCGACGAGATTGTGGTCAGCACCATGAATTATGTGATTCGAGTTCCCAAGGACGCCAAGACGTTGGATGGTATTCGCGTGGAATCGGCCAGCGGGCAGAGGCTTTATTCCTACGACGGCGCGTTGGAGAACAGTCGGTGGCTTCCTGGGCCGGCGGAGAAACCGATGGTCTGGTTGTTTGCCGATTCACCGCGGTTGATCCCACCAACGTGGGGACTAGCACCGGCCCCGCCGAATTGTCCACTGCCCGAGACGAGCGGGTGGGATTTGGGCAACGATGCGACGGATGTTTATGTGTTCGTTCCCGGTGGGGATTATCGCCGGTTGCGAAGTGATTTCCTCAAATTAACCGGTCCAACCGAGATGCCACCGTTGTTCGCTTTCGGCACATTCGACAGCCGCTGGTACGATTACACCGAATCGACCGCCTTGAAGCAGATCGACGACTACCGACAGCGCAAAATTCCCTTGGACGTTTTGGTGGTGGACACTGGTTGGCGCCAAAATGCGTCCACGGGTTACCAGCCGAATGCCAAACTTTTCCCGAACATGACGCGGTTTTTCCAGCGGGCACACGCGAAGCACGTTCGTGTGATGTTCAATGACCATCCCGAACCCAAAGCAGCGCGCGCGCTGGATCCGGTGGAATTGAAATTCCGTTATGACGGGCTGAGTGGACTATTGAAGGAAGGCTTGGATGTCTGGTGGTTCGACCGCAACTGGGTCGTGGCGCTCGTGCCGCCGATGCCGGGCCTCCGCAAGGAAGTGTGGGGAATGCAGCTCTATCACGACATCACCCAGCGGGTACGACCGGAGTCGCGGCCTCTGATCATGGCCAATGTAGACGGGATCGACAACGGCATCCGCAAACATGCTCCCGATGTGGCCGCGCATCGTTTCCCGATTCAGTGGACCGGCGACACTCGACCCAGTCTCGATTACCTGAGACGGGGAGTCGAAAATACTGTGTATTCGGGAGTCCAAGCCCTCTTTCCCTATATGAGCGAAGATTTGGGCGGACACGTCCCCGATCCAACGACCGAAGGCTATATCCGCTGGATTGAATACGGTGCCCTGTCGCCGGTGTATCGGCCACACTGCACGCACAATTTGAAGCGCATGCCGTGGAGCTTCGGACCGCAAGCGGAACGCGTGGCACGGCGTTTTCTGAACATGCGCTATCGCCTGTTGCCGGTTTTCTACGCCGCCGCTCGTGAGAATTATGAAACCGGCGAGCCACTCCTGCGTCGGCTCGACCTGAATTATCCGCAATTTGCCGAAGCCAGCCGCAATGACGAATATCTCATCGGCAACGGCATCCTCGTGGCTCCGGTTTTTCAGGAGCAGCCTCTGTCGCCAGTGCCGGCGGATTGGCTGAAGACAACCGATGGACAGGCGGGATTGCACGGCGAGTATTTCAGTAATGAAACATTGAGCGGTTCACCAGTATTAACGCGGACCGACAGAACCGTAGACTTCAATTGGGGAGCAGGAAGCCCGGACCCGCGTGTCCCCAACGATCATTTCTCTGCTCGCTGGACGGGAACCATCGAAGTCCCGAAAGACGTTGGTGACGTGTACTTGACAACCATTGAAGACGACGGTGCACGGCTGTGGCTTGATGGAAAACAGGCGATCGATGCATGGGGAGGACATAATTCCGCACGTACCGAGGCCTCGTCGGTTTTGTCGGCCGGTCAACCGCATCAGTTGCGCATCGAGTATTTGGAAATGCAATTCGACGCGCGCCTGCAGCTTCAGTATCGGCGGGCTGCACCACAGCCGACCGCTCGTGAGCTGTGGATACCGCCCGGCATTTGGATCGATGCGTGGACCGGTCATTCGGTGACGGGTCCAGCCACAATGACCAACAACGTACCTGTGGACAGAATTCCGATTTTTGTAAAATCAGGAACCGTTTTGCCGCTGGCTCCCGAAATGCAGTACACCGGCCAGTTGCCCTGGGATCCCATCACGCTGGACCTGTATCCGCAGGCCGGTGAAATCAGCCAAGCCATCCTTTACGAGGATGACACGCTCACGCCTGCTTACCAACGAGGTCAATTCCGAAAGACTCCGGTTACCGTTTCGGCTGATGGCGCCAAGAAAACAGTGTCTGCAAAAATCGACGCCGCTGATGGAAGTTTTTCTGGAGCATCGAAACGGCGAGCGTGGATCCTGCGAATCCACCGCCCTGTGGACTGGCCCGAAAACCTCGTGCCCGCCACGGTAAAAATTGGCGGACGGAAAGTCAGCAGTCGGTTTCGCCGGATTTCTCGCAACGTATTCGCGATGCCATTCGGTGACCAATCGGGAGCACCCGATGCGGATGTATTCGAATTGAATCTGCCTTCAGCACCGGTAACGAGCGGGAGAACGGTCGAGGTTTCCTTTGCGGCCGGCCGCTGAAACCGCAGCGTCAGTTGCTGAGAGGCGGAAAAAGGAACATGAAAGCGCGCCACGAGCGGAGCCGCCAATAGAACTCGTTGTGCTGACTCCGTTGAGCTTCTGCCCACTTGTCGTGGCGTAGCCCGCTGGCTTCTAGTTCGTTCGGAGTCAGTGGCTCGGAATCCACGTAGTGATATAGATCGTTCGTCCATCCGATCCGCTTCAGTTCCGCGGCGACTTGTGTCGTCAGCGCGCAACTGTCGTCGCCGCCCATGAAGTCCGTCACGCCCGAGTCGAGGTAAACGCGAATGGGTTTGGGGTTGCCCCGATAATTGCGCAGTACTGAGTTCAGGAAGTTCGTGCCGTCCGCCGCGAACCAGCCAGACAGACTGGCCGCTTTTCCAAAGACCTCGGGGTGTTCCCACGCCAAAACGAGGCTGCAGATTCCGCCCGCGGATGAGCCCATTACGGCGGTATTGGCGGCATCTGTCTTGGTCCGGTATTCACGATCAATTCTCGGCTTCAATTCCGTAATGAGAAAGGCGGTATAGTTCTCGAAAGCCGTGTTGAGGTTTGTCGATGTCGCATGGGCAGACCCGACAGAGCGCGCGCGGTTGACGCGGCCGGAGTACTCATTGGTTCGCGCCACGCTATTGTCCACTCCCACCATGATGATTTCCTGCATCTTCCCATCATGGCAAAGCTTGTCAGCGGTCGTGTCCAACCCCCAGTTACCCCATCCAAAGGCAATGTTCATTCCAGCCGAACTGAAAACATTCTGGCCATCGTGCAAATAAAGAACGGGATACCGACGGGACGGTTCTTTGTCGTACGACGCCGGCAAATATACCTGAATTCTGCGGCTTGCTCCCAGATAATGCGAAGGAACAGTTTCGCTCGCCAGCCGGCCGCTTTCACCCCCAGTCGCTTGCATGCCCATGAGAATTAGTGCAAACGCCAGCCAACGCCAGCGCTCGTTGCCATTCACCTTCCGCATTGCGCGATGCAGTTCTTCAATTCGCGGTTGAAGCTTTGTGCTTGCTGAAGTTTCTCCAGAGTCAGATGCATGCGATACCGCCAGTAGTAGCCGATTATTGCGGGGATATTAATCCGCTCGGCGGCGATGTCTTTGCGGCGCAACTTCTCGTCCATTCCCAACAAATCCTGCATTTGGAAGATGCTCCACATGGCCGGTGACGACAGATGCTGGAGGACGATGGTCTTGCTGATCCGTCCCGTGCAATGGGCCGGCGCCTCGCCGCATTGACCCAGTTCTGAATTGTAGAATCTCTGGGTGAAGTTCCGGTCTTCCTCCCACCAACCGCGGATGGTGCTCATGTCATGGGTGGAAGGCGTAACGACGCTGAGATAGGGCGCCTCGGCGGGACGGGAGAAATCCTGATTGAGCTTCTTGGGCATTCGCTGCACTTCGAGACTCAGCAAGCCCAATTTTTTCATCACCCCGGGCACGCAGTCGGGCACCATCCCCAAATCTTCGCCGCAGATCAACATGTTGGTGACGCGTTTCAAGGCGGGCAATTTCTGCATGGCCTCCCGCGTCCAGAAGTTCTCTTGTCGCCGAAAGAAATAATCCACATACAATTCGCGGAGTTGTTGCTGGGAGTGCGGAGGCAGGTTTCTGAACGACGAGGTGCTCTCGATGCCCAAACGAAAATGATAGCCCGATCTGTGAGAGCCTTCCTCCGTAAGCAGAATCACGTTGCTAATCAAATCATACAAACCTTGCTGGATCTTCTTGTTGGCATCGGTCGGTTCCAGTTTGGCGAAGTACTGTTCGACCTGTCGTTGCGTCGCGAAATTTGGCTTGAGGGAATAGCGTCCAGCGCGAGGGCCATTTAAAAAGTCGCGTTTCACCGGCCCGCTGTATTTTCCAAACACGTCTTTCAGTACCGGATCGGTGATGAACGGTTTGGCGTAACGGTCGGGATCGAAGTCGATTCCACGGCCGATGAGTTCCTCGGCCTGCACCGGAATGGCCGGGACAAAATACCCGAGAATCCCCTCCACGGCGTGGGCCGGAATACTCCAGATGCGGAAAAATCCCAGAATGTGATCGATGCGGAAGGCATCAAAATAGCAACTCATCTGCTGGAAGCGGCGTTTCCACCAGGCAAAGCCGTCCTGCCGCATGCGCGGCCAGTTGTACGTGGGGAATCCCCAGTTCTGCCCTTTTGCCGCAAACGCGTCGGGCGGCGCACCCGCCTGGATATCCATGTGGAAAAGTTCGGGTTGTTGCCAAGCATCGGCCCCGAAACGATAGACGCCGATGGCAATATCGCCCTTCAGCACGACGCCTTTGGAATGCGCGTATTGCGCGGCTTCCCTCAGTTGAACATGCAGATGGTATTGGATGAAAAAGTTAAATGCGATCTCGTCGTGCCCAGGCGAGTCTTCCGCCACCAGCTTGGCGATTTCGCTGGGTTGGCAGGTCCGATTTGTCGGCCACTGGTTGAAGTCGGGAGTCCCGTACTTGTCGCGCAAATAACAGAACGCCGCATACGGCACGAGCCAATGCTGATTATCCGCAAAAAAGCGCTGGTAATCCTTGCTCGCGAATACCTTTTTTCCCTGTGAAGGATAGATTTGCCTGAGAAACCCGAGTTTGGCCTTCATCACCGCTTCGTATTCCAAAGCGTCGAGTTGGTTGAGGCGCTTTCGTTCCGGTTCGAGTTTCTTCAAGAGTGGCCTGTTCTCGTCTGCAACCACACCGTCGAGGTTGAGGTAGAGGGGATGGAGCGCGAACGCCGAAATCGCGGCATAGGGGTAAGAGTCTTTCCAGGTGTGCGTGGCACTGGTGTCGTTGATCGGCAGGACCTGAATGAGTTTCAAGCCGACTTGGTGCGCCCAGTCGGCGAGAAGCTTGAGATCGGTGAACTCACCGACGCCAAAGCTGCCTTCACTGCGTAAACTAAAGACGGGGATTGCCACGCCCGCCGCTCTCCAAGTGTCAGACGGCAACCGAACGAAGCCGTCGTTCACAATCGTGTATCGAGACGCGTCAACCGTATCATCCAGCACCCGATTGGTGCCCTCTTCGTAAGAGATCAAGGTCTTTTTCTGCGCATCGCATACGCCATACTTGTATTCGATGGGAAACGTCTCCCGACTGAGATTCACCTGGACGCTGAGGTAATCTTCTCCAGCAATCCGATTTAAAAGAACCGGTTTCGCCGTACTCCATTTGCCCAGCGACTTGGTTTCGCCGAGCAAACAAAGTGTTTGCCCCTTCGCCAGCAACGGCGCCTTGACCTTGAAGGTGTGCGTCGCGGTTCGGGTAACCGGAGTGCGCACTTCTGTCTGGTCGGCCTTCAGCAACACCTCTTGGAAGGGCTCGGTGTAGAAGGCGTTCTCATAAAAGCCCGGGCGATTCCAAGAATCAATGACCAACAGTTCATGAGCATGATAAGCAGTGAGATTAATACTCCGACCCTTGCCCCAGTCCTCCAAGATTGAGCCATCCGCGTTGCGAAGGACATACGTGTAAGAAATCGGGGTTCTTAGCGCAGCCGCGCTGGGCCATGCAATGATGACTTCCCAGAACTCGTCGTTGACATAGTGCAGTGGCATTGCATTTTCGACGGAACCTTGACCAAGCCGTTCGTGATTCCCAACAATCGAGAGGGATTGCCCGATATTAGTATGAAAACGTAAACGAAATGTCAGTTTCATTAGTGTTGGCACGTTGAATCCAATCGAGACCGCTTGAAAGTACCAACAACTGGCCGAGCTTGCCAGATATTACCATCATCAGAAATTATTCTGAACTGCGGTTCGCAACAAGGGGCAATGTCGTCAGCCGCAAATGCGTGGCTCCGTAGGGCACCATCACCATGGGGACGGGTTCTTGGTCGTCCGTTTGCAGTTCAACTCTCGGCAGCACGCAAGGCTCGGCTGCCAACCTGACGGCACCATTCGGTTCGGCCTGGATATTCGTCGTCCATTTCGGCGCCCAATCGGGCACGTGGTAGAGCGGCACTTCCAGACGAACCGGCGTCTGACTTTCGACAAGGGGATTGTCGGTCATGGGCGATTCGACCACTTTGATTTTCGGCAATTCAGTTTTCAACGACGCCGGAAAACCATAACGCCAGTCGCTTTCCGGGTAGAACTCGACTTCAGGGAAACCCTGGATATTGTGGCCGCGCAGAAAGGGCCTAATGTCGTCGGGATCTCTGGTGTGTTCGACACGTTTCTCGGCAATTTGGAGCGAATAGACCAGTGGCCCGCGCGTGACACATACGGTCTGGTTTGAGAACCAGCTCTCGATCCTCACCGGCATGGGCAGTTTGAGATTGATCGCGTCCCCATCTTGGAACTTCCTCCGAATTGTGACGAATGTGCCCGCTTTCGCTGTGTCGTGGATGGTTCTTCCGTTCACCTGAATGGTCGCGTTGGTGCACCATTGGGGAATGCGGAACTGTAAATCCGTAGCAAGCGACTTCTCTGTTTTCACGTGAAAGCTAATGTTGTCGCGAAAAGGATAATCCGTTTGCTCGCTAACGGTCAGTGATTGTCCGCCCACGGTCGTTGTGACTTCACTCGGCCCGTAATAGACGGCGGCCAGCCCGCCGTCCGACGACCGCATCCACATGCGAATGACATAATTCGGCATGGCCCGGTTGATATTGCCGGCGCAACACTCCGTGTCGTGAGCCGCGCGGTAACTCATGCGAGTAGGGCACTGGGGCGTGCTGCTGACGGTGGTCGGGATCACCACCTGGTTCACTGCCGAGAAATACTGGAGTTGCTTGAACTCTTTGGTGACTGCCCCGGGCAGCGCGTTGAAAGTGGCGCGCTCGACCAAATCGGCCCAATGACCTTCGCCCGTCGCCATGAACAAATACCCCAGGCTCCACGACCAATCCGTGATGTCACAGCTTTCATGCAGCGAATTGAATGTGACCGGGTCCAAGTATTCTGAGCTGACGAAACCGCCATCGGGCATGAGACTGTTGTCCACCACCTTTTGATATGCGCGCCGTCCGAGTTGGAGAACCCGCGGGTTGCCCGTGTAAAGAAAAGTGAGCGGGAAGCATTTCAGTGTTTCCGCGGCCGTCACGCCATGCTCGTGGAATGGAACATCGCTCTGGATGTTCTTGGTCGAGCAGAACGACTTGGAGTTGCGCAGAAAATTGTTACAAACGCCGCGGCCAATGTCCAACAACCGCCGGTCTCCCGTGAGCCCGTAAAGATAAAAGGCCTCTTCGAAATTGGCCCCACTTCGATAGAGGTAAAACTTTTCCTTCGGATTCCGGTTGGTGATCTCGTCGGCGTTGGCCAGCAGGGCACGCTGCAAGACCTGCACCATTTTGGGATTCCCCGTGGCCGAGAATTGCGCCATCAATGCGCGCCCCACGACCGCATTGGGCCAGCACCAGCGCGATGGACCCAGATTACCGTTCGTCGAGTTATTCAAGATGTAATCGAGATTGGCATCGCGCCGTCGGGTGATCGAAGGATCGTTGATCAGCCAACTAAGGCGCGTCGTGGCGTCCACAAAATAGCCAGCTTGTTCGTATGGCCACCAAGCGGACCACCATTTGTTCGTGTACGGAGGCGAGGGAATATCGCCGGTGTAAAGGCAGGTGTCGTAGGGGTACGACATATTCTCGGGGTGGCCAGTCAACCCGCGCGCTTGGCGCTCCAGCCATTTCTGAATCCAGCCGCGCGGCTGGACAGCACCTACTGGAAGTTCTGAAAAGTGGCCGTAGTACTTGACCTTGAAGTGACCGGGCTCGGTTACCGACGGCTGGCGCGGTTTGGAGGATGCTCCTGTTCCGACCAAACCGACGACCAAAACCGCGATGGCCATCCATCGGTTCCATCTTGCGAAGTGGCGGTATCCCATTTCCAGCTCTGGTTCAATCTGCGAAATGCAACAGGCGGATGGAGGCGATATTGACGAAGTTGTACGGAGAGTTCCCGCCGCCCACGAACGCGGTGTAACGCTCGTTGTGAGCCAGATAACTCATGTTGCGCGAATATTCGTCCTCGAAGATTCGAATCGAATAGGATTTCCCCGCCTTCAGGTCGGCGCGAACGGGGGACGACAAATCAAAGCGCTGCCAGTTTCCCGATTGCGGCATCACGAGATAACCGGCGCCGACGATTTTCCCCGAATCCGTTTCGCGAATCTCCAGTTTCTTGACGGCGCAGGTGATGCCGGTGTTTACGGGGCCGGCGCCGTTCGAGAATTCGACACGGACGAGGTAGTGACCGCTCCGTTTGGCCGTGAAACTCTTCACGCGGAGTTCATGATCCGGTTTTCCCCAATCCATGAAATAACGGTTATCCGCGAGTTTGCCCCCGCGATTTTCCATTTCTTTGGTGGGAATGATCCACGCGGCGTTCGTACCTGCATAAAAACGGGTTGGGGTCAGATGCGACACGTTGCCGGATTTTTCATCCAATGCCTCCACGGCGTAGAAGTGCGTCTTGTTTGCGTAATCCGACGAATCAGGATCGACCCACTGCGTTTTGCTCACGTGCTTGGCGCAGAGCTGGCCGTCACGGTAGATGTTGAACACAACATTCGAGGCATCGGCTTGCCGGTAATGCAGCGTCAGCAAACCTTTCTCGACGGTGATACCGCCCTCTCCAATGGTCTCCCATTCCGGTTGTACCGGCCCGAAGATCGTTCGCCCATCGGAGACATTTTCGATCAAATCGAGCTTGCCTCCGCTCGCGTCCGGGGCCGGACTTTGCAGATAAACGTCCCATTCATTTTGATCCCGCAGCCCGGTGGCCGCGACGAAGTCTTTGTTGATCGTTTTTCCGTTCAATTCGATCTTGGCAATACCGCACGACCCGGGTCCTTGGGCGCCGGTGGGCGGCAAATGAACGCGCACGTCAATCGTTTTGCCGCGGTACTTAAAATTCTGAAGCTCGATGAGATTGGTGGAGCCAAAGGTTTCGTTCCTCAGGTGGCCCGTCACGTAAGGCAGGAAGCGGATTCCATCCCAAGAGGTCTCTAAGCCGAAAACCACGTCTTGTACCATCGAAAGGTAGCCGGCTACCGACCAGATTTGCCGACGGGAAGTGATGACCGGGCCGCTGAGGATACCGTCTTTCACTCGTGCTTTGCCGGTGACAAAATCGAAGTTCTCCATGTTCGACAGGTTGAGCGCCGCACCGCGCATCAGGGAATGGATGCCTTGGTCTACGACCGCCGCGTTATTCACCTTGCGAGCGGCTTTGGTCCAGAAAGCCGTAACGAAGGGCCAGATGCCCTGGTTGTGATAGATTGGCACCGTATGCTCCTGCGGCCAGACAACCGGCGGACCATGCGGCCCGGTCGGATAATGACTTATGATCGATTTGGTCTGCGCGTCGTCAGCGACCCCTAACAGGACCGCGAGCGATTCGCCCAACAGATCGTAACGCTGCGCCCGAATTCCGTACGCCGAATCGGTCAAAATGTAGGTACTGTACAGACCCGTGACAGGATCGAAGAAGCGGCGGCTGATCGCATTCCTCAATTCTTTCGCCCAAGCGGCATAACGGATTTGGTCGTCGTGCCGACCCAATCGTTCGGCGTACCGGGACGCCGTCCGAAGCGCGAAGTAATTGGCGGCGTTTACCGAGAGCGCTTTGGACATGGCGATACCCATCACGTTGTTCTTCGTCCAGCCAGGATACGATTGCTCGCGCCAGTCAAGGAAGGATTGTTCGCCGCGATAAAGGCCGTCCTCCGGATCGAATACCACCCGTCGATCTTGCTCAAGAGTGTCGTGAAGAATTGGCCAGACCTTTTCGAGAAAGCTCTTCTGTTCCGGCTCCGGAAGATACTTCAAAACCTCGCTGGCTCCCAAAATCCAGACAATCCGGTCGCTGGATACGGGGTAGCTGCCGCCGGAGCCGGTGTCCTGCACAACTTGGTTGGTGAATCCGCCGCTCACCGACGGCTTCAGCAGAGAGGTTTTGAACAGAAGCGAGTGAATGGCTCGCTGCGGGTCAAAGCCAGCTAACGCAAGATACGTGGAGTATGACAGGTCCCGAGTCCAAACATATGTCCAGAACTCGCCGGTCTGGAACGCTTCGAGCTGAATCGGCTGTCCATGTCCGTAAGCCCCATCCTTGATCTGCGAGACGGAGTTTTGCAGCGCCTCGGAGACGGCCAGGGCATAGAGGCCATCAAACATCAGATTGCCCGTACGAATTCGGGCGTGGTCCGCCTCTTCAGAAAAGCTAATGCGCTTGTCGGGCGGCCGGTTGTCCCGCAACTGGGCATTACTCGACAGTTCATAGGCCCGCAGTTTTCCAGTTTCATTGGGGACAATCATGGCGCGCAGTGAGCCTTCCACGAGAACATCACCTGATTCGGCCAATGCTGGAAGTGAGCTGAGACCAAGAATCACAATGGCCAGCAGCGAAAGACTTGGCCGGAGCGGATTCCTGAGGCTTGGGATGGTGGACCGTAACTCGCCAACTAGCATGCGCTGAAATTTACAGGAGTTGGCGTAGCGAATCAACAGTTGTTGAAGAACTCCCTCTAGCTGTGCCTTCTGAAATCCCTAAACCGTTTGCCATCTGAATTCGCGGAGTGACTGGACGGAGAAGCAGAAGGTTCAGCCGACGTCGGTTTGTGCCCAATCATCTCCGCTTTACGGTGATGGGGAGCGGAACTGACAGGGGCTTAGCAATTTGCCGAGAGCCCCGCAGAAATGTATTGCAAGTTGGTGCCGAATATGTTAGGAATTCTTACTGGGTATGAGGATAGGCCGTGAGTAATTGCGCGCGTGTTTTTTTTTGCGGTCGGAAGTAAAGCGCTTTTACGGGCTCCCCATGCCTTCGATAGATCACAGAACACGTTCAGCTTGAGATGGGTCGCATGAAGCCTACTGTTACTTGGGTGCTGGCTGCTACTCTGGGGATTCTTGCCTTGCCTCGGCTTGTTGGAGCAAGCACAGGTGTCCATACGTCATGGATGTGGCATATGCACCAACCGATTTACTGGCCCGACCGCGCGCCAGCCAATCATCTCGGCGATCATTACCAAAACGCCTACGACACAATCCAACTAAAGGCGGCCGGTTCCACCGTCCCGAGCGACGATTTGGCCGGGACTTTCAGCGATATCAATCGCGTCTACGATTACACGTTCTATCCGCATGATGCGATTCAAGCGCTGTTCAGTCTTCCAAACGCCGGTGGTCAGCTCAATTACTCAGGAGCGTTGATGGAAAATGTCGCCAGCTTGGCAAGCCACGGTTGGGGATCTTATCCGTCAAATTGGAACAGTTACAACCAGGAAGCGCGTGGCTGGACCACTTCCGGTGGCAAGCCACGCATGGACTTGACCAACTTCACCTATCATCATTGCATCGCCCCATTCGTAAGCGACGATACGTTGGAAATGGAGATTCGCATCCATCAACGCGAACAACAACTCTTTTGGGGGAACGGCTCGACGAACCTGATTTCGCGCGGGTTCTTTCCCGCAGAAATGTGCTTCAGCGAGCGCATCATCCCCGTCCTCAGCAAGCTGGGAATTACCTGGAGTATCGTCTCGGGAAGCCATTTGGCGCGCGCCTGTACGGATTACCCTTTCATGTCTGGTTCACCCGAGAACATGGAAATCCCCAATAAAGCCGATCAGCTCAATCCCGCACAACCAGCAGGCGACTACTGGACTACTTCTATAGATCGCGGTTGCTCTCCTTCGGCAGTCGCACCATTCGGCTACCAGATGCACTATGCTCGATATGTCAATCCGAGCAACGGCGTCGCTTCCACCATCATCGTGGTGCCGGCGGATCAGGCGCTCGGCTGGAAAGACAGTTACAGCACCTGGGATCTCGGGCTGATCGCACCGATCGCTTCGCGGAACGATCCCGCGAAACCCTCATTTCTCTTGCTCGCTCACGACGGCGACAACGCATGGGCCGACGGATATTCGTATTGGGGCGCGGGGCAATGGGCTGATACGTTTGCGAACTCTGCCAATGCAGACGGCTATGAGCCGAGCACTGTCGAACAGTTCTTGTCCGAGTTCCCGCCCAGTACTGGCGACGTTGTGCACGTCGAAGACGGCGGCTGGGCGTATGCCGATCAGGATTTCGGGTCGCCGATCATGATCAACTGGCTCTGGCCCGGTACGATCGTGGTGAACGGCCGCAACGTGGTTGACCCCAGTCAGGCCACCAGCGAGAAGGCCGACGAGTGGCGCACGATCATTGCCACAGAGAACCGTGTCCGGACCGCCCAGCAAATCACAAACTCAATTGCACTCGAAACGTATACCACGTATACCAACCGCATCGATCAGATTCGCGATCCAGGTTATGGTTCTGTCGCCGCGAATCCAATTGAACTCGGCTGGCACTATTATCTGGGCAGCCTCGACAGCGGTTTTGTTTACTACGGATGCAGCGGCACACATTGCGACAGCGCCGTGGTGGCGCAGTCCAACGCCGTGCGCAACGTGGATGGCGTCATCAGTGGACACACGTCACTCGATGCGACTCCCCCAACCGTTTTTATCCCCCAGCGCAGTCCGTGGAATCCCGGCGGCGCCAATTTCGGGCCCGAATATCAATTGAATGGCAACTGGAACGCAGCCCCGGCTACCAACACCGACTTCTGGATCTGGACTTACGCGTATGACGTTTCGGGGATCACGAATGTGAGCTTGCTCTATCGTTCCAATGGCAATGCCAATCCAGCGTCAGCCGATGAATTCAAGACCTATGGCGGCGGTCCTGACACTGCCCCGTGGGTTCGCCAAGCCATGACGCAGCGCACAGTCGCTCCAGTCCTCAACGCGTCTCCTCAGTATATCGCGGATTACTATTACACCAAGGTGACCGGCTTGGCCGATACCTACGTGGATTACTATGTCAGCGCTACTGACAGCCGGGGCAACACCTACAACTCTCCGATCCAACACGTCTACGTCTCGCCGACGCCCACCGGCGGAGGCGGCTCGACCGACGGATGTAATGGGCGCGTGTGTGTCTGGCCGGTACCGCCCATTGCGGGCAATACGACCACCATCACCTTCACGCCCGACGGCGGTTCGCTAGCCGGCGCGGGTCAGGTCTATATCCATCTCGGTTGGAATAATTGGAATCCGGTCCTCTCGCCAGACGCTGGCATGACTGCGGTTTCCAATACCTGGGTTTATACGGCTGCAGTTCCCAGCGACGCGACGCAACTCGACTGCGTTTTCAACAACGGCGCGGGCACCTGGGACAACAATAGCGGCCAAGATTGGCATTTCGCCGTCACAAACGGCGCTCCGCCACAAACTCCACCGATGCCGACAAACGTCACGGCCACGGCCGTCAGCTCGAATGAAATCGATGTGAGTTGGTCCGCGACGTCGAATACGATTGCTTACGTTGTGTTCCGTGACGGGATAAGGATCGGCACTACAGTTGCGGCCGCTTATGATGACCTCAATCTGGCTGCCAGTACGCTCTATTGCTATACGGTAGCCTCCTCGAACGCCGCGGGTGCATCTGCTCAGAGTTCGCAATCATGTGCCATGACGCTCAACGGCCCGCCGCCGCAGCCCCCGACCACACCAACCAACGTGTTCGCCACGGGTGTCGCCACGAATCAGATCAACATCACTTGGTCTACTTCAAGTGGCGCCACGGCCTATATCGTAGCCCGCGGCGGCACGCCAATCGCCACCGTTGCAACGACCCCGTATCTTGATACCGGCTTGTCGGCCAACTCGCTGTACTGCTACTCAATTGCCGCAAGTAACAGCGCTGGCGCCTCCGCCTTCTCCTCATCCGCGTGCGGAACGACGTGGGCAGCACCACCGCCGGGCTTCGTCCTGAATGGCAGTGTGAGCAATTACCCGGGATATCTGCTGTCTTCGCCCGGCATGACGTTGTATGCCGCCGTGCGCGGGACAATGCTATACGTTGCTACATGGTCGCCCGGCACGAACGGTCCGAACGATCATTTCATTCTTGTGTCCGATCAACTTTTGGGTTCGGCGACAACGGCTGCTCCCTGGGCCAAGGCTGGAACGGTTGCGGTCCCGCTCAACAAAGTGATGTTGACTGCAGAGAGTCAGGGCACTTACGCGGGCTGGCAGAACCTTAACGGGTCATCTGCGACGGCATCGAACCAAGTGATCAAGTCGCCGACGAATTCCGGCCAACTGCAGGGGACAATCGATTTGGTGCAGGCCTTTGGTTCGATGCCTCCGACGCTGTACCTGAGCGCCGCCGCCTATACGACGGCCAATGACGGGGCGCTGGTCGCCCAAGCGCCAGCCGGCAATGGCGACGGCAACATCGATCCCAATGAATTTCTGGCCGTACCGGTTACCGCGTTAACCGATAGCAACGGCGATGGCATTCTGGACGATCTCGATCCTGCAATCGGGTTCATCATCCAAAGCGTTCAACCGGCCGGGCCAGGCGGTTTCACCATTACGTGGCCGGCCATTCCCGGCAAAACCTACGACGTAATGTATTGCGATTCGCTGGATGCCGCTTGGACGGATTTACCGGGCGCACAAATCACCGCCGGCAGCGGTCAGATTTCTTTGTCGTATACCGACACCTCGGCGACCAACACAACACAACGCTTTTACCTCATCCATTCACAATGAAACGAAACGCTGTTCATGCAATCCTCATTCCCTGGCTGATAGGAGCTGCCTGGCTGGCGGCGCCCGGCTCTTATGCCATCACCATCGGTCAGGGGCCGGCGATTGGCACGGACAAGCGAGGGACAACTTGGTATCAGGAGTTCCAGGACTGGTCCAGTAACGATGTGCGTGCCGTAAGCGCCAACGACAATGAGTACAAGTTTAATGACCAGTACGACAGCAGCCGCGACCTGATTGCGTTCTACTCGCACGATGGGGGCGCGGATGGGAATTACTACTTTCGCATCGACTTCTTCGATCTGCTGCTGGGCGCTGAAAACGGGAACGTCGACGTCTACATCGCGATCGCCACGCAGCCCGGTGATCCCAACGGTCAGGTGTGGCTACCCGATTTCACCGACGCGCAAACGGATAATCCGTGGCGCATCTGTGTCGCTGTTTACGACGCCACTCACGGTTCGATTTACGACACCAATTGGAATGGCAGTGGTGTGACCAACAATTTCGTGCCGTCGCAGAATGGTGGCATTTCGTATTGGCGCAGCGACCTGGACACTGTGGAATTCGGCATCAAAAGACAGGTTCTGCTCAATGCCGGTTGGAACGGTACCAGCCCACTCTATTTCCAGGTGTTCACGACGCGGGACGGCACCGACGGCGGTGCCGGCGAAATCAGCGGAGCCGACATCATGGACTACATTGTCTGCCAGGGCTGCGGCGGTTTGCAGCGCGACCTCGGCGGCGGGACCGGTCGATTGATGGGATCCATCGCCTCGACCAACACCATTCGCACCGCGAAGTACGCGGCCATCGCGCATGCCAACCAATCACTGGGCACGCGCACGCAAACGCAGGGACACATTTATACCAAACGACCGGACCTGGACCTCTATCCGGGCTTTGTTCGCACCATCGACACCCACGAGATGCTGCATGTCCCCCTGAACATGCATCTGAGTGGCACATTGATCAGTTCGCTGGAATGGGCAAGGCAAGATCCGAGCGATGCGACGTATGCGCCCGGCGAGCGCGATGGCCCAACGTTTCTTGCGCGCTTGAAGGATTTCATCAACAATGGCACGGGTTCCCTGATCGGGGGCGTGTACGCCGAGAACATCATGCCGTATTTCGAGGGCTCGGCCAACCAGGCGTCGATCCGCGCGTTCAACGATCTGGCACTGTCGGTGTTCGGCGTGACGACCAACGACATGAAAGTGATGCACGTACCTGAACGTGTTATCGATTCAAACACAGGCTGGGCGCACGCCAATCCGAACGGTCCGCTGAAGGGCAAACCGTTTGACGACATCAAGGCGGGCGGCTACGTCGCCACATATCTCGACGAAGTCTCGCACCTGCACTGGTGGTTTTACTCCGACGAAACGAATTACTTCAACGCATGTGATTGTGGCGAGAAATGGGCGGGCTTTGGCGGCTGCAACGATCGTCAGTATCACCACAAACTTCATAAGATTAACGGCGTCCTGACGTTTTTTATCAACGATCGTGAGGACCAGGAGAAATTTGGCCCTGAAGATGGTGGCATGGCAAAGGACACGCGATACACACTGCTCGACAAGGCGCTGCAAGCCAACGACCCCGGCAATCCGGGTGGTTATGCCCAAATCACTACCGTGTTCGATGATTGGGAAGCCTATGCCGGAAATTCGTTCGCGTCAGCCACGCCGAATAATAACGCGGACCAGTGGCATCAGACAATTCGCTGGGCGGCAAACCACCAGTGGATTCAAGTAGTGAACCTCAAGGACGTGGTCACCTGGGCACAGGCTGACACGAACTGGATCTATGAAGATCACGGCAACGTCGATGGCAAGACGATGCAAACGTATGAGTGGCTCAAGCGCGCCTCAGAGCAGGATTACGATCATTGGTATTATGGGTCGGGACAGGAACAGAGTTTCTTCGACCGCCAGCCGCCGACCGATCCGAACGCCAGCGTCACCACGGCAAAGAAATACGGTGACATGAACACTCCTGGCACGCTGATTCGCGATTCTTGGGACAAGGTGCTCGCCATGCCGCAGGGGCGATTGCGTTCGCTCGCTGAATGGATGTACTCGGCCATGATTTATGAAACTGCCTGGCACGATGAAGACGCCGACCCGAATACATACCATTCCCGCAATTACCAGTTCAATTTCGATGTCAGTGACGGTTGCACAACCTCCACCGCCGACCATACGCCCGACAACATCTCCGGTTGGGCTCTGCAACTCCAAGGCCACGTGCGTACAGTCGGCATCTTCGCCGACGCGGCTCAATGGGTGCAGGACATCAAGAACCATGTGCAGGGGGCGACGACCATCGTGCAACAAAAGGACTTGGATGACGATCCATGGAGCGAGTACATCATGAAGAATGACAAGGTGTATCTCTGCTTCAAGCGCTGGGGTGCACGGTTGGTTTACGCATTCGTCTATGACCCGATTTCGCAGGACGCTATCGAGGTGGTTGGCGCGCCGGTAGCCGACCCGGCGGAAGAAACCGATGCCGAAGAGGCCGACAATAATCGTTGTTCGGCTTTCAAGGACCGGTACGCGTCGACACCGAGCAACCACAACCAGTATGTGGACCTCGACTACGCTCAGACTCCGCCCATACAGGGCTCCAACTTCTGGGAATTCGTTTCGCAGGATGGTCAGATCCGCAAGCGCATTACGCTCCCGAGCGGTCGCGACGCCGTGCAAGCGCAATACGCCTTGGGCAGTGGAGTGGGAACGCTCTACATCCGCCACGGGTTGGGGCCGAACCAATGGGACTTGCTCCACCACGGCGACACCAATCTCGTGGTTCACACCGACTCGTCATACTTTTATGGCCTGACGAACAAAGTCGGCGGTGCAGCCTATGCGGTTCGCGGCAAAGCCAACGCACTGAACATTGTCAACTTGCCTCAGGCCGGTTATCAGAACCGCGAGCTGCCGCTCGTCGAGGAGGTCGAGGTGTATAACACCGGCGGCGCAACGAACTTCACAACGTGGCTGGCCTTCAGCCCCGCCAGCGCCAACGATATCGATGGCGATGGCTTGTCAAACATTGCGGAGGGGATGGCCGGCACCGACCCGGAGAATCCGGACACCGATGGCGACGGCATGACAGATGGCTACGAGGTGGCGAATGGTTTGAACCCGCTCGTTAACGACGCGAGTGGCGACCTTGACGGTGACGGGATGTCGAACTTGCGGGAGTATCTTGCCGGCACGGCAGCCAACAATGCGGCCTCGGTGTTCAAGATTTCGGCAGTGACGCCGCAGATGGGTGGCGGATTTGTGGTGGCCTGGCAAAGTGTTCCGGGCAAGACGTACCAACTGCAGTCCACGGACGATTTGGGAACGCCCTTTGCCTCATTGGGTGGAACGATCACGGCCAGTGGTGTGACAACAAGTTACCTAGACAGCACCGCCACCGGACAGAGGTTCTACAAAGTGAAGCTGATCGCGCCCTAGTTTGGACAACCAATGAAAGCGATGCTAACGTTGAGGTGATTCCACGTGAGAACCAAGGCTTGTATTGTCGCTGTTGTTTTGAGTGCACTTTCCAGCCAGTCTGCCCGCGCAGAGGTCATCCTTCAATATTTCAATACCAGCTGGAACGAAATTGCCGCGCGCATGCCCGAACTAGCTGAAGTGGGCTACACCGCACTGTGGCTGCCGCCGCCCTATGAAGCCGGCAGTCAGGACTCCGTCGGCTATGATTGTTTCGATCGCTTCAATTTTGGCAGTGGCGGTGTGGTTACCCGCTACGGCACAGCCGACGATCTCCTCAACATGGTACAGATCGCGCACCGTTTCGGCATTCGCGTATACTTCGACAGCATAACGGCGCACAACGGTGGGCCGCTTCCCGATACTGCCCCCAGCACATTAAGCAACACTCAGCCCGGCTTCGTGCCTGAAGACTTCCATTTGATCCAGACCAACGGCACCTATGCCGAGCCTCCCCCGCTCACTGAAGGCGACTACGATACCAACGAGTGGCGTGTCTTGAATCGCAGTTCCTTTGGCCTGGACATCGCCCAAGAGGACCCCAACACCAGCTTCGGCCCGAATGAGAACGACGATTTTCCGAAGTTTCACGGCATCCGCCAGCCGACCCATCCCGAGTTTTATCCCGATACAAACATCACCGTTGCGGTGAATGGCCAGGGCCAGAACGTTCATCCGTTCACCGGCATTGGGCAGCCGGTTTCTGAAGATGTGAACGCGATGCTCATTCGCGCCGCGCGATGGTTTATGGACGAGACGAAATGCGATGGGTTCCGGCTCGATGACGTGAAAGGTGTGCCAAGTTACTTCTACGGGGAGCAATACGCCACCAACAAGGATATTCTAAACAACGGCTACTGCGGCAACATCCAGGAGCAGTTCAATATCACCCACGGCTACAGCGATTGGAATAATCACCGGGACACGCTCTTCAACACCGAGGCGCCACGCGACGACGCCATGATCTGGGGAGAAGACCTCGGCCAGCCAAATCCATGTCAGTACACCTGCCAGCAGGGGTACGTGGATGCGGGCATGCGGGTCGATGACAACGAATTCTACAGTCGCATGTTTCACTCCGTGTGCGGTGGGTGCACGGATGAAAACCAATCACCCCCCGAAGGACTCTGGTACCTTGACCAGCCTGGTGCGTTCTCGTTTGACGGTGTCGGCACCAGCTTCATTCATGTCGGAAGCCATGACTATAACGATATTCCCTTCGCCGACCGCACTCCTGCGCACGCGTTGCTGCTCACGCGCGCCGGTCTGCCATCTGTGTACACTGACGGCTACAATATGGAGCAGACACAGTCCAATGGGAAGTACTTCCCGGCGCACGGTGACAACGCTTTCCTCGGACAGTTCAGCGACTACCATTTGCCAAACCTGCTCTACATTAATCAGTTGTTTGCGCGTGGCGATCAGATTCCGAAATGGAGTGACATGGACTACTGCGCCTACGAACGCCGCGACAAACGCGAAAACCCGAGCATGACAGACGCCGACGGCACGGTGCTCCTGTTCATGATGGCGCGCAACGGCTCAGGTGGCGCCTCTCGGGATTACGCGACTACATTCCCGGTCGGCGCCCGGCTGGTGAACTACTCCATCTTTGGCGGCCCGTTCCAAGCCACGGTCGCCGCCAACGGTCGATTGACCAATGACAATGGTCTGATCGTCGCGCCAGCGGGTGGCTACTTCGCTTTTTCATGGCGAACCCCGGAGATGCCCCTCGTTTGGGACGACGGAATGTGGGGACAGGTGCAACCGATTACGATCCTACAAAACGGCCAACAGGTTGGGACCATGACCTATTATCGGAAGGATGGCCGCAATGGGGACCCGAATTTCAACCCGTACGGAGTGTCGAACGCGATCCCGGGTTCTTACGAGTATCCCATGACCGTGCCGCTCGTCACCAGTCCATCGAACCTGACGTTTATCGCTCGCGCCGACGGTTCGGCCGCCAACATTCTGATGAAACTTGACGGCGGCATCGATATCAATTCGCAGATGGGCATCGGTCCGCAGACTGGCGGCAAACGCGACCAAGCGCCGGGCGTCGCAACAGATGTATTTCTGGGCTACGAGCAACCGCAATTCGTTCAGCGCGTCGCCGAGAAATTTGCCGCGCGAGACGTGTCGCGCAACGTCATCGGTTCCCCCGGCTGCGAGACTTATCAAGCCACCATCGGCACTGCCGGATTCACCGTGAACAATGGCAGCGGACCGAATACCGCCAACGGAACGGTTACGTGGGTCTACCATGATCCAGCCGCCAACAATCAACTGCCCTCGCCAACGTTGCAGTTTTTCCCCGCCCCAGAAAATGCTGCCGGCCAACCTATCACGGTCTGGGTGAAAATCGGCTATACGAACCAGGCGCAGTACGCATTCCTATATTACACCACCAATGGCGTGGCGTATCCTGAAGGCAGCGCGGGCCTCGGCAAAGGGACAACCCAGGTCGCTCAGTTGACATTTGACAGCAACGGAGTTGCCGACGGCACAGGCACGCCGGTTTGGTGGAAAACCACAGTGCCGGCGATGCCCTCCGGCACGGTGCTGCGTTACAAGATCGGGGTGTACCGCACGGACGCTGCCTCTTGGTTCCCATTCAGCGCCTCCGACATCACGATGAAGAAGCGGATGGAAACGATTTATCAGATTACCGACTTCAATGCGCAGACGGTCTTCTTCTATCCTCACGACGATTACGGCGTGACGCAGACCGGCTTGGATGAAGGATTTCACGTTTTGCGGTCGAAGGCATTCCTGCAGCGGGACGGTCGCGCTTCGATCTACAATCTCAACGTCCAGACGTTTTACTACGACACAAGGACCCCCGAAGGCGAAATTCTGTTCCCGGGCAGCAACGAGACGATCACCGGTTCGAGTTATGGGGTCGTCGTCCGGGCCGACCGCACCGTCACCGAGGCCTGGTATCGGATTACTGACAGCAACGGCACGGGGATTTGGACCCAGGCCACTCAAATTCTACCGCCGACGTCGGGACTCAACACCATCTATCCAACTGAATGGCGATTCAATTACACCAATATTCCCACGAACGGCACGGCGACGATCGAGGTGCGGCTGCGCGAACTAACTTCCTCAACCGACATGGGTCTTGATGATGTGACTGGCCATTTTACGACACTGACGCGCACGGTCATCACCGGTCAAAACACCGACAGCATAGGCGATGGAATCCCTGATTGGTGGCGAGCCCAGTACTTCGGTGGCGATGGAACGACCACCAACATCCCCGGATCGTGCGCTACTTGCGATCCCGATGGCGATGGAATGAACAATTTGGCCGAGTATCTCTCGGGGACGACGCCAACGAATTCGACCTCCGCGTTGCGCATCATCAGTGTCGAACTACAGCCCGACGGCAGTTGCCAGATTCTGTGGAACAGCGCACCGGGCATCAATTACCAGGTCTGGACGGCCTCAGATTTGTCCACTCCCTTTAGCCAACTCAGTGGGACAATTCCGTCGGCCGGCGCCACGACGAGCTACACCGACACCTCAGCGGGCGGTGAGCACAAGTACTACAACATTCATGTCGTTCCATAATTGCTGAATTCGGACCGGAACGCTTTTGCGTTTCATTTGGCCGACGGGATCGAAACCGATTCCGGTCCGAGTCGCTTCTGGGAATTGTGGAGCGCGAGAGCCTGAAAAGTGCCGCGCCAAAAACCCATGACAAATCCTACGGCCTCACGAGAATCGCCGCCGATTTGTGAGCGAGATTTAAGCGAAGTTTGCCGCTGCGGACGATCAGGACGGGCACATCGGGCTTCACTCGGATGGCGAGGACCATTGCATTCTTACTGAACTGTGGGAAGCCAATGCTCGTCATCGGAGCATCGTAGAATTCGGCGGGCGCGCTCTCCAAATCGGACACCCGCGCGTCGTTCGGGAACGGGGAAGGGACCTCTACGGTCTGATCTTTCACGCTGTCGTTGATGACAACAGCGACGATGTCCTTTCCGAGCGTTCGCGTGAACGCAAAAACGTCGTTCGCATCATCGGTGAGCAAGGTCTGATACAAGCCGGTGCGCAGCGCTGGGTACGTGTTGCGGATCGCTATCACCCGGGCATAGTGGGACCAGACAGCATTCATGACTGCATCTTGCGGATTGTCGTACGGCTGCAGATCGCTCCAGAGCATCGGTTTGCGGTCGATCGGATCGTCGGCGCCAAACATGCCGGCCTCATCCCCATAGTATATCATTGGCGCGCCGACGAAAGTCATCTGGAATGTGGCCATTAATTTCATCACCCGGTATGCCTCGGGACCGGGCTTGTGGCCGTCGTACGGGCAATCTCGGTCCGGGCGATTAGAGTGATCGTAACCACGGTCGGGGTTGGCAATCATGCTTACCAAGCGGTCCGTGTCGTGCGAGTCATAAAGATTCTGCATGACCTCATCCACCTGCAGCGGATAGCTTGCGAGGAGCTCGCGTAACTGGCGATCGAATTCGGTGGCGGTGATTTTGCGTTTTTGGTCGATAAAGAAATGCGTGGCGCGAAAGACGAACGGATAATTCATCACCGCGTCCCACTCATCGCCTCGCAGATATTGCGTCGCCATGTCCCAGATTTCGCCGGTAATGTACGCGTTGGGATTGATCTTCTTCACGAGTTTGCGCCAAGCCACCCAGAACGGTTTCGGCACATCCTGCGCCACATCGAGCCGCCAACCGTCCACGCCATCCGATGGATCACCATCTCCGTCGGGATCCATCCAACGGCGGGTGACGTCGAAAATGTATTTCTTCGCGGTGGAAGAGGCATAGCCTTTGACCGGATCTTTTCGGAAAATGGGCATCGCACCACCGCCATCCCATGATTTATATTTCACGGGTGGACCCCAATCGGTTACCTCAAACCAATCGGCGTACACGGATTTCACGCCGTTCGTAAGGACGTCCTGCAAGGCGAACGAGTTCCGTCCCATGTGATTGAAGACGCCGTCAATGATTACCTTGACCCCCTGGGCGTGGGCTCTCTTGACAAACTCGAGAAACAGTTTGTCTGAAGGTGTCCACTGCCACGTCTTGGGATCGAGGGTCTCTTTCCCCGCCAGCTCTGAATAGTCACCCTTGACGCCGAAGAACTCCGAGATGTGCCGGTAGTCGATCGTGTCATAGCCGTGATTTGAACCCGACTCGAACAGCGGATTGAAATACAACGCCGTCACGCCGAGTTGGTGGAAATACGGCAACTCCGCGGTGATCCCCTGCAAATCGCCCCCGAACCGGCGTGAACCCCAGTCACGCGAGAAACTCTTCGCATCGTTCGGTGTTTCCCATGGCGCGAACTTGTACCAGTCCCAACGCCACCGCAACGTACGAGGCGGATCGTTCAGGGGCGTACCGTTGCGGAAACGCTCGGGAAAAATCTGATACCACACAACGTTCTTCGCCCAGTCCGGCGTCGCGAATTGCGGCTGCGACTTCGTCTGGGCGAACAAACCGAGCGGGACCAGCAAAGCCAGCAGCAGAATTAACTTCCTCATGTCATCTGCAGAATGATTGGTAGACGCGCACACGTCAATTGCTGTCTTTTGGTGACGAGACGTAGTGCCGGCGCGTCAAACCCTGGTACCCGGGGACGAGAACAGCCAAACGGTTTAGATCGGGATCCTGCGGGCGCGGAATGTCTATTTCTTGTCGATGATCCGGCTAACGCAGACCAAACCGGCGATTTTGCCTTCCTCGTCACGATAAGGAACCTTGCTGGCGTAAACCACGACTTTTTCACCGCGCTGATCCGCCAGTTGCTCTTCCCGGTTTAACCGAGGAATCTTGGCATCCAAAACCGCCTGGTCATCCGCGCGAATCCGCTCCGCCACTTCCTGCGGATACAAATCAAAGTCGGTCTTGCCGGCGATATCTTCGACGGTTCGCAGTCCAAGAAATGCACGGTGCGATGGATTATCCATCAGATAGCGCCCTTGGGTATCCTTCACATAAACGAGGTCCGGCAAACTATCCAGCAAGTTGTGAAGCAGGTGCTCGGTCATCTCATGTTCGGTAACATCGCGGCTGATGCCGACCAGTCCAACGGATATGCCCTCCGTATCGCGCAACGGCACCTTGGTCGCCGTGACCCAGCGAAACTGACCGTCGGCGCGACGAATGCGTTCCGTCTTGCTGATCAAACGCTCGCCAGATTCCAGGATCCGCTGTTCGTCTGCAAGTGCAGCTTTGGCGTGCTCGGCTGTGAAAAAGTCGAAATCTGTTTTGCCGACGGCCTGATCAGCAGATTTCAAACCGAGCACCTCAGCTTGAGCTCGGTTGACGCGGGTAAACCGAGACTGTGTGTCTTTGAAATAAATTGTATCAGGAATGTTGTCCATGAGCATCCGCAGTAGCAATTGCTCGTGCGCCAGTTCTTTGGTGCGCTCCCGGACGCGCCGTTCGAGTTCGTCGTTGGCCTTGCCCAGGACGATGGTATGCCCGCCAAACCAAGCAGCGGCCAGCGCCAGCAGCGAAACCACGGTTAGGCCTAGCAGATTATGTGCGAGTTGTTTGTTGGCGTCGACCAGAGCGATTTCGGTGGGAATGCTTACGCTCACGTACGCATCTGCGGCCCCGCGCTTCCCGTTGATCGGAGAGAAGGCATAAATCTGTTGGACGCCATTGGTGTCGGCAATCTGCATTGTGCCCTGTCCGCGCGAGCCGGCCATTGCCCGGAACGGAAAGAGTTCGGGCGTTGACTGTATATGCCAATTCGTTTCCGGAGAACGAGCGAGGATGGCTCCTTGCCGATCAAAAACCACTGAGGTCGCACCCTCCGGAAGTCTGATTCGACTGATACGGCGGTTCAAATACCTCAAATCTAACGCTGCGAAAACCACGGATTGCACAGGCCCGTTGCCATCCGAGATGGGAGACGCGAAATCGACACATGGTTTGCCAGTGAGACGGTCAGTTTGCCATTCTCCAATGGCGAACTCGCGCGATTTAACCGCATTGTGAAACCAGCTCTGATCCGCGACGGTGACGGAATTAGTCAAAGGCACCGCGCTGCAAACCACAGTGCCATCCGGTGATGCGACGCCCAATGTGGAATAGAATGAATACATCGCGAGCAGTTTCGTCATTACCGTGCTGCAAGATTCAGGATTGTCGCTCCGAATCTCACGAAATTGTGCGAGACCACCCAATAATTGCTGTGCCCCATCCATCACTCCCGAGACATCGGTGGCCGTCAGGTTTGCGGTCCGAGATAGATTTTCATAGGCGGCTTCGGTTGCCACCAGGCGCTGCACGCGTGCTGTGTACAGGATCAGTCCTAGGGCAGGGATCACTGCCAATAGGACCAGAAGAACGAGTCGTACCCGCAAGCTACTAAGAGAAAATGCTTTCATCTAGCCATACCTCCGTCGTTTACACTTTTAGCCTCTCGGGCATCAAAGCTAAGACTCAGAACTACAGAATCCTAACAACGAATGCAATACTGCAAATTGGCGCCCTTGGGAACGGCCTCTTATCTGGCAAGAATCCCCGGCCGATAACCACGGCTGCCGCTCCCTAAATTCAGCGTGCCCGCAGCCAGAGTCAGGGATGGAAACCAGGACAGTTGCAGTTGTTGGCCCGGAGCAATCCCATTCGTGTAGGTCGCGATGCTTTGGCCGCCGAGAGCGCCGTTGCTTCGCGAATAACCCGCGGAAGAAACGAAGCTCCTCTAAGCCGATGTGCCCCATGCGTTGACCGCGCTTTGTTGCGTCAAACCCCGCCCGTGTTCAAACTCTTTTGGCGGGTAAAACGGTCCACAGCAGGCTTGCCTTGATGCGAACAATTGCTACTATTCAGCCCTGTTCGGAACGCGTGGCACTCGGTCGCAGGGCAGTGCCCGGGCAAAAGCCTCCAAAGAGGCGGGCCGAAGGGAGAAAATCTACATGCGGTTCAGTACGGGTTTGGTCGCGGTGCTATGCGTGTTGGGCACCGACGCACTCGCGCAAACTGTGTTTACCGAGGCGGGCGGTGTGGTCGTCATCGAGGCGGAGGACTTTTCCAACAACACGCCACATAGTATCGACGGTACGAATTTCCAGTGGATCGCCACCAACGCCATTTCTGGCTTTAGCGGTAATGGCTACATGGAGGCGACACCCAACGTCGGTGCAAATCAGAGCGTCACGTGGCGCGATACGAGTCCGGAGCTGGATTACTCGGTCAACTTTAGCCAGAGCGGTACGCACTACGTCTGGGTGCGGGCGTTCGCTTTCACGAACACCGACGACTCTGTCCACGCCGGCTTAAACGGTATAACGAACACGGCGTTCGGCATTTCGTTGGGGGATGCGCAGACGAATTTCTGGGCTTGGACCACCAATCGTGTCACCGGTGTCAGCAACCGCGCCACCATCAGTGCCTCCACTGGTACATACACGTTCAGCCTTTGGATGCGCGAAGACGGCATGCGCGTGGACAAAATCATTCTAACGACAAACATCAATTTCCAAGCGAGTCTTGGAAACGCATTTCACATTCCCAATGGAATCGAAGCCGGCTCGGGGAATACAACCATGCGCAGTCCAGTGGAGGCGATTTTCTCCAATACCGCGGTGTTCCTTTACACGGGCAACCAATTTCAAGGTTCAGGCGGCAATCCAGGGAATCAACTACAAACCGGCAGCACAATTCTCTATCGTAACGCGACGAATACGACATGGTCATCACTCCCGATGGCGTTCTGGTACACGGGCGGAGCGAGCGGAAATAACAAGTATTACTCGAATTCAATTCCCGCCAACCTCTTCAGTGCAGGCGACACCGTGCAGTATTATTTCAAGATTGCGTACAGCGATCATCTTCCGACTTTCGTTGGTGGCAACAATATCAAATATGAGATCGAAGCTGATGCTCAAGCCAATCCGTTCTCTTACACCGTTCAAGGGCCTCTCATTGCGCCTTCGGGTTGCTACATCGCGTACTCGAATGTGGTGGGATCGACCATCTACGAGGTTCGTATCTTCCAAAACTCCGGCCAAATCACGCTGAGCGGCCCGGATCTCGCAGGTAATCCTTTGGCTAATACCATCACTATCGAGCCGCCGTCCGCCACCGTGAACGGTAACAACATTTCACCAGGTCCAGTGTTTTCCTCAGCTCCGCTCAGCAATGGTCTTCAAGTGGTCGAGGCTTTCGGTTCAACCAGTGTGGTCGTCCAAATCACCTTCCCGAATGACGGCGTGATGCATTACGAAGTGGCCGATTGGGGCGCGCAGGTGGTAGCGGCTACGGCCATCACGGCGCCGTCTGATCCCAGTGAACACTTCTATGGTTTCGGCGAAAAATTCAACGCTCTCGATCAGTCCGGCAACAAGGTCCACATCCTGACACGCGATATCGCTGGCGACAAAGGCGACAATTCCTACAAGGTTGTGCCGTGGTTCATCAGCACGCGCGGTTACGGTTTTCATCTCGATTCGAGCGCCGAGAGCTATTTCGACATGCGTAATGAATTCTCTGATCGGTATGTAATCAATAATTTGTTCGGCACTCTGAAGTTTAACGTGATCTGTGGACCGAGACTAACGGACGTGTTAACTCGCTACACTGGCTATTCGGGCCGACCGGCATTGCCGCCAAAGTGGGCGTTCGCACCCTGGATGTCGAGTGATGTCTGGCATACTGGCGGCGAGGTGCGCTATGCGATTTCGAAGTACCGTGCGCTCGGAATTCCAGGCTCAGCGTTCGTCTTCGATTCGCCGTGGGAAGTCGGCTATAACGATTTCACGTGGAATACGGCGCAGTGGGGGAGCAGCGGCATCTGCTCGAATATTAATGGCGGCGGGGCTAGTAATTATTTGGGGTTCGCCAGCGTCACCGACATGATGACCTTTCTTCGTACGAACGGCTTTTATGCGATCTGTTGGATGACACCGTTCGTCGACACCAGTTCGCTCAATCCCGAAGGCGTGGCTGGTCTAAATACAAATCAATCTGCCAACTATGCCGAAGGTGCAGCCAGCAATTACTTCGTCCTCGCTTCCAGCGGTGGACCACCCCTTGTGGTGCCGTGGTGGAAAGGGAGCGGCAGCCCCATTGATTTCACCAATCCCAATGCCGCGCGTTGGGCACAGCGTCAACTCAGCAATCTTGTCGCCCAAAGCCTGAGCGGCGGGTTCAACGTCATCGGTGGATTCAAAACGGACGACGGCGAAACTGACAACGGGTCGGATACGTACATCCCAACTACTGCTGTGTATTCCGACGGTCGCACGGGAATCGAGATGCGCAACGGTTTCTGCGTCGAGTATCACAAGATGATCTGGAATGTGCTCGGTACGAACGGTCTGTTGCTTGCGCGGAGCGGCTTCTCCGGTTCTCAGGCATATTCTGGGCACTGGGCGGGCGATAATCAGCCGAACTTTGGGGACTCCAACGGCCTGCCCAGTGTGGTGGTTGCCGGTCTGTCATCCGCCATGAGCGGCTTCTCCATCTGGGCATCTGATGTCGGCGGCTATCAGAATTCCAGTTTCAGTTCTACGCCCGACAATCTGTTCATGCGTTGGACGCAATTCGGCGCATTCTCGCCGCTGATGCAAATGCATCGTCAGGTTGATACCAGCAATCTGCAGCAGTTTCCCTGGGGTTATAGTGCCGACGCGTTGACGAATTATCTTTTCTACGCCAGATTGCACACGGCGTTGTTCCCATACATTTATTCGTACGCCGTGGAAAGCAGCACCAATGGCTTACCGATCATGCGCCCGCTCGTCCTGATGTTTCAGACGGATCCCAATACATATGGCGGCGATTACAACGCCAGTCACTCGTACTTGTTCGGTAATGAATTGCTTGTCGCTCCCGCCATCACTAACACGGTTTCCATTCGCTCGGTCTATCTACCGGAAGGTAATTGGTACGATTTCTTTACCAATCTTCGATACCATGGAGGACAGACCGTCATTTGGACGAACACAAATCAATCCCAGATGCCGCTGTTCGTGTGCGAGGGCGGCATCATCCCGATGATTTCGACGAATGTGCAGACGTTGTGCGACGCCTCCTATGTCAGTAATCCCGCCATCATGACAATGGACGACTCTCTTCAATTCCTTGTCTATCCTACAACCAATTCGAGCTTTACGGTTTATGACGGTACTACCCTGTCGTGCCAATCGAATGGCACAGTTATCACTGCGACGCTAAACTCCAATCCGCGCCCGATTTTGCTGCGATTCTTTGCCGCGCAACCGTTCGGCGTGGAACGCGACGGAGTTCGGCTCCCGCAACGCAGCGATTCCACAGAGTTTGACGCCAATGATCGCGGATGGTTCTCTGACAGCGATGGGTTTGTGAACGTCAAATTCAATCATATGGGTGGCGTTACGCAAATCGCGTTCGGCCCGGATTCAGTTGGCGACGGCATTTCCGATTCATGGCGTGCTTCGCAGTTTGGCGCGCCCACCACGACAAACGCCAACTCCTGTGCCACCTGTGATCCCGACGGAGATGGACTGAACAACCTGCAGGAGTATCTTGCGGGAACCATTCCCCTCGATTCCTCAAACCTGCTGAAGATAGATTCAGCCACCACGAGCGGCAGTAATGTCGTCATTAATTTTGGAAGCGTTCTCGGGATGAAGTATCAAGTCGAATATAGTGCCGATCTTTCGAGTGGAACGTGGCCGGTGTTGACCAACGGCGTCGTCGGCACGGGCGGATCGCTCCCAATTATCGACCCGAACGGTACAGGCCTGACGCAGAGGTTTTATCGAATCAGACTGTTGCCGTAGCGCAAAACGGCCGCGTTAAGAATGCCGTCGCCGCCGCAGGACACCTACTCCCGCCAAGCCTGCTACAACCAGCAACAATGTTGACGGTTCTGGAATAAGCTCAATCGTGATGTCGTTGGAATTGTAAACGACATTGTAGTTTGGCGTTACCGAACCGAAGACGCCAGACACGGCACTGAAGGTCGCAACCGTGTAAACGTTCCCGATTGCGCCGCCTGAGATGTCGAGCGCGCTGTTGGAATCCAACGTGAGGCCTCCAGTTATTGCCAGCAGATCTTGCTGACCTGCCAACAATCCCAATTCAACCTCGAAGGTACTATTGCTGCCAAACGCAACGTCTCCACCAACGTTGAGTGTTCCCAGGCTCAAGCCGGGCGATATTACACCACCGCTCACGTTTGTGACCGAGGCATTGATGACGCCATTGCCGTCGATTATGCCCGCGTTGAGCAACGCGCGGGCGTTGTTCAGTCCTCCGTCATCCGCGGTTTCTAGCACTCCGTTGTTCAGGCTGACAAGCCCCGAATTGATGGGCAGGTTTCCAGCATTCCATGCCGCCGACGTACGGCTGAGCCGGACTGTGCTGCTGCCGCTGATAAAGACCGAACCGTTGGCTTCATTGTTGAATGGGTTGGAAAACGAGTTCGATGTGTTGATGGTTAAGCGACCACCTCCGCTGACGTCCATGATGCCGTTGTTAAACAGGCCAAAGTTGTTTCCGCCCGAGCCAAAACCGGTAGTGATTGTCGCGTTGCCGCCTCCAGATTTCTTGATCACCCATTCATTGGTCAATGACCCTGCTGACGCCGAATTGGCAATGAAAACATTGGCTGCGCCCGCAAAATCGATCGTGCCCGAATTCTCCCGGTAACTGGTGGAGAGTGTCATGTTCGCGCCGTCAATGACACGAATCGTCCCATTGCTGTTGAGCAGGGTGCCCCCGCCGAGATCAAAGTTGCCAGTGGTGAAATTCAATACACTGGCATTGCCGCCGTAATTCGTGGATACCCATGTGCCGTTGTTGCCCGTACCCGAAACGAAAGAGAGTGTGCCATCCCGGGCTTCGATCGTGCCCAGATTCCGCATGGTAAGATTCATCAGGCCATTGCCCCGAATGTAACCACTGCTGCCATTCACGACAATGCGTGATGTGTTGGTGCTACCTAGACCGTCCGTATCAAAGGTCAACGCTGTCCCGCCGTTCATGAAAATGGTGCCGAAATTGGTGGGCGCCGGACCGGAGGTCCAGGCATTTGCCGAACGGCGCAGCTCCAAAACGCCATTAGTGTCAACTTGGATAAAACCGGTCGAGCTGTTTTGAAAGCCGCCCCGGCTGAAGGCATCGCGCGAATCGATACGGAGGGTGCCCGCATTCACGAAAATCGAGCCGTTGTTGACCAGCGCCCGGTTCTGATTGCCAAAATTGCCGACGAAAGCACCAGTGCCCGAACCGTTCATCACAATCGTCCCGAGCGTATCGTTGGTGAATGCCAGTGCCTGGCCATAATTCATCGACACCAGTTGGCCATTGTTCGGTTTGAACTGAATCGTGCCCGCATTGACGATTCCATTGGTGGTGGCGCCCGCTCCGTCAATCAGGAACGTGCTGAAACCAGAGCCCGGTGAGGCATTGGACAAAATCAGCGTACCGGCTTGTCCACCCGCGCGAAGGTTGAAAGTGAGGTTATTGTCCTGTCCAATGATGGCGTTCGTGGTGAGAATCAACGAAGCATTCTTCCCGAGTTGCAAGCCGAAGTTTGATCGCCAGAAAACGCCCGGAGCTTGCACGACCGTTACCGATGCGTTGCCCAATCCGTTCGAGATGGCCAAGTAGTTGATCGTGTTCGTCGCTCCGATGGTGCTTGACCCACCCATATTCGTGATGAGTTGCGCCGAGACAAGGTTATTGGTAATCCGCACGTCATCCGCAGCTCCAGGTGGAAAACTGCTCCAATTGACGGAACTGTTCCAGTTGAACGTGCCACCCAAGGTATTCGTCCAGAGCGATTCCGCGGCGAGTGTGATTTGTGTAGATGCAATGACAAATAGCGCGGCTACAAAAAGAGCACGAATTCTGGCTCGCATAAAAAATCTCCCTCGTCTAAGCCGTCTGTGTTGGCTAACACGCGTAAACTGCAACCCTAGGTTGTTTTTAATACAGTAAAACGCTTCGATAAGTCAATACAATTGTGGCACTTCTGTGACCTTTTTACAGCCCATTATGCTTGTTTTTGATGGCCGATGAGTATAGCGTTTCGACATTCTAAGGTTTTAACGGGTCGCTAGATGAAATTGAACTCACGACGGTTTCGTAACAATCTCTATCCCAATAGGTCATGGAGATTTAGCGGTTCTCAATTTTTGGGAATTACGTTGTTTTCACTCACTTTTTTTGCAGCAGCGTGGGCGAAAGCCGCTTATTTCCCTTCACCCCAAGATTGGCGCGACGAGAACATCTATTTTATCTTCACTGACCGCTTCAACGATGGAGACCCATCCAATAACAATGCTGAAAGTGGTCATAACTCACCTTATGCACCTACCAGTAGCACGGGGGTTCATGGAGGCGATCTAAAAGGTATCCAGCAGAAACTCGATTACATCAAAGCACTTGGTGCCACTGCCATTTGGATCACTCCGATTCCGTACAACGTAGGGGGGAACTCTGCCTACCACGGTTACGGGGCTCAGGACTTTTACAAGCTGGCGCCACACCTGGGTACAATGGCGGATCTCTCCAACATGGTCGCGGCGGCCCACGCTCGCGGAATCGAGGTCTGCCTGGATATCGTTTGTAACCACACCGGCGATTTGATTCATAGTACGGACTCCGGCTATTGCAATTATTTGGCGCCACCAGCGGGATACCAGATGTCCTATTACAGTAGCGCCAACCAGCATGCGTTCCCATTCAATCCGACCAACGCCAACCCGCCGCTGTTATCGACAATTTTCCACACGAATGGCTGCATCCAGGATTACGTTGATCCTGAACAGGTACTTGGGGAGCTGTCGGGCTTGGACGATTTGGCAACCGAGACCACCTACGTTCGTACGAATTTGATGAACATCTATACGAATTGGGTTGGTCTCGGCGACTTCGACGGCTTTCGCATCGACACCGTCAAGCACGTCGATCACGGCTTTTGGGATTATTGGTGTCCGCAACTGCACCAGTTCGCGTCTTCCATCGGCAAGTCCAACTTCTTTATGTTCGGTGAAGTGTACGACGGATCCGAGTCGAAAGTTGGCTCTTATACAGGCACCAAGAACGGCGGAAGTTTCGAGCTCGATTCCGTGCTCGATTACCCGCTTTATTTCACAGTCAACTCCGTCTTTGCCACGGCTTCGGGTAACACCCAACAGCTTATCACCCATTACAACAACATTGCTGGGAATTACGATTCCAATGCGTGGTACCGGCTCGTGACATTTCTCGACAACCACGATAACCCGCGCTTTCTGAGTTCGGGTAATGCCAACGACAACACAAACCGACTCGCGGTGGCGCTGACGTTTCTTTACAGCTCCCGCGGTGTTCCATGTCTCTACTACGGCACGGAACAGGCCTTCGACGGCGGGAGTGATCCCAACAACCGCGAAGACATGTTTGCAGGACAGTGGCCCAGCAGCGGTCCATCTGTCGGCGACAATTTCAACGAGACGCATCCGCTTTTTCAATTGGTCGCCAAGCTCAATAACTTCCGCCGCCTGTATCCTGCCTTATGCCGCGGCATTCAGAACAATCTCTACAGCAACTCCAGCGGTCCGGGGCTATTTGCTTACTCACGTGTATTCAGCAACGAGGAAGTCTTCGTAGTATTCAACACGGCCAGCTCAACACAGACCGCGCCCGCGCTTGCGACCACCTATCCGATGGGTACCGTCCTCGTGAACCTGCTGAACACCAACGAAACGGTCACCGTCAATTCCACTCCCAACATTCCGGCGATTTCCGTGCCGAGCACCTCTGCAAAGATCTTCATTGCCCAATCACTGATGCAGCCGCTCGATCCGGTTATCGTCAGCCAAAGCCCGTCGCATGCGACCAACAACGTTTCGACTTCCGCCTCGATCGTCTTGAAATTCAGCAGCCCGATGGACACCGACTCCGTCCAGTCCGCTTTTTCCATTACCCCGGCGAAATCGGGCACCTTTAGTTGGTCTGCATTGCACGACACGATGACTTTCACACCAAGCTCTGCATGGTCTTCCTTCACAACCAACCAGATTCACATTACTACCAACGCAACGGACTCGGTAAGCCGAAACACACTGTATGCGCCGTTTGACACGTACTTCGTCACTTCGACGAACATCATCGCCGACCTGACCCCTCCGATGGTCACTCTCGATGCGCCGACAGATGGTTCGACTATCACCGGTACAGTGCTCGTCACAGGCACGGCCTCGGATAACGTGGCTGTTTCCAAAGTGGAGATCAGTATCGACGGCGGCACTTGGACCACGGTTTCGGGCACGACGAATTGGTCGTATTCGCTCAACACGCAGAACATGTTGAACGGCACCCACACTATCTCGGCGCGGGCGACAGACTCCTCCAGCAACATCTCCAGCATTGATTCCATCTCCGTCCGGGTCTTCAACGTTCCCGGCAGTTATCTGGCGCGCATCAGCGCGGGCGACCCCGTCAACGCTACCAATTGCGATTCGACGGTGTGGATCAAGGATCAGGCTTACACGCTCGGCTCATTCGGTTATTCGGGCAGCAGCGCCACCGGATTCGTGAATCACGCCATTTCTGGTGTATGCTCCAACGCTTGGCGGCTATATTGGTGGGAGCGCTACAGCACAGCCTCCGGCGGTTTTAGCTATCTATTCGATTGTCCCTCCGGCGTGTATGAAACCACGTTGCTGGAAGCGGAAACCTACTGGAGCGGCACCAACCAGCGCGTATTCAACGTCTTCATCGAAAGCCAGCAGGTGTTGACCAACTTCGATATCTTCGCTACCGCGGGCGGCCGAAATATCCCCGTCACTCGCGTATTCACAAATGCAGTTGCTGACGCCCAACTCGAAATTGATTTCTTGCCAATCGTTGACAACGCGCGGGCCTCCGGTATCCAAATCCGCAAAATTGCCGATCTTGACAGCGATAGCGATGGGATTCCCGACTGGTGGATGCTGGCGTACTTCAATCACCCGACCGGCCAAGCCGGCGACAATTCGATGGCCAATCAGGATGCCGATGGCGACGGCATGAGCAATCTGGCGGAATTCCTTGCGGGTACCGATCCGACTGATCCGAGTTCCGCCTTCCGCATTACCGATATCCATGCCGTCGGCAACGATTTGGCGATCACGTGGCCGACGAGCGTGAACCGGACTGATCAACTCGAGCGCAGCAGTTCGCTCGACACGGGCGCGACGTGGAACGCTGTTGGCTCGTTGACAATTGGTTCCGGCAGTCCAACAACGCAAGTCGATTCTGGTGCCGCTACTAATCCGCCGGCTTTTTATCGCGTTCGCCTGGTTCCATGAATCGCGCGCTGAGCGCATTTTGCCTGACCACTGTGCTTTCCGCGAGCGCAATGGCTGCGGGACCGTTCGCCGAAAGCGGTGGCGTGGCCGTTTTCGAGGCGGAGGATTTTTCCAACAATATCGCGCGCAGTAGTCACGTGTGGACGTTCACCAATGACGCCACCGGCTTTGGCGGTTCGGGCTATATGCAGGCCTTGCCCGACGATGGCGCCATGATCACCAGCAGCATTCCGACAACCAGTCCTGAATTGCAGTTCACTGTGGACTTTGGCTCGACCGGTCAGCGGTACATTTGGGTGCGCGGCAATTCACCCGATGCCAACGGTGCTTCCGTCCACGCCGGTCTCGATGGGGTGGTGACAGCGACGAACATTTCGTTTTTTACTCCCAACAATTCTTGGGTCTGGACGAATCGCACCAGCACTGGCAACGCCGGCACCTTCACTGTTGGCTCCGCCGGGATCCACACCTTCAACCTCTGGATGCGCGAGGACGGGATGCGCGTGGACAAGGTTGTCTTAACAACGAACGCTTCCTTCACGCCAACCGTGGGCAACGCGTTTCACATTCCTAACAATTTCCAGGCTGACCTCGGCGGCTCGATGATGCGCGATCCCTACGGCGCGATCCTGCCGGCCAATGCTGTGACCTTGTACACGGGCAATCAGTTCCAAGGCTCGGGCAACCCGGGCAATCAGTTGCAGACAGGCAGTACACTCTTTTATCGGAAGTCAACCGACGTGACGTGGAACTCGCTGCCGATGGCTTTTCTCAAGACCGGGACGAGTAATCCCAACAACAAGTATTACTCCGTCACGATTCCGGCCAACACGTTCAGCGCCGGTGACACTGTGCAGTATTATTTCAAGATTCCGTTCAGTGATCACCTGACGACGTTCGTGTACGGCAATGACGCGCAGCGGTTCGACACGGAAATTGAAGCGATCGCACAGGCCAATCCATTCTCGTTTTCGGTAAAGTCTCCGCCGACAACCGTCACGCCGTCACCGTCAGATTGGCGCGACCTCAACATCTATCAGATCGTTACTGACCGGTACGACGACGACGATCCATCCAACAATATGGCCAACCCAGACGGCATATTCGATCCAGCCAGCGGCGGCGCAATTCACGGTGGGGATTTCAAGGGAATAGAGCGGAAGCTCGATTACATCAAAGCTCTCGGTGCCAATGCGATTTGGATTTCGCCGATCGTACACAACGCCTTTGCGCAGTACCACGGCTATTCCGGCTGGGATTTCTATTCGATCGATCCTCATTGGGGCACGTTCGAGGACCTGACCAATATGATCACCGCCGCCCACGCCCGCGGCATCTACGTCATCCTCGACATGGTGTGCAACCACGGCGGCGATCTTATTGACAGCACCGACGCGGGCTATTTAACGACGTTCAAGGCGCCGCCTGCCGGCTACAATATGCGGTTCAAGACGAACAAGACCTATCCGCCGCCGTTCGACACCAACGGTACCAATCCAATGATCGCGTCGCTATTCCACACCAACGGACTCATTCAGGATTTCAACGTGCAGCAGCAAGTTGAACTGGGCGAACTCCGTGGGCTCGACGATCTCCGCACCGAGTTAACCTACGTCCGCACCAACATGGTGGATATTTACGAGTACTGGATCGGCGCGGCAGACTTCGACGGTTTTCGGGTGGACACGACCAAGCACGTCGAGAACAATTTCTGGCAGTTTTGGTGCTCGCAGATTCACCAATTCGCCGCGGGCATTGGCAAATCGAACTTCTTCGTTTTTGGCGAGACGCTGACCGGTTCCGACAGTGGGGTGGGGGCATACACCGGCACCAAGTCGGGAGGCAATTTTGAGTATGACTCGATGCTCGATTACCCGCTCTATTTCACCATCAATCCCGTCTTCGCTAATGCCAGCGGTAATACCAAACAAATCGAAGACCATTACAATGCGATTGGCGCCAATTACGATTCTAATGCGTGGTTTCGATTGGTTTCGTTCCTCGACAATCACGACCAATCGCGTTTCCTCAGTGCCGACAATGCCAATAACAACACCAACCGGCTCGGCGTCGCCCTTGCTTTTCTCTACACCGCGCGCGGCATCCCGTGCCTTTACTACGGAACGGAACAGGCCTTTAACGGGGTGAAAGACGCCAACAATTCCAATCGCGAAGACATGTTTGCCGGCGGTTTCGAACAAGGGCCATCGCTCGGTGACAATTTCAACGAAACGCAGCCTCTGTTTCAACTCATTGCGAAGCTCAACAACTTCCGTCGCCTCTATTCGTCGCTGCGCCGGGGCGGGCACAGAAATCTGTGGAACAATCCCAGCGGTCCGGGCCTGTTCGCCTACTCGCGTACCAACGGCAACGAAGAAGTTTTCGTCGTTCTCAACACGGCCAATTCCACCCAGACGCTCACCAATCGCTCCACGACTTATCCCCAAGGCACTGTCTTGGTGAATTTGCTCGACACCAATGAGACTGTCACTGTCATCGCCGGGCCCCAAACGCCGCCCATCACCATCCCCGGCACCTCGGCGAAGCTGTTCATTGCGCAATCCTTACTGCAGCCGCTTGATCCAGTCGTCATCAGCCAATCCCCCGCGCACGCCGCGACCAACGTCTCACCGGCCTCGTCCATCGTCTTGCAATTCAGCAAACCGATGGATACGAACTCTGTTCAGGCTGCCTTCTCGCTCACGCCGGCCTCGACGGGCACGTTTTCATGGTCGGCACTTCACGACACAATGACATTTACGGCCAATGGGTTGTTGCCGGTGCTCACCACGAACGTGCTGCACGTTGGCACGAACGCGATGGAAGCGGTTTCCACAAACGCTTTCTTTGCGCCATTTGAGACGTACTTCGTCACCGCAGCGACGACGGGCACCGATTTCACTCCTCCGGGAGTTGCCATTGCCACGCCATCGAGCGGGTCAGCCATCGCGGGCAATCTAACTGTGTCAGGCATCGCCAGCGACGACATTCTCGTTGCCCGGGTCGAAGTCCAAGTCGACGGTGGGAACTGGATCGCTGCCAGCGGCACGGCGTCTTGGGGACTGACATTCAACACGGCGAACTTCCTTAACGGGTCACATATCATTTCCGCCCGCGCGACCGATTTTGCCGGCAACGTTTCGCCGACGGATACCCGATCAGTCCGATTCATCAACGTCCCTGGCGATTACGTGCAACGCATCAGCGCAGGCAGTTTTGCCGATGTGACCAACTGCGACACTTCCGTGTGGGGGAAGGACCAATCTTACTGCCCGGGCTTGTTCGGGTTCAGCGGCGGCTCGCCCGGGTTCGTTGGAGACACGATCGACGGCATCTCATGCGTCGATGGCCAATTGCTGTACGAGCGTGACCGCACAGCCACGAACAGTTTCGCCTATATCTTCGACTGCCCCGAAGGTCTTTACGAAACGACCCTCCTCGAATCCGAAACGAGAACCAATGTCGCCAACGGCAACGTTTTTAACATTTTCATCCAAGGTCAACAGGTGATCACCAATCTGGATGTGTTCTCTGCGACGGGCGGAATGGATAGGCCGCTGTCGCTCATCCTTACGAACGCGGTCACAAACTCACAGTTGTACATCGAGTTTACTCCGGTCGTCGGTCTTGCGCCCGCTTCCGGCATCCAGGTCCGTAAGATTGCTGATCTTGATACTGACAGCGACGGTATCCCGGACTGGTGGATGTGGGCTTATTTCGATCACCCGACCGGACAAGCCGGCGACAAATCGTTGCCTGGTGACGACGCGGATGGCGATGGTATGAGCAATTGGCAGGAGTGCCTTGCGGGCACCGATCCGGACGATCCGAATTCGGTCTTTCGCATCGACAAGATCAGCGTCACTGGAAATGATATCGCAGTAACTTGGACAGCGCGGGCGGACAAGACCAATCAGCTTGAGAGCAGCAGATTGCTGGCGACCAATGCTGCCTGGCTCAGCGTGGGATCACCCATTGTCGGCGCTGGCACTCCCGTGACCCAGACGGATTTTGGCGCCGCCACTAACCCGCCGGCGTTTTACCGAGTACGATTGGTTCCGTGAGGCGTGCGCTTGTTGCTGGCACCGCACAAATCCATCGCCGGGTTTCGCTTTCGACTTGTTCAACCGGATTGGCTATCATAAGTTTAGGTCACCCCGTCTGTGAAAAGAGTGCTGAGCCTCGAGTGAACACACAGCGGGATGTCCTTACACGTACGAGTCCGTCGCTCTTGGCAACTCGTGATTCGCTGCCGCCAAAACCCGCCGTGATATTGGGTTGGTTTGTGACGCTTTCGGTTTCTTTATTGCCGGATATACTGTGGCAGACATTTACCGGCCGTGTTCCTGCGTGTCTATTTCCGTCAAAACTAATCCTCTTGTGTGGGCTGGCCACCGCAGGCTTTTTCTGGCGCCCGGCCCGACTTCTGCGCGGCTACTGTCTGATGATCGCCTTGCTCTTTGTGGCTGATTTTCTGTTCAGCCGGCTCGAAAGCTCGTCGCAATGGCAACAGTGGTTCGGGTCCGGTTTCGCCGGCCATATGTTTGGCAGTCAAATCCTACGGCTAGCCGAAGCGGCACTCATGATTCTCGGATTACTTCTGTCACGTTATCGACCCCGGGATTTCTTTCTGAGGAAAGGCGACCTGAACGCTCCGGTCGGGCCCGTTCGTTGGCTGGGGATTGATAAGACGATGCGTTGGCGAAAGGTGGGTCTCATCAGCTCGTTGTGCATTAGTCTGGGATTGCTGGCGTTCTTGGTGATCGGTGGACGACCGTCATTGGTTTCGGTGATCAAGATGTCGCCGTACTTGCCGGTCGTCCTGCTTCTTGCGGCCATGAACGCGTTCTTTGAGGAAGTCAGTTTTCGCGGCGCATTGCTCGCCCCGTTACAGGGCGCGGTAACGCAGCAGCAGAGCATATTGCTAACGGCAGTATTCTCTGGAATCGGGCATTACTACGGCGTGCCCTATGGAATCGTCGGGGTAATCATGGCGGGCTTTTTGGGGTGGTATCTGGGCAAATGCATGGTGGAGACCAAAGGAGTCGGTTGGCCCTGGTTCATCCACCTTTTGCAGGACGTTCTGATCTTCTCGTTTATGGCCATTGGAGCCGTGACAGCCGGCGGCAGATAGATGATCACAAAAACGATTTTCGAAGGCTCTAAAGCAAGCAACAAACAAGTCGCCGGCTCGTTTTTATCCAAGGCAGACAAGATTCGCAACGGGATTAGGGCAGCGAGATATGAAGCCGGTAGAATTCGTTGGACTGAGTTGCGCTGAGGTCCGTGATAGTCACCTGATTACCATTGGTCTGAGGCCCGCCAATGTTGGTAAGATCGTTGTACGAGCCGCCGGTTAGGTCGTCGCTTGACTGCGCTGTGTAAGTGCGGCCATCCGCAACCGGACTGAAGGTCAAATACACCTGCGAAGGTTGGCCCGCGACCGGCGAGATTTGGAGGACTAACACGGAATTGGGATCGAGGGGATTCAGGCCGGCAACGTATTTGAAATAATTATCCTGCCCGGTGCCGTCGGCGTCGCAGATGGCACAAGAAGAGGCGTTTGTTGTGGAGGAACTTCCAAAGTATGTTTGACGCCACCAGTTGGCAATTCCGTCGCCGACCGTGTCAGTTTGATACTGCTGTCCGATTTGACTGCCTGATAATGCGCTGCCGTAAATTCGCACATCGTCGATCGTGCCTTGGAAGTAATAGAATATACTGGCTCCTGGTCTGAAGCCGACGGCCAACGGGTCGGTGGTAACCGGTACTTGCCCACTAGCGGCCTGTTGCGCGGCAACTTGCCCGTCGATATACAGGCTGATTAGCGATCCATCGTAGGTGCCGGCAATATGATGCCAGGCTCCGGCCGAGGGCGGAGTGGCCACCACGGTTCCGTTAGTGACGCCGCTAACGAGGAACACGAGTTGGCCTGACGGGTTCACGAATAATCCATACTGATTGTCCGAGCTACCCTTCTCCAGAATCCGTGGGTAATTATACCAGTTATCGGCATTAACCCACGCGGAGACCGTGATTCCTTGGACCGGGTTGAGCGATGCGGAGTTGGGAACTGCGACTTGATCATAACCGCCAAAATGAATGGCCGATCCGAACATCCCGCTGGTCCACGACCACGAGGACCCGGAGACGACGCCGGTGTTGCTGTTTCCAGAAGAATCATAGGCAATCGAGCCGGAGGCTTCGTCGAAGGCCCAGTTCGCCAGCAAGCCAGTATCGCCGGTGGCAGGCAATGTCGTAACGCAAACCTGGGCGGAGTCCGCGGAGACGCCTGCAAGATTGGTTGCCGCCACGCTGTAGCAGTACTGGACGCCCACGGACAATCCGTTGTCGGTAAACACGTTGGTGGAAGTGGTGGCGATTTGGCTGCCTCCACGCTTTACGATATAGCCGGTGGCCCCACTCGCGGTATCCCAAGCGATGGTGACCTGATTGGTGCCAACGGTGAGGGCTTGGAGATTCTGCGGCGTCGGCGGTTCGCCCGGCACGTTCTGCGAAAGAATTAGGGCACTGTAAGGGGCGATGGAAATGGTGCCGACACCACCGCTCACATTCACAGTGGCACTGCCATAGTTGCCGTAGTCAGAGCTGTACTTATTCCAGTCGGTGTTGAGTTGTGTGTACCACGTGCCATCATGCGGGAAATTGCTGATATTGTAACTGGGCCAGTTCGTATTGGCGAAGTTGCAGACAACGACCACATCGTCACCCACGCTGCCCGTGCTATAACGACGATAGGCGATGATCTTGTTGACACTGTCGGACCAAATGGTGGTCGTGTTCACACCTGTCAGACCCGAGGAACGGCCGTCGAGATTCCGGCGCAACCGGATCATGTCGGTGTAGAATGAAACGATGCTACTATACGTGTTCGTGTACGACCAGTCGATGGGGATGACCGCGCCAAATTGATTCGTGGTCAACATTTCCTCGCCTTGCAGGAGCATGGGGATCCCCGCCGTGCTCAAGGTGATGACCGAGCCGAGCATGGAACGTCGCCGGGCATAGATGCTGGTGGGATTGTTGTTGTCGATCCGCACCGGTAGGCGTTGGGCCCCGGAACCATTCCCATCGCCACACTGATCGTGGTCCTCCAAAAAAACAACACTTCCCCAATTCCCGAGTCCACCACCATCGTGGTTCATATTGACCGCGTAGCTGATCGCGCTCATACTACGCGTGGAGTCGTTTGCCGACGTCAATTGAGGGAGGACGTTAGTGAGAAACGCGTTGTTGTTCCACGTCGCGTCGAAAGGCTGGGTGCCGTAGACGTAGTTCTGGTCTTCCCCAATGTTGATTTTGTTCCCGGGAGCGGAGTGGATAATGGCTGCGGTATTTGTAATAAGGGTTGCCCCAGAAGCAAGGAAATCATTGCAGGGGTAATCTCCGACAATCTCGCCAACTGAGTCCCAACGGAATCCATCGACGTGGCATTCGTCCATCCACATCCTGATGTTGTCTACAATGTATTGGTAAACTTGTGGAGTATCGAAGTTAGGCCTCGGTCCCCATGTCTGCGCGAAACCACGACAAGAGTCTTGGTAGAAATAAATCCCGCCGTATCCACCGGAGGATGAACCGTCAAACTGCCACAAGCTGGAAGTCAAATCGCCGTACCCATTGCACGCGCAGTTCCCGCCGTAGTGGTTGTGGACCACGTCCAGAATGACAGCAATTCCGTATTGATGGGCTATCTTCACGAAGGTCTTGAAGCCATCCGGACCGCCGTACGCGGATTCCGCCGCAAAGATGTCGGCGGGGTTGTACCCCCAACTGAAGTCGCCGGGGAATTCACTGATGGGCATAACTTCCACAGCGTTGACACCAAGCTGTTGCAGATAAGCAAGTTGGTTGGTCGCATCGTAAAAGGTGCCGGCATGGCTTGGCGAATTCGGATCGTAAAATGACCCGATGTTCAACTCGTAGATCACCGTGCTGCCCAAGGAGGGAGCCGTAAAGTTGTCGCCTCCCCAATCGAAATTGGTGGTGTTATAGATGTAACTTCGGCCAGCCGAATTGAGGACCCGGCGACTTCGCGGATCTTGTTTGAAAACATTCGTCCCGACTGTGGAATTGGAGATATAGTACTGGTATGGCATACCTTCAATCGCCCCGGTCACATCGGCGGACCAATTGCCATTCCCTTCAGAATACAGCGGCGTGGTGACCGTGGAAAAACCGTTCCAGGAGCCCGCAACATGAACGGCGGTCGCATTCGGCGCCCAGACGCGGAATGTGGTACCGGACGTATTGTACGCAGTATTGGAGGCACTATCGCTGGCGGCGCCGCCAGAGATGCCAAGGTTATTGAAATAAGCGTTGTTGTTGGTGCCGGTTCCGGCCTGGAAGTTGAAAAGCCTCACGCTGGTAATCGATTGCCCACCGCCGGGACTCAGCAGATTGCCGGTGTAGGTATTCGTTGTGCCTACTCCCGCCGCACCGCCGGCCGTGTACGAAATGATCGAGACGGAATAGGTGTTGGTCGAAGGTTGCGAAAATATCAGTCGCATCCCGTTGTGGGTGACGCTCGGCAGAGATGGACCGCTGACAGTCGACGCGTTAATTGTGTATGTGCTCGCACCACCGTTAAAGTAAAATTCCCAGACACTTTGTCCCGAGCCGTTCTGCAGCGCAAAGCCAACGCTACCGCCAGAGTTGACGTTCCCATTGTCCATGTCGATCTGGAAAGTCTGGCCGGCGCTGAGCGCACCGGGGAATGAACGCGTTGCCTGGGCATTCACACCATTCATCGCCGTGATACCCCACGCGACTCCGCTCGCGTCGATGTCGTTCCCGCCGTTTGCTGCTGCTCCGCCGTTGTTGTTCTGAGTCGAGCTTTGAACGTAAAAGAACGCGTTGCCCCCATTCGTACCCGGACTCAGTTGCCAGGCGCCAAAACCGCTTCCGGCCGTACTGCCGTTGGACCAGATGCCGCTGTAGGGGATCGAGCCAAGACCGGCTTGTGTCGATGGCCCGGCGTAGGCCAGATAGGGAACTGTAGCACACAGACAAACGCAGGCCGTCACCAACTTCGTCCGTAAGTTTCTCATACAATCCACTTATGCCGATTACTTCATCCCGAAAGCATGGCCTGACTTGTGACTGCAACCGCGACCATTCTGCGCTTTCCAGTCACAAGCGAACCGCGAGCATAATCTATCACAAAAACCCTTGTTCGTCAGATAACTCGTCTCCGCATCTTCTGGCGGGGAACAGCGACCGCAGCCAAATGCCTTGCTTATCCGGTCGCAAACGAGGCAGGCATTCGGACTCTGCCGCTCGCGTTCTGGCGCCGTCTCAATCCCGCGCTATTTCATTTCACGGTATCTGCCGAGATCAAGGGCAAAGCGGAGTCTGGCGCACACGATAGAACTGCGCAGGTACGTTAGTCGCTCCGAAGGGGTCGGTCCCTGTTAAGATTCCTCCCGTACCGAGCTGTATTCCACCGACACTGCTCCATACCGCGTTGTTGGTGTACACCGCCGTTCGCTGCAACTGATAGGTCAGATTAGTATTGGCCTCCGTCAGATAATTGACATTGATGGCATTGCCGGATCGATTGACACTCGTGATCCGCACCTCGGGGCCGACCGCGAAGTAGTGTGGACCACCTGGGAAGTCCGCGAGACTCACGTTGTTGCTGTTCGCCAGAACGCCCTGGCAATCGCCAATGCCGTTAGTGCCAATGGGCGGCAGGAATTGGTTCGACAGGTATGCATGATTACCGCTGCCGGTGAGGATCGCGCAGACGTAGACGGCGCCGGTGGGGCTGCCAATCGCGGCAAGCGGTATGCCCAGTTCAAGGCCGTTTGTCACCGCTGCCGCAACCAGCGACTGAGCCTGACCAAGATAATTCGTGTTGCAGCTCGTACCATCAACTCCGTTCGTCTGGCTATTATTGATCGTCCCCTGAATGCCGAATGGATTCGCGCCGCCAAACAGAGTGCCATTGGTGCTCACTGTGTAACCCAAGTAATGGCCGTTAGTCGCGACGCCAGTGGCGTTGGTTCCTTCGGGCCACAACTGAGCATAGTCGAAGTAGAGGGTAGACGGCGTGCCTCCACCGTTCACGCCAATCCAATAGTTTGGCGCGAAACCGCCGTCGAAGGTAAAGCCCTGTGATGCCAGACTATTTATGGCGTTTCCGCCTACACCGCCGTAGTTATTGGTTGAAAGTGTACTTACCCCGTTGGTGTCAGTCATAAGGAAAATCTGGATCTCGTTATAGTTGAATTGCAGATTGCCCGCCAGCGTGATGAATAGCACGTTGTTTTGAACAATTCCGTAAGCCGCATCCAGTTCGGAGCCACCAGCATTGAGGAGGTTGGTAAAGGAATTATCTCCGAACGCCGTGCCGAGTTGCTGAACGACAATCGGACACCCGTAGGTTGGATCCACAGTGCCATCAATCGTGATATAGGGGCTCAACGGTCCGGAAGGAATACCGGTTTGCGAGATGGTCACCGTCTGTGTCACGATGTTTCCCGATCCTTCCGTATCGGTGATGAAAATGTAACCCGTGCGGCTGGTGACGCTGTTATTGTTGGTCGACACCGAGTAGGTGAAGGTGCCATTGCCTGTGGCGAGGCCAACCGATGAGATAATCGAGATCCAGTTTGTGCTAGGGGTCACCGTCAACGGGCAGCCTGAATTGTACACGCTCACGCTGGCCACGCCGCCGGTATAGTTATAAGAAGCAAATGTAGAACTGGCATTGATCACGTCGCACGGAGGAACCTGAATCGAGAAGGATTGGGTTCCCGGATATGCGCCTGAGCTGAAATCCACGTAGTCAGGTTCGTTGCCTGCTTTGCAGAACCCCGTTGTCCCGTCCCAAATCGGACCGAGAACCTGGTTGTACATGACGTCATACGCATCGCTCACAAGGAACGCGCAAATCGAAACCTGTCCCGTCGGGGAGCCGATGGCCGAAAGCGGAATGGCGAGTTCAAGGCCTGTCCGGACGTCTTGCGGGTTGTACGGCGCGCCAGTCGTATAACAGCCAGAAGGGTCACCGGCTACACCGAGAATATTGCTATTGTTGAGGGCCGCTTGAATACCAGTACCATACTGACCGTCAACGAAAATGTTATTCGGCGGGGTGTTGCTCGGAGAGACCGATCCAAGGTAGGCGCCAAAGCAGTTGGAGCACACTTGCATATAGTTCACATACATTGTGGGACCCGGCCCATTGCTGCCGACGGTTGTGCCAATCCAATAGTTGGGAGCGAAACCAGATTCGAACGTCAAGCCGGGGCCACCCGACATTAAATCCGCGCCATCGGTGCCCATGCGGTTAAAATGGCCAAAATCAACAGCTCCGTTGTAGTTGGTTCCAAGCGTGTGATCGCCGCCGGGCCCCGTCATGAAGAAGACCTGCAACTTGTCGTAGCCCGAGCCACTTTCTCCGATGTCCGAATCTATGTTTCCCGCCAAGACCAAGTACAACACGCCATTTGAAATGACTCCGTAGGCGGCATCAAGCTCTGACCCGTTAGACTCGTCAACCAATCCCTTGTTATTGTCAAGTTCTGTCGTGCCGAGTTGCTGGGTGACAATAGCCGAGCCATAGTCGGCGTCGGCCGTGCCGTCGATAACAATAGCTGCCGACGTCGTTAGGGTGGGAACTGCTAGCATCACTGCGACGAAAAACGCATAGAAAGTTTTCATAAGCCTAATCTCCTCACAAACCCGCTCAGTGTATATGCGCACCCAACCCGAGTTGGAACGCTTTACTATGTTGGAATTTTTAGCACGCACCTTGGCTGAATGTCAACTACTAAATCACTCCCAAATGTGCCAATTTGTACCGCAAGGTATAATAGTTTCACCCGCACTTTTCGGGCCGATTTTAGCGACCGGACTGTCAAACAAAGGCCCAAATCACGTTGATTTGCCTCAGCACGTATCAGAAACTGTTCGGACGACAACCATGATTAGCTTGAAACAGTATCTTGCGGCTAATGATGGGACCGATGGAGCAAAAGCCATGCATGCGGCCAAGCAGTGGGTTATCGCCGTCGGTTTCTTGGCGGTTACCTTCCTCGCTTACCAACCAATGTGGCATGCCAGCTTCATTTGGGACGATGACGACTATGTCACGAACAATAAAGCTCTCCGCACCGCTGATGGCCTGCGCCAGATCTGGGTCAACCCCGATGCGACCGTCCAGTACTATCCACTGACGTTTACGGTTTTTTGGGTCGAATACCACCTTTGGGGATTGCATGCGTCTGGTTTTCATTTGGTAAACGTCCTGTTGCAGGCAGCCAATGCTTTCCTGTTCTGGAAGCTTCTTTCGCGATTACGGGTGCCGGGCGCGTGGTGGGCGGCTGCCATGTTCGCTTTGCATCCGGTCCACGTGATGTCTGTGGCTTGGATTACCGAACTCAAGAATGTCCTGTCGGGTCTTTGCTTCCTCGCGGCGTTGTTGGCGTATTTGAGGTTCTGCGGTTTAGAGGACGGCAGTACGGTTCCGCAAACAAATCGCAAACTCTTTTATGCACTGGCGGTGGGATTGTATTTTTTTGCCTTGCTCAGCAAGACGTCCACCAGCATTTTCCCAGTGGCTATCTTGCTGATTCTCTGGTGGAAGAAAGGACGGATCGGTCGCAAGGAACTCGTGCCGGTATTGCCCTTATTCTTGGTCGGGATTCTTTTCGGCGTATTCACGCTTTGGCTCGAGAAATACAAGAAAGGGGCCTACGGTCAAGAATTCGCACTGCCCTTTCTCGATCGCGTGCTGGTGGCTGGACATTCCTTTTGGTTCGGTCTGAGCAAGCTGGTGTGGCCTACGCGGCTGACGTTTATTTATCCGCGCTGGAACATTGATGTGGCAGCGGCTGGACAGTATCTGTTTCCGTTGGGGGCCATCGCGTTGCTCGCGGCGTCGTGGTGGGCACGGCGGTGGCTGGGACGAGCACCATTCGCCGCATTGGTGTATTACGCCGTCGCGTTTCCTGCCTTGGTGCTGATTCAGGTCCTCTACATGATGCGCTACGCGTTCGTCTCGGACCATTGGCAATATCTGGCAAGCATGAGCATCATCCCGTTGTATGTGGGCGGGGTTGTGACGGCGCTCGACCGGTTTGAAGTTGGCTTTCCGCAGATGCGTGTGACGCTTGGCGCGGTCGTCCTGGCCGTGTTGGGGTTGCTCACGTGGCGCCAGGTCCATGCTTACCAGAATCTGGAAACGCTTTGGCGGGACACGTTGGCCAAGAATCCGCAATGTTGGATAGCAGACCACAATTTGGCGAATTTACTGGCGCAACGGGGCGACATGCAAGATGCCATCGTTCATTGGGAGCACGCACTGGAAAGCAACCCGCAGCTCCCAGAAGTGTATAACAATTTGGGCACGGCGCTCTTCAAGACAGGCAGAATCCAAGACGCGATCAACCAATGGGAACAAGCGGTGCGTGTTGACCCCGGTTACTTCGGAGCGCATTTCAATCTGGGGGTGGCTCTGGTTCAAATAGGTAGGGTGGGGGAAGGGATCGAGCATTTGGAGGAAGCGTTGCGGATTGACCCGAATTCTTTTGAAGCGCACCTCAGCGTGTCGGCTGCCTTCGCCCGACTGGGCAAATGGCGGGGGTCGATTCAACATTTGGAGAAGGCCTTGCAGATCAAACCGGACTCCGTTGTGGCGGAGTCCAGATTGGCCGCGTTGCTGGCAACGCTTCCACAGGCCGAAGGCGGCGACGCACCTCGTGCAATCGTGCTGGCCCAACAGGCCTGCAAGCTCACGGACAACCAAGCGGCTGCCCCGCTGGACACTTTGGCGGTCGCCTATGCTGCCGCCGGTCGTTTCGATGACGCCGTGCTCACTGCGCAGAAAGCTGTCCAGTTGGCCCGCGCAGCCTCCCAGCCACGGTTGGCGAGGGAGATCGAGGAGCGACTAAAGCTGTATCGCAGCGGAAGCGCATTCCATCCATCCACCGCCGCGATAAGTCCGGGAAATCCCTGATGCGAAACTGGTAATCGCGTGTATCGCTGCCAGAGCAATTGGTAACCGCTCGCTGAGACAAAGCACAGTCAGAATCCCCCCAGAAATCGAGGAAACTGGCGTGCCTGTGCTATCGGGCAGCGGCCGCGCATGTTTTCTGAACGAGCCTATGGTGTGCAAAAAGAAGCGAGCCCCGCAACTCGGCGGGGCTCGCTTGAATCCGACTGTCAGGCGAATTGGATCAGGCTTTGCGTCGGCGGATTGCCAACGCACCAAGCAATCCAACCAGCATCAGACCGATCGTCGATGGCTCGGGAACTGCCACGGTGAAATACTCACCCGGTGTCGAGCCGAAGTTAAACTGTGAAGAGGATCCTCCAGTATAGGGCCCGCCACCACCCACGTTGCCTGTTCCACCAGGCAAGCCCGGCAGGAACTGGTTCGAGAGGTAACCGTCGCCACCGCCGTTGACGTCAGCCATCACCATGATCGCGCCAGATGGACTCCCGATGGTGGAAAGCGGGATGGCCAATTCCATACCGGTGGTTACGGTCGCACCGACGCCTGGCTCAGAAGTGCCAGCGCTGCCGTCCACACCGCCACCGTTGCTGTTGATCAAGGCGAGCGTGAGCGAGCCCAGTGTGCCGCTGCTGCCCGACGCGAAGCTGCCAAGGTATGCTTGGGCGGCTGTTCCACCGTTCGGAAGAGAGAATCCGTCAACATATACCGTGCCAGCGTAATCATTGGCATCGATCATGTAGTTCGGACTGAAGCCCGGGCTGAACGTGGAGCCATTCATAGCGGCTTCCGTGGAGGAGCCGATGTTCAATACGTTCTGGCCGGGCACATCGGATGAGCCGATGAAGATATTGAGGTGGTTGCCGTTATTCTCGAAGTTACCTGCCAAGAACAAATACAGGTTTCCACCTGAGATCACTCCGTACGCGGCATCCAGCTCCGAGCCGCCCGCCGCATCATCACCGCCGGCGGCATTGCCGAATCCGGTACCGATGGTTTGAACGGCCAGCGCGCTGCCGTAACCCGCGTCGAGATTTCCATCGACAGTGATCGCGCGTACCTGTGGAGCGAACAAGACCAACACAGCAATAGATAATGGGAAAACAAGACTGATCGAATAGACTAACCTTTTCATACCCTCGTCTCCTCGCCTTTCTTATGTTTTAAACTCGCCTGGACAGCTCGGACTCACCCCGACTGTCACTGTCGCTTATACAGGTAAACCGATTAACTTGTCAACAACAAAATGAGCCACCAAATCCCCGTATTTACTGGGAAATACAGTTTTACAGCCCAAGCAGGAGTTCCAATGTTCAGCTACTTTTCAGCGGGCGCCGCCACAAGGCAAATCGTAGCCCTTCAGGGCCTCGAATGCCTAGGGATTCTGACCGACAGTCTGAGGTGATGTATCAGGTTCTCCGGGGTCGCCGAAGTGGCCCCAATCATCTTGGAGGATTCCGTAGTAGTTGAGAGGATTGTCTTGGCCATGGCACGGGCAAGTGGCAGAAGTGTCGCTGATGCAGGCACGCGGTATCCATTCAACGTGCCCATCGGTAAATGCAAGGTTACGACCGTCCGACCCGTGATTATCTAGGGGACCAACATCTGGAGTTGTAGAGTCAGACGTGTTAGCCCTGTCGCCCAGCAGCATATAAATGTTACCCGTGCTGGAACCCTTTCTGGGCAGTTGGGTGGACAATTTTACGATATAGAAATAGCTGAGGTTGAACCATTGTACCTGCTGCCACGTCGGGGCGACGGAAACCTTTGTCAAACTGCTGCCAGTGACTCTGTCACTTGGACAGACGAAGATTTTGGGGGACGCAACGTACTGCTTCTTGACAAGATAGCGAGCATATGGAAGGAACCCCTTTGCAGCACTCACGGCACCCGCTGGGATTCCGACTTCGGAATTCATGGAAATCACGCTATTCAAGTCCGCATGTATGTCTCCCGTAGGAAAGTAACCCCCGAAATCATCTGAATAATTCAGCATCGCCAGTGCGATCTGTCGCAGATTGCTTGCACATACAGCGCGTCTGCCTTTTTCCCTCGCTTTGTTTAGAGCGGGCAATAGCATGGCTGCGAGAATCCCGATGATGGCGATCACCACCAGCAGCTCAATCAGGGTAAACCCTGTTTGAGCTTGCCTTCGCCGAGGCTTGGGTCGGCGCGGTGACGTTGCTGGGTTTCGAAGACTCTCAGTGCAATGCATGTTCTGAATCTCCCGTTAGATTCATGCGACTTCGGTATACGACTATACGTTTAGACAAAAGTAAAGCAAAAACGTTTTACCGAGAAAATATTTTCCATTTTCCATCCGCTGACCTCTATCACTATAACATGCTTGAATATTGGTTGGCAACCTGAGATAGTCTGGTCAAACGATTTTCCTGGAGCCAGGGTCGGGGCCGAAAGCGGGATGATTTCAGCAAAGAAACGCTTCACGATCAAAGACATTGCCGAGCATAGCGGCGTCTCCATTTCCACCGTTTCGCTCGTGCTCAATGGCAATCCCCGCATCAGCACCGCCACTCGGGAGCGGGTTCTCAAGACCATCCAGCGCCTCGGCTACCAACCCAACCGCATGGCGCGCACCCTGGCCTGGCGGCATACCCGAACGTTGGCCGTGCTGCTCCCGCAACTCAAACACGGCTTTGCGGACGTCTATTTCGGCGAGATTGTCAGCGGCATTTACGACCGGGCCTGCGAGCTGGGATACAAGATCCTTCTGGAAGTGGCGCGCCCGGAGTTCGTCCAGAGCAAGGAATACCTCCAGTTGTACGACCAGAAATTCGTGGACGGCATTTTGTTTATCGGCGCCAACGCCCGTCACCGTTTTGTCGAAGACTTTGCCGACGGGTCTCGGCCGATGTTGATGGTCAACAACTATTCCCAAGAGTTCGATCTCAACTATGTCGTCTCCAACTATCGGCACGGCGCTTCCCAAGCAGCCGAACATCTGATCCATCTGGGCCATGAACGCATCGGGGTGATCAGCGGCGGTTTGCTCGAGATCCAGACCTGCCAGGACATCTTCGATTCCTTCAAGGAAGTGCTGGCCAACGCCCATATCAGCCTCGCCCCCGACCAGATCGCTACCGGTTGGTTGACTGAAGAGGGGGGGATCAAGGCCGCCGAG
>DATIZX010000029.1:0-10372 GCA_035516795.1 Verrucomicrobiia bacterium
TAAAGAGGTAGTGTTCTGATCTGGAGGGCCACGCTCTGTCGTGGCCGCGTTTCCCGAATGGACGCGACGGAGCGCGTCCCTCCAGTCGGCAAATTAGGACATTACCCATAAAGAGACATGAAAGGGAAAAAGGGCCAGTCCATAGTATTGTTCCTTTTGCCGGTGTTGCTGTCACGGCGGCACCAATTTAGCAGGTGGGCCAATTGGGTTCGAGTCTCAAGGAAACACCAGACCCATCCAAGATCAGGTTTTGTTGGACAGCCGTGGTTCTTCGCCGGGGGCAGTGTCTACAACAATTTCACGCTGCTATGGAGGCCACGCGTTCACGTTTTTGTTTATACGTGAGTTTGCGGAACCGGCGAATCTCGGCGGTGCGTCGATTTCGGGGCAACCGATCCAAATGCCGGACATATCGGCGCGCCAGCCGGTTTGTCTCCTGATATCGTTCAGCCAAATACGGCTCGTCGAACGTGGCATTGTCGCGGTTGAAAACGCAGGCTTTCAACCAGCGTCGATCCGCGGCGGTTACACGTTGCGGTTGGTTGAAGAACGCACAGTATTTCTGGAGGATCAGGTAGGTATCCACCTTGGCTTGCAGTTCGAGATCGCGCACGAATGTTTCGCCATAGATGTCACGAATGCCCTCCCGAAACTTCAGGGACGCGTGGACCGCGTGGTCGAGTTCTTCGAGAAACACCATGAAAGGCAGGATATTCTCATCGTTCAAACCGTAGGCTGGATGGTTGGTCTCCAAAGCTTTTACCACGCTGTCATCATAGTAGATTCCCAGTCGCAGTTTCCCCTCCAGTTCTCGCAGGAAAACCCGGCCCAGATCGGAAATTTCCGCTGCGCTTGTGCCAGCCATTTCGGAAAGAACGCGGCTGCGGGCGGGGCTCAGCAAGAATTCTTCAAAGTTCACTCCCGTCGTGCCATAGGTCCGCTCCAGCAACAATTGGATTTCGCGTAGCAGCGTCATCCCCCACGTAATGAGCAGCTTAGGTGCCACTGGCCGTGGACGCGGATGCCAGTAAAATATTGTGGTCCATGTCATCCACTTGCATTTCCGCCTGATCTCGTGCATAAGACTTACGGAGCGTGAGAACGAAATGAAACAACCCAAGATTATTGCCTACATGAAGCCTTCGTGCGGTTGGAGCAACGGCGTGCGGGCCGTACTAAAGAAGTACAATCTCGCTTACGAAGACCGCGATATCATCAACAACCCGGCGAATTACCAGGAGATGGTCGAGAAGAGCGGCCAACCATTGCAGCCGACGCTGGATATCGACGGCGAAATTGTTGCGGACGTGAGCGGTGACGAAGTCGAAGCCTGGCTCATCAACAATGGCTATGTGGAGGCCAGCACCGCGTCAGCCGACGCACCGACCAATCAAGCCTGCCAGGATCATCCGGCACCGGCGCCGAACGTCAGCTTTGGAAGGCGATAGCCATTGTTGATGTTGTAGCGTGCCCTGTCTCAGTGCATCACTCTACATCTTCGTTGCCCCGATATCGGCTGGGTCCTATCGCTTAGAGCACCTAACGAAACCGACTCCTGTGTGGCCGCAACCTTTACGGTTGCGTCTTCTCCGCGCAGGCTGAAGCCTGCGACTACAGTTTTGTTACCGCTTCTTTACGCGATCTTCGCCGCTTTGAGCGCACGAACGCCCCTGCTGAGATCCGACACTTGGAACATCACCATTGCTTCCTGTCCGCTGACCGCCGCCGTGGCGTACATGTAGTTGATGTTGACCTTGGCTTTGCCGAAGGCCGCGGCGACCTGCGCCAGCAATCCCGGCTTGTCGAGAATCGTCACACCCAGCACGTCCGCTTCGGCGACCTGGTACTTCAATTTCTCCAACACGCGCGTCGTCGCTTGTGGATCGGACGTGATCAAACGCACCATGTTGAGATCGTATCCAGAGGAGGAGTCGATGGCGATGAGGTTGACTCCGGCTTGAGCTACCGACCGAAGCACCTGGGCTAGCGTGCCGGGTTTGTTTGGCGTAACAATCGTCAATTCCTTGAACGTTTTCATGGCGCCCTCCTGGCGCGGTTTGACCGAGAAACTGCGTTCATGATACAAGTCTCCGCGTCAGACGCAAGCCAACGGATTCGCAGAAACGCATGTCATCAAGTCAGAAAATTCGGATGGGGAACCATTTGTTCGTTGGGTTTCCCGGGACGCAGGTGACTTCCGAAACGCGCCATTTATTGGACACGATACAGCCTGGAGGCGTGGTGCTGTTCGCGCGCAACATCGACGATGCCGACGAACTGCGCGCATTGGTGCGGACCCTACGAACCGATTTCCATCCACCGCCGCTCATCGCCGTCGACCAGGAACAGGGCCGCGTCAACCGGCTTCGAAATATCGTGGGCGAGGCGCCCAGCATCGCCGAGTTGAAACACTCGGGAGGGGAGAAGTCCGCTCGGGATTTCGGTCATCTCACGGGCCGATGGCTCCGTGAATCCGGTATCCATATGGATTTTGCGCCGGTTCTTGATCTGGAATTGTTCGACAAGACGGTGGACAACGCGTTGCACGAGCGGTGCTGGGGGAAAACTTCTGAGGAAGTTCTTCTCTGGGCGGGCGCGTTTTTGGAAGGCCTGGAAGGTGAAGGGATCGTCGCTTGTCCGAAGCATTTCCCGGGGCTGGGCGGCGCGACGCTCGACTCACACGAGAAACTCCCGACCATTTCCCGGTCGCGCGAACAACTGTTATCCGAGGATATTGCGCCGTATCAGCGACTGTTGGGTCGTCTTGAAACGATCATGGTTGGACACGGGCATTACCCCGCATTCGATGGCGAGAAGCCGCTTCCCGCCTCACTTTCGCGCCGCATCATCACCGATTTGTTACGGGGCCAACTCGGTTTCAGTGGGCTCGTCTTGACCGATGACATGGATATGGGTGCAATCGCGCAGTTTGCTTCCATTGAGCAGGCGACGGTGGAAGCATTCAACGCCGGCGCGGACATCATCCTGGTCTGCCATACTGCCGAAAAGATGCTCGCGGCACACGAGGCGCTCACGAAGGCCGTCGAATCGGGACGGATCCCAACTGAACGGCTCCTTGAATCCGAAGAGCGCATTCGCCGATTTCACGAAAGAAGAAGTTGTCAGGTGTAATGAATCGCTGGAATGACAGGCTAAACGCGCAGATTGTTCGCTGCCAGTTGTGTCCACGCCTTGTCAAATGGCGCGAGGCGGTCGGACGCAATAAGAAGCGCGAGTTTCGCAACTGGGAGTACTGGGCCAAGCCCGTGCCGAGCTTTGGCGATCCCGATGCGCGGGTGCTCATCGTCGGTCTGGCGCCGGGTGCGCATGGAGCTAACCGGACGGGCCGGATGTTCACCGGGGATTCCTCGGGCCGCTGGCTCTTCCGGGCCTTGCACAAGGCCGGATTCGCGAACCAGGCAACGTGGCAACATCGCGACGACGGCATGAAGCTGATCGATTGTTGCATCACGGCGGTGATTCATTGCGCGCCGCCTGGGAACAAGCCGTTACCGAGCGAAATCAGAAACTGCCGCCGCTATTTGATCGTCGAACTGCAGCGGCTGAAAAGCGTTCAAGTTGTGATCGCCCTCGGACAAATCGCATTCTCGAATTATCTCCGAACGGCGAATCCGCCGAAACCGTGGCCAAAGTTCGCGCACAACTCTGCCCACGATCTGGGCGCGGCGTTTCCGACCCTCATTGCGTCGTATCATCCGAGCCGGCAGAACACGAATACGGGAAAACTGACGGAGCCAATGTTTGATGCCGTGTTCGCCCGGGCGAAAGAGGTTCTAGTGTTGCGGCACACTTCATCCGAAGAGTAGCCGCACCCTTTATGGGTGCGTCTTCCCGGCGCAGGCTAAAGCCTGCGGCTACAAAGCAACGCTCTCAATCAACCAAGCGTGTTGTGCCACTGGCCAGCTACCCCGACGCGGCATCCAAGTATGAGCACGCATAGACGGTGTTCAACTTGAGCGCCTCCGCTTTTTGCATGAACTCGGGGCTTTCGGCGCCGGGATTGACCCATAACTCTTTGCAGCCCTTTTTGGCGATGTCGTCGAGGATTTTGATGCCAACGACCGGCGAAAGATAAAGGCTGACGCGGTCCAGAGCGACCGGGATGTCGAGCACGGATTTGTAGCACTTCAGTCCTGCGATCGTGTCTTCTGTGGGATTGACAGGATAAACATCGTAACCGGCCCGCAGATGGGCGTGAATTGATTTATTGCTGTATTTGTTCGGATCTGCGCTGGCGCCGACAATGGCCACGGTCGGTTTCATACCGGAGACGTATCCCTTCAAAGCGGGATCTGCAAGAGCTAATTGACGATGAAAATTCCCGAGCAGTGTTTACTTTTGCCGGCGGACAGGTATGATGCGCCAACTCGCGGAGCGCTTAGGAGGTGGCATGTGAATCAAGGCAAAGAAGCTTGGGGAACTCGGGCGGGAGTAATCCTGGCAGTCGCCGGGAGCGCAGTCGGATTGGGGAATTTTTTGCGGTTTCCGGGCAAGGCAGCGCAGTACGAAGGCGGAGCGTTCATGATTCCGTACTTCGTGGCGTTGTTTCTGTTGGGATTGCCGATTGCCTGGGTGGAATGGGCGCTTGGCCGTTATGGTGGCGCGCGCGGCTATAACTCGTTGCCCGGCATTTTCCGCGTCGTCTGGCGCAATAAGTTGTCGCCCTACTTGGGGGCGTTGGGAGTGCTCATCCCCGTCGCCATCTATATGTACTACGTTTACATCGAGGGATGGTGCCTCGGATACGCGTGGAAATTTGCCGCCGGGCAGATGGCGCTCGGACCGGAGCAATCGGCGTATGGCACGTTCTTCAGCAATTTCGTTGGGCTGAACAGTCACGGAGCGGCCTACGATTTCACCACCATTCACTTTGCGGATTCCGCCTTGTTCTTCCTGGGCATCTGCTTTGTGTTGAATTTCGTTTTGATCTACCGCGGGTTGAGCAAAGGTATCGAGTGGTTCTGCAAGTGGGCGATGCCAGCACTGGTGGTATGCGCGCTGATTGTACTGGCGCGGGTGCTGACGCTCGGCACGCCGGACCCGGCCAAGCCCGACCAAAACGTATTGAATGGACTCGGGTTCATGTGGAATCTCGGCTGGGGCGGCAAGACGATCTGGCAGCAATTGGGCAATGCGCAGATGTGGCTGGAAGCCGCCGGACAAATCTTTTTCTCGCTTTCGGTGGGCTTTGGCATCATCTGCTGTTACGCCAGCTACCTCAAACCCAATGACGACATCGCACTGAGTTCCGTGACGGCGGCCGCGGGGAACGAGTTTTGCGAGGTGGCTCTCGGAGGGTTGATCACGGTGCCGGCAGCGTTTGTGTTTTTGGGCACAGTAGGGGTGATAGCGGCAACCAAGTCCACATTCAATCTTGGATTCGTCACTTTGCCAATGGTATTCAATACGATGCCACTCGGGCAGTTCGTCGGCGCGGTGTTTTTCTTTCTGCTGTTTCTGGCGGCGCTCACCAGTTCGGTTTCGATGCTTCAACCAGCGATCGCCTTGCTGGAGGAAGGCCTCGGGCTGGGACGACGCGCCTCGGTATCGCTGCTGGGTTTCATCACGGCCGCGGGAAGCGCGTTTGTGGTGTATTTTTCGAAGGACGTAATCGCGCTGGACACAATGGATTTCTGGGTGGGATCCGTTTGCATCTATATTTTGGCGACGATTGAAGTGCTTTTGTTCGGCTGGGTGATGGGAATTGAGAAGGGCTACCAGGAACTCGAACGCGGGGCAGAGATCCGGATTCCCAAATTTGTGATGTACATCATCAAATATGTGGCTCCGCTATATCTCTTCATCGTGTTTGCAGTATGGCTGCGCCAGACAGCCGGCGCTTACGTGCAGAAGATCGGTCATGACCCGGTGGTCGCGATGACTGTCGGTTTCATCGTACTCGTCTTGGTATTGGCTATTCTGCTCACGGCCCAGTCAGTCCGTCGTTGGAACCGGATACACCCACTGCAGAAGGAGAACGGCACATGAACCTTGGTGGCTGGATCATCATGATTGTTTCGGTGGGCTTTGTAACGATTTTCCTCGGTTGGTGCATCTACCGCGTGGTCCGGGAGCCGGAAGCTCCACAAAAGTTGCATGCGCAAGCGGAGATCGATACCAAGGATCAGGATTAGCGGTTCTTCTCCCTTGAACCGGTCCACACCTGTTCGGCGCGGGTCCCGTCGAAATCCGTCCTGTCTTCGAGTGCGACCTTTTGCGCAGTGACACCGCTTACGTTCCGCAGGCTCAACACCAGACTAAGCGGAACCAACGTGCACGTCTCATACGTCGTTTTTGGCACAAAGAAAAGAACGACGCAACGGGAAAGATTGTTGCAGCGGCGGTTTTGTGAACCACCGAAGTGTATTGGTTGATTCTCAGCGCTTCACAGAAGCCCTCCTACACCGCCAATTCAAGCTTGGCTTGCCAACGCGGAGGGTGCGTGTTACAAGCTTGCCGCATGGTGAAACAGCAGCAGACGATCAAGCGTCCTGTTTCGTTTTCGGGTATCGGCATTCACACGGGTTCCAACGTCAACATGATGTGGAAACCGGCGCCGGTCGATCACGGCATCAAGTTTGTCCGTGTCGATCTGGATGGCAAACCGGTTATCGAGCCGCTCATCGCTAATATCCGCGATGTGACGCGGTGGACCACCATTGGCAGCAATGGCACTGTGATTCACACCGTCGAACACGTATTGGCCACGCTCAACGGTTACGGCATCGACAACCTGATTATCGAACTGGATGCCAACGAGCCACCTGTCGGCGATGGCAGTTCGTTGCCCTTCGTCCAGATGGTCAAGCAAGCGGGCATCCAGCCGCAGGAAGGCAAGCGCGAGATTTTCTGTCCGCAGGAAACGGTGCACATCGAGGTGGGCGAATCGCTGGCGGTGGTTGTCCCCAGCGATGAATTGCGGATTAGCTGCACGATCCATTATGGCAAGCCCGGGCTGGACGCGCAGTTCCTCAGCCTGGCGATCGAACCGGAAACGTTTGAGACGCAGATTTCGCCTGCTAGAACCTTCGCATTTTACGAGGACCTGCAGCATCTCATCGATCACGGCCTGATCAAAGGCGGGAGCTTGGAAAACGCCGTCCTCATTCGCAATGAAAGTTTCCTCAGCACCGAACCGCTTCGGTTTCGGGACGAATTTGTCCGTCACAAGATTCTCGACGTACTGGGCGACATCGTGCTGCTTGGGCGACCGCTCGCCGCGCACATCATCACCATTCGACCCGGTCACACCTGCAACGCAGAGTTGACCAAAGCGCTGGCCCGGCTGATGGAAAAGGAGGAACCGGCGCCGGTCTCGTTTGCGCCACCCATCCAGACGCAAGCGCCGACCGAACAGGTGATGGACATCATGCAGTTGCTGAACGTGCTGCCACATCGTTATCCATTCTTGCTCGTGGATCGCATCCTCAAGATCGAAGGTGAAGAAAAGATCGTCGGACTCAAGAACGTGACGATGAACGAGCCGTTCTTTCAGGGACATTTCCCCGGTCATCCGATCATGCCGGGCGTGCTGCAGTTGGAAGCCATGGCACAAGTTTCGGGTATTCTGATGTTGCGCGCGGGCGAGAACGTTGGTAAGGGCAAGGTCGCCTATTTCATGAGCGCCAATAATGTGAAATGGCGCAAGCCGGTGCGTCCCGGCGATCAACTGATCATCGAAGTTGAGATGGGACGGGCGCGTGGCAAGATTGCCAAAGCCAAGGGCGTGTGCAAGGTCGCCGGTGAAGTTGTCAGCGAGGCCGAAGTGATGTTCAGTGTTGTTGATGGTTGATATACCTTAGCCATGAAGTGGAAGTGTAGAGGGCTAACCTCTTTGCGTCAATCCGTCCTGAACGGCAAAGCTTGTTGACGAAGCGTTCGAATTCCTATACAAAAACCAGCGTGCAAGTGCCTACTGCTCTGTGATGGCTTCCTCCAACATCCATCCGACAGCAATTGTTGATTCGCACGCGGAGATTGCCGCGAACTGCGAGATCGGGCCGTATTGCATTGTCGGCCCGAATGTGAAGCTGGGCGAGGGATGTCGGCTGCATTCGCATGTCGTTATGGACGGGTTGACGACGATCGGACCGCGGTGCGAGTTTTATCCGTTTGCCAGCATCGGATTGAAAACTCAGGACTTGAAATATAGCGGCGGAAAATGTTATCTAGACATCGGCTCGGATAACGTCTTTCGTGAATACGTGACAGTTCACACGGCCACGGGCGATGGTCTGCATACTCGAATTGGGTCGCACAACAATTTTCTGGCGTATGCGCATATCGCCCACGACTGCGTTGTCGGGGACCATGTGATTTTCAGCAACTGCGGGACATTGGCCGGCCATGTTCTGGTGGAGGACCATGCGATTGTTGGCGGGCTTGCGGCGATCCACCAATTTTGCCGGATCGGGACGATGGCAATCGTGGGTGGCTGCACCAAGGTGGTGCAGGACGTTCCGCCTTATATGATGGCCGACGGTAACCCTGCCGAGACGCGGGGAGTCAACAAGGTCGGCTTGGAGCGCAACGGGGTGGGAGAGGCCACCCAACGGGCTCTGCGGGAGGCGTTCAAGATAATGTTTCGATCGGGGTTGACAGTGAGCAACGCTTTGGATAAGATACAAAGTGAACTTCCGCCCAGCCTTGAGCTGGAACATTTCATCGACTTCTGTCGCAAGTCTGAACGCGGAATAGCCCGATAGACGCTGAGCGGCACCCAATCATGGTGAAAATTGGATCGTTAGCGATTCAAAATGTGGAGCGCGTCTTATTGGATTAGGCACGGGCAACGAGAATGTAAAACGTCAGGTTATGTTTGATGCGAACTGCGGGATGTTTGACTGATCCCCTGCTGAGGCGAAGTTGTTAGTGGAGAGGGCATCAAGAACGATGCACCCGGCGTCCTTCTTGGCGACCTCCTCAGGTCGGCGAAACCCGGAACTCGGCGGTCGATCCTGTGGACGGCAGCAAGTGATTTGGAAAGGGCTGTCCAATGATCTCCGTGCTCGTCCGGCAGCGCGCATGATGGATTGAGAAAGTCGTAACGAAATCATCGAGTTTTTACTCAGAAAAGTGGGCTAACGGGCCGCATGTGCGGAACCACATTCTCAATGGTGGCGTCGAACCAGACGAAACCAAGGCGCCGATGGAGCGGAGTGTGCCCTACGTCGCAAAGACCTTAAACGTGCTGAATTTGTCAAAGACCGATTTGAGGAGGGAGTGAACAAGACCTACAACGAAGAGAACCAGGCGCCCGGTAGCGCCAAGAGGCGGAGGATCCGCGACTTCGAGGCCGTTCACGATCTGATAACGAAAACCATACGCCTGCGCTCCGCGCGGGCAGAGCAAGCACTGTGAAAGAAACCGAACAGCAACAAACACAAACCCAGCCTCCACAACAATCATCCGGAAGCGAGGTCCGCGGCGTCCTCGAAGTCGGCGAGAAAGGGTTTGGCTTCCTGCGCAATCCCGCCAAGAGCTTCCAGATCAGCCCGAACGACATCTATGTGTCGCCCGACGTAATCCGGAAATTCCGGCTGAAGGCCGGCCTCGAGATCGAAGGCCGGGCTGTCCCGCCCAAGAAAGGCAGCCCCCAGTTGGCGGAGATTTACAAAATCAACGGACATCCGCCCGAGAAGTGGCCGACGCTGAAGAAGTTTGATGACCTAACGAGCCTCAATCCGAACGAGCGGTTTGTCCTCGAAACGGTGCCAGATCGCATTACCACGCGCGTGGTGGATCTCATCGCTCCCATCGGTAAAGGCACGCGCGGCTTGATTGTCGCCGCGCCGCGCACCGGGAAGACGACCTTGCTGCATCACACCGCCGATGCCATTCTCACAAATCATCCTGACGTTCACACAATGGTTTTGCTTGTGGATGAACGGCCCGAGGAAACGACTGACTTTCGGCGCTCGATCAAAGGTGGTGAGGTGATTGCCTCGACGAACGACCAGACGATCGAAGAACACGTTCGCACCGCCAAAATGGCAATCGAACGCGCCAAACGCCTTGTCGAATTCGGCCGGGACGTTTTCATTGTGCTGGATTCAATCACCCGGCTCGCTCGCGCCTTCAACAACTACATCGGCTCCACCGGCCGGACGATGACGGGCGGTCTCGACGCGCGCGCCATGGAACAGCCGCGCCGCATTTTCGCCTCCGCGCGCAAGGGCGAGGAGGGCGGGTCGCTCACGATCATTGCCACCGCGCTGGTCGACACCGGATCGCGGATGGATGAGTTGATCTTCCAGGAGTTCAAGGGCACGGGTAACTCGGAGTTGGTTCTCGACCGCAAGCTCGCCGAGCAACGCTACTGGCCGGCGGTTGATATCAATGCTTCCGGTAC
>DATIZX010000030.1:0-40403 GCA_035516795.1 Verrucomicrobiia bacterium
GCACGGATGGCAGTAACTGCTTGAGCTGCGCGCAGCACTCAATGCCTGACAGGTTCGGAAGCTGGATGTCCATCAGGACGATGTCCGGCTGATGTGTGGGAATCACCTTCAACGCCTCCTCGGCCGTCGTGCAGGTGCAAACACAGCGGTTCTCCGTGTCGGTCTGGATAAATTCCGCGAGGCTTTCACGGATGGTCTTGTTGTCCTCCACGATGGCGATTGTCGTCATAAATTCAATTTGGCGGGCACACAGAAACGTAGCGTCGTGCCGCAGTCCTTTGCGCTGGTGATTTCAAACCGTCCGCCCAGCTTCTCCAGCCGCGCGCGCATGTTGGCCACACCGTCCATTGCCTCGGTGCGGGTTTCCGCCGGCAGGCCGTGCCCGTTGTCGGCCATGGACAACCACAATTCACCATCCTCCAGCCAGATGCCCAACCGCACTTCCGTCGCGCCCGAGTGGCGGACGACGTTGGTCAACGCTTCCTTGAAAGCGAGAAACAACTGGTGGCGATGGCGTGAATCCACCGCAAAATCCGGCGGGACGGAATCGCCCTCCAGCCGCCACACAATGTTCGCCAGCCCCAGAAAACGGTCGGCATACAGGCAGAAATAACTCACCAGCGATGCCAGCGAATCGTGCCGCGGATTCATCGCCCAGACGATTTCATCCAGCGCGGCGACGATTTCGCGCGCCTTGTCGTTGATTTGTTCGAGATACAATTTCCGTTTGTCGTCCGTCGCGGCGGCCGAGCGGGCCCGCGCGCCCAACATGCTGATTTCCGTGAGGCTGGAGCCCAGCTCGTCGTGCAAATCCTGCGCGACGCGCGCGCGTTCCTGTTCCATCGCGTGCTGCTGTTCCACGCGCTGGCGTTCTTGGATTTGCGCCGCCAGCTCGGCGGTGCGCTGCTCGACCTTGCGATGAAGCTGCGTAATCCACAGCCCGGTGACGGCCAGGCCGCAGATCAGCGCGCCCACGATGATGAGCAGCCGTTCCAGCGTCCACCACGGCGGACGCGCCAGCACCCGGATGTCATCGGCGGAATTGAGCAACAACTCAAACGCGGAAATGTCCTGGCCCGCGGCGCGGTTGGCGCCGAGGCTGGAATACACCCCGGTCAATTCCAGCAGACTCCCCACCGGCGGCGCGTCGTCGCGCAGGCCCGTCGCGTCCAGGCGCGCGGCGAACGTGCGCACCCCGGTCTGAGTTTCCAGAATCCGTTCCCCCCGCGTATTGCGGACGCTGACCAGCTTGCCCGTGACCCGCACCAGCGACCCGTCGTCATCCGCCCGCGGCAGGTCTTCCGCGGACAAGGGCCGGGCTGCCGGCAGCGGCGCGTGGCCGGTTTTGCGGACCACGGCTTCGTGCAACAGCGGCGACGCGCCGCCCAGATCGGGAAACCCCACCACGTCCACCCGATCGCCCGGCTGCAAATCCGCCGGTTTCCGGGTGACGAACCGCAGGGAGTTCCGGCCGTCGGTCATGTAAAATTCGGCGTTGTGGCCGTGCACGATCTGGCCGGACACCTTCACGCGCTGAAAAACGCTCGCCTGCGGATCGAACTGCAGCAGGTCCACGACGGTTTTGTCGGGCAACGCAAACAAATCCGCCGGCACCGGCTGGTCCACGGAAATGGCCGCGCCGTAAATCCGGATTCCGCCCACCCGCACCTCGTGCGTCACGTAATCCCAGTTCGCCAGCAGGCAGCCGCGGATCTGGACGAGCGCGTCCTCGTAACGCGCGAGCGATTCCGATTCCGCGCCGGTCACGCGCAGTTCCACATTGATGCGCCCGTCCCGCGTGAGCAGCGTCACGTTGGTGGCGGTCGCGGCGGTGATGATGCCCTGCAATTCGACGTATTGGGCATCCAGGCTGCCGTTCAACAACTGGTCCCACGTCGGGCGCACCGGGTCCGGCAAATGTCCGGCGCCCAAGCTCTTGAACGCTCGCGCTTTGACGATGGGCGCAAAGAAGCTGGGATCCGTCGTGCCGGTGACCTCCAGAGATTCCCCAATTTGCGGCAGGAAGGCGCGGCTGGTGGAATGGTCTTCCACGTAAATCCCGCGCGTGGCATCCTGCAAGGTGAAGGCCTGGTGTTCCGGCAGCACGCAGGTGACCACGCCTTGCATTTTCACCGGATAGCCGAGTTGGGCCTCCTCGCGTCTCAAGCGATGAACCTCCGCCGCCGTGGTCAGCACGGGCAGCCGCGCGGCATTGGTGTTTCCGGCCAGAAACGCCGGCGGCGCGGCTTCGAGCAATTCAATTCCCCGGGCGTCCGGAACCAGCAGCGTGTCGGCCACGCGCTGCCCGTCGGTGGTGCGGGCGCTTTCGCAAACGCCGGTGGCGCGGATTTGCCGGCCCAGCAATTGCGCTGCCGGCAATCCCGCTCGGTCGGCCATGACCACGCGAATGCGGCCGAGGTCAGAACTCAAATCCAATTCCAGCCCGGCGCCGGTTACGCCGGCGAAGGCGACGGTGCCTTCGGTTTCCACCCATCGAAGATCCTGGGTTTCCGCCAGCATCTGGCCGAGCGCAATCCGCTGCGGCTGAGGAAACGCGCCTTTGCCAATGACCGTCAGCAGCAGGGACGGCGGCCCGACGAACAACTGGCAGCCGTCATCGGATTCGGTGAAAAAGGTGTAGAGGCCTGTGCGCGGAACGACCAGCTCGCCGGTAAATCGCACGCCCACGTGTTCCGAGCGCGGCAGGAAGCTCAAGTCAAAATTGGAAACCACGCCGGATTTAATCGCCGGCAACCGGCCAAAATCCGGCAACACTTCGCCGGGCGCGTCATAGACGGAGAAATTCAGCCCGGCCTCGTCGCCGGTCGAATGCCGGAAGAGAACCGTGTCGGGAATCTTTTGGCGTGGCAGGCCCGGCCCCTGCCAGTCCACCTCCAGGCCAAATCCGTAGGTGCCGTTGAACCAGTCCACCCGCAGCGGCTGCCGTCCCGCCGGCAGATAGACCGCGCCGGATTTTTCGGACATGGAGTGGGCGCCATTGTTGTCCACCACCGGGCCGATGACGCCAAGCCGGAAGCCGTCAGCGATCCGGGTGACGGTCCCGTTTCCCTCGACGCGCACTTTTTGTCCGGCGCGCACGGGCCGGCCCTGCGAATCCATTTCCACTTGTTCCGTGCCGGAGCCGTCGTGCAAAACCAGACGGTTGGCCACCGGATCGGCCCACCAGACATCGCCTTCAATTTGGATGAAATGGCTGGCATCAGCGGAGGAAAGCCCGGCCACCCGCAGTTGCGCGACGTTCGTCAAGGCGGGAGTCACCGATGGTACCACACTGCCCTCTGCCAGCGTGCTGGCGGCGAACACCAGGCAACACCCCGCACAGGCTTTGCGCGACCAGATATGGAACACGACGGGCATGGCGCGATTCTATTTTGACGGATGAAATTTGACAGCCGCAAAATCGCCAGGGACATAGAACCATACATTTGTGGGGCTGGGCAAATCCGGTCGTTCTGGTATGATGACATGTTGGATATGAAGAACCGACTTGGCCTTGACAGGCGTAGCGGTTTGCCAGTATAAATACTTGCAAGAGTTGTATTTAGCCTTCTGCTGTAGAGCCGTCTAGAAAAAGCATGGGAGAGGGTACAATGAAAAAGGGACTTTCTGTATTTGTTGTGGCAGTTGCGGCAGTCGTTTGCACTCTATCAGCCAATGCTCAGTATTATGTCGCCGGTGATTTCAACGGCTGGAACGTCACTGGCAATGTAATGACGCAAATAACCGCGGGCGTTTGGCAAGCAGCGTTGACCAATCTGCCCGTAGGGTATCACAAATTTAAGATTACCGACGGCACTAATTGGTATCCGCTCTATGACCTTTGGCTGGATACTGATCCATCCGGTAATGTGACGGTTACCTACAACCTCAATACCGTTTCCGATGGTTGGTATGGGACAGTTGGTCGCGTGGGAGAGAACGTCGACCCCGGTACGTGGACGGCCGTGGGCGACTGGCAGGGTTGGAACACCACGAATCCCGCGACGGCGATGACGTCTCTTGGCGCGGGGATTTACAGGCTTTCGACGAACTTGCCGCCGGGTACCTACGCCTACCAAGCAGTGATCACTGGCACCTTAACTGGTAGCCTTACCAACTGGTATGCAATAGGCGCGGACTACCGCTCCGTCGGTGCCAACTCACTGTTCTTCACAAACGCATCTGCAGGCCCGGTCGCTTATGACTTATATGTGAATGCTCTAGCTGGTGTCATCACTGTCAGCAATCCGCCACCGGCTTGCACTTACGCACTTAGCCCAGTGAGCGCAATGTATCCGGCCGTTGGTGGCGCCGGGAGCGTAACCTTGACAACAGCTTCCGGATGCCCTTGGGCTGTGACCAGCAATGTGCCGTGGATCGTGATTACTTCGGCAGCCAGCGGCACGGGCAGCAGCGCCATCAATTATTCGGTCGCAACCAACGCGAGCGCAAGCGGCCGATCAGGGACTGTGACGATTGCCGCTCAGACGTTCACCGTCAACCAATACGGCCTGCCCCTCGGAGGAGTTGTAATCGACGGTACAGCCGAGACAAACGTGTACGGGTGTGTTCCGCTGGCCGTCCAAGCCATCGGGTCCACTTACGGCAACAGCAGCTCCGGGCAAGTCGATGTGGCCGATGGGAGCGAACTTGATGCGGCCTATGGCAGGATTGAAAACGGCGTCCTGTACCTTGTCCTTGCCGGGAATCTTGCCAGCGACTATACGCACTTGGAGATCTTCTTCGACACCGGCGCGCCCGGTGGCGAGAACACGCTCACCAATCTCAATCCGAACATCGACCCCTTCAATAACTCCAGCGCTCTTGAAATCATGGGCGCAGGTGGACCCGGGGGAACAAATGGAACCCCGGGTCTCACTTTCGATGCAAATTTCGCGGCCAATTACTGGATCGGCATGAACTGCGGGGGTTCACCGTTTACTCTCTACGCTAACTACGCCCAGTTATACCCCGGTGGCGGCGGCTCTAACGGTTACTACTTGGGCCAGACCATCGGTTTGACCAACGGCACGCTTTTCGTTCCCGCCGGCGCCGCCAATGCCGCCAATCCATTCGGAATCCAAGTCGCCATTAACAACCTTAACACCGCCGGCGTGGACGCAACAAGCCCGTGTTACGAGGAATCAGGGCAGGAATCAGTCAAGACTGGCGTGGAGTTGGGCATCCCCTTGGCGGCCCTCGGCAGCCCGACGGGAGCTGTAAAGGTTTGTGCCTTCATTAACGGTCAAGACCATGATCTCGTTTCTGATCAGGTTTTAGGCCCGATCTGGGACGGAACTGGTTTCTTCTGCACGAACGACTTGGGCGTAGCCAGTTCGGTCAACTTCGCCAACGAGCCCGGGGACCAGTACTTCGTCGTCGGGCCGGAGATGCGCATCACGGGCGTTGCAAAGGGTGGCAGCAACATTAACGTTTCCTGGCTGACGGGAAATAGCAACCTCGTCTATCAACTCCAGAGAACGAGCACGCTGACGCCTGCATCGTGGAGCGATATTGGTTCTCCAACGAACGGCACGGGCTTGGCTGTCACATTGACCGACACCAGTGCAACGACGAACTCGACGATGTTTTATCGGGTGCGTGAAAATATCGGCGGGTGCCCCTGATTGGGTTCTGGCGGTGACACAACCCGACTCTGGCACGCGCTGAGAAAGACGAAGTGGCATAAGGCTGGTTAATGGACAAGGACGGCAAATCACTTTGTGCAGCCAAACGAATAGAAGTTGGCCACCCGGCATTTACGCTGATTGAGCTTCTCGTGGTCATCGCCATCATCGGCATTTTGGCGGCCATGTTGTTGCCGGCTCTGAACAAGGCAAGGGAAAAAGGCAGACGTTCGACTTGCGCCAGTAATCTCCGACAGATCGCCCTTGCGATGCGTATGTACGCGGACGATTACGACGGCAATTTCCCCACCTGCTATCCGGCGGGATCTGGCTTTCCGCCTAGCAATTGCGACGCTAATTGCGCGGGACCGTTCGGAAACGGAGGCGCCACACAGTTTTTTCAATTGCTCATCAAGAACCAGTATGTTCTCTCCCCGAAGGTGTTCGTATGCCCGAGCGATAGGCAGTATGGTTCAACCAACCAGAAGGTGTTTCCTGCGTACTCGTGGGATCACCAGACTGCGGGGAGTGCCTTACCAATGAAAGGGTACAACAAAAGTTACTTTTACGTTTCGAGGCTCAACAGCAAGCTGGGGCTCAAAACGTACCTGCTGTTGGCCGACGACTCGCATTATATGCCTGATCATTGCGCCCAGCCTTGCGGGCCGCACAACCAGATCACGCCGGACGTTGACGCCCTGGATAACCACGGTGCCGAGGGCCGGAATGCCGCTTTCACCGATGGTCACGCGGAGTGGATCCAAGGCTCGAGCGTAGACAGATATTTCAAAGAGATAGACGATGACTACAGGTCAAACGGTCTCAACTTCGGCTACGAGACCATCGACTAACTTTGGGAGTCGTGAAAACGATGATATTGAAACCCATCTCTGGTCAGGAAAGGCAAGTTCGCAATTCCCTTGGAGGCCAGTGATTTTGTCGTTGACATGGCAACAGGGCGTGATGTATAAGGCTACTCTGCGAGGGTAGCGGGACTGATCGTAAAGCTCAACAAAGGTCAAACAAGATAAGGTGAGGGAGATATGAGAAGCAGACTAAATCAAGGGTTAGTAGTTCTATCCGCAGTGGGTTTGTTTTCGATCGCCGCGCTAAGCGCTAGGGCTGCCACCTATACAGGCCCGGGCACTTCTCTCGGCTCATCCATCAATGATGGTGCAGGGATAAGCAGCGTGGTAGTCAACAACGACGCAAACAACATTACCTTTACCATCAACTCCAGCAACCCGATGGCGTCTTACATCTTTTATACGATCGAACTGCAGATCGTCGGCCAAGCGGGAAGCGGCGATACCAGTCTCAATAATCCATGGGGCGAGCACATCGGTATCAGCACAGGCGTCAACTCCTTGATCAATACTTGGGGGACGGGTGCCAGTGCCTTGACGTATAGCGGCACATGGACCCAAAACGCTTCAGGTAACTATGATGCGGGCGGCACCGGATCGAGCTTTGCCACGAAGACGTTTGCGTTGAGCGAACTGGGGCTGACCGTCGGGGACAGTTTCCATTTCGATGTGGTGTCGTCCTACGCCAGCCCTAGCGGACAAGCCGGGTATGGCGCCTTGGCCAGCACGGGTTATCCGGCGGAGACGGACAATTCCTACCAGCCCTGGCTCGGGTCAAATTATTATGACTCTGCAACGGATGTCACTTCGACTTTTAATGCCGGAGGCACCCTTTACACTGTGGTTCCTGAGCCCTCCACATTGATCTTAGTGGGGCTGGGCGGACTCTTGTTGGCGTACCGCAGGCTCTTCCGTCGAGTCTAGCTAACTGTTTAACGATACGGGAAGGCCGTTGCCCAAAGCAGCGGCCTTTCTGCTTCTAGGCGTTAAGCGAAAGCGGATGAGCTGTCCCCCGACCAAGTTAACACCGGCGACTTGGACGAATACCGATCCTCAGGAAGAAAGCATCTGGAGCAGCCAGTCTGGAAAATGGGCCGCCGGTCAACGAGAAGAGACAACGAGTTCGTACTCCGGTTGCGCCGAGATTTCTTGTACGCCAACCGCTTGGTCAGCACCTCCGAAAGAAGGCCATCTGTCCGCAGGCATATAGATCGGTGCGTCGCGGCGCAAGGGCAGGATCTGCAGCGTTAAGCCATCTCTTCCAAGCTGTGAGGAGAATCGCTTCAGGCCGATTTCCCAAACTCGTCCGAAGTAAAAATCATCCGAGACCAAACGATCACCAAGTCGAGCGCGCCCGATGTCGCCTACATAGTGAATCCGCAGAAAGACCTCGTGAGCGCTCTTGAGAGCGTCTTTTGCCACCCGAACCTGCCAGACGGCGGCGTTAGTGAATTCCGCGTCGTTCGGCGCAAAGGCGACTCCCTTCGCGTCGACTTTCACCGGTGATACGGCTGCGGCAGACCTGAGTTCTTTCCATTTAACCGCAATCTTTCGCTCCGTTACCGAACCGCTGAAGCGAGTGAAGACGCCATCCGCCACACCCTTCATTCTCAGTGGCGGCGCCGGATACACAGCGAAGGACAAGTCACCCGGGTTGCGGGACTGTACCCGCAGCTTATCGCCGTCGAACACCAGTCCTGCTTTTGACAGGAATACCCGGTCAGTACCCCAGATATTCGCTTTCCAACAGTGTCTGGCCTGCTCTGGGGTAAGCAGAAGAATCTTGGTGTTTCCCAGAGTGAAAATGCAGTCAGTTCCAGGATGAAGCCCGCGTACGCAGGTTCGATCCATGACGAATTCTGGATCCACGCCCGGCGTGGCGGCGAACACAAAACAATCGCCCACGCGGCACAAGGGCTGGGCTGTGGCATACTTCAACTGTACGCCGCCAAGGTCCATGTTGAACGGCCAGATCATGTAGACGTCTTTGGGAATACGGATCGCCCTGTCGGGAACCAAGAGCGTTTCGTCTTTCAGTCGCAATTCGAACTGAACGTGGTCGTGGTCAGGCAACCGCTCGATATGTTGATAATTGTTGATGAATAGGAAACCGCGTTTCCCATCGGACCTTGCTGACCATCGCAACGTCGTCAAATCGTCCAAACTCTTCGGCCTTTTTTCAGGCAGTACGCAGGGCAACGATGCGAGGTCCCGACCGAAATCCTTCAAAAACATGTGCTGCACCCGTAGCGCATCGTAGGTCGGACGGCGCTGGCCAAACTCCCCTAAAGGAGCTTGAAAATCGTAGTCGATCACCGGCATGTCATTGGGATACCCCGTCGTTCGAGTCTCGTTGAGTGTGGACAATTTGCCCGGCGGATTTGAGCCTCCGTGGTACATATAGTAGCCTTGCACATTGCTGCCGCTGCCGATCTTGACCAGTGCTGCCGCCGCGATATCGTCAGCGTCGATGACGGGGCGTCGTCGATAACTAACCTCCATCCCCGCGCCAATCTCGCATGTGGCGTATGGATATCGCTCCAGAATCGATGAATCGGGACTCCCCGGTTTCTTCAGCAAGTCATTGCCGACGGTGCTATCGTCGCGCCGGAGACCAAAGAAGTATTGCTTGCGGCCATCGCGCGCCCAATTGCTGACGCCTGCCGCCCAAAACCCATCGACATAACCGCCAAACATCGGGAGCACCTCATCGCCTTCGGGGACACGTGCCCAGTCCCAGCCGGTGATGCTGTACAACGGTACGTCGAATCCGGCTTCGCGGGCGATCTTCTTCAAGGTCAGGATGTGTGAGGGATCCCCGTGATACTCGTTTTCCAATTGCACTCCAATAACCGGTCCGCCGTCTTTCCACAACAAGCCCCGCACTTGTTTACCGATTTCGGCGTAGAACCGACGCACGTAAGTCAGGTACGGCTCTGCATCCTTGCGCACATCCTTGCCGCACTTGCGGAGCAGCCAATCTGGGAAACCGCCGTTACGGGCTTCGCCGTGCGCCCAAGGGCCGAGCCGCAGGTAACAATACAAACCGTGTTTAGCGCAAAGCTGAACGAAGCGCCGCAGGTTGCGATCTCCAGACCAATCGAAACGGCCTTCAATCTCCTCATGATGAATCCAAAAGATGTAGGTCGACACGACAGTAATTCCGCCGGCTTTCATCTTCAGCAGTTCTTCCTCCCAGGATTCATGTGGGTAGCGGGAGTAATGAAATTCGCCCATCACCGGAAACCACGGTTTCCCATTCATCGTCAGGTACCGGCTAGTCGCGCTGATTTCGATGCCTTGCGGATTCTTGCCACCCATTTTGAAATGACCGGACGACAGCGACAAAACCGGATGCGTAAGATCAATAATGTGTTCGGCATTGGTGGCACAGTCAAATACCGATAGCACCGGAAGTGCGTTGCCATCGTCGTCGAACATGCCTCTTATGTTGTGTTTGGGGGCCACCGCCGGTTCCCACCAGAAGATACCTTTGCCTCGATGATCGGGAAGATTCATCACGATGCGGTTGAGCTCCTCCAAGAACTCTCTCTGTCCTTGTGGAGTTTCAGGGAAAGGAGCCTTCACGCCCTTGTATTGGTATTGAGACGGCCGCCAAGGATAAGCTGTTTCCACAACAATGATGTCCTTGTGGTAGTCCGCCGCCGTGGCGGTCAGGTTGTCCCGTAAAGCGTCCAAGCTGCCATGCCACCAGGGATAATAAGAGAGACCGATCACATCGAAGGCAATGTTGTACGTGTTGAGTTTGTCGAAGAACCACTTTGTGGCTCCTCTGTCTGCGCCGCGGTCGATATGAATCATGATCCGTGGGCGCGGACCATCACCCCGGCCAGCATCCACACCGCGGATGCCGGCCTTGATCAAATCGGCGAAGTTGTCCCAATTCTGCGGGAGTTTGCCGTCGGGCCACAGCATCCCGCCGGTAATCTCGTTGCCGATCTGTACCATGTCTGGCAGCACGCCGGCGTTGCGAAAAGCGAAGATCGTGTCCCGAGTGTAATCAAACACAGCCTGCACCAACTCGGGGTGCGATTTCCCCTGCCACGCGGTGGGGATAAACTGCTTCTCAGGGTCGGCCCAAGTGTCGGAATAATGAAAATCCAGCAAAAACCGAAAGCCGAGCTCCTTGGCCCGTTTGGCGGCGGAAATGGTATAATCCAGATTGTTCGGCAGTCGTGTCGGCGTGTGGAACAATCGCAGGCGCACCCAGTTGTATCCATGGCTCCGAAAAATCTCGAGCGCCGGTTCAGGTAATCCGCCGTCCTTGAATACTGTTCCCCGTGCTTCCGCCTGTGTGAGAAATGACAAATCGGCACCAATCGCGTATTCAGTCCCACGCCCCGTCGCGGCGAGCGCAAGTTGTGTTGTTAGAAAAATGCCTGAGATCAGTGGTCTGCGCCAGCTACTGAAACCCACGACGGTCTTCATATTTGGCCGACCTCCGGAACAACGACCGATTGGGCCGGCGGCTGTACGGAGATCTCTTCGCCTTTGACGGTGAACACGGGCGAACCTTTGGAAACATCGTAGGTTCTTTTGATCGAGCGCATCTTGTGCGCCGATAGTACCCACAGCATCTTCGGCTTCGAGGCCAAATCGCTTGGTGTCAATTGCGCATCAATTTTCATGTAAGTTTGTCATTTCCTCGCTGCAATGGATTCCCTGCATATTGATTCTGTAAAGCGGCGTTCGGTCAAGGACATTCCATCGACCAATTCTCGTCGGGTTCGTGGCTGAACTCTACAGCGTGGCGTTAGGAGCCTCGCATGCCGCCGGAACCGAATTCCTCAGATCGCCGCCGAGTTGAAAGAGAGAGTTCACCGTGAAAGGAACTGATCGAGGCAGGAGTTTTCGACCGTCCGCGCCTTGCGGCGGTCACGATTCCACACTGAGTGGTGCCAAGGAAAGTGTCAGGGGAAAGCACTTAAAGAGTACATCTGAGCATTGTATGAGCAGTGGCGATTAGTCTTGATTCTCAGGTAAAAACCTTCGAAGGGCTGAGGAAAACTAAAGCAATCAGGCGCGAGTCCTACCCGGGGGGAACAGGCTAGGTAACCGTACTCAACGAAAGCTACGTTCTTGTCCGTTGCCGCACGTTTCTGCATACTACGTGTCGATGCGTACTTTGAGGTAATCCGTGGCTGTGGTCCTCAATTGGCTCCGCGCTCTGCCTGCCTGGTTCATGGGCACATCTTCCCGGCGGGAAACAATCCTAGTTTCGCTCGTGCTCGCTCTGGCCATGGTCAGTTTTTGGCCCGAGCCAACGGTGGCTGATCACGTCTTTGCCGATACGCCAGACTACGCCTTCCCGGCGCTGAACTTTCTGCACGGCGATGGCTTCGTTGTCTTGGCCAATGGGCACAAGTATCCGCCCGCACATTCCTTTGGGCTGTCTTTGTTGCTCTCGCTGGCTTACGCAACACTCGGTCCCGAGGTCGGCAACGGCGGATACCTGATGTTCCTGTTCGGGCTGGCAACCGTTCTCCTTACTTACTACATCGCCCGGAAGCTGTTTGACAGGAGGGTGGCTGTGGTGGCTTGTGTCTTGTTGGCCGTGGCCAGTCAGTATCGCTTCTATGCCAAGGTCATTGCGGCGGATGGAGCGGTGTCCGTGTTTTTCTGTTTGGCGGCGACAGCCCTGCTTTTCGCTGGATTGCGGGACCCGCGGTCCGCCTTGTGGATCTGGGTGTTCCTCGGGCAGACGTTGGGGTTCGCCTTGACCGTGCGTCCGGACAACGTGCTGCTGTTGCTGCCCGTGGCGCTGCTGTTGACCCTACACCTGCGCGACCAGCATCGGGTGGGGGTGAAAGTGACGGTCTGTGCGAGCGGCCTTCTGTTCTGGGGATTGCTGATGTTGTGGGCGAACTTTCTGTATACCGGAGATTGGTGGCGGACCGGGTACGCCGTCAACTTTTCCGCCCAACACGATCGACTGGACGGGCTTGTCTCGTGGCGGTATTTCCTCGTGCCGACGTTTCGGGAGAGTAATTTCGTGGAACTTCTGGAGGATGCACCCTTCCAATGGAGCTTGTTTGGCGCTGAAGCTGGCCCGGTCCAGAGATATTTCTACTACGCCGCCGATGCATTTCTGGTGCTTGGCCTGCTGCGGGTCGTGCGGGCCAGCCGGGGAGAGAGGCAGAAGCGCGACTGGCTCATCTGGAGTTCTCTGTGGTTGGTGGCTTTGGTGTTGTTCTTCAGTTGTTACTTTGCTCCGACTAACCCGCGCCACCTGCAACGGGTCGTGCCCTACCTGTGCGTGTTCACCGCCATTGGCTTGGTAGCTGGTTGGGATTGGGTCTCACGGCTACAGGCACGAGTCGGGTTGCGGCGGGCTTGGTTGCTGCGGATTCTGTTGCTCGGGAGCCTGGGCGGCACAGGGGGCTATCTCTTTTTTCATCCGCATAAGGCCCTGTTTGCGCGAGTCCCGCAAGCAGCCTACTTGCGGCATGTCGCCAATATGATTCATGAGAAGAACGCGATGGTTCTGAATATCCAAGAGAAGGATGCGACGATTCACACGGTTCGAGAGAAGAATGCGATGATTCTGACCGATTGGTCCCTGCCCTGGATGGAGTACTTTGTCGCGCGAGATTCCCAGAGGACCATTATTCCACTCCGGCGATTCAATTCCGGCGCGGATTCCTACGTTCAGTGGAAGCGACCACCACATCCCGAATGGATCACGGAGGATTGTACGAACAGAGACAATGCTGGCAGCGTGCGGTACAAACGCATGTATGAGAACGGGGCTCAGGACGTGTATCCTGACACGGTTGAAGAGAACCCGGAAGTGATTGATGCAGCGTTGCAGTCTGGTCGAAGCGTATACTTGGTCACCACAGGAGGCGATACCATCGGGGATAAATACGCAATTATTCTCCTTATTTATCGTTACAATTTGGAGCCCGTTGAGGATGGCTGGGTGCCCAATCACAACATTCCAAAGGAACTAAGTGACATTACCAAGAACTTCATTATCGCCAAGGTATCGGCGAAACAGAACCCTGAAATCCACGTGCGCAATACACTTGACGGCCACATTTCATTCAGCGGGGCAAATGGGGTTGAATACACGTTTGCAGCGCGATTGGAGGGTGTGTCTGAAAATCGAACTCAGTTCAAGATTGTGTGGGAGGGTGGGCGCCATTTGGAACAGATTCTGCGCTTTACCGCCGGCGGACGGATCCAGATCACGCCATAGGGCTGTGGCTGACTCGAGATTTTAGGAGAAGCGATAATTCTTTCGGCAAGCGGGTCTTGAAAGCCCAAACCTTAAGATTCGCAAATCGTTCAACGTGCGGAGCCAATTGGATCCTGGTCGTCTACCGCTGTCGGCAACGCCACACCCAACTCCTTCGCCCAAGGAATTACTGCCGGCAAGATTGTCGGATGCAGCATGACACCATTCGCGAGTTGTTCTTTGCGGTGTGCAAGCGCGGCCTGACCCGGCAAGCGCACGGACGGTCTTTGCGGAGGCGCCGGAGTTTCCCGGCAATACTCTGCGAAGAAGCTCGTCTCGCGCAGAAAGGCAGCGCGTCCGCCGAAACGTTCGGGATCGATAATCAGCAGGAACACCGAAGCGCCCCAACGCCTTTCGTCATCCGCGTAACCGTGACCGGCCAGGGCGTTCGTGAGCGCTTCGACAATCAGTGCGAACGCGAAACCTTTGTAGCCGAGGTCCAAACCACCTAGGGGCAGAATCCAGCCACCTCGGTCACTGGCCAGAACGCGCGGGTCATCGGTCGGGTTGCCGTCGCGATCGATCAGCCACAGGCCGGGCAACCGTTTGCCTTCCGCGGCAGCCCGGTTGCAGACTCCGTTCGACGTTGAAGACGTGCTGATATCGATCAAGATCGGGTCCGCATCGGTCGGAATGCCGGCAGCGATCGGATTCGGGCAAAACCGTGGAGCAGTGCCGCCGTGCGGCACGACCGTTCGCGATGCCGGGTCGGAACAGGTGAGCAAAATGAACAACCCGGCGCCGGTAACCGGTTGAAGATACGCTTGCAGACAAGCAATGTGATGGCTGCGGCGAATGGCAACCGAGACGACAGGATTTTGAACCATGCGCTCGCGCGCAGCGGCAATTGCGCGCCGCACGAGCCACGGCCCCGGCAGATAACGTCCGTCCCACGTCAACGCCGAGCCGTGGTCGGCAATGATTTTCGGTTCGCCAGACGTTTCCATCGTGCCCTTCTTCAATTCTCCAAGGTACGCCGGCAACAACGCGAAACCGTGCGTGGTGTGACCGAGAAGATCAGCTTCCAACAGAACCTCCGCCACGTCCCGAGCGCGGTCTTCGGCGAGACCCGACGCGGTCAGCAGCGATTGACCGAAGCGCAGCAGGTTCGCGGCAGTGAATTTCTGGATGGCGGAATCTGTGCGCGGCGGCATGGGGTGAGAGTGTATCGGGGCCCCTTGCCGAAATCCAGCTTGGGTGTGGCGGCGCTTCTGTGAAGCGGCGAACTCGTTGCATGAATCTGCATCCCGCGCTTCACAGAAGCGCCGCTACAACACGCGCGATGTTAGCTGGCTTTCCCCACCACGCGGAAATCAATCTGGCGTTTGAACACGTCCACGCGTTCCACCTGCACATTCAGTTTGTCGCCGATTTGGATTACGCGTTTGGTCCGTTTGCCGACCAACCGCTCGCGTTTCTCGTCGTAGTGGTAAAAGTCATCTTCTAACGTCGAGATGTGGACGAGCCCTTGCACGAGACTTTCCGGCAATTCGACGAAGATGCCGAAATTCCGCACGGTGCACACGACCGCCTCCATCACGTCGAGTTTGCCGCTCGCCAATTGTTGCTGGAAATACTCCAGCTTCTTCAACTCGACCGATTCGGTTTCCGCCTCATCCGCTACCCGTTCGGTAGTGGAAATGTGTTCGGCGATTTTCGCCAATTCACCAAAACTGTAGCGGCGGTCTGTGACCGCCGAGTGTTTTCGAAGCAGCGTCAGCAGGGTGCGATGGACGACCAGGTCGGCGTATCGGCGGATCGGCGAAGTGAAATGCGTGTAGAACTTCTTCGCGAGGCCATAGTGTCCAACGGGTTTGGGCGAATACCGTGCCTGCTTCAACGATCGCAGCAAGGCGAGGTTGATGGCGTATTCTTCCGGTTTGCCTGCAACCTGTTTCAGCAACTTCTGCAATTCTTGCCGATGGGCCACGTCGCCGACCTTGTACCCAAAGCTCTGGGCGTACTCGCGGAAATCGCGCAGCTTGTCGAGGTCTGGATCCTCGTGAATTCTGTAAATACACGGCACCGGCAACTGGCAGATGTGTTTCGCGACTGCCTCATTCGCGGCCAACATGAATTCCTCGACGAGTTGGTGGGAGATGTCGTAATGGACCTTCTCGATGTGCGTGGGCTTGCCATTCTTATCGAGTCGGACTTTCACTTCGGGAAAATCGAGATTGAGCGAGCCGCGTGAAAAGCGCTGCCGACGCAGTTGCAGAGCGAGGCGCCACATCTTGCGTAGTTCGCCTGTTAGTTCATCACCGCCCGGCCTTGTAGCATCGTCCGTCCCCGACGCACGCCTCTTTGCCGCCGGGACAGCGGCCTCTACACCTGATTGGAGAAGCGCAAACGCTTCTTTGTAGGTGAGCCGACGACGCGACCGAATCACGCTCAGGGCAAAGTCGGTTTTGCGAATCGCCAGCTTCGGCGTGAACTCGATAAATACCGACTGTGTGAGACGGTCTTCATTTGGCCGCAGACTGCACATGTTGTTGGAGAGCTTCTCCGGCAACATTGGCAGGACGCGGTCCACGAGATAAACGCTGTTGCCCCGGGCCCGCGCCTCTCGGTCGAGCGCGCTTTCGGGTCGGACATAGTGGGACACGTCGGCGATGTGCACGCCCAGCCGCCAACCACCATCGGACAATTCGTCCACATTTACCGCGTCATCGAAATCTTTCGCGTCATCGGGATCGATGGTGATGATGAATTTGTTGCGCAGATCGAGACGCTGTGCGTATTCCGCCGCTGCGATCCGTTCCGGGATGCGCTCGGCTTCGGCCAGCGTTTGTTCCGAGTGCTGGGCGGCGAGGTGATATTTGCGGATGATGGCGACAATATCGACGCCGGGTGCTGTCGATTTGCCGAGCACCTCGAGAAGCTCCCCTTCGGGATTGACGTGGCGCGATTTCCATTCGGCCAGTTTGACGACCACCTTATCGCCGACCTGTGCATTCAACGCGGGTGTGACATACACATCGTGTTGAAACCGCGGGTCGTCGGGGATCACGTAGTGAAACTGGCGCGTTGTTTCCAGTGTGCCGACAATGGTGTCGCTGGCGCGCTCCAGAATCCGGATCACGCGGCCGGAAGGTTTATCCGCCGGCTTGAACTTGATTCGACCTCGATTCAGCCGGACCACCACCTTGTCGCCGTGAAGGGCGACCCCGGTGTCTTCCGCCGCGACGTAGATATCCGGCATGGTAACGGTGTTCTGAGACCGCTGATGGCCCGCATCCTCCTCCTCGCGACGGTCATGGACCGCCGCTGCAGGTTCCGGGCGCACAAACGCAAAACCGCGTTCGTTGAACTCGATCCGGCCCGCGACCAGGTCAGCTTCCTGTGAGAGCACAAAACGGTCTTTGCGGACGCGGGCGACTTCGCCCTTCTTCACCATGTCATCCAGCACGCGCCGGTATTCGCGGCGTTCGGCGGGGTTGAGGCGAAGTTCGTTGGCCAGTTCCGCGCGGCGCAGCGGACGATAGTTGGGTACGGCAAGAAGCGTCTGGATTTTCTGGCGGATATCCATTAAAGTGCGCTGACCGTAGCACGGGCGCCGAAGCCCACCAATGAAAAAGTTCTTCCTGAAACTGGCCTTTCTGATTTTGTTCCTCGCGCTGGGTTTTCTCGGCTGGCGTAACTTTGAGCAGCTCCGGATGCTCGACGAATTGCGCGGCGAGGTTGCGCATTTGGAGCAGGAACGGCGCGAGCTCCAGGCAAAAGTCACCGCCGCACAACGCCCCGCGAAGCCCGAGCAGCAGCAAGATGAACGTCGACGCATCGAACAGCAAACCAGCGAATTGCGGGGACTGCCGTTCAAGACGCCGGTTCACTACAAAATGATCGACCGGGCCGACCTGCGCCGCGTTCTCATCCAGAAGGTCGAGGAACAGTATGGGCAACAGGAATTGCGCAACTATGGCCGCTCACTCACCGCGTTTGGGCTCGTGCCGGAGGGCGCTGATTTGCTTCATATCATCGTCAGCCTCTACGGCGAACAGGTGGCCGCGTTTTACGATCCTAACGAACATGCGCTCTACACCTTCAACGATCTCGTGCTTTCGAGCAACCTCGACAAGATGCTGCTGTCGCATGAACTCACCCACGCGCTGCAGGACCAGAATTTCGATCTCCAGAAATTTCCACTCAAGGTGAAAGACAACGACGATCTCGCGTTGGCGACGTCCGCGCTCATCGAAGGCGATGCGACGGTGCTAATGATGCGATGGTATGTGGAAAACATTGATCCCAGCAAGATGTTCGGCGATCTGAGTGCGATGTTGGGACAGGACACCGCCAGGTTGCGCGAGGCGCCACCCTACATGCGGGAGATGTTGTTGTTCCCGTACACGCAGGGTGAGCAATTTGCCATGGCGCTGTTCACGTCCGGGGGAACCGAGGCATTGGACGCGGCCTTCCGCAATCCGCCGACTTGTACGAAAGACATTTTGCATCCCGATCAGTTTTTGCATCATCGCGCCACGCCCGAGCACATTGAGGTGCCTGTGCTCAAATCCAAAGAGTGGCAGTTGATCGGCAACAACACGCTGGGCGAATTCGGGACGCGTTTCGTGTTGCAGGAAGCAACCGATGCGTTCGAAGCGACCACAATCCCGGAAGGGTGGAATGGCGACCGGTACAACGTTTACGAGCGTGGCACGAACGGCCCGACCGGACTGATTTGGGTCACCGCGTGGGATGACGACCAACACGCCACGGATTTTGAAGATGCGTACAAGAAGGTCGCAGCCAGGCGCGGTATTGCCGCAAAGCTGGATCGGACCGGCCGCCACGTTACTGTCCGTCAATCCAGTGATGAATCGTTCTTCGCATTGTCAGAATCACGCGCGGTTAGCGAGTAGCGAACGAGCTGCTTTAGATCGGAAGGAAAGGAGACGAGGATGAAGACTGTTGGAGGGATATGCACTTTTGTTTTGTTCCTGACCTTTACGGGTTTGTCGGCAACGGGTGCCGATAACGTCGACTTAAAGGAATTGCTTTCAGGCAAACGTGTACCGTTGAGTCTGGAGTTGAAGGACCTGGATGGCACATGGAGTCGGGTCGGTTTGGCAGTCCAAGCCGATTCAACGTTGCTGTCGTTTTACGCAAGGCTTGCGGGAGGCGGATCCGGCGCGACGACTTATTACACGAAAGGCGAAACGGTAATCCTTGCCGGCGACACATATTTGCTTGCTTATCGGCCGCAGACGAAAAACTTGGATATGGCGGCCGTTCTGCGCGGCGGTGGTACCCCACCATCGCCCGAGAAATTAACACCCTCGACGGTGCTGGCGCTCTCTCTTGTGCAACTGCGGACCGTGGGAACCATTGCCGATATTCGTCCCTTCAATCTGGAACAGGAAATGTCCGAACAGGAAAGCGTTCGATCCGTTTTTGACGAAGCGAACGACAGAGCTTTTGGCACTCGGTCTTTAAACAACCTGAAGCAAATCGGTGTTGGTGTAGCGATGTACTCGGACGACAACAATCAAAAGCTCCCTCCAATGGACAACCCGCAAGATTTCCGAAAAACGCTTCTTCTCGGGAAATATATCTCTTCAGAAAAAGTTTTCGTCCATCCCAAAACGGGTGAACCTTACATGCCCAATGCCGCGCTCTCTGGAAAGGATTGGGGAGGTCCGAATGCGGACAAGACGGCTGTCGTTTACGAAACGAAGCCCGCGGCGGACGGCACGCGTGGGGTATTGTTCCTCGACGGGCACGTGAGCCGCGTCACAGAATCTGATTGGCGACAGCTTAAGGTATATTCGAGCATTCCCTAGGAACCGGCTGGATAACCAATGCCAGGCGGCGTTGACCAGCGTGCTAACGTCGGCTATGCTGGACAGACACTTGGGAGCCGCGGATGGCACAGCACACCATCGATAAAAAGAAAATCCGGGAAGCCGTGCGTCTGTTGTTGGAGGCGATCGGCGAGGATCCGGACCGGGAAGGGTTGCAGGAGACGCCGGATCGCGTGGCGCGAATGTACGAGGAGATCTTCGGTCAGGGCGAGGAAGAACCGCGCGTCAGTCTCAGCAAGCAGTTCGACGAACAACATCACGAAGTCGTGTTGGTGAAGGACATTCCTTTCTTCTCGATGTGCGAACATCATTTGATGCCATTTTTCGGCAAGGCGCACGTCGCCTACATTCCCAACGGTCACGTGGTCGGCATTTCGAAGCTGGCGCGCGTGGTCGAGTCGTTCGCGCGTCGACCGCAGGTGCAGGAACGCCTGACCAGCCAGATCGCCGACATTGTCAATGAAGAACTGCGTCCGAAGGGTGTCGCGGTGGTGTGCGAAGCGGTGCACACTTGCATGACCATGCGCGGCGTGAAGAAACCAGGTTCCTCCGTCATCACCTCCGCCATGCGCGGCGCGTTTCAACGGAACGTCGCCACGCGCACCGAAATCATGGCCCTGATTTACGGCCAGACGCCAGCGTAGGAATTGGCGAAGGTTAAGGAAGCTAAAACCGTTAAGCGGTGAAAAAAGTCTACATCAAAACGTATGGCTGCCAGATGAACGAGCGCGACAGCGAAGCGGTCGCGTCCATGCTTCGCGAACGCGGGTACCTCATCACCCGCTCAGAAAACGACGCGGATGTGATTCTGCTTAACACCTGCAGCGTGCGCGATCTGGCGGAGCAAAAGGCCATCGGCAAGATGAACCTTCTCGCGCAGCTTAAACGCCGCCGGCCCGAATTGGTTCTGGGCTACATGGGTTGCATGGCCCAGAGCCGGGGCGAGTCGTTGGTGAAAAAGCAGCCGGCTGTTGACCTCGTCGTTGGGACGCAGCGGTTTCATCACGTGGCGGAGTATTTGGACAAGCTATTCTCTCGGAATGGTGGCGCGAGTGTCCCGCTTGCGATTGATTCACCCCAAAACGGTCACAACCGAGACGGTCGCGCCACCGAACCTAAATTCTCCATCATCGATATCGCCGAAGAACCTGGCAGTGAATCCACCATTCGCGACCACCTGTTCGGTACCAACGGCGATCGCCAGGTCACGGCGTTCGTGAGCATCATGCAGGGCTGCGATATGTACTGCACGTTTTGCATCGTGCCGTACACGCGGGGCAGTGAACGCAGCCGGCCCATTGCGGAAATCGTGGAGGAAGTTGAACGCCTGGTAACCTACGGCGTCAAAGAGGTCACCTTGTTGGGGCAAATCGTGACCAGTTACGGGAGGCAAAACATTCGCAAGCGGAACGGGAAATCGGCATTCGTTCAACTGCTTGAAGCGGTACATGAAGTCAGGGGCTTGGAACGTCTGCGTTTCACGTCGCCGCATCCGAAGGGATTCGGCGACGATCTGGTGCGGGCCTACCGGGATTTGCCGAAGCTATGCGAGCACGCGCACTTGCCAGCCCAAAGCGGATCGAATCGCATGTTGAGAGCCATGAACCGGGGTTACACCCGGGAATGGTTTATGGATGTAGTCGAAAAACTTCGCGCCGCCCGCCCGGGCATCGCGATCAGCACCGATGTCATCGTCGGCTTTCCCGGCGAAACCGACGAAGATTTCGAGCAGACCGCCTCTTTGATGCGGGAATTGGATTTTGACCAAGCTTACATTTTCAAGTATTCGAAACGACGCGATACACCGGCGGCGGAGATGCCGGAGCAACTCAGCGACAAAGTGAAAGAGGAACGCAACCAAATCGCCCTGCAGATTTTGAATGAGCGTTTGCTCCGCAAGAACCGCGCGCTTGTTGGCCAGACGTTGGAAGTCTTGGTGGAAGGCCGCAGTGAAAAGGGCGGCCGGCGCATGCTGGGCCGCACCCGCACCAATAAGATTGTTGTTTTCGACGGCAGCGAGCGGCACAAAGGCCAGCTATTGCCTGTTCGCATTGAACGCGCTACCATCGCGGCGCTGTACGGAGACCCCGCTATACACCTCTTATGAAATTCGAAGCACGAATATCGAAATCCGAAGGAATCTCGAAACTCGAATGCAACAAACGAATTAGGGAAATTGCCGGTTCCGATTTGCCGTATTATTTCGGATTTCGGATTTCGGATTTCGGATTTTACCGCCCATGACCCGCCTCGCCATCACGTCCACTCTGCTCGGTGCGGCGATCATTGCGGGACGACTGCCCGGCCTCGTCGCGACTGCGAAATTTCGCGAACAGGTGCAGAAATTCCCGCGTTCGGTTTTGTGGGGGCGTGTTCTCATGGGCATTGCCGCTTTGTGGGCCGGCATCGCGATGTTCAATGCGGCAACGGATGACTGGGGGTGGGCTCGGCCCATTGTCGTTATTGGCGTGCCGATTGCCTACTGGTTGGTGATCCAGTTTGCCGACCAATTTCTCGCCATTCGCGGGGCGGCAGCCATCGTTTTGCTGGTCGCCAAGGTGGTGGTCGATGCCGCCGACCTCAGCGAGCTTCCGTTCCGTCTGGTGGTCACGGTGTTTGCCTACCTCTGGGTCTGTGTGGCGATGTGGATGGCCGTCGCACCGCATCAGGTGCGCGACTGGATTGGCTTCATCACGGCCAACAACAAGCGTTGCCGACTGGCGTGCAGTGTCGCCGCTGCGGTCGGTGTATTGCTAATCGGCATGGGATTGTTTGTGTATTAGAGTCGGGACGATGTTGGTAGGGCCGCGCTACGTCGCGGCCGTGTTGGCGCTGCAGCAGCAGCGCCCTGCCAAAAAGGAGAGATTCCCCGGCTTGTGCTTGCCGGTCTTCTTCGGTAATCTCACGCACAAACCAGGAGAATTTCATGGCTCAGAAATCTGCTACCGAATCCGGTTCCGTCGTTGAATATTCCATCAGTCCGATTGGTGAAAACTTGCCGCTGCCGCAGAGGGACGAATACGCCCCTGAGTTCGACCGGCTGGACAAGCTTGTCCGGCAAGCCCGCAAGGAGAGCAAAGAAATTGTGGTCGTCATGGGCGTCGGTTTTGTCGGCGCCGTCATGGCAGCGATCGTTGCCGACACCGTGGACAAGAAAGGCCGGCCCGGCAAGTTCGTCATCGGCTGTCAACGCCCCAGCGCCCGCAGTTTTTGGAAGATCGCGTTACTGAATCGTGGCGAGTCGCCGGTCAAGGCCGAGGATCCGGAAGTCGATCAGATGATTTCGCGCTGCGTGTTGGAAAAGAAGACGCTCACCGCCACGTTCAATCCCGATTGCTTGAAATTGGCCGATTGCGTCGTGGTGGATGTGCAGTGCGATTACGCGAAGCAAGATCTCGGCAAGATGAAGACCGGCGAAGCTGATATGGCCGCGCTGGAAGCCACGATGCGCACCATCGGCCAGAAGATTCCGCCCAAGTGCCTCGTCCTCATCGAAACCACGGTTGCGCCGGGCACGACCGAATTCGTCGCGTGGCCGATTTTGAAAAAGGCATTTACAGCGCGCGGCATCAAGTCCACGCCGTTGTTGGCCCACAGTTTCGAGCGCGTGATGCCCGGGCGCGAATACGTCAAATCGATCCGCGATTTCTGGCGGGTCTGTTCCGGCTGCAGTCCCGAAGCGCGGCGCCGGGTCGAGAAGTTTCTCCGCGAAGTTCTGAATACGAAAGAGTTTCCACTCACCGTGATGGATCGTCCCATCGAATCGGAAACGACCAAGATCGTGGAGAACTCGTATCGCGCGACCATTCTCGCGTTTCTCAACGAGTGGAGCTTGTTCGCCGAGCGCAACGGAGTCGATCTCATCAAGGTCATTCGGGCCATCAAAATGCGCCCGACCCACAGCAACATCATTTTTCCCGGACCCGGCATTGGCGGTTACTGCCTGCCAAAAGACGGCGGACTCGGTTACTGGGCGTACAAACACATTCTCGGGTTTGAGGATGGCGACACCGTTTTCAAGCTTACCCCCACAGCCATCGACGTGAACGACACGCGCGGCCTGCACGCGGCGGAACTGACCCGCGACGCGCTGCGCAACATGGGGCGCTACATCGCCGGCGCCGACGTGCTGATCTGCGGTGCGAGTTACCGGCAGGACGTGGGCGACACGCGTTACAGCGGCAGCGAGATGGTGGCCCGCAAACTCACCGAGATGGGCGCCGAGATGCGCGTTCACGATCCTTACGTGGCACACTGGTACGAACTCGAAGTGCAGGATACTTATCCCGCGCCGGGACACTCGTGGAAACGATTCTTCCGCAATCAGGAAGAACTGAAGAACATTCGGGTCCAACAGGATTTGAAGTCGGCCCTGAAAGACGCCGAAGCCGTCATCTTCGCCGTCCCCCATGAACCGTATCTGCAACTGAAACCCGAGGACGTCGTGAAATGGGCCGGCAAACCGCTGGCGGTCGTCGATTGCTACGGGATTCTGTCCGACGACAAGATTCGCCGGTACTTCGAACTCGGCTGCGAAGTCAAAGCGCTCGGCCGCGGCCACGTGCAGCGCCTGAAGGAAGAAGTCCGCCGCGCCGGGCGGAAATGATGAACAAACGGGACGCTGACGATTATTTGACGCATAATGATAGCAGCAAGAATCTGTAGCGCGATAGCTAGGATCCTGATTTCGCTGACCGGTGTCTTGATCGTTTTGGCATTTGCTGAGTACTACGCTTATGGAGGCGGCGATTCGCTCGGTGCCTTCTGTGTTTTGGCTTCGTTGTGGGCTTTGGTCTTAGGAACTCCATGTGCAGCCTTCGCGTTCCTGCGAACACGCAATCGCTTAGATATAATTGCCGCTGGAATTTGCGTGGCGTGCTATCCGATTGCAGTCAGTGTGATGAATACGGTCGGCGGCAACAGATAAGCGCGCCCTGAGTCCTCACGAGAAAGTCGTCTCCCTTTGAATTTGCTTACTTGAGCATTTCGAGAAACGCTTTTTCGGTCAGAGTTTTGACGCCAAGCGCTTGGGCTTTGTCCAATTTCGAGCCGGCGTCTTCGCCGACGATGAGATAATCGGTCTTCTTACTGACGCTGTCGGTGACGTTGGCACCGGCTTTTCGCAGGGCTTCCTTGGCTTCTTCGCGGGAGAATTTCTCCAGCGTGCCGGTGACGACCACGGTCTTTCCCACGAATGGACCGGCGTGGGCGATGGGCGATGGGCGATGCGCGATGGGACGAACGCCAGCGTGCTGGAGTTTCTTGAGAACCTCCCGATTCTTTGGGTTTTGGAAAAAGTCGTGGATGCTCTCGGCCATCGCCGGGCCAACGTCCTGACATTGCTGCAGTTCTTCCACGCTGGCGGCGGCGAAATTGTCGAGGCTACCGAAATGGTCCGCCAGCTTGCGCGCTGCACCTTCACCGACGTGGAGGATGCCCAGGCCGTTGATGAGACGCCATAACTCGCACTCTTTGCTGGCAGCGATGGCGTTGACAACGTTGGTGGCGGACTTCTCCGCCATGCGTTCGAGGCCGGAGAGTTGTTCGACGTTGAGCGAATAGAGATCGGCGATGTCTTTGACGAGGCCGGTGTCCACGAGTTGGCCGACGAGCACTTCACCAAGGCCTTCGATGTCCATCGCGCCGCGCATCGCAAAGTGTTCGACGGTGCGTTTGAGCTGAGCGGGACAAGAGATGTTTTCGCAACGCCAGGCGACGAATTCGGGGTCGCGCGCAATCGGTCCGCCACAGACGGGACATTTGCCATGGATATGCTTGACGAAGTCGAATGACCTGGCGTTCTTCGACCGCTTCGTCTCGACCACGCCGACGACGGCAGGAATCACTTCGCCGGCTTTCTCGATGATCACCGTGTCGCCGATGCGGATGTCCTTGCGTTTGATTTCGTCTTCGTTGTGCAGCGTGGCGCGGCTGATGGTGCTGCCGGCCAGAAAAACGGGTTCAAGGTCAGCCACTGGCGTGAGCGTGCCGGTGCGGCCCACTTGAATCACGATGTCTTTCAGTTTCGTCTGGGCTTGTTCATGAGAATACTTGTAGGCGATGGCGTAACGAGGGGATTTGGCCGTCGTGCCCAGCCGCGTCCACTGCGCGAGTTCATTGACCTTCACGACGGCTCCATCGATCTGAAAAGGCAGCTTTGCCTCCAGTTTCTGCAGTTCTTCAGCCCGCGCAATCACTTCCTCGATGTCCTGGCAAAGCCACCAACGGCTGTGCGTGGGTAGGCCGAATCTCTTGAGCGTATCCAACACTTCGGATTGCTTCTTGAATGACACACCTTCGGCGGCGGCGATGGCGTAGAAGACGGCGTTGAGCGGACGCCGCGCGACGATATTGGGGTCGAGTTGTTTCAACGAGCCTCCTGCCGTGTTGCGGGGGTTTTGAAAGAGCGGTTCGCCGGCCTTTTCCCGTTCAGCATTCAACTTCTGGAAGTCGGCGACCTTGATATAGGCTTCTCCACGCGCTTCGAGGAGACGGGGCGGATTCTTCCCGCTGAGTTGCAGCGGAATGGCGTGGATGGTTTTGAGATTCGCGGTGATATCGTCGCCGGTCGTCCCATCGCCCCGCGTGGCTCCAACGTCGAATTTTCCGTCTCGGTAAGTTACGGAGATGGAAACGCCGTCGATTTTTGGTTCGAGCACGTACTCGATCTTCTCATCAGGCAACAATTTGCGAACCCGAGTGTCGAACGTGCGCAATTCCTCAATGCTGTAGGTATTATCCAGCGACATCATCGGCACGACATGACGCACGCTCTTGAATTCTTTGAGCGGCGCACCACCGACGCGTTGGGTGGGGGAATCGGGTGTGATGAGTTCGGGGAATTGTTCCTCGAGCTTCTTCAGCTCGGCGTACAGCTTGTCGTATTCGAAATCGGAAATCTCCGGCTGGGCCTCGACGTAATACAGATGGTCGTGGCGACGAATCTGCTCGCGGAAATCAGCGATGCGCCTTTGAGCGTCGGTGCGATTCATAAACCCAGTAGGCGGAGCCCGCGATAAAGCCGCCGAACGTATCCGCCATCCAGTCCGTCACATCGCAGGTGCGATTGGGCACGTAGCGCTGATGAAATTCATCCGTAGCGCCATACGCGGAGGTGAGCAGGATGGCCAGGAGGATAGAACTGGTCAGTGAGAGCCGGTGACCGTACCGCAGTGGCAGCAGAATGCAGAACCAGAGGGTTGTATAGGCGATGAAATGCTCGACCTTGTCCTTGTTCTCAAATTGGGGTCCCACCTGCGGCAATTGAGACTGTGACGACAGGAAAAAGATCAACCCGGCGCAAGACAACGCCGGCACCCAAAAGATCAACTTGCGGAAGATAGTCATGATCTTCTGGAATGATGGCTTAGCCTGACCACCCCGACAAGCAGTATTTGCAGGGCGTTGAACAGGCCGTGTATAATTCCTTGAGAAAACTCTTTATTGAGCCAGCCGAAATCAGTAGGATACCGCCGTGGGGAACTTTGGTTGGTTACTGTTTGGATTCTTGACGTTCGCCGTCGTTGAACGCCTGTATGAGCGCCGTTTCAGCCAGTCGGCCAAGCGTGGCGACGTCAAGATGTCGTGGTCCTACACCGCCTTTCACATTCTGCACGCGTTGATCTACGTGGGGACCGGCGTCGAATACTTCGCGTTTAGGCGCGTGGTCAATTATCCCGTCGTGGTATTCGGACTGGCAGCTTTTTGCGTCTCGTTGTGGTTACGCCTGTGCGCAATCAGAACCCTGGGTCAATACTGGAGCTTGAATCTGGAGATTCGCAACGACCACCAATTGATACGCGAGGGAATCTATCAGCATATACGGCATCCGGCGTATTCGGCAATCATGTTGGAAGTTATCGCCATTCCTTTGGTGGGGAACGCGTGGTACACGCTGTTGCTCTCGTTGTTCCTTTATATCCCGCTGTTATTGGCCCGCTGGTCGATCGAAGAAAAGGAGATGGTTGGAAAGTTTGGCTCAACGTACGAGGCCTACCGCGCACAGGTGCCTGCTTTCTGGCCTGCATTACCGGGCAGGAAATGAAGCCGCAATCATCTGAAACAGGGTGCCGACTCCGGCCATGATTGCGATTTATTTCTATCTTTCGCTAATCTCTGGGCTGGTGAGTCTTGCCGCCGCCGCCGCGGTGTATTGGCGGAATCGCTTTCAAGCTATCGGCCCCATCTTCGGATTGACACTGATGTGGATGGGGTTTTGGTGCGTAGGATTTGCGTTTTACTACCATCCGCTTGAGTCCGACTGGGCCATGCTTTGGGCAAAGATGACCATGACTGCCTCAATTACAGCCCATGCCTTTTGGTTTCATACGATGAGTGAGTTGTCGGGTCGCTCCCGGCGTCACTGGCTGTTTATTGTGGGCAGCTATGCCACCGCCGCATTGCTTCTGATCATATTGTGGAGTGGCGGCCTGCTGACGAATCTGAAATCGCAGCCGCACATGGACCATTACGTTGAGTATAGTGCGCGCTGGTATCCACCTCTAATGGTTTATTTGCTGAGTTCGCAAGCGCTGGGAGTTACCTGGGTTTTGCAGGCCGCGTGGCGCGAAACAGGTTACCGGCGCACTCAACTGGTCTATTTCGTCGTGGCTTGGGCGATCATTTTTCTGACCACCAGTTCGATCATTATCCCTCTCCAATATGAGGTCAATATTCCACCATTCGGCTTCTTCTTGTTGCCACTGAACCTGGGTTTTCTGGCCTACGTGATGGGAAAAGCGCGCTTGGCGGATTTCAACGTCGTCATTGCGCGGGTGTTTTTATATGCAGTCACGTTGGTGATTATTGCCGCCGCGACCCTGGTTTTCCTGGGGGGGACGGCTGTGGCGTCACCCGGGTTTATGAACCAGCAACAGTTGACGTTTGCGTTCATGGTTGCGATGATCATCGGGATCGGCCTGACGATCAGCCTTCCCCGATTTCTGCCGCGCGCGGAGCGGATCATGCAGGAGCGCATGTTTGGCGGGCGATACGGATATCAGGATACGTTGGGGCATCTGGTCAAAGAACTGAGCCGAATGCCGACGATTGACCAGATACTGGAAAGCGTGGCTGGCACCGCGCACGCGCAAATGCAGGTTTCCCGGGTGCTGATTTTCATGCAAGACGCGCTGACCGGTAATTACAAGCTGCGTGCGGAGAGCGGACTCGGACCGCAGGACGACGTGGAAGCTTTGGAGTTGAAGGGAAGCGCCGGGATTGTGGAATGGCTCTCGGGCAATTCTGACGCCTTGGTGCGCGAAGAAATGGCGCGTCGTGTCGAGCCATCGCTCCAACAGCAACTGGAGACAGAACTCAACAATCTGAAGGTCAATGTGTGCGTGCCGATGAGTCTGGATGGACGTTTGGTGGGATTGATCGGCATCGGCGAGAAGCTGAGTCGGGAGATGTTTTTCGTCAGCGATCTGCGGGTGCTGGAAACGTTGGCAACCGAGGTGGCTCTCGCGGTCAAATACCGCCGCATGGAGGACGAGGTTTCCCGCAAGAACCGCTTGGTCGAGTTGGGTACCATCGCCGCCGGCGTGGCGCACGAAATCCGCAATCCATTGGCCTCCATCAAGACATTTGCCCAGTTGATGCCGGATCGGATGGACGATCTGGAGTTCAAGAATGAGTTCAGCAAACTCGTGCTCAAGGACGTGGACCGGATCACCAAGGTCATCGAGAGCATGCTGGCGTTTGCGCGCCCCGCGCAGGTCACCATGGGCAACCATGCGGCCAACGATATCGTCGAGGAAGCGATCCTGTTGGTGCAGCCCCGCTTGAAATCGAAGAAGATAGAATTGACGCGCGAGTTTCACGGCAATCCGGCCATCACGGTCGATAAACACCAAATCCTGCAGGTGCTCGTCAACATCCTCAGCAACGCGACCGACGCCCTGCACGAACGGGGACGGATTCGCGTCGCGACGGGCGTGAGCCAACGCAATCTTGGCGGCGACGGCAATCGCGACCAGACCTATGCCGTGATTGAGATATCGGATAACGGTCCCGGAATTCCAGCGACTGTGAGAAGCCGGTTATTCGACCCCTTTTTTACGACCAAGAAGGAAGGTACAGGTCTCGGTCTGTCCATTTCTCAGAAGATCATCCGCGATCACGGCGGAGCCATCACCGTCTCCAGCGTCGAAGGCAAAGGCACATCCTTCCAGGTCAACCTTCCGCTCAAATAGCTCACCACCTTGGAAAGCAGTTATTCCGGTGAGTAAATCGTCCGAAATCAAGGAATTGCTGCTCGGGGAATATGGAACGCCTGAACTGTCGTGTCCCTAATGGTCCATCTGCGTTGACAACAGCTCGCCGCACCCCATTGCCGCGACCTGCCCCTCCACCCATTTGTCTCCCAATACACCAGTCGTGCTGCACAAAATTGTTCAAGAAGTTCTTTACTTTTCCGGCCGTCTTTATGTATTGTGTTTTCGGGGAACCTTTCTGAAGGCAGGCCGCCGCAACTGCGGGCCGGCGCTGGACGCTTTTGTTATTCCCCATTTTGGAGAAGGAATGGCGTTGATGAATAAACGCAGGGTTGTAATTACGGGGATCGGTATCATCAGCCCGCTCGGGATTGGTCTTGAGGAGTTCTGGGTCAATGTTCTGGCAGGCAAATCCGGGGTGGATCGCTGCCCAGCGTTGGTGAAGTCCGACTGTCCCTGGAAAATTGCCGGCGAAGTCCACGGTTTTCGCCCGGAAGAGTGGTTGACGCGGAAGGATGTCAAACGCATGGACCGGTTCACGCAGTTCGGGTTGGTCTCATCCCACATGGCCATCCAGGATGCCGGCCTGGATCTCGCACGGGAGGACTGTACTCGCATTGGTCTGGCGCTGGGAACCGCTTATTCAGGCTGGGGATTTGCGGCGCAGGAATACGACGCGTACAAGACCAAAGGTTTCGAGGCGATGAGCGCCTACACCAGCATCGCCGTATTCACTGGTTCGTGCGGCGGACAGATTTCGCTCCACTTGGGACTTCACGCGTCCAGCCTCACCATCGCGACCGGCTGCGATTGTGCCAGTGCAGCCATTGCCCAAGCTGCTGATATGATCCTTTCAAACGACGTAGACATCATGTTGGCGGGCGGTGCCGAAGCTCCTATTCAACCGATCGTCGTGGCGGCCGTGGGCACCAGTCACGCCATGTCCGCACGGAATGCTGAACCCACTTCTGCATCACGTCCGTTCGACCAAAAGCGGGACGGTTTCGTCATGTCCGAAGGCGCCGGCGTGCTCATAATCGAGGAACTGGAGCACGCTCTGCGTCGGCGCGCTCGTGTTTACGCGGAGTTGACCGGCTGGGCATCCACGTGCGATGGATATCACATGTGCCAACCGGATCCCGAGGGGACGCAGGCCGTGCGCGGTCTCCAATTGGCGCTGGACCGAGCGGGCGTCCGACCAGAAAAAGTCGATTATCTTAATGCACATGGAACGTCCACGCCACTGGGCGATAAGGCCGAGACCATTGTCGTGAAAAGTGTCTTCGGTGAACACGCGTACAATGTCCCGATCAGCTCGATCAAATCTTCTCTCGGCCATATGCAGGGTGCCTGTGGCTCGGTCGAGGTGGCCGCATGCTGCCTGGCAATTCGGGACAATATTCTGCCCCCGACAATTAACTACGAGTATCCCGATCCGGAATGCGACCTAGATTTTGTTCCCAACGTCGCCCGCCACCGTCGGGTCGATGTCGCCGTTAGCAATTCGCTCGGCTTTGGGGGCCGGAATACGGCGCTCGTTGTCGAGCGCTTTCGCGGCCAACACGCCAACGGAGCAAACGGAAAAAACCGTGAACCATGAAAACGGCTCTTCTCTTAACTAACTCGGCGGACACGCAACGACTTTTTACCGAGACCCTCGGCGAAAAGACGAATTTCGTTCTGCTGCCGCCGCCAACGGATCCGACCCGAGAGAGATTCGATGCGCTGTTTACCACCTGGCTGCGATTGGCCGACGCCGTGATTCTCGACGCCGCGTCGCTGGGCGAGCCGAGTCGGTGGGCCATCGAGTCGCTCGCGACGGCGAAAGTCGAAGAACGGCAGGCGGTTGTGATCCGCCTCACCGCCCGGCAGCGGACGTTGTATGAGCTGGAACCGCACTGGTTGGCGGTCTCCGAAACCGAATCACCCGAACAGCTCAAACAGTCGCTCGGCACATTTTTCGAACTCCGCGATGCCCAAGCCAAGCTGAAGCGGGCGGATGCCATCATTGCCCGGCAACGTGAAATGGCGCCGGCGAGCACGCCTGCTGCGCTGCCCCCGAGACGTTCCAGCGCAATTCCGTTGGTCCCCTCTTCTCCGGCAAGCGCGTCTTTCGACTCCTTCCGCTATCGGACCGCGCTCAAGAACATTTCGGAACTCTTGAGCCAGCGTGTGGACCGGCAGACCCTGTGGACTGAATTGCTCAAGGTGGTGCGGGAATTATTCGGTGTTGGCAAGGCGGCCATCTTTACACGGGCCATTCCCTCGATCAATCCTTCGGAAAACATTCCGGTCTCATTTTCGGTAGCCGCCAGCGCTGGCCTCTCCAGAGAAGTCGTGGAGCATCTTCGGTTGACGGCGGACGCGGGCATTGGAGGTTACCTCCTGAGCGAAGGCAAGATCTTGCGGCGCGGGCAATTGGTGGACGCGTTTGGAATGGAATTCGATCCACAGATCACGCGCGAATTTGAACTTTTGGGCACGGAGGTCGCCGTCCCGGTCCTCGATGGCGACCAGTTGCTCGGGGTCTTGACGTTCAGCGGACGGATTACTGGCGAAGCGCTGGCGAACGAAGAACTGGAACTGGTTTACCATCTTCTGGGGCAGATCGCGCAAGCTCTCCGCAACATCGATTTGCACGACCAGATGGCCGGCCAACGCCGCTTGCTGGCCGACGTCCTGGCCAACGTCCAGAGCGGTGTCATCGTCGTCGGTGAAGACGGGCGCGTTCTCAATCTCAATCGCTGCGCGCGGGAATTACTCCAATTGGGCCCGGTCGATTATGTGGGCCAATCGTTGAATCGATTGCCCAGCCGCGTTGCCGACGTGATTTTTGAAACCCTGCAAACCGGAAAGGAAATCCGCCAACGCGAAGTCACGCTACTGCGGGGGCGCCATCCGCTGGGGGTAAGCGTGACTCGTTCGTCGGGGGAAACGAGCGGCAAGCCACCGGCCGCGGAGCCGGTGATTGCCATCGCCCTGATCGAGGACTTGACCCAACTGAAACTGGAGCAGCAGCGCGCGCGTGAGTTGGCGGACAAGGAATTTTTCACGCGGTTGGCGGCCCGGATGTCGCACGAGTTGAAAAACTCGCTGGTGTCCATCAAGATTTTTGCGCAATTGTTGCCAGAACGTTACAACGAAAAAGAATTTCGGGAGCAGTTCAGCACCACCGTCGCCAACGAGGTCAATCGCGTCGATGTGCTGGTGAATAATCTGACCTTCTTTGCGCATCCGCTGTTGTTGGTGCACGAAGAGGTCGTGCTCAGCGAATTGATCGATGCCTGTCTCAAGAACATCACGCAGGAATTCAGCCGCAAACAGGTGGCGCATTTGATCGGCGTAGGGGAGAAAGCGCCGGAACCAGCCCAGGTGCCGGTGACCACGGTGAAGAAGAATTTCGGCCACAAGTTCGCCCGCCTCGAAGGCGATCGAATCCGTCTGATGCAGGCCTTCGAGCACGTGTTGCGCAATGCCGTGCAATCGATGCCGCAAGGCGGCCGGCTTTCCATCAGCACAACGGACGCGCAACCGAGCGACTTTCCGGAAGGGAAAATACCGGCGGGCGGCGCGCTGCGAATCGAATGGCAGGATTCGGGAGCGGGCATCGCGTTGGAGGATTTGAAGCGGGTCACCGAGCCGTTTGTCACCACGCGTAATGTTGGTGTGGGACTCGGTTTGACCATTGTGAAAAAGATCGTGGAAAGACACGGGGGAAGCCTGGAAATCGACAGCTTATTGGGGCGGGGCACGACCGTCGTCCTGCTGTTGCCGCTCAAGGCGCAATCCCACCCGGACGATCATCTGCTGATGGAGAATGGGAGCGCCGGAACTTCGCCCGATTCTGAGAAAGTGGAGAACGCCAGGACCGCAAGCGATCAAACCGTTGAACATGGATGAGCAGCTTATTGGCTAAATAGCAATCAATGGGGCGCGGTCGTGGAGACCGCGGAAGTAGTCGGAATTTGAAATCAAGGAGGTAGCTAGAGATGGCAAAGGCAAGGATTCTGATCGTTGACGACGAGGAAAGCCCGCGCGAATCGTTACGAATGATCCTGAAAAAGCGGTACGAGGTAACGACGCAAGGCGACGGGGCTGAGGCTCTCGAGGCGCTGCGCAAGGACGGCCCGTTCGATGTCGTGTTGCTGGACATCATGATGCCGGGGATGAGCGGGCTGGAAGTATTGTCCCGGATCCAGCAACTGGCGCCGGGCACGCCGACGATCATGGCGACCGCGATCAATGACGCCAAGACGGGCATGCAGGCCGTGCGGCTGGGGGCGGTCGATTACCTGAACAAACCTTTTGATGTGGATCAGGTCCTATTCGTGGTCGAACGGATCCTCAAGGAAAAGGCGCAGGAACGCGAGGTCTTGCGTTTGCGCGCCGAGTTGCAGGCGGCCCACAAATTCGAGAACATCGTCGGCTCCGGCCCGGCGATGCAAAAAGTCTATGAGTTGATCCAGCGGGTGTTGGATACCGATACGACCATTTTGATTCTCGGCGAGACCGGGACCGGCAAAGAACTCGTGGCCCGCGCGCTGCATTACAACAGCATTCGCCGTGAGGGGCCGTTTATTCCCGTTCACTGCGCAGCGATTCCAAGCGAGTTGCTGGAGAGCGAATTATTTGGACATGAGAAAGGTTCGTTCACGGGAGCGTTGCAGCGGCGGATTGGCATGTTTGAAGCCGCCGGCGGCGGCACTCTTTTTCTCGATGAAATTGGTGAAATGGCGCACGGGACGCAAAGCAAACTGTTGCGGGCCCTCCAGGAGCGGGAGATTCGCCGCGTCGGCGGTCAGGAGACGATTGCCATTAACGTCCGACTGGTTTGCGCCACCAACCGCAAATTGGAAGACGAGGTCAAGAAGGGGAGATTCCGCGAGGATCTGTTTTATCGCATCAACGTCGTGCCGATTACCATTCCGGCCTTGCGCGACCGGCGGGAGGATATCCCGCAACTGGTCCTGCACTTTGCGCAACGTTTTGGCAAGGAATTAAACCGCGAGGTGCCGCAGTTTTCACCGCAGGCAATGGATTTGTTGCTGACTTATCCATGGCCCGGTAATGTGCGCGAGTTGGAGCACGCCATTGAACGCTTGTTGGTGACGTGCGATTCCCACAAGATTGGCTTGGAGGATTTGCCGTTTGTGATTTCCCAGGCGGAAGTAGCCACCGCCCAGATCGCCTCCCGTCTCGCCGCGACCACGCCCAATATTCATCTGGGCGAAAAACTGAAGTTCGATGAAAACGGTTTGGATTTGCCAAAGATCACCGAGGACATCGAACGTCGGGCGATCGAAGAGGCCTTGCGCCGCACCGGTGGCGTGATCACGGAAGCGGCGCGCACGCTCAAAATCACCCGGCGCATGCTCCGTTACAAGATGGACAAGCTGCACATTGTTTCCGCACACGCCGACGAAGAACTCGCCGAGTCTGATGAAAGCGCCGCCACGACCGGTTAAGGTTTCAAACTTGTCCGTCCATCATGGATAAGCCGGCCAATTTTGCGCTCATTGCCATGGGCACCGCCGAACCACGAATTACCTTTGTCGCTGAAACGCTGCGATTAAGGCGTTTTCGTTCAACGGGTCCGCGCCCACGCGGTCGTGGCATACTCGCTGCTAATTCATCGGCAGATAAAGGCCGGATTGGGCCATCTGGCGCAAAATTGGGAGGACAACCAAATGGGAAAATATAAAGGGCTGGCAATTGGCATTCTCTGTTCTATCTGTGCCGTCTCGGGGCCATCAGTGTTCGCTCTCGGTTTTCGGAATCCAGACCAGGATGCGCGCGCAACAGCACAGGGCGAAGCGTTCGTTGCTCAAGCTGATGACGCCTCCGCCATCTACTACAATCCCGCTGGATTGACGCAGGTCAAAGGCACGCAAATCACGTTGAGCGGTGATTTTCTGTTCCGCAACGTCAAGTTCCGGGGACCAAGCGGTTCCGATAATCTGGATACCTTTTCGCTTACCCCGAATTTCTTCGCCGCTACCGATTTCGGACTGCAACATTGGCGCTTTGGGCTGGGAGTCTACATTCCTTTCGGCAATCGCATGGACTGGGGCTCGGGCCCATTTTCCTCGCTCATCCGGCAATCCGAATTGATCGTTTACGATTTCGCGCCGACAGTCGCCTACCAGTTCAATGATCATTTTTCCCTCGGTGCAGGGGTCAACTTCTACCACGGCAACACGGACTTGAAGTTTGACTATCTTCCGCCGTCATCCCCCTATTACGCGTTTTTCCCGCAATCCCGCTCGGAATTCATGGGCGATGGCGATGGGATCGGTGCCACAGTGGGCGCGATGTGGAAGATTAATGAGCAACACACCATTGGCGCGGTATACCGCAGCCCATTCAGCATCAATTTCCAAGGTAACGCCAGGAACACGGATGCCGGTTCCTTTGACGCAAGAGCTGACGCATCAGCCGAGATCAAGTTCCCGCAGGAAGTGGCGGTGGGATACGCGTTTCGTCCCATCAAGAAGCTGAAGCTCGAAGCGGATGTCGAATGGACCAATTGGGAGAATCTGGACAACGTGCGCCTGCACAGCAACAATCCCATCATCACTGGCGACCCTCGCAGTAATATCCCGTTCCACTGGCGAGATAGTTTCTTCTACGAGGGAGGGGCGCAATATGATCTCACCGACCATTGGGCATTGCGGGCCGGCTACATCTATTCCGAGAACTCCGTCCCAACGAGCACGTTTTCTCCCGTCCTGCCCGATTCCAACAAGCATATCTTCAGCGCTGGTTTTGGCTATGACAGCAAAGGAAAGGCGGTTTTGTTCTCCAAGGCGGCGCTGAGGATCGATGTCGCTTACCAGTACACCCTTGCCCTGGATCGGAATGTTGGGACCGGCGTCAGCCCGTTGGTTGATGGGAAATGGGAGAGCAGCAGTCACGCGGTGGTGCTCACCAGCACGGTGAGATTTTAAGGAATAGGAGGACGATATGGAAGCGTTGGATACTCTGACGGAGGAGCCACCACAGACCTCCGCGCTCGAAAAGCCGACCTTGTTGATCGTCGACGACGAGGCCGGTCCCCGTGAATCGCTACGCATCGTTTTCAAAGACCGCTATAACTGCATCACCGCCACCTGTGGCCGCGAAGGGATCGAGTACGCCCGCACCCATTCCATCGACGCCGCCATTCTCGATATCAAGATGCCTGACCTAACAGGCGTAGACGTGCTGCGCGAGTTGAAGGAGATCGATCCCAATATCGAGTGCGTCATGTTGACCGGTTACGAGACGATCGAAACGGCACGCGCCGCCGTCCGTTACGGCGCCGCCGATTACCTGAACAAACCATTCGACGTTTTTTCGGTGCGCGAAGTCCTGGACAAATGCATGCGCCGTCGTCAGGGTCGGCTCGCTACCGAGGAAACCCTGCGCACGCTGCAGGAGACCAACGAAGAGCTGGCCCGTGAGCTGGCGCAGCTCAACCGAGCGGTGGAGGCCGGCGTGCTGTCGGCCGGCGTGGTGCACGAAATGAACAATCCGCTGGCGATCATTGCCGGCTACGCCGATTTGCTGGCGCGCGATCTGGCCACCCTCGGCGTCGCCGATCAAGAGACTGCCGAACACGTGAAACGCCGACTGGCTTCAATCCAACGGGAGATCGACCGTTGCAAGGACATTGCCCGGCGATTCCTGAACTTCTCGCGCGGCGGCCAGGAAACTACCGAAATCGTGGGCGGCCGAAAACTGCTCGAGGATGCTGCGGCGTTGATCAAGGCGCATCCGTCCAATCACGGCGCGGAAATCACATTTGCTTCCGGAGATCCCGATCCGCAGTTGAGGTTAAATCCCGCCGAGATTTTGCAGGTGCTGATTAATCTGGGGGTCAACGCTCTGCACGCCATGGAAGGCAAGGGAACGCTGCAATTATCCGCCATGTGCGCTTCGGGCGTGCCACAAGAATTTGCGTTCCGCTCGGAGTCGTTCGATTCACAGAAGCCGCTCGTGAAAATTGCCGTGGTGGACAACGGCATTGGCATTGCGCCCGAAAACTTGAGCAAGATTTTCCAGCCTTATTTCACCAACAAGAAGCAGGGGACCGGCCTCGGCTTGGCCATCGTCTGCGAGTTGGTGGGCAAATACAACGGCGCCATTACCGTTCAGAGCACGGTCGGACACGGCTCGACGTTCAGCCTGTACTTGCCGCTCGCCGGCTGAATCTGTTAGCATCCCCGCCGCCATGGGCGGGGACCCTAGAAAGAAGAAAGCCGCAAGGCAGCAGGCGAGATTTGTTCTCGGCATCGAAGGTGGCGGTACCCGCACCATCGCACTTCTCGCTGATCCCTCCGGGAAAATCGTAGAGCGCTTCGAACTTGGCCCGCTTAACCTGAAACTCGCCACCGATTCGGAAATTTCGCAGACCCTTCGCTGCCTCCGCTCATTAACCATCAACCGGGAACCGTCTGCCATTGCGCTTTGTCTCGCCGGTTGTCGCACCGAGACCGACCGGCAACGTCTCCATCAACTGGCTCGCCGCACATGGCCCAAGGCCCAAAGCTTCTTCATCGGTAGCGATTTGGATTCTGGTCTTGCCGCGGCCTTTGGGGCGGACGGCACCGGTATCCTGGTCATCAGCGGCACCGGCTCCGTCGTCGTTGGCCGCAACGCCAAGGGCGACATGGCTCGCGCCGGAGGCTGGGGCCATTTGCTCGGCGACCACGGCAGTGGCTACTGGATTGCGCTGAGCGGCTTGCGCAACGCAATTCGCAACTACGACCGCAAGACCAAAATCGACCGCCCGCTGCACCAGGCGCTTGCCCGTCTCTGCCTGAATTCGCCGGACGAGTTGGTGGAATGGGCCACGAGTGCAACCAAGGACGAAATCGCTGCACTTGCGGATGTTTTCCTGCACAGGAACAAAGGTTTATTGCTACAGGCGGCATCGTTCCTGGCCATGGATTGTGTCGCCGTTGCACGAAAACTCCATCTGGCTGCGCCAACGGTTGCGCTCGCGGGCGGTGTGTTGCAGAACAACCGCAATCTCCGACTGTGGGTTACTCACCGCGTCCGCGCCGGGTTACCGGGTGCGCGTATCGTTCTCGTTCCGAAAGAACCGGCCATCGGTGCCCTCAAGCTTGCCGGTGTGAATTCCACTGCTCCACCTCTCCAGGACGCCATTCCTCCATTGCCCTTGACCGAACAGCGCAATCCTCGCACGATGGATTTGGACAAGCGCTCGGCTTCAGAGTTAATCGACACGATGTTGGCGGAAGAGGCACGCGTCATTCCCGCGTTGCGCAAGAACAAGCCGGCCATCGAACAGACGATAAAAACGATCGTGTCCGCTTTCAAGCGTGGCGGGCGGTTATTCTATGTCGGGGCTGGCACAAGTGGACGACTCGGTAGTTTGGATGCGAACGAATGTCCGCCGACTTTCTCGACCGATCCCGATATGATTCAGGCAATCCTTGCCGGCGGAGCAACTGCTCTGCATTCGGCCGTCGAGGGGGCGGAAGACGATGAGGCGGCTGGGGCGGAGGCGATGCGTGTTCGTAGCGTCGGCCGACTTGATGTGGTCATTGGCATCGCAGCCAGCGGTTCGACACCCTTCGTGCTGGGCGCCCTCGACGAAGCCAAGCGGCGCCAAGCCAAAACATTTCTGCTGTGTTGTTGCCCACCGTCCATCGCCCGTCACCCATTGCTCCTCATTCCCACCGGCCCTGAGGTTCTAACCGGCTCGACCCGACTCAAAGCGGGTACGGCCACGAAACTTGTATTGAACATGGTAACGACAATCTCGATGATCCGTCTGGGGAAAGTGAAAAGCAATTTGATGGTCGACGTGAAGCCCACGAATGACAAACTGCGCAACCGGGCCTGCCGAATCGTGGCCACACTGAAAGGCTGCAGCGAAGCAGAAGCCCGTCGAACGCTGGTCCAAAATCGCTGGAACGTGAAAAAGGCGCTGCGGTGAAGAAGTTCCTGTTCTTTTTGCTTTTGCTCGTGGGCTGTTCGCGGTCCGCCGACAACCGAATCCAACTCACCTACCAGACCATCGAAACGCTGCCCGAACAGCAGGCGCTTCACCAAAAGATCGTCGCTGAGTTCGAGCGGGCGCATACGAACGTGCATGTGAACGTGGTTTACGATACATCGAAGTTTCAGAAGCTGAACCTGCAACTCGCCGGCAACGCAGGTCCCGACGTCTTCTATTACATTGTTGATCGCCTACCGGCATTGGCTAGACGCGGACAAGTGACTGATTTGACCAAAGATTTTGCGCCGCTCGCCTCGCTGTTTTATCCGGAAGTTGTCGAAGCCTGCCGGATCGACGGGAAATTGCAGATGGCCCCGTTCCACTTCAGCACGGACATCCTGTTCTACAATCGGGACTGGTTTGAGAAGGCGAACGAACCGATGCCCAATGATTCTTGGGACTGGCAGAAATTCGCGGACGTGGCCTCTCGACTCGCCGCGCAACATCAGGCGCGCATCGCCACGGTCTTGCCGCGTCCGTTATTGCTGGTGCAATCATTCGGCGGCGCTCTGTTCACCAATGGACGATGTACGTTCAACTCACCTGAGTCGGTGGCCGCGTTGCAGTTCTATCGGGATCTCGTGGCGCGCGGCATCGCACCGACCACCGCTTCGATGGGCGA
>DATIZX010000031.1:0-6646 GCA_035516795.1 Verrucomicrobiia bacterium
ATCATTCAAGGAACCTTGGCGGGATCTCCTCCGGCCAACGCTGCGGCGCTGGCCCGGCAGGTCTTCCTGGCTTCCCGCACCAATCTTTTTCTCTCGGTTCCCTTGTTGTTCTTCATGGCCGCCAGCTCCCACTACACGCTCTTCGGCAGCTAAGGCTTGGCCATGGCCTTGGTACCTCGCGATCAGCGTGACGCATTGCACCGGTTGGAGTAGACTACGATCCGGTGGGGGGTTGGTCGTTCTGGCCAAGCTTTTGTGACCGCAGGGGGGACTATGTCCTGCAATCTCCGTTCTTGCCGTCTCTTGCTTTTCTTGGCTTTCGTAGTGCTGGCGTCGAACGCTTTTCCACAAGGCGGATATACTCCCGGCATGCTCCACGGCCCGGAGGACCTAGGTGAACCCGGACAGAGCGTCGGCGTTCGATTTCAGCCCTATGAGAAGACGCCGTTGACTTTTACCAGCAAGCCCACTTACGTCCTGGTGCCCGTCGTCGTCATCAACAAGGAAGGTAAGATAGTGAGCGGCCTCAAGATAGAAGATTTCCAAGTGCAAGAAAACGGTAAAGATCAGAAAGTGGCAAGCCTGGAGGAGATCAAGCCCAGCACAGCCCCGCTTTCACGACCAGCAGCGCCAGGCAACGAAATCACGAACCAGACTTCCGCGGACGTAACGCCTCGCCGCCTGGTAATCATAGCGCTCGACCTGCTGAACACGCCTTTCCTTGACCAGACGCGCGCCCGCCGGGCTCTTCTTGACCACCTCTCCGAGAGCATCGAGCCCGATTGTCTCTACCAATTGCTAGCCATCGAGGACACAGGAGTCCGAATCCTTCACGATTACACTCAGGACACCGCTGCCCTGGTAGCCGCCCTGAAGGCAGTCGGCACTCGTTTCCCTGCTAACCAAACTGTGGATGCTGAGACCCTCCGACACATCAGCACAGATGCTGGCGTCACCACTATCCCGGCCGTCCCTTACGACCCGAAGGGTGCCGCTGGTGGGGGCACCCCCGACTCCAAGGCACTGGCAGACTTCGTGGCAGCGAGAGCCGAGCAAGCCTACGCCCAAAGGAAGGCGACCGATGCCGTCAGCAGCACTTTGCAGGCATTCTTACAGATTGCCCAGCGCGCCAGTGGGCTTCCCGGCCGCAAGTCCCTGATCTGGATAACTGGCAGCTTCCCCTTCTCCATCGATCCCGGAACTGCGTCGGTAAATGAAGGCTTATCGTTCGATGCCTACCAGCACACCATGCAGTTGCTGGAGCAACAGCTCATCTCGGTCTACCCCGTGGATGCGCGCGGGCTGGTATCAACGGAGCCCGACGCCAGTGTTCACCTCAATCGTAGAAACGACGTCTTTGGAATTCAGCAGTCGAGGGACGCCTCCAATCGCCTTCTCGACACCCTGAACACCATGCGCGCCTTCGCCGATATGACGGGAGGGCAAGCCTACGTAAACACCAATGACACGCGGGGTGCGATCCACGAGGCCGCACAGGATGGATCTGACTACTACATGCTTAGCTACGCCGTTGACAAAAGCAACCGCCGCCAGGGATGGCGAAAGATCAGCGTAAAGGTTGGCGACTATCATATACGCGCCCGTCACGGTTATTTTCTGACTCAAACCACCCTGGACCCCTTGACCTCGACTGGCTATGACATGGACAACGCGCTTAAATCCCCATTTGATTACACCGGTCTGCCGCTGAAGGTTGTTCTCAATTCCCCGGTCTCCGAAGGGGATAAGCGCAAGGTCACCTTCGCCATGACCATGCCGCCCAAATCCGCGAGCGTGGATAGCACCGACAATAATCACCTGCACGTGGACATTGCGTACGCAGTCTTGACGACCACCGGGCAGGACGCCGCCCATAAAGGAACCAGCTATGACTTGAAGCTTAATCCGGGGCAACTGCAATCGATCGAGACCCAGGGATTGGGCTACGGCGACACGATCGAATTGAGCCCGGGCGTATATCAGTTGCGCCTGGTGGTGCGCGACGACCTTACCGGACAGATCGGGAGTGTGCGGGCCCCGCTGGAGCTGAAGTAACGCCGCGGATTCCCGAACGGCGAACGGAGATCGATCTCGGGGTGGAGACTGTCAGCGAGACCTGATGCACTCTAGGCCAGGGCCGCCGGGGTAGTCCCGTCTGTCATCCATTGCCAAGCACGACGATCTTTTTCGTTCAACACAAAGCGCGCCTCGCCGTAGCTGGCCAAACGATTGAGCACTGTGGTCACAGAGGCCAATGGGTCTTTGTGTCGGGCCAGTAGGTCAGGATTCCTTTCCCGGATTTGCTGGCACACTTGCTGCGCGGTGAGCGGCCGGTTCGCTTCCATCAGTACGATCCGGCAGGTCTTGGTGAATCCAGTCTGCCGTTCCTGAGGTTTGCGGTCCACTAACTCCATGAGCTCAGGTCCCAACCTGTCCTCCCCAAAAACGTTGGCCAGCCCGAGAATCGTCTGCCGGATGGTCCCAATGCGTTTGACGATCTCCGCCCGCTGCTTCAGCAGCATCTCGAGCTCAGCTTGTACTTGCATCATCACCTGCCCCACATGAGCTTCGCTTCCCAACCTCGCGGACGCTAGTTCTCCCACAATCCCTCCCCGGCCAATCCGTGCGTCACGGTCACGAAACGGGCCTTACACCATCTGCTTTGTCTATTGGATGCCCGCGGACGGGCAGGGGGAAGTGTCGCCGGGACGGGCGCCGTCTGCCTGGGTGTGAGTTCACGGTTAGCTGGGTCGTCCCCGCAGGAAGCACTGGCGGCGGGGCGTGAGACAGCAACGAAAAGTCGCCAGACCTGGCAACGAGAACACAAGGATGGAAGGCTGCAATCCTCACATCCCCGGCTTCAGTGGACTGTTGAAATTGGGGAGCGGTGCCCCGACAAGGTAGGTCAGCCAAAAAAGGAGGCTCTTTCGAGCCTCCTTGGAACACTACACGATCAACTTAGAAGATGAACTTGGCAACCAGCCCGATGGTGCGTGCGTTGCTGGGAAACGTGAGCTTCGGAATATTGAAATTGTCCTTGCTCGGAGTGACATAGCTCTTGTACGCACCTCCAAACGTGTTGATACCAAATACATCGTTGACTCCGAGCCCGACACCCGGGTTAGTGCCGGGAAGATACTGGGGATGGTTAAACAGGTTTCCGAATTGTGCTCCAAACGTAAACTTGAACCGTTCAGTGAAGTTCAGGGTTTTGTAGGTCGAGAGATCAAAGTTGTTGGTGTGATCAGTCGGGAGCGTGTTGCGGCCCATGTTGGACAGCATGCCCAAGCCGGTTTGGATGTACTGCGGGCATTGTGCAGCTGAACCACACGGTACCCCGGCCGCATTCGTGGCCAGGTACGCCACGACATCGCCACCGGTGTTGTTCAACGCTTGCACGGTGCCCCCGGTGCCGCGGATGCCCCCGGGATTCAAGAACCCGCGATCTCCGGCCGTATCAATGTTCAGGTTAGCGTCCCGGGCTGCTTGGACGGTCGCAAATTCTGGAGATTCATAGGTGTACACCGGACTGAACTGCCAGTTGCCGGCAACATTCCTCATCAGCCAGTTGCCGCTCTTAAAGAATGGCAGCTCGTACACCGCCGCCACAGTAAGGCGGTGCGTGCGCGAGAGAGCCGACGTGGCCTTTTCCGCATTGCTGTTGAAGAAATCCTGCTGGCGGCGAGGGGTGAGGTCCGTGCTGTGGAAGTCCGCCGTGCTGTTATCAATGGTATGGCTCCAGGTGTACGCGGCCTGGAAAGTCAGACCGTTGCTGAAACGCCGGCTGAGTTGGGTCTGCAACCCGTGATAGGTAGACCAGCCAGTGGGGATAAAGCCAGTGAGGAGGCTATTGTTAAAGCCCGCGTTGTTCAAATTCGCTGGAATAGGGTTAATACTTTCCAGGTTCGCAAGGGTGCTGGTGAAGCCATCAAGTACAGCCTGCGAGGGCGCTGCATAGAACAATGGCAGAGCGTTCTGCGGTGTAAGAGGCGACTGGAGATTGAGGATGTTCTGCACGTCAAGGCGATTGCCACGGGTACCGACATAATTCACTTCTGCCGTGTAATTCTTCCCGAAGGAATGCTGCACACCCAGGTTCCAGTTGATCGAGTAGGGGTACTTTACATTAGGGGGAATCCACGATGAGGTGGCAGCGATTGCATCGGCTCTATCCAGGATAGTGATGCCGCTGCCTCCACCGGACAAACCACCAGAGCCCAGGAAGTCGGGTACCGGGACAGCCGTCTGCTCGTTGTTGGTCGCGCCGATTTGCGGCGGCACGGCCAGAATCCCGATGTTGTCATAGAGAGTGTCGTACGCCATCCCGAAGCCCGCCCGGATGGACGTATTGCCACTGGTCCCCGGAGAGTATGCAATACCCACACGCGGGGCAAAGTCGTTCTTGGGAGCCCGTGGCGCATCGAATACCAACGGACTACCCACTTGCGGAATGATCACGCTCGGCGTGTCCGCTACCTTGTTCAGAACCTGCCGCTGCTCACCGAGAGGGATGGTCGTGTACTCATAGCGCAGACCCAGACTCAGGGTCATGTGAGACGTCATGCGCCAGCTGTCGTCGACATACCAGTAAATCGCGTTTTGGTTGCCGTAATAGGTGGTAGACCCCGAGCTGCGCTGCCCAATGATGTCGGGCGAGTAGTCTTCCAGGTAGAGCTGGGTCGAGTTGTACTCGTAGTCGCCGCGCGACCGTTGCGTGAAGGCCTGCGGCGAAATATACTCCCGGTACTCCATCCCGAACTTAAAGGTGTGCTTACCCTTGGTCCAGCTGAAGTTGTCGACTACACCGTAGTAATTCTGGATGGTGCTTTGAGGGGCGTTGGGGTCTGGCCCGATATTCAGACCTGTGCCCAAGTCATTGAGAAAGATATTGGGGAACGCGTCCAGCCCCGGATATGCTTGGCTGCCGACTGGGAAATTTTCGGCAAAACGGTTAAACCCTACCCGGAATTCGTTCAAGAGCGAGGGCGTGAAAGTGTGGTAGTAACTCACGGTGAACAAGCGGAACTGGATGGGCACGTTCACGTAGAACACCGGTAGCTGAGCTGCGATGTCCGGCCCGGATTGGTCATTGTAAACATAGCGGGCGCGAAGCTGGTCTTTCCCTGAGATGTTGAAATCCGCGCTTTGTACGAAGTTCTTGTAGTTGACGAACGCCGGCGGAACGATCGAAATTTCACCAAGTTCCACTTGGCCATGGCGTACACCGCCTATGATTTGGCCGGGGCACGAGCCGTTCGCCGGAGCATTGAACCCTGCACCAAATGGTACACCGTTACTAGTTCCGTCGAACAAGGCGCAACTGGTACCGGTTGCGGCTAGCGGCACATACTGTTTGAAGATCGCAAAGTTCGTCGCGCTTATATTGGGATCCGTAGCTATGGCAGCGAGACCCGCCGCGGTAGGCGTGGCCACGGTACCCGGGGCAGCCCCGGTAAGTCCTACGGGCTGATACTCAAAGTTGGTAAAGAAGAACAGCTTGTTCTTGATGATGGGCCCACCAAAAGTGCCGCCAAAGCGGTTGCTGTCCAAGCGTGGATTCGACGTGAGACCTTGTTGGACAAAGGTCGCATCCACGGCGTTCATGTTGCGATTCCGAAAGTACTCGTAAAGTGATCCGTGGAAGTTGTTGGTGCCGCTTTTAATAGTCGTGTTGAACTGCCCGCCGGAGGAGTGGCCAAACTCGGCGTTGAACTGATTTTGCAGGAGCGAGAAGTTCTCCACCGCGTCATTGGGGACGGTGGCCAGAGGTCCGGTCACGGTCTTGTTGTTATTGTCCACGCCCTCCACAGTAAAGTTATTGTCCCGGGGACGCAGGCCCCCGACCGACGGACCGGCGCCATCGCCCATGGCATTCGCGTTGGTTACACCGGGGTTCAGCAACGAGAGATTCAAAACTCCAGCACCCTGTCCCCCGGTCCCAACAAGCCCCAAGTTTTCGGAATACAGGGCGGTGTACGTGGTTCCGAGCTGTGCTGTGCTCGTGTCAATCGGCGGCGCCTCGCCTGAGACTTCAACCGTCTCGTTGGCGGCTCCCGGGCTCAGTGTGGCATTGAGCGTGCCCGTTTGGTTCAGCAGCACATCAACTTGCGTGGTGGTGGTGCGAAACCCACTGGCTTTGACCGTGATCTTGTAGGTGCCGGCAGGAAGATTGTCGAAACGGTATGATCCGGTGCCGCCGGTCTTGGTACTCGTGACCACGTCCGTACCAATATTGGTTGCGCTGACATCGGCATTCACCACTGCGGCGCCGGAAGAATCCACCACGGTGCCGACCAGGTTGCCGCTAATGGCTTGGCCATAGGCCACGCCCACCGTTAAGGTCATCAAACCCACCAACGCGAATACGAACGCGAGAACCTTCATTGTGGGGATTAAGCGATTCATGCGTTTTCTCCTGAATTCGAAATCCAAATCAGCCTTGGGAACGAGGCTGGATCCGCTCAGACCTGATGCCAACATAGATAGACTGCGAAACATTCCAACTCTGTTAAAGCAAATAACATTCCAAAACAGTGATTGATAACAATCATTGTTTTCAATAGCTTGTGCCGATCAATGTGTCTATGTTTATTGAAAACTGGAGGGTGTTGGGACGAAGCCCTATGAAATCTTGTATTTGCTGCGT
>DATIZX010000032.1:0-16402 GCA_035516795.1 Verrucomicrobiia bacterium
ATACAAAGTGAACTTCCGCCCAGCCTTGAGCTGGAACATTTCATCGACTTCTGTCGCAAGTCTGAACGCGGAATAGCTCGATAGGTACTGAGCGGCACCCATTTAATGGCGAAGTTGAGTCGTAAGCCAATTCAAGATTTAGAGCGCGTTATCGAACTCGATTTGATACGCGCCACCGAAGCCGCAGCCTTGCACGCGTCGCACTGGATGGGCAAGGGCGATAAGAATGCGGCCGACCAAGCGGCTTGCGATGCGATCCGCGGGATGTTCGACCTGATTCCGTGCTGTGGCGAAGTGGTGATCGGCGAGGGTGCCAAGGACAATGCGCCGGGCATTTTCCTGGGCGAACACCTCGGTTCCTGGGAACCGGGAACAGTTCCTTTGGACATTGCAGTTGACCCGGTCGACGGCACGACGAACATATCGAAAGGGTTGCCGAACGTCATTTCGGTGTTGGCCGCCGGCAGCGCGTACGATGGGTTGGGCAAGTCGTTAAAGAATTTGCCGAGTTTCTATTCGGAAAAGTTGGCGTACGGTCCGCGCGTGCGGAACCACATGCTCAAGAGCGGCGTCGAACAGGTAAAACTCGAAGCACCGATCGAAGAAAATTTGCAGTTGGTCGCGAGAATTTTGAACGTGCCGGTGAATGAACTGACGGTGACCATGCTCGACCGTCCACGCCACGAAGAGTTGGTGAGACGAATTCGGAAAGTCGGCGCACGATTGCGGATGATCGGCGACGGCGACGTGGCCGGGGCGATTGCGCCGAGCCTGCCGGATAGCGGCACCGATTTGTACGCGGGCATTGGCGGCTCGCCCGAGGCGATTTTAGCAGCAGCGGCACTGCGCGGGCTTGGCGGCGATATGCAGGTTAAAATGTGGCCACGTGATGACGCCGAGCGGAAGAGATTGGTCAAGGACGGATTTGAAGAGGAACTGAACAAAATGTACTACGCCGAAGATTTGGCGCGCGGCAATGGGATCGTGTTTTGCGCCACCGGCATCAGCGACAGTCCGCTGCTGCCGGGAGTGAAATTCATCGGGCACACGGCGATCACGCATTCGATCGTCATGCGCGCCAAAACCCGGACTGTCCGCTACGTCAAGGCGGTTCACGATTTGACAACGAAAACCATACGCTTGCGTTCGACGCGGGCGGAGCAGGCATTGTGAAAGAGACCGAACAACAACAGCAACCAACACAGTCACAACCCCAACAACAACCAGCCGGAAGCGAAGTCCGCGGCGTCCTCGAAGTCGGCGAAAAGGGATTCGGATTCCTCCGCAACCCCGCCAAAAGCTTCCAGATCAGCCCGAACGACATCTACGTGTCGCCGGACGTGATCCGTAAATCCCGGCTCCGGGCCGGCCTCGAGATCGAAGGCCGCGCCGTGCCCCCCAAGAAAGGCAGCCCGCAGTTGGCGGAGATTTTCAAGATCAACGGGCAGCCGCCGGAAAAATGGCCCACGGTGAAGAAATTCGACGATCTCACCAGCCTCAATCCGAACGAACGTTTTGTTCTGGAAACCGTACCCGACCGCTATACGACGCGGGTGGTGGATATCATCGCACCCGTCGGCAAAGGTACGCGCGGTTTGATTGTCGCCGCGCCCCGCACGGGAAAAACGACCCTGCTGCACCACATCGCGGATGCGATCCTCACGAATCATCCCGACGTCCACACGATGGTCCTGCTGGTGGACGAGCGGCCCGAGGAAACCACGGATTTCCGCCGCTCGATCAAAGGCGGTGAAGTCATCGCCTCGACAAACGACCAGACCATCGAAGAACACGTCCGCACGGCCAAAATGGCGATCGAACGCGCCAAACGCCTCGTCGAGTTCGGTCGCGACGTTTTCATTGTGCTCGACTCGATTACCCGCCTGGCCCGCGCCTTCAACAATTACATCGGCTCGACCGGTCGCACCATGACCGGCGGACTCGACGCCCGGGCAATGGAACAGCCCCGTCGCATTTTCGCATCCGCGCGGAAGGCGGAGGAGGGCGGTTCGCTGACCATTATAGCCACGGCGCTAATCGACACCGGCTCGCGCATGGACGAACTGATCTTTCAGGAGTTCAAAGGCACTGGTAACTCGGAGTTGGTCCTCGATCGCAAGATCGCCGAGCAACGGTACTGGCCAGCGGTGGACCTCAACGCCTCCGGTACCCGTCGCGAGGAATTGTTGCTGGCCCCGAAGGATCTCGAAGGTATCACCCGTTTGCGTCGCGCACTGAGCGGTGCGCCTCCCGTCGAAGCAATTCAAAAACTGCTCAACGGATTGTCGAAGCTGAAGACGAACAAGGAATTCCTCAAGGCAATGGTCGAGGCCTGACCGTGCGTTCATGGCTCGCATCCGGGACTATGCCGAAATCGTCCAACGTTTGCGTGCCCTGACGCGTTACCAGTGGGGTGTTGAGCAGGTCGGTGAAGTCTGGGGTTATCCGTTCTTCCGTCTCCGCCGCCAAATTGGCCGAAGTGCACCGACCATTCTTCTGACGGCGGGAATCCACGGCGAAGAGCCTGGTAGCGTCGAGGGAGCATTGCGCTGGCTGGAGAGCGGCGAATGGGCGAAATGGCGCGTCAATTGGTTCGTCCTGCCTTGTATCAATCCCTATGGCTGGGAACGCAATCAGAGACGGAATGCTCAGCGGCGTGACATCAACCGTCAGTTTCGTGACACGCACGATTGTCCCGAGGCGGAATTGGTCAAACAGCTCGTCCGAGGCCGTCGGTTTCTGTTTTCGGTCGATCTGCACGAGGACGTCGATGCGCCGGGTTATTACCTCTACGAACTGGCCCACGCTCCGCAATTCGTCGGCGAACGCATTCTCCAAGCCGTGGCAAAGGTCATTCCGCTCAATCGGGACAAGGTTATCGATGGTCATCCAGCAACCGGTTTGGCACTCATCCGTCGCGATGCGCGGGCGGACTCCCTGAGCCGACGCCGACGTTGGCCAATGGCCTACCATTTATTTCTGCATTGCACCGACCACATCCTGGGGAGCGAGACGCCGGTGCGCTTTCCATTAAACCAGCGAGCGGTGGCACACAGCGTCGCCTTGGGCACCGCGCTGAACGCTCTGGTTCAAAAAGAGTGAATTCTCCGGCATTTTTCTTGTTTGAGACTCCGGCCACGTGTTAACGTCGCTCCCATGCGCCGTCTCCTTTTGTTCGTTATCGGCACAGTCTTGGCCGTCCCGCTCTGTGTCCAGGCCCAGATTGCCGTGCAACTCTCGATGGACCGCGACACATGGATGGTTTACGAGTCGATTCCGGTCACCGTAAAGATCCGCAATTTTTCGGGACGTCCAATCCGAATCAGCGGCCAAGCCGACGCTCCCTGGCTCAGTTTTTTGATTACGGATGTAGCGGATGTGACGATTGGGACTGTGGCCAAGCTGCCGGGTTGGGACGCTGTGACCTTGGCGCCCGGCCAGACCGTAAGCCGCATCATGGATTTGCTGCCCTATTACGATCTCCGTCAGAGGGGAACTTTCAGTGTCCGTGCCATTGTGAAGACTGATGCCATAGAAAGTCTCTCAGCACCCGTTGAGTTCACGGTTCTGAACGGGCGCGAGATCTGGAAGCAAATCACCGGCTTGCCGGTCGCGTCGGGCCAAACCAACGAGGAATACCGGACCTATTCATTGCTCAAGCTCCGCTTGGCCCATAATGACGTCCTGTACGTCGGCGTCGAAGATGAGGCCCGCGGCCGGGTGTATGGCATGATTCCCCTCGGCGATGCGCTGGCTTTGGGTGAGCCGAGCGCCAAGATAGACATCGCGGGACATTTGCACATCCTGTACCGCAGCGGTCCTCGATCTTACAGTTACGCGGAGATTGATCCGCAAGCGCAAACGGTCAAGCGCATGGTTTACTCTGACATGCTTTCGGTGCCGCAACTGGTTGCCAACGAGACTGGCTCCGTAACTGTTCGAGGAGGCGAACAAACCTATCCGAAGGTTCAACGCATGATGACCGATTCGGAGCTCAATCCACCCCCGCCGCCGGCGCCACCGCCCAAAAGAAAGTGGTGGTGGCCGTTTGGTCCGAGCAAATCAAAACCTGCCACCACCGATTCGTCTTCAGTCAACGCCCTCCAGTAAGAATTCCAGCCGGTGGCCCGCCCAACGGGCCTCACGCGGCAGCACGCGCCTGCGGACAGGCTTCGAGCGTCATGATCGCCCGTTCGTCATCGGTCGTCTTGAAAACTGCGCAGAATTGATCGGCGCCGGAAGAAGACGCGTAGGAATAGAGAATTTCAATCCCCGCGAATCCGAGATGTGCCCCAAGCCAGGCCGCGGCGCCCACTTCATCGGAGGCGCCTACCAGCACGACCGAATTGGCTTTGCAGGAGTAGCCGGCGGCTTGCAGCGCGTCCTTGGCCGTGAATGCATCATCGGTGACGAGCAAGACGACCAGTTCCTCACGATCAGAGTACGTGCAGTAGGCGAGGACGTTCACATTTCGCGAGGCAACGGCAGCCAGTACTTCGCCCAGTGCGCTGGCTTTGCCTCCAACGCGAACAGCCAGTTCCACTTCCTTGCGAGCCTTCGCCATTCACACCCCCTCCGATTTAATGTCAGCTTACACCCCGCAAAGCTGAGTGCCAAACGGATTTTTCGGAAGGTGGCGTACCAATTCGGCGCGTTCCTTCAGACGAAAGCTGGGAGCGGTGCCGCAGAAAAACAGAATCAAAACCCCGCGCAAGTGCAAACCAGGTGGCGGTCGCCATAGACATTATCCACGCGCGCCACGGCCGGCCAGAACTTGTGTTCGCGCGTCCACGCGAAGGGAAACGCCGCTTGTTCGCGGCTGTAGGGATGAACCCATTTGTCGGCGGAAACCATCTCCGCCGTGTGCGGCGCGTTCTTGAGCGGGTTGTCGATTCGGTCCAACGAGCCCGACTCGATTGCCTTGATCTCGGCATGAATGGCAATCATCGCGTCGCAAAACCGATCCAGTTCCGCTTTCGATTCGCTTTCAGTTGGCTCGATCATCAGTGTGCCCGGAACGGGCCAGGACATCGTCGGGGCGTGAAAACCATAATCCATCAACCGTTTGGCGATGTCCTCAACCTCAATCCCTGCGACGGCTTTGAACTGCCGGCAATCGACGATGCATTCGTGCGCGACCAAGCCGCCGTGACCCTTGTAAAGCGTGGGAAAGAACGGCTCGAGACGTTTGGCAATGTAGTTGGCGTTGAGGATGGCTATTCTTGTTCCCTCCGCCAGCCAATCCGCGCCCATCAAAGCAATGTACATCCAGGGGATGACCAGGATACTGGCGCTGCCCCAAGGTGCCGCCGACACGGGACCAATTGCTTTCGCACCGCCAGTTTGAATCAGCGGATGCTTTGGCAAGAACGGCGCCAGATGTTTGGCCACGCAGATCGGTCCCATGCCGGGTCCGCCGCCGCCATGCGGGATGCAGAACGTCTTGTGCAAATTGAGATGACAAACGTCCGCGCCGATATCGCCGGGACGACAAAGCCCGACCTGCGCGTTCATGTTGGCGCCGTCCATGTAAGCCTGGCCGCCGTTGTCGTGGACGATTTGACAGACATCACGTACGGCTTCCTCAAATACGCCATGCGTGGACGGGTAGGTGACCATCAATGCCGCCAGGCCATCGCGATGCATTTGCGCTTTCAACCGAAGATCGGCCACGTCGATATTGCCCTGGGCGTCGCAAGCTACGGCAACGACTTTCAAGCCGGCCATGACTGCGCTGGCGGGATTTGTGCCGTGCGCGGAAACAGGAATGAGGCAAACGTTGCGCTGTCCCTGACCGCTCTGCTTGTGGTATTCGCGAATCACAAGTAAACCGGTGTATTCGCCTTGGGAACCGGCATTCGGCTGCAAAGAGACCGCCGCCAAGCCGGTGATTTCCGCCAGCCACTCTTCGAGTTGCTTGAAAATGGTGTGATAGCCTTCCGCCTGATCGATGGGGACGAACGGGTGCATGCGTGCCACTTCGGGCCATGTGAGCGGCATCATCTCCGCTGTCGCGTTCAGCTTCATCGTGCACGAGCCCAGCGGAATCATCGATGTCGTCAGCGAGAGGTCCTTCGACTCCAGCCGCTTGATGTATCGCAGCATCTCGTGCTCGGTGTGATAACGATGGAACACATCCGCCATCAAAAACCTACTCGTCCGCCTGAAATCGTCTGGGATCGAGGATGATACCCTGCTTTCCGATGCATCTCCGATGAGGGCGCGCAAATCTTCCGGAGTAGTCGTTTCATCGAAGCTAATCCCTACGGTCGCGTCGGAATAATGGCGAACGTTGATTCCGTTGGGAATCGCTGTGCGGCCGCGAATCGTGTCAAAGAACGGCTCGGTTCCGACGCGTCCGAGTTTCGCTGCCAGCCGGCACGTTAGTTGGTGAACTCGCGTCGCAATACGTTTCAATCCTTCTGGTCCGTGCCACACGGCGTACATCGAGGCCATGACCGCGAGCAGTACCTGTGAGGTGCAGATGTTGCTGGTCGCCTTTTCGCGGCGGATGTGTTGTTCGCGTGTCTGAAGCGCCAGCCGCAATGCCAGTCGGCCTTGCGCATCCTTCGAAACGCCCACAAGCCGGCCGGGTATGTGACGTTTGAATTCGTCACGTGTCGCAAAGAACGCGGCGTGCGGTCCACCGTAACCCAGCGGCACGCCGAATCGCTGTGCGCTGCCAACGGCCACGTCCGCACCGAACTCGCCGGGCGGTTTGATGAGCGTCAGAGCCAGCAAGTCCGTGGCAACAACGGCCAGCGCTTTCTCATGGTGAAGTCTTCCAATGATTGGCTCGAAATCGTGAATTGCCCCGTCTGTCGCGGGATATTGGAAGAGCGCACCGAAGGCGCGTCCGAGCCTTTTGAAGATTTCCTCGCCCCCAACAATGACTTCAATACCCAGCGCTTCGGCGCGGGTTTGAACGACGGCTACTGTCTGCGGATGGCAGTGATCAGCGACAAAAAAGGCGTTTTTGGACGGAGTTCCGGCAACTTCATAGCACATCGTCATCGCTTCGGCTGCAGCGGTCGCTTCATCGAGAAGCGATGCATTGGAGACCGGCAGCCCGGTAAGATCCGCCACCATCGTCTGGAAATTCAGCAGCGCTTCGAGTCGGCCTTGGGAGATTTCGGCTTGATACGGGGTGTACTGCGTGTACCAACCGGGATTCTCCAAAATGTTGCGTTGGATGACCGGCGGCGTGATGCAGTCATAGTATCCCATGCCGATGTAGGATCGGTAGACCTTGTTTTTCGAGAAGATGGCCTTGAGTTCGGCCAGCAACTCGTATTCGCAGCGCGGCGGAGGAAGAGAAAGCGGCTCGCGCATCCGGATTTGCGCCGGCACCGCCGCATCAACCAGCGCATCGAGACTGGGAAAGCCTGCAATGTGAAGCATCTCCCGGATGTCATCCGGATTGGGGCCGATATGTCGGGAGGCAAACCCGTCAGCGTCGTCCATGTTCAGGCGCCGATATAATGGGCGTAATCGTTGGCGTTGAGTAAGTCGTTGACTTCGCCGGGATCGCTCATTTTGACTTTGAACATCCAACCCTTGCCATAGGGATCTTGGTTAAGCAACTCAGGCGCGCTGCTCAGTTCTTCATTCACCGCGACCACGTCTCCTGAGACCGGCGCGTAGATGTCGCTGGCGGCTTTGACGCTCTCGACCACAGCGCATTCCTTGCCGGCTTCGATGCGCGAATCGATTTCCGGCGTCTCCACATACACCACGTCCGTCATTTCATGTTGCGCGTGATCGGTGACGCCGACGACTGCCACGTTGCCTTCTACGCGGATCCATTCGTGCGATTTCGTGTACTTTAAATCCTTGGGAATATTCATTGGCCTCGTTTCAACAGTGGTTTCTTTTCAATAACCGCGGGAAACATTTTACCGCGGATTTCGATTTCGACGTTCGTTCCGGGTTGCGAAACCGCGGCATCCACATACCCCATCCCGATCCCCACGCCCAAGGTGGGCGATGGTGTACCGCTGGTGACTTCACCGATTTTTCGATTGGCTACCATCATCGTGTAGTGCTCCCGTGGCGGGGGCGATTTCCCCGTCATCTTGAATGCCACGAGTTTACGTTTCGCTCCTTCTTTCTTTTGCTGCTCTAGTGCGCCGCGCCCGCAGAAGTCTCCCTTGTCAAATGACACGAACGCGCCCAATCCGGCTTCCAATGGCGTGGTCTTTTCCGTGATGTCGTTCCCGTGCAGCGGGTAACACATTTCCAACCGTAGCGTGTCGCGGGCGCCGAGTCCACAAGGCTTGATGCCAAACGGTTTCCCGCGCTCCAGCAGTGCTGACCACAACACCGATGCATCAGCGGCATCGCACACGATCTCAAATCCGTCCTCGCCGGTGTAACCAGTGCGGGCAACCCAACAGAGTTTGTCGCAAACGCTAAGCCGCGCAATGCCGAAACGCGGCAGCGACGCTGCGGTCGCCAGCACTCGTGGCGCGGCGGGACCTTGCAGCGCGAGCGCCCCCAACTTGTCGCTAAGATTGTCGAAGACGACCGGCTTCGATGCGGTGGCGTTCAACCACGTAAAATCCTTCTCGATGTTGGCCGCGTTGACGATCAACAGAAAGACGCTCGGCTCAATGCGGTAGGCGAGGAGATCGTCGACGATCCCCCCTGTTTGGTTACACAACAAGGTGTATTGACCTTCGCCTAGCGCGATCTTGCCCAGATCGTTGCCGAGCAATTCATTCAGGACGGTTTCAGCATTCGGTCCGGCGACGAGGATTTCGCCCATATGCGAGATGTCGAAAAGGCCGACCTGTTCGCGCACTGCCGAATGTTCTTCGAACACGCCGGAGTATTGAACCGGCATCTCCCAACCACCAAAGGCCACCATTCTGGCACCCCTTTCGAGATGCGCGGTGTACAATGGTGTGCGCTTCAGAATGACCGGGCTGTGCATCGCGGCTTCACGTTAACGACGGTGTCGAGGTGTGTCAATTTAGGAATGCACCATAGCGACGATGCTTGGCAAACCGTTTGCCCTTCTCGACGGTTTCGTTTGACGGCAAAGTGGACCGATGCTAGATGTTGCGCGAGTACGGTTCCCCTTTGACTGAGAATCAACGGGGTCATGTGGCAATCCCCGTTACGCCCTGGAGATGACTACGGTTACTACAGATTCTGGCGGCTCGTCGCGTCGAGTATACAGCCAACGGTTTTTGCTCGTTTCGGTGAGTGTCGTCTTCCTGATTTCTTGCGTTTGGGTCAGTTACAAGAAACCGTTCTGGCTCGACGAACTGAACTGCTTTTATCTCGCGCAAGACCCTTCATTTGGTCACATGATCCACGCACTCGCTGGTGGGGCAGACGTTGTTCCGCCGCCTTACTATGTGTCCTTGTGGACGTGGGCCCGCGTGGGAGGGGTGTCTGAGGTATCGCTGCGGCTGCATTCCTGGCTGTGGCTCAGCGTGGCGTTTGCTTTGATCTGGGGCGTGCTTCGCCGCCGGTATGGTTACTGGCCGGCATCCGCCGGCTGTCTCGCGGCGTTCTGTCTATCGAGGTTGGTTTTGTATCAGAACACCGAAGCCCGGTTTTATGGTTTTTTTCTCGCCGTCGTGGCTTTTGGCATTTGGGTTTATGACCGGGTTTACGAATCGAATCGTCTCCGGCTGGGCCAAATGACGCTGATTGCCCTGGCAAACGCGCTTCTCATCCTCTCCCATATCTATGGTGGATTTTACAGTGGCGCCATTCTCCTCGCGTGGATGCTGGCCGACTTCTGGCAATGTCGTTGGAGGCCCGGGGCCTACGCATCGGTGGTGATTGGCTGGCTGGCTTTCCTGCCGTGGCTGCCAATCTTCCGCCATCAAGCCGCCATCTTCGGTTATGAATCGTGGATTCCCGTTCCCAGCATCAACGATCTGTTGGACTCCTTCACGCACAAAGTCAATTTGCCACTGGCCTTGATCTTGATCATCGGATTCGCCTTGCTGACTCGCCGACGATCAACCATCGAATCGCCGCGTCCAGAATCGCCTCCGCAAGAAGCTCTGTTTGTGCTCGCAGTGATTCTGATTGTCTTCGTCCCCATAGTCGGCTGGATCTTTTCGCGGCTGGTCAAATCAGTTTTTTGGGACCGCTACATGATTCCGAGCACGCTGGGCTGGGCCATCGTCCTGACCTTCGTGAGTGAACGCGTGGGCCTTGGCCCGGATTACTCAACAGCGCCATCACCGCGAACGCTGGGACTTCCGTTGCTGCTGGCCACGTTCCTGGCGTTCCCGATTCTCTACGCGTGGGCGCATCCGACGGAGCCGCGTCCAACCGCAGAACGGCTCCCAGCCGCGTTGGCTGGATTACCGGTCGTCTTGGACACGCCGCATGCGTTTTTGCCGCGGGTGCATTACCTCGGCACCAACAGCAATTACTACTTCATTCTGGATTGGGAGGCGGCGACTGATCCCAAGAGTCAGCGGGGCGCGAGTGTGAATTACAAAATCATCGATCTCCTCCACGAATATTACTCGTTGCCAAACGCTGTCAGCACGCAGGATTTCCTTTCTCGGTACCCGCGATTTTTATATTTTGATCAATATGTCAGCGCGTGGTTCGATCTGCGGGTGCGACGCAGCGGTCGGTACAAACTGACCCATATTCCTCGCAACACGCCGGGTTTGTTCCTGGCCGATGACGGCAGCATCGACGTGTGGTTGGCCGAACGTCTCGCGCCTGCGCTGACCGATTCGCGATCCTGAAGGCCACTGTGGCTTGTGGCGCGCTTCGCACAGTGCGCCGGAAAATTCCCGTTGTCTTCTTGCGGGGAAATCGTTAACTTGTGTTCCCGTGAGCGACGCGATTCCTGTCGATGCGGTTGTTGTCGAAAAGACATTTGTGGGCAAGGTGAGTTTTCCCGCATCGGTTCCCGAACGATTTTTCGACCTGCTCCGTTTCCCCGAGGATCTCTACGAACACGTCGAGAAAATGGGACTGACCCAGCGCACCGTGAAGTTTTTGCTGGCGGCGCTGAATGGCAAATGGTCGCTCAGCGCGAACATTGATCTTCAGGACATCGCCATCAAGACCGGCATGCAATACTCGGAGATGGATTCGATCGTGCGGGACCTGGTCGAGAAGAACTATGCGACGCTGGGCAAGCGCCTCGACCTCTATCGGTTCTGGGTTGTACTCCTGCACGTCAAGGGCGTCCGCTTCGACGTGGCCAAAGATTCGTAGAAGCGAATTTCCTTCGCGAACGGTTGTGCAATTACAGACCATCTTGGTTTCCGGACGGCGTTTGCCTTCCTCCGGTCTTACTGGTATCCTGCCGGGCGAGATTTATGAGCGAAGAAGTCCAGAGCCACGCGTTCCGTTTTGATTCCATCGAAGAATGCCTGGAAGACATTCGTCAGGGCCGCATGATCGTTGTCACCGACGACGAGGACCGTGAAAATGAGGGCGATCTGGTGATGGCCGCGGAAAAGGTCACGCCCGACGCCGTGAACTTCATGGCCACGCACGGGCGCGGACTGATTTGCGTCCCTACCACGGAGTCGCGCCTGAAAACGCTCGGAATCGGCCGCATGGTGCAAGAAAACCGTGAAAACTTCAAAACCGACTTCATGGTCAGCGTAGACGCGCGCACCGGCATTACGACCGGGATTAGCGCCTACGATCGGGCCCACACGATTCGCGTACTCGCCAGCCCCAATTCCACGGCGGACGATCTGGTGTCACCGGGCCACATCTTTCCGTTGCAGGCGAGGGAAGGCGGTGTGCTCCAACGCGCCGGCCACACGGAGGCATCCGTCGATCTCGTCAAGTTGGCGGGCTTATTTCCAGTCGTCGTGATTTGCGAAATTCTGAAGGAAGACGGGTTGATGGCGCGCCTACCGGAACTGATCAAGTTCAAGGAGCGTTTCGGCCTGAAGATGGCCAGCATTCGCGATCTGATTGAATACCGGCGGATGCGGGAAAAACTCGTGGCGCCCGAGCAACAGGTAAACCTTCCTACGGAGTTTGGCGAATTCAAGCTGCACCTGTACCGTTCGCTGGTGGACGGGCAGCACCACGCGGCGCTTGTCATGGGCGACGTGCGAGGCAAAGAAAACGTCCTCGTTCGCGTGCACAGCGAATGTCTGACGGGCGACGTGTTTGGTTCACAGCGTTGCGATTGCGGCGCGCAGCTCCACGATGCCATGAAACGAATTGCCCAGGAAGGCGAAGGCGTGCTCGTTTACATGCGACAGGAAGGGCGGGGCATCGGCTTCGCCAACAAGATCCACGCCTACGCTCTTCAGGAAGAAGGATTGGATACCGTCGAAGCCAACGAAAAACTCGGATTCAAACCCGATCTCCGCGAGTACGGACTCGGCGCGCAGATTCTGGTGGACCTCGGACTTCACAGCATTCGTTTGCTTACAAACAATCCAAAGAAGATCGTCGGCTTGGAAGGCTTCAATCTGAAAATCGTCGAACAAATTCCAATCCGCTCCGAGCCCACGCCGCATAACAAGAAATACCTGCAAACGAAGAGAGAAAAGATGGGACACACGTTGTGAATTCATCCCTTGTCATTTTGAGGGAAGCCAAGAATCTCCGTCGTTTAGCAGTACGACAGAGACCCTTCGCTCCGCTCAGGGTGACAAGCCATAACCATGCTTACTAGACTTCATTCAAAGCAAACATCTGCCGCCGGTCTCCGTTTCGGCATCGTCGCCGCGCGGTACAATGTCGAGTTTTCGGATGCGTTGCTCTCGAATTGTCTGGATACGTTGGCCAAGGCGGGGGCGGACACGCGTGACATTCAGATCCTGCGCGTACCGGGCAGTTTTGAAGTCACTGCCGCTGCTGCGAAACTGGCGAAGGGTGGCAAGCATGATTGCGTAATTGGACTCGGGATTCTCCTGCAGGGTGAAACTCGGCATGCGCAATACATCGCCAACGCGGTGGCGCATGGACTCACAAACATTGCGATTCAGACCGGCGTGCCCACCATTTTCGGGATCGTTGCGGCGAACAATCCAGGGCAGGCCCGCGTGCGTTGCGTTGGCAAACAGCACAATCGCGGTCGAGAAGCCGCCCTCGCCGGTATTGAAATGGCACGGTTATGGAAAAGCCTCTAAGAACACCGGGCAAACGCCGCCTCGCGCGCGAGTTGGCCGTACAATTCCTCTACCAATCCGATTTGAGCGGGGATTCTCTTGAGGAATCATTGCCATTGTTTTGGCAAACCCAGAGCGAAGTAAACGAGACGGCCCGTAAGTTCGCGGAAGAACTGGTCCGCGGCGTCGTCGAACATCGAAGCGCCATTGACGAGAAGATTGCCAAGTATACCGAACACTGGGACCTGCCCCGGATTGCAGCGGTAGACCGCAATATTCTCAGGCTGGCGATCTATGAAATGTTGTATCGCGACGACATCCCTCCCGTGGTCAGCATCAACGAAGCGGTTGATATAGCGAAGAAATTCTCCACCCATGAATCCGGTGCGTTCGTCAATGGCATCCTCGACCGGCTCAAGGCTGACTTGACGCGCCCGGCGCGCACGGCGGCCGGGACGAGCGAAAATGGTTGATGTGGTTTCCCAGCGTTTCGGTGTAGCGGCGCTTCTGCGAAGCGCCGATTTGTTTGACGGATTGCCTGCGCTTCGCAGAAGCGCAGCTACAACATGAAATTCGCCGATCTCCATCTTCACACGCGTTATTCGGATGGCACCTTCACGCCACGAGAACTGATCCAGCATGCAGCGCGTCTTGGTTTCGCGGCGATTGCCGTGACCGATCACGACACCTTGGATGCGATTCCGGAAGCGTTGGCGGCGGGCAAAGAATTGGAAGTTGAAGTAATCCCCGGGGTCGAGATTACCTGCCGGAGCGGGACGGAAGAGCTTCACATGCTCGCGTATCTGTTCGGCGATTCGTGGCGCGACGCCAATTTGCGCGCTGTATTGGAGTATGCCACCCGCGTCCGCGAACAGCGGGTCGAGCAATTTGTTGCGAAACTGAATGAATTGGGCATCGCGTTGACGGTGGAAGATGTCTATGCCGGCTCGAACTGCGGCACGGTGGGACGCCCTCACGTGGCGCTCGCACTACAGAAGCGTGGACATGTCTCCAGCGTGGACGAAGCGTTTACGCGTTTCTTGAAGCGTGGCAAGCCGGCTTACGTGGAGCGCTACCGGATGGAAGCCGCCGAGACCATTGGGCACATCAAGCGCGCCGGCGGCGTTGCGGTATTCGCGCATCCCGGCTTAAACAATCTCGATGCGCACATCCGCGAAATGGTGGACCAGGGGCTCGGCGGGATCGAAGTCTGGCACACCCGACATTCCCCGACCCAGGTCAAACGTTACCTGGAAATGGCGGAGGCGCTCGGCGTCTGTGCGACCGGCGGCAGCGACTGTCACGGAATGGGGCGCGATGGAATGCTGCTGGGCAAGATCAAACTTCCGTACGAACGCGTCGAAGCGCTGAAGCAAAGAGCTTTGGAATGCGGTGGCTTGACACCGCCTTCCCAATCCGTGTCTACTCCTTGAACGGCAAAGCTGCGTCAAGCCGCAGCACTCCAAGGAAACATCTTGAATCTCTTCCAGAAATTCCGTGATGGTCTCAAGAAGACCTCGACCACACTTGCGAGTGAGATCAAACGCGTCGTCACACGGTCACCGAAACTTGATGCCGAGGCTCTTGATGAATTGGAAGCCGTCTTGATTTCCACAGATGTCGGCGTGGATACCGCCACGAGGATTATCGAGCAAACCAAGGAAGCCGCGAAACAATCTGGTGAGGTTGACGTGTTTGCCATCGCACGTGCGGAAATCGAGAAGGAACTAGTCGTTGTAGCGTGCGCTGTCCCCAGCGCAAAAGGGATTCTGCCAGCCGCCGGGACGGCCGCCACTACAACGCTAAACCGCGCCCCGCAACCTCCCACGGTCATCCTGCTCGCTGGCGTCAACGGCACCGGCAAGACCACGTCGGCTGCCAAGCTTGCACATTTGTTGAAAGAGCAGGGGAACAGCGTGCTGTTAGCCGCCTGCGACACATTTCGCGCCGCCGCCATCGAACAACTCAAGATTTGGGGTGAACGCGTTGACTGCGAGGTCATTGCCGGTCAGTACGGCGCTGATTCAGCCGCCATTGCGTACGACGCGCTTGAAGCAGCGATGAAACGTGGCGTGGATTACCTGCTGATCGACACGGCGGGACGACTGCACACGAAGAAGAATCTGATGGAAGAGATGAAGAAGATGCACCGGTCATTGCAAAAGAAGGTGCCGACCGCGCCCCATGAAGTCTTGTTGGTGCTCGATGCCACGACGGGCTCGAACGCTCTAAACCAAGCCCGCGAATTTCATCAAGCGCTTGGCGTGACCGGCTTGATTGTCACCAAACTCGACGGCACCGCCAAAGGCGGCATCGTCGTCGCCATCGCCCGTGAGTTGAAAATCCCCGTCAAATTCATCGGTCTCGGTGAGCAAATTGACGACCTGCAGCCATTCGATCCGAAGCAGTTTGCAAAAGCGTTGTTTGGACTTCAAACTCCTTAAGATGCCAGCTTGAGTTCATCACGCATCGCCTTCCTCATTTCTCGATCTGCTTCCTCTCTTTCGCTTGTGCCCGGCGCGCTCAACTTCAGTTTCTCAACGGCTTGCGATAATCTTTCTGAGCACACGATGTTAATTTGAGCTTCCCAGTAGCCAAATCGTTTCAATACTTCTTCCGTCGGTGACACTGAGGCGTCGCGATAAGCTTGGAGGAGTCCGTCAATTGCTTCTTTGCGAGCAGCGAAGGCGGCATCTTGGTGTTTTGCTTTCCTTCCGAGAAGATGATTCACTATCGCTACTGCGATGGAGCCAATTCCTAAACCTCCTACAAAAGCAATAATTGTCTGTGGGTTTAGCGTCATACCTGCACCTGAGCGCTTCGCGACAGGAAGCTAGGTCAATTGGAAATGGTCGTCAATTTGATTCGTTCATTCCTGGCTGCTTCCACAATTCCAAACTGGTACACTCAGTCGCATGGCTTTCACTAAGCAAGACAAGCAGTTCATGCACCGGGCGTTGGCGCTGGCGCGACGCGGATTAGGGAAGACGAGTCCAAATCCATGTGTTGGTGCGGTGCTGCTTAAAAGCGGCAAGATCATCGGCGAAGGCTGGCACAAGAAGGCTGGCGGACCGCATGCGGAGGTCTGGGCGTTCCGCGCGGCGCGGAAGGATGATCAGTTATCGGTGGTCGGTGATCGGACAAGAAGGCGCAGACCAATCGCCAATCGCCAATCACCAGTCACTCTGTATGTCACCCTCGAACCCTGCAGCACGTGGGGGAAGACGCCGCCGTGCACGGATGCGGTGATCGCTGCGGGTATCAAACGCGTTGTCGTTGCGGCGCTTGATCCAAACCCGAAACACAACGGACGCGGATTGAAGATT
>DATIZX010000033.1:0-4102 GCA_035516795.1 Verrucomicrobiia bacterium
AGTGCCAGGATTATCTCGGGACCTTTATAAAACCGGGTGAATTTTCCTCCGACGAAGCGCCAATCATTCGACGGGCTGAACCACGCGTGAATCTGGGGCACAAAGAGCGCCGTGACGAAGTTCAGCCAGCCGAAGTCAGCCTTGATGTCGACTCGAACCAGCTCGCCTGGGAAAAGGGCCCATTGCGAAGGCGGCTGCGGATATGCCTTAACTTTCAGTATCTCCGGCCCCGGGATACAGTTGAAGTCGTGCAGAACGATCCCATTCGCTCTGCCGCTTAGCAGATCGAGTTTCAGTGGTATGACGATCGCGGCTCCGGCGAACGTGTCGGGAGGAAATTGCACGGTCGCGCTGTGCACCATTGGCTGGCCGCTTTCATACTGGACGCAGGAGGCGGAGCCGGCTTCGAGATTCGCCCTGTTCACCCGTTGCAGCGTGCCATTCGCCTCATAGAACGTATGCTCGAAAGTGACCATGCGCGGAACCTGATCATCGCCACGCAGTTCCAGCTTGTCGCGCTCAATGTCATATTCACCATTGTTGAAGCGATCCTCTCCGAACGCGGTCGCGTAACCGTCGCTATCGGATGTGATTTCATAATGGCCGTGGCCAATCACCTGCGTGCCATCGGTGTCCACTATGTTGAAGTCCGAAGGAGGAAAGTCGAACGGATAAGCATAGGCGATCGCCGCACTGAGCCACAATTCAACAACCGCCGCAACCGCGACACAGAGCCACACGAGATCATGACGCGGTCCAGATTCGTGATCGGATTTGCCGCTGATTTCAGCCCGTTCATCCAAGACGCTAATCCACCTCGCGGACGGTCAGAGATTTGCGATGCTAACGGGATCCCTCTTGCTCGAGCGCCTCTGTCTTGAAGTCAGATACATTAAGTTCCGCCACGGGAAGCCTCAAGACGATCTCGCGGCCGACTTCCTGCTCCGCACGCGCCAAAGTGATGTCGCGCAGCTCAATTACGTTCACTACAGAGTTAATCACGATGTCGATAGGATCGATCGCTGGAGTCACATTGGTCGAATAACGGGTGTCCTTGCACGAGAACAGTTCGTGACCGTCACTCGTTGACACCATCCTGATGCGCGCCGTCACACGCCAGGCGGCGATAAGGAGGCCGTAGTAAGCCTCATAGTCGACCACTTCGCCATAGACCAGGGCGTCGGCGTGCAGCCAGCGGCCGATTTCCATCGGGCTCACGGCGCTAAGCTTATCGAAGTCAGTGATGCCCCGGTCGGCGAGTACCGCGTCGATCGCCAATAGTGGTATCAGGGTGAATTCCCGCGTCGCTACATCACCCGCGAAGGCGCGGCGCACGTGGTTGGCATGACTCCATCCCCAGCGGGCACGCTCCTGATCATTGCGCGGAAGCAGTGGGAGCTTGTCGACGACAAATTCGCCCTGGCCCAGGTCGGTGAAGGGCAACACCGCGATCTTCTTCGGCGGTACTTGTTGATAATCGGCGGCAACCGTGAATTTGGCGCCACCCGGATCGACTTCAATGATGCGGTCGTACCAAGCTTTTCGACCATGCGTCGTTGAGTCTTCTTCAGTCAAAAAGAATTGGCGCGACTTGTACTGTGTCGATGCCGTGGAGCAGCCGGCGAGCAGAAACGGCGCCGCTAGCAGCATACTCAAAATCATTGTTATTGCAGCGGGTTTCCTTGCAATTCGGTTGTCCGCGGCCGCTCGGCTAGGCGGGTATGTGTGGATTTCGTCAGTTCGAGCGACGGTCTGCCTCCTGTACTGGTAGGCGCAACTGGCAGTTACGCGGATGACGTACCAAGTCAAACCGGAGACGATCAGAGAAAGTATCAGGACCGGAACCAAGCCGGCCCAGTTGAAGATTTCCTCGATATCACCGATTTGCCCGGGTAAAAGTTGTCGATGTGTATATCGGTCAACCACATATACGGTCACTGGCGTCAGAGCATGTGCAATGAAGGTGGCGTATATGGAGTATGCCTCGCCTGCGACTAATCCGGCGAGAAGACCCAATCGTCTGGCAGTTTTTGATGGTCTTCCCATGTGACCTGATCAATGGCCTTCACGGTTAGTCAGGGTGCTTTCGGTTCGATTCGCATCGACTGTGCCACATCAAAAAGCCCACCCAATTCCCATCCGTAACCAGAATCATCATGGAGGCTTTCGAAAAAAAATCGAAGCCAGAGAACAGGAGGTAAGAGCGACTCCTTTGGAGTCAACTGCCCATGGATTCGCCAACCGCTGACTCTTTTGGATACAGCCTCGGAATAAAAATTTTGCTCGAACATATCGGCATACCTTATGCATCGTCTCCTCGCGGATTTACGGATTAGCTCTGCGAAATTCCGGTTCACTCGTCCGCAGCGGTGTTCAACGATGGCGGTTTGCTTAGGATGTCATCATGAGTATTTCGCGCAGATTGGGAGCTGAATTCATCGGCACTTTTTGGCTCGTGCTTGGTGGATGCGGCACGGCGGTATTGGCCGCCGGTTTTCCTCACCTGGGTGTCGGGTTTGTTGGCGTGGCGCTTGCGTTCGGGCTCACCCTCCTCACGATGGCGTACGCGATCGGCCACATCAGCGGATGCCACATCAATCCGGCGGTTACGGTCGGCCTCGCAGCCGGAGGGCGCTTTCCAACCCATGAAGTGATTCCATACATCGTCGCCCAGGTTCTGGGAGGAATCCTTGCCTCATCGGTGCTCTACGTGATCGCAAGTGGGGCAGTGGGATTCAGTCTTAGCGCAGGGTTCGCGGCCAACGGCTACGGCGCGCATTCACCAGGTGGTTACCCGCTGCTGTCCTGCGTGGTGTGTGAGGTCACGATGACCCTCATATTCTTGTTCGTGATCATGGGCGGGACGGACAAGCGTGTCCCGGCCGGATTCGCTCCGATTCCGATTGGTCTGGTGCTGACGCTCATCCATTTAATCAGCATCCCCGTGACAAATACCTCGGTGAATCCCGCACGCAGCACGGGACCGGCACTGTTCGTGGGCGGCTGGGCGCTCCAACAGCTGTGGCTGTTTTGGCTCGCACCAATAGTGGGGGGCGTTCTGGGCGGCCTCCTCTATCGTTGGCTGACGTCGGGGGTGGAAGCGGAGGCGGCGGCAACAACCGCAGCCGCGGCTCACGCAGCCAGCTAAACGCTGCCACGTTTTGTTGCGATGCCCGGAATGGTACCGAGATTCCGATTCAGGCGAGAAGATGCGCCTTTGTGCGGGTGCGCTGCAGGGTTGGCTTGCGTGTGACGTGGAGTCGATGATGCGCGCGGAAACATACTCGAGCAAGCTATCAGGCAAACGGTTCCCAGTGTTGCTTGGCGAGCAGCGGTGGATATGGTCGGGTATGCCTGATTCAATTCCATGGGAAGCGATCTCTACACATGAATCTCAAGCTCGCGCCAATCACGGACAGTCGCTAGAAGTCCTGGCCCAACGAGGTGGTTTGTCACCCTACGAGTTATTGGCCGTATTGCTGGATCAGCCGTTCTGGCGTTGTAATCTGCCGGAGCCAGCGACAGTGATTAGAAGGCTGAAAGAGAAGATGGCAGGTTTTGAAAGCTAAATTGGCGAGCGAGAGAGCGCGAACAGAGACCTTCGGCGCAGAAAATTTCGATGGAGGCTGCTTTCCGTTCGCTGCGGACCGAACTGTTCAGCGACTCCCACGGAACGTCGTTTGACTTGCGCATCTGTTGGTAAAACGTTTACGCCGTTACTAACGAGGGGCCGCGGACCACGTAGCGGGGCTTGTCGAACAACCTCCTTGTAGCTCTAATCTCCCGCCCCCTACGTCGCGCACGGTAGTAAATCCGTCAGCCACCGATTCGTTGATTTCGCAGGCCATCCTAGGAATCCCGGTAGCGATCCGCGGTTACGCACGGTGATGTTGTCGACGACGCTCAGATCCGCGTGCGTGTCGATCAGGTCTGGCAATCACCAAGCGTCCGGCCGCATCTTAGACGCGCGAACTCTTTTGGCGGTATCCTTCGAATCACGATTCTGCGGCGGCTTCCGTTCGTTTGCCCCGGGCGTCTGCTTGTTACGCGAAGATCGAATAGCCAAGGAAAACAATTTTATGAGCGCCAGGAAGGCCCTTTC
>DATIZX010000034.1:0-5084 GCA_035516795.1 Verrucomicrobiia bacterium
GACGTGCTTGCCCATGTTGGAGAAATCGAAACTGCACTCGCGCTCGGAGCAGCGAGCGAGACCAGCGTGGCCGGTTACGTACAAGCTTCTTTCGAGGCCAGCCTCATCCCTGCCATTGATAACTTGCGCTCGCTGGGCATCGTGTGGATTCCCGGCTTGATGGCCGGCATGCTGCTTTCGGGCGCTCGTCCCCTTTATGCCGCCGTGTATCAATTCGTAGTTTTGTCAATGATCCTGGCCGCATCGGGACTGACCTCGCTGGTGAGTACAGTTCTGGTACGCAGCCGGGTTTTTTCTGCCGCCGACCAGTTGGTTCTACAGCCGGGAAGATAAAATCTCTACACATGAGGGTGCCGCACGCCAGTCTGGACCCGGAGAAATTTAAAACGCGATTGCGTGCCCTGCGCGCGGTCGCTCTGTTTGAGTTGACGAAAGGGGCAGTAGTTCTGCTGCTTGGCTTCGGCGTCGTCTCCCTCGTCCATAAGGACGCCTGGGACGTGGCCGAGAATCTGCTTCATGCGTTGCATGTGAGCCCGCGGCAACGCTATGCCCAGGTTTTTCTCAACCTGGCTGACAACGTAACCGACGCCAAGCTTTGGGCTGTGGCCGCCGGAGCTGCTGCCTATTCCACTGTTCGTTTCCTCGAAGGCTACGGGCTCTGGATGGCTCGTCCGTGGGCCGAGTGGCTGGCGCTGTTTGCGGGAGCGATCTATCTGCCCTTTGAGGTCTACCAATTGGCGCGCCGGCCGACTTGGGCCCACGTAGTGATTTTGACCGTCAACCTCGCCATTGTTCTTTACATGCTGTTCTTAAGACTCTCTGACCGAAAGCATGAAGCCGAACAGTAAGCTCGCCTTATAGCTCTGAGTGATATTAAGCCGTACGTCACGGTATCTTTTATCTTCCGAAATTTGTGCGTGAAAAAACGGGAGGCGATTAACACCTCCCGTCCGAAAATCAACTCAGCGATTTTTCTAGAAACTGAACTTTACGGCCAATTGCATCGTCCGGGCATTGCTCGGGAAACTCTGCCGGGGAACGAAAAAGTTCGGCTGATTGGGGATGAAGTAGTTGCGCTGCGATCCCACGTCCGAGATCTGCAACGCCTGATTCGGACTCCCGGTGACGAATTCAGGATGGTTCAGCGCATTAAGCGCCTGGGCCATCAGTTCGATGCGGTAACGCTCACCTAGCACGATGTGCTTCGCAATCGTGAGGTCCCAATTGTTGATGGGAGGAGTGGTGAGTGTATTGCGGCTGGAAGTTGGCAAGGTACCACTGCCAGCAACAATGAACTGCGCGTTGGGATTCACGGCCTGGTAGGCGACCATATTGCCCGCGTTCGGGCCTGCAGTCGCTACCAGGGCAACAATGTCGCTTCCCGTGTTTGGCACGCCATTGGGGTTGAAGATTGCGCGGTCGGTAGCGCCATCGGCATTCAGGTTCGAGTCCGTTCCACTCTGTACTGTACCCCACTGGCCCGACTCCCAGGTGAAAACTGGAGCAATCTCGTAATTGCCGAGCACATTGCGCTTCAGCCAACTTGAGTCGTGCTTGAACCATTGGGTATCGTAGATCGTCGAAAGCGTGATCCGATGACGATGGTCAAGAATCGAGTTGCCGCGCTCGGCCGCCAAGTCGCGGAAATCCTGAGGACGGCGCGGTGAGATGTCGGTCGAATGGAAGTCAGCCGTGCTGTTGTCGATCAAGTGGCTGTAGGTGTAGGCGGCCTGGAATTGAAGCCCGTTATTGAAGCGGCGGTTCAATTGCGTCTGCAGCCCATGATAGGTCGACGCTCCCCAGGGCATGAACGCGGTAATCGGGCTGATGAAGCCCGCGTTCTGATATTGCGGGTCGTAGAAATTACCCGGAGCGCCGACCGGGTTATCGCAATACCCGAAGGCCAGTGTGCCAGGAATATCGCCACACCCAAAAGTGCCGGTGCTGGTAGTTTGTCCGACGCAAACCGCCACTGGGCCAGAGGTGTTGACCGATCCCGGATCGCATTGTGCCCAGGCATTGGTAAGCGCATTGACTTGCGCCTGGGTCGGGGTTTGCAGAAAAGTGGGAAGCGCGGTCGCACGGGTCACGCCGGGGATGAAGTTCAAAATGTTCTGCGTGTCGAGGTCAACCCCGCGAGTGCCAACGTAGCGAACTTCCGCGGTGTAGTCTTTGGCGAAAACTCGCTGCACTCCGAGGTTCCAAGATTCCGAATAGGGGTATTGGACATGGTTCGGGAGGTAGGCAGAAGTGAGGTTGCGTGCCAGGTCTGGCGGCAAAATGGTAATTCCACTCAAATTTTGTGGCGGAATTCCGCCTTGCGCTAGGAAACCATTGCCGCCCGGATTGCATACCGGGTTTGGACAATTGACGGTTGAACCGATCTGCGGAGGGCGCTCGGTTGTGCCGATGTTGTCGTAGAGCACGTCATATCCCATGCCGAAGCCGCCCCGGATTGAGGTATTGCCTTTGCTGCCCGGCGAGTAGGCAAATCCCACCCTGGGCATGAAATCGTGGGTGGGGGCCTGCGGCGAACCGAACGTAATTAAGCCGGGAACATTGGCGACACTGTTCAGAGTTTGTTGCGTCCAGCCATAGGGAGTGCTGGTGTATTCGTAGCGAACGCCGAGGTTGATGCTTAGATTCGATTTAATCTTCCAGTTGTCGTTTACGTACCAGAAGATCCCGTATTGATCGCCCGAGTAGCCAACGTTGCCAAAACTCCGTTGCGCTACCGAACCATCCGGCGTGTCGTCGTGGGCAAAGCTGTCGAAGCTGGCCCAGATATAGTCACCCCGTGAGCGCTGAATGAATTTTTGCGGAGAAATTGATTTGCGTCCTTCCACGCCGAGTTGCAAGGTGTGGTTGTGCTTGATCCAGGTTATGTTGTCCACGGCCTGGTAGAGGTTCTGCGTCGCATATTGTGGCGCGTTCGGATCGGGCCCCACATCCAGCTGGCCTAAATTGTTGATCGTGATGTTGGGAAATTGATCGAGCGTGGGAAGAAATGTCAGTCCCGGATCCAGCAGATTAAAACCGGTGCGATTAAACCCGACGCGCACCTCGTTGGTAATTGTGGGTGAGAAGGTATGATATTCGCTCAGCGCGATTAAGTGGAACGGCTGCGCGAAGGGTGTAAAGAACTGGGGCAGCTGGGCTGTGATGTCCTGGGTCGAATTTTTGTTGTAAATGTATCGGCCGCGGATCTGGTCGCGGTCGCTGGGGTTGTAATCCATGGAAGTCGTCAGCGCCGTGTAGTTCACAAAGAACGGCGCCAGAATCGGCAGCACGCCAACTTGAACCCCTGTTCCGTTGGGCAGGCCTGTAAGACCCACCGTTCCCGCAGGCGTGATCACGTTGCCACCGGAATCCTTGACCACGTCCGGACAAACTCCGGCGGTGACTTGCGCTGGAGTGCAAGCCGAGGGCGCCACCGCCCAATTTTGCAAGGCCTTGATGTTGGCCGTGGAAACTCCCGGGACTCCAAGGGCCGTGGCATAACCGGCCGCGGTTGGAGCTAGCACCGGGGCCCCAGGTACGGCTGCCTCGCCCAGCGGAGCATATTCATAGTTGGCAAAGAAGAACAGTTTGTTCCTCACCACAGGCCCGCCGATCTGTCCGCCAAAGCGGTTGCTGTCATAGCGAGGATTTACCACCGGCTGACCGGGAGAAGTACTGTTGGCGACAGATTGATCAATCGCATTTAGGTTTCGGTTCTGGAAAAATTCGTAAGCTGTGCCGTGAAACGAATTCGTGCCGCTCTTGACCACGAGATTGAACTGACCTCCGGTCGAGTGGCCAAATTCCGAGTTGAATTGATTTTGCAGGACCGTAAAGTTTGCCACGGCGTCAGCAGGAACATAAATCAGCGGACCGGTAACCCCTTTGTCGTTGTTATCGACGCCCTCAACTGTGAAATTATTGTTGCGCGGCCGCTGGCCACCGACTGACGGGCCAGTGCCCGCGCCCAGCCCTCCAGTGCTTCCTACGCCTGAACTGAGCAACGAAAGGTTCAACACGCCCAGATTCTGCCCGGCGGTGGAGTTGAAACCGAGACTCGTCGTCGGCAGATCCTGCAGTTCCTTGTTCTCGTAGGTAGTCTGCAACTGGGCCGTCGTGGTGTCGATGATGGGCGCCTCGCCAGAGACTTCCACGGTTTCACTGGTGGCGCCAGGAAGCAGGGTTACGTTGGCGGTGCCCGTGGTATTCAACTGAATCTCGACTTGCACACTCACCGTGCGGAACCCCGCGGCCTTCACCGAAATGCGATAGGTGCCGACCAGCAAATTATCGAAACGGTATTCTCCCGCTTCGTTCGGTTTGGTAGTGGCCACAACTCCCGTTGCGATATTCGTCGCCGTGATATCGGCGCCAGTCACAGCAGCGCCCGTGGAGTCAGTAATCGTTCCAACGACGTTACCGCTGATTGCCTGGCCGAATCCGATTGCGGTCAACAGCGCCACAACGAGAACTAGCAGTACGACAAACAATTTCTGAGACAGGCTGCGCGTGTTATGTGAATCGCGAATTCCTGCGGTGACTGCGGGCTTCATAATCGCTCTCCTCCGATTACCCATCTACTGCGCCGACATCACATGCACTCTGTAAGCCGATTTCACAGATTGCGAGCAAGCAGGGACGAGTTCACGTTTTCGAGACACGAAAGACCGGAGATCAATATCGCATCACAATCGATGTGCGGTTCAGCTGTACTCGCAAGCGAGCGATTTGCGGGAAACAGGTATGGGGATTTGTAGGGCTGCCGGGGCCGCTCTATGAACGACTGGATGAGGCGAATCATCACCCACAAAAACATAACCACGCTGAAACAGTAAGCTGTCTAGCGCAGAAAAAAAGCGGTCTACAAATCGATAGCGTCAATGTTGTGTCGGCTGGCTCACGACGTCGAATTCGTCGTTGCGGATGTTCAGGTGCGAATGGCTGAATTGAGGGTACGAGTACACCGAAAAGTCGGGATGAAATTCATTTGTTCGAGGAGATTGGCGTGGTTGAATAGCAGTCAAGAGCGAAAAGTCGCTGATTCGCGGGGTGTGCCGGCAAGGCAATCATGCATCTGGACATGA
>DATIZX010000035.1:0-4156 GCA_035516795.1 Verrucomicrobiia bacterium
ACATTCCCCTGGAACGGTTGGCTCCGGGAGTAATTGACCGGCAGCCAGTCCGTGAACCGATGGCCACGGGTCTCAAGGCCATCGACAGTATGATTCCCATTGGTCGCGGACAGCGAGAGCTGATCATTGGCGACCGTCAGACCGGAAAGACGGCAATTGCCATCGACACCATCATCAACAACAAGGGTGGTGACCTGATCTGTATTTACTGTGCCATCGGTCAAAAACGTTCTTCTATCGCACAGGTTGTAAAAATCCTCAGTGACTACGGCGCGATGGACTACACCATTGTCGTCGCGGCTTCGGCATCTGAGCCGGCGCCCATGCAATACATCGCGCCTTATGCCGCTTGTGCGATGGGCGAACATTTTCGTGACCACGGCAAGCATGCCTTGACGATCTACGACGATCTCTCCAAGCATGCGGCTTCTTATCGCGAAATCTCTTTATTGTTACGGCGTCCGCCGGGCCGCGAAGCTTATCCCGGCGACGTTTTCTATCTCCACTCACGTTTATTAGAGCGTGCGGCAAAAATGAGTGATGAGAAGGGCGGCGGCTCGCTGACCGCTTTGCCGGTTATCGAAACGCAAGCGGGTGACGTTTCTGCCTATATTCCAACGAATGTAATTTCAATCACCGACGGTCAGATCTATCTTGAAACGGACCTGTTCAACCAGGGCGTTCGGCCGGCGGTAAACGTAGGCCTTTCGGTGAGCCGCGTGGGCGGCAGCGCGCAGATCAAAGCTATGCGTCAGGTCGCGGGCAGCCTCAAATTGGATCTCGCACAGTTCCGGGAGCTGGCTGCTTTCGCCCAGTTTGGCAGCGACCTCGACAAAGCCACCCAGGCGCAGCTCAATCGCGGTCAGCGCCTAGTCGAGGTTCTTAAGCAGAAACAGTTCTCACCTTTACAATTTTCCAAGCAGATTCTGATCATCTATGCAGGTACAAACGGTTTTCTGGATGACCTGCCGGTGGATCAAGTGCGGGATTTCGAGAGCGAACTCTATAAATACGTGGACACAACGAATCCGGGGTTGCTGCGCACCATGATGGAGAAAAAGATCCTTGACGACAATTTGAAAGCCGAGATGACCCGCGTCATCAAGGAGTGCAAAGAAACGTTCGTATCGCAGCGCCAGGCAGTGGCAGCAGGCAAGTAGCACAGTTATCACTTGGCATTTGGTCGTCCAAGTCTCTGGATCGACCGAATGCTAATGGCTAATTCATTGGTAAGTGCCGAGTTTTATGGCCAACATCCTCGACATTCGGCGGCGCATTCGCAGCGTAACCAACACGCGGCAGATCACCAAGGCAATGAAGATGGTCTCTGCGGCCAAGTTGCGGCGAGCGCAGGATCGGGCTCTGGCAGCGCGTCCCTACACGCAAATGTTGACCAATGTTTTGAAGTCGTTAGTTGCGCGCGCGGAAATCTATGATCCTGAAACTGGCGAGCCGAAGCATCGCCTCCTCGCGCAACGGCCCGAGAACAACATTTTGCTGATCGTGGTGACGGGCGACAAAGGTCTGGCTGGAGCATTCAATACGAATATCTTGAAGGCGGCGATGCGCTTTCTCGAATCCAAGAAGGGGAAGAACATTGAAATCGAAGCGGTCGGCCGCAAAGGGCGAGATTTTCTTCGGCGCAGATATCCGTTTGCTCAGCCTCGAAATGCGGAATCGACCGAGGCTCCACATATTGCCCTGGTTGGCGAGCACGTAGGAGTGCTGAATCGTGTTGACTATGCGATGGCTTCGGACATCGCCAAACGTGTCATTGATCGTTACTCTAACTGTGAGATCGATGCTGTCTATCTGGTCTACAACGAATTCAAGTCCGTAATCTCTCAGCGGCTGGTGGTTGAGAAAGCGCTGCCTGTGGAGCAAGTCGGGGAAGTCAGTGTCGCCCAGACTGAGGGACTAGCGGAAGAAGAACGGAAGCGTGTTTTGGAGGCCGCAAAAGGGACGGGAGTCGGTCTGCGTCCGGCCGACACTCGAGAAATTGACATGGAAGCCGCCCGGTTCGCAACTGCCCCCGTCGATTACATTTATGAGCAACCGGCGGAGGAATTGTTTGCGTCGCTGCTGCCGAAGTATGTAAGTATCCAGATTTTCCGCGCGTCATTGGAATCGGTTGCCGCGGAGCACGCGGCGCGCATGACGGCGATGGATGCGGCAACCAACAACGCGACGGAAATGATCGACTCCTTGACCTTGGCGATGAACCGCGTTCGCCAGGCGAAGATCACAAAAGAAATTATCGAGATTGTGAGCGGCGCCGCGGCGGCAGGGTAAGAGCAATTAGCAATTGGCATTTAGCGTGAATTGTTGCGACCAGATGCTAATTGCTAACCGCTAATAGCTAAGAGTTTAAATCTATGCCAGAAAATTTCGGTCACGTAATCCAGATCGCCGGTCCAGCCGTGGACGTGCAATTCGAAGAAGCCAAAATGCCCCCGATTTATCAGGCGCTGCGTGTGGTCAGCGACGGGTTCAATGTTCCCGTGCCGATCAAAGTCATCCTCGAAGTCCAGCAGCACCTCGGAGAAGGACGTGTGCGTTGCGTCGCCATGGAACCCACGGATGGCATGGTTCGCGGTATGAAGGCGATCGATCTTGGCGGCCCAATTTCTGTCCCCGTCGGTCCCGGCACGCTCGGTCGCGTGATGAACGTCATCGGCCAACCGGTCGACAATCTCGGACCTATTCAGCACACCGAGACCAAGCCCATTCACCGCCCGGCCCCACTTTTCGATGAGCAGGCGACGACGGCAGAAATGTTCGAAACCGGCGTGAAGGTTGTCGATCTCATCCAGCCATTTTTGAAGGGCGGCAAAATCGGCTTGTTTGGCGGCGCCGGTGTCGGCAAGACCGTCGTCATCATGGAACTCATCAACAATGTTGCCAAGCAGCACGGCGGATTCTCGGTGTTCGCGGGAGTCGGCGAGCGCACGCGCGAAGGGAACGACCTGTGGCTCGAAATGAGCGAATCAGGTGTGATCAAGCCTGGGGATCCCGAGCACTCGAAGGCAGCGTTGATTTACGGCCAGATGACCGAGCCGCCCGGAGCGCGCCTGCGGGTTGCGCTTACCGGCCTCACAGTGGCCGAATATTTCCGCGACGAAGAAGGCGCCGACACGCTGCTTTTTATTGACAACATCTTTCGTTTCACCCAAGCGGGTTCTGAAGTTTCCGCTCTGCTCGGACGAATGCCCAGCGCCGTGGGATACCAGCCTAATCTTGCAACGGAAATGGGCGAACTGCAGGAGCGTATCACGTCGACGAAGAAGGGATCGGTAACGTCGGTGCAGGCAATCTACGTGCCTGCGGACGACCTCACCGATCCCGCGCCGGCCACGACGTTTGCTCACTTGGACGCAACCACGGTGCTCTCGCGCGCATTGACCGAGATCGGAATTTATCCTGCGGTTGATCCGCTAGCTTCGACCTCGCGCATTCTCGATCCGCGCATTGTCGGTCAGGAGCATTACGATGTCGCCCAAGCGGTCAAGAAGACACTGCAAAGCTATAAAGATCTGCAGGACATCATCGCGATTCTGGGAATTGATGAGCTCAGTGAAGATCAGAAGCTGACCGTGGCCCGCGCTCGCAAGATGCAGCGTTTCTTGTCGCAGCCGTTCCACGTGGCCGAGCAATTCACGGGCGCTCAAGGACGGTATGTAAAGATTGCTGACACAGTGAAAGGATTCAAGGAAATCGTCGAGGGCAAGCACGACGACATTCCCGAGCAGGCGTTTTACATGAAGGGGACTATCGACGAGGTGCTTGAAGCGGCGGAGAAATTGAAAGCGGTAGCGTAAACCGTCGTCGGTCCTTGGTCCTTCGTCGTTTGCCACGATGATTCGATCAAGTGATTTTGCGAACGACCGCCGACGAACGACCGATGACAGATGCCTGACACTTTCCAACTCGAAATCGTCACGCCGGAGAAGATGGTGGTCCGCGATGTAGCGGAAGAAATGCAGATCCCCGGCAAGAACGGCTACCTCGGCATTCTGCCCGGCCACGCTCCGCTGATTACCGAACTGGCGGTGGGCGAGATTACCTATCGTAATGCCAGCATTACTCACCACCTTGCCGTTGCGTGGGGATTTGCCGAAGTCCTGCCGGATAAAGTGACAATTCTCGCTGAAACCGC
>DATIZX010000036.1:0-25117 GCA_035516795.1 Verrucomicrobiia bacterium
TGACTGTCCAACCGCAAGGAATGTAATGGAATGCGACAAGGCCGTCGCCGTGAGAATCATCACCAACAGATTCATGAAGTAGATGACCACCGCAGAGAACAACACGCCTTGCGAGGTAACGTCTGTTTGTTTTACAGTCAACAACATCATCAGCGTGAAGGTCACGTGAAAGCTCCAGCCGAGCCCGACCAGAAAAAACAGGATCCACAGGAAGTGATCGAAGTGCCAGATCGCATGTGCCAGAAAAAACAACGCGATAAAAAGCATCGCGTAGAATGGGAAAAAGTACGGGGCCAAGGTAATAAACCAGTTGATCTTGCTGGTGCGCACCTGTCCGCCGGTCTTCTTCACCTTCAATCCGCCGACCCGCGCGCCCATCAGCAGCGCCCATAACGCATGGGTCAGCTCGTGCCCGAGCACGTACGTGCGCATCGGTTTCGGGAGGGTGGCGAACACGACCAGCCATAGTCCATACCCCGCCGCGAACGCCCACAACGTGCGGTCCGTGAGGGCGTGCGGGGCAAAAGACAGTTGCCGGGCCAACTGCCAGCCGGTAATCGTCAGCGCCACGCACGCCGGCAACAGCAAAACGGCAATCAGGAGCTTGAGGAATTTCATCCGTCAACGCAACCGCGCCAGGTTATCGCGGGGTTCAGTCCAGTTGGGCGCCAGCCCGGCCGCCACCTTGAATTCCGCAATCGCGTCGTTGGTGTGCCCGACGTTGACCAATGCCGCACCGAGATTGTTGTGCGCTTCGGCGGATCGCGGTTTTAGTCGAACCGCTTCGCGGAATTGGCGGATGGCTTCTTCAAATTCTCCGCGCTTAAAATTCACGATCCCGAGATTGTAATGAGCATTGCCGTAATCGGGCTTGAGCTGAACGGTCTCGCGATATTCGGCTGCTGCCGCTTCGACGTGGCCTTCGGACAGCAACACGTTCCCGAGATTATTGTGCGCCATCCAGGCGGTCGGATTCTCTTGCAGTGTGTCGCGCCACAACGTTTCCTCATCGCACCAAACGTGCGCCCGGCACCAGGTGCCGAAACCCAGAACAGCGACAATCGCGCAAGCCGCCGCCGGCACCCAGCGCCAGCGCGCCGCCAATAATGCTGCTCCGGCGCAAGCACCGGCAATGATCGGGATTAATGCCACGTACGCCCAGTGATCGGCCACGTACGAGTACGCCATGAAGGAAATATCGAAAAACCCGAGAAACGGAAACAGCAACACCAGGTAGCACAGCACGGCCACGAGCGCGCCACGGCGTTTCCGTAGTAGTAGACACATGACGGCCAAGGCGAAGAGAGGCATCCAGGCGAGGATCGAATGCGCCTGGAATTGCCAGCGGGGATAGATGACCGATTGATTGGTCGGCCACAACATCTTCCCGATGTAAAACCACGCAATCCAACCGGCTCCGGCCAATCGGGCGAGCAGGCTGTCGTTCCGGACGACCTCGCCCGCCACGCTGTGATGCCAATCAAACCACATCGCGACAATCCCCATCACGAGCGCCAGCGCAAAGAACGGAATCGTTGCGATCAAATCTTGCCGATGCACTTGCTTGTCTCGCCACCAGAGGATCAGCAGCAACACGACCGGTAACATGACGACCGCTGATTTGCTGAGCAGCGCCAACGCAAACGCGGCCAATGCCGCAGCATACCAGGGACGTCGCCGCGTATCATGCCAGCGCAGGAACGCGAGCGTCGTGGGCAATGCGAACAGGAGCGAAAGCAGGTTCTTGCGCTCGCTGATCCAGGCCACCGACTCGACGTTGATCGGGTGCAAAGCGAACACGAGCGCCGCGAAGTATGCGCCGGGCACTTTCAGTCGCCGCAGTAACAGCCACAGCAACAGCGCGTTGACGCATTGAAGCACCACGTTAGTGACGTGATAGCCGAGCGGACGAAGGCCCCACAGCCGCCATTCAAGCCAAAACGAGGTGGTGGACAGCGCAAAATAATCCGGGAACTCGGTCGTGAACCAGATCCGACGCAGTCCGTCGGCGGATTTAAGGAACGGGTTGTCGCGAATGTAATAGGTATCGTCGTAGACGAAGTCGCCGCGGAACGCCGGCGCATACGCAATCCCGGTTAATACGATCAGCACCAGGGCTGCGCCGATCACCGGCCATCGAAGCTCTCTCACGCTCCTTGCTTTGCCACGGCGTTCCTGCGAACACAAGCGCAGATTGTCGGAGTTTTTGGCGCAGTCTTCCTTCTGTGGTGTTTTGGTGCGTCCGCGCTGGTGAGCCTCATCTGTTTGCGACGATATTCATCTGGCGCGAACGCCGCCGGGACGCCAGAAGTTCGTCGGCCAGCACCCCGATCAAAATCACTGCGCCCATCACCGCGAAATTCAGCGAACTGGGAATCCCGAGAAGATTGACAAGGTTCTGCAACACCTGCAGCAGAGCGGTGCCGATGACGATGCCAAGGATCGAGCCTTCGCCGCCCCGCAGACTGCAGCCGCCGAGTACGGCCGCGGCGATACCGTACAATTCGTAGAAGCTTCCGTGCGTCGAAGGCGAGATCGAGTTGGTGTAGAACGCGAGAAGGATTCCAGCGACGCCCGTCAGCGCGCCGGCGACGATATAGGCGCTGGCCACGATGGTGCGGCTGTTGATGCCGGCATAGCGTGCCGCCTCTTCATTGTGTCCCACGGCGAAGAGATAACGTCCATAAACCGAGCGATGCAGCACGATCCACATCACGACGGCAATCACGAGCAAGGCGATGAACGGCATCGGGACCGAGAACACCTCACCCGTGGCCAGCGTTCGTAGGGGGCCGAACTGTTCGCTACCGAAACCTTTGGTCTCGTCGTTGGCAATGTAACGGGCTAGGCCGCGATAAAATAGAAGTCCACACAAAGTCACAATGAACGGTTGAAGCCGCGCTTTCGTAATCAAGAACCCATGAATCGAACCCAATCCCATCGTGCCCACGATAATCGCCAGCACCGCCGCCGCCCAAAACCAATGCCATTGTCGCAGCATAATTGCCAGCAACACACCCTGCAGAGCGAACATCGAGCCGATCGACAGATCAATCCCGCCCGTGATTATCACCAAGCCGGAGCCGATGCTGAAAATACCGAACATGCCGATTAGTCGGGCCATGTTGTGCAGGTTTGCCGTTCCGAGAAACCGTGGGTTCAGAATGGCCACGATCGCGCAAAGGACAACCAGCAATACGGCAACTCCCATTTCCTTTTTCATGCCGCCTCGGTTTGCTTGGTCTGGCCCACGGCCAGATGCATGATCGCTTCTTCGGTGCATTGGCTGCGCTCCAAGATTCCCGCGATACGTCCCTCGTGCATTACTGCCACGCGGTCACTGACGCCGAGCACTTCTTCCATGTCCGAACTGATCATGATGATGGCGACTCCGTTTTCGGCCAGGTCGCGCATCAACCTGTAGATTTCGGCTTTCGCGCCCACGTCGATTCCGCGCGTCGGTTCGTCGAAGATCAGCACGCGAGGATTCAATGCGAGCCATTTGGCAAGAACGACCTTCTGCTGGTTGCCGCCGCTGAGATTCATCACCTTCGTTTGGACGGAAGGAGTTTTGACACGCAGCGCTGTGCATTGTTTGGCGGCGATGTCAGTCTCCTGTTGGCCATTGATCCAACCCCATTTCGTCAGACGCTTCAGGCCCGGCAATGTAATGTTTTCGACAACGGCCATCTCGGTGATGAGAGCCGTGCGTCGCCGATCCTCGGGCACCAGATAAAGGCCGTGAGAAATCGCATCCCGCGAGTGGCGGATCGTCACCGGTTTTCGGTCAATGAGAATCTCGCCTTCCAGTGGCAGTTCCACTCCAAAGATGGCTTGCGCCAATTCGGAGCGACCGGCGCCGACCAATCCGGCTAGGCCGAGAATTTCGCCGGCGGCGACAGTAAAGTTCACCGAGCACCGTGGATGGGCTCGAGTGCGCAAGCCGCGTACCTTGAAATAGTCCGCCTGCTTTTGTACCTTGGAATGGACGTAAAAATTCTGGAGATCGCGCCCTACCATGAACCGCACCATGTTGTCGTGAGTAATCTCTTCACGGCGGAGCGAGCCGGCATTCTTGCCATCGCGCAAGACCACCACCCGGTCGGCGCACTCACCGACCTCCGTCAGCCGATGGGTGATATAGATGATGCTCACGCCTTCGGCGCGCAGTTCTTTGATCTTGGCCAGGAGTCGCTCCGTTTCAGACGTCGTCAGGCAACTGGTTGGCTCGTCCATGATGAGCAGGCGGGCGTTTTGCGACAAAGCCTTGGCGATTTCCACCATTTGTTGCTGAGCCAGCGACAATTCGCGCAACGGCGCACTTGGAGAAACCGTAAGCCCCAGCCGCTTCAAGTGCCGCTCGGACTGGCGATTGATCTCACCACGGTTGATCAAGCGCAACAGTCCGCCCCACGTCGGCTCGCGCCCCATGAAAATGTTGGCAGCCACGTCCAGATTGTCGAGGACGTTGAGCTCTTGGTGAATGAACCCGATGCCGAGTGCGAAGGCATCGGACACAGACCGAATCGCCACTGGCTGGCCATCGAAGCGAATCGTGCCGGCATCGGCCTGATGGACGCCGCCCAAGATATTCATCAGCGTGGACTTGCCGGCGCCATTCTCGCCGATCAACGCCACCACTTCACCAGCGCCGACTTCGAGGTCGACCGAGTCCAGCGCGACGACGCCGGGGAACCGTTTGCTGATGCCGCGCAACTCCAGCAACGTCGCGCTCATGGTCGAGGGTTAGTGGCCGCGGAGCGTCTTCAGCTTCGCCGCGAAGGCGTCCACATTGTCCTTGTTGATGGCCAATGTGGGAATGATGATTTTCTTGTTCGCAGGGATCAACGACCTGTTGCCGGTGCTGATTACCTTGGCCATTAATTGGATCGCTTGGTAGCCGAATTCGTAGGGCTGCTGGACGACGGTGGCGAAAATCGCCCCGTCCTTTACTCCCGCCAAGGTTTCCGCATCTTCATCGAAGCAGACGATTTTGATTTGTCCGATCTTGCCCGAATCGCGGACCGCATTGAGAATGGCTGGGCCGTTGTAATTCCAGAGACCGACGAGGCAGGCCACGTCTGGGTATTTTACGATGGTGTCCAACGCGTTGGCCTTGGCCCGCACGGCATCGGTGTCGTCGGTGCGCACGTCGAGGATCTGGATATGAGTACCTTGAATAGCCTCCTTGATGCCTGCGAGGCGATCACGGGCATTCTGGGCGGCCATGTTCCCGACGAAGACCATGATCTTGCCGCCTTGCGGCAGCGCCTGCTTGATCAATTCACCGGCTTGCCGGCCTGCCGCCACATTATCGGTGCCAAGATAGCAGGCGCGATCGCTTTGCGGTGCATCGCTGTCCTGCGTGATTAGCAGGGCCTGTTTGGCGACGTCGTTTAGCAGCAGCGTCTGGTTGGCGGGATCAATCGGACTGATGGCAATGCCGTCCACACCATTGGCGAGAAGGTCCTCCACAATATTCTTCTGGGTCGCAGCGGTGGCGTCCGAAGGGATCCGGAATTCCAGCGTGACATTCGGAAGTTCCGAGGCGGCTTTTTCGCAGCCCGCACGGGCAATGGCCCAGAAATCCGCCGCGTTGTTGGTGACGAACGCGAGGCGGAGTTTCTTTTTCGGTTTGGCTTCTGCCTGGCCTCGTGGCTCTGGTTTGCCGCAACTCGTGAACAATACGGCCACAACTGCCGCCGCATACATCCAGTGGAATGGCTTCATGAGCTGGTTCCCATGGTTAGGAGACCGCCGAGGGTTCGTTCTTTCCTTTGCGCGATGCCGTCGTTGATTCGGCATCGCGCTGCATGGCCCGGCGCGCCAAAATCACCATGACCACGCCAAGGGCGAACAGGACGATGCCCCAGATCAAATTGATGTTCACCCCGAGTGAACGGCGATAGAGGGCCGCATCGGAGGACGTCACCCAACCAAATATCGTCAGGATGGCGCCCACCAGTACGAACATCACTCCCATGGGCATACGAATGTCGAGTTTCATACGGATTCTCCTTTACCAGAAGATGATGTTTAGCACGACCGCACCGGCGATGACGATGAGACCGAGCATGGCGGGCTGTTTGTGCCACGGCACGTCATGGTCTTTGATCTTGGGTGTCAGCGAGTACACCAGCCCTTTAAGTTGGTCGTTGGTCTTGTTCTTTCTGGTCGCTAACGAAATCACGATGGTTGCCACAAAGCAGACCGTCCAGGCGAAAATGGCGGTCCAAAAGTTCTGCGCCATGTCGCTGGGATAGGTGTGAATAATGGTGCCGAGCCAGCCGCCGTGGATACCCGCCGTCGCGCCCGCGGGAATCGTCAAGCCGTGATGGATGGCGGCCGCGGCTGTGCCCAAGAGCAGGCCGAAGAACGCGCCATGGCCCGTCGCCCTCCGCCAGAACATGCCCAGCATAAACGTTGCGAACAGCGGCGCGTTGACGAAGGCAAACACGAGTTGAAGAAAATCGAGGATGTTATTGAAGCGGGTTGCGGCATAGGCACAGGCCACACTCAGGAGAATCCCCACGACCGTCGTCACGTGGCCCATCCAGAGGTAATGCCGGTCCGATTGACCGGGCCGGATATAGCTTTGATAGATGTCGTAGGTCCACACCGTGTTGAACGCAGTCACGTTGCCCGCCATGCCCGACATGAATGAAGCCATCAACGCCGTCAGGCCGAGCCCCAGCATGCCCGACGGATAATAGTGGCCCAGCATGACCGGCATGGCCATGTTGTAATTCGGTTGCCCATTCTCAATCGGCAGGAACATGCCTTTCGTTTGATAGTGCATCGCGATGGCGATCATGCCGGGCAGGATCACCAGCGCAGGAAACAGCATTTTGGGAATCGCGGCAATCAGCGGCGTCCGGCGCGCCGCGGACATCGAGTTGGCGGCCATCGCCCGCTGCACCACAAGGAAATCGGTACACCAATAGCCAAACGACAACACGAAGCCCAAGCCAAACACCATTCCGAACCATTCCACACCCATCGGATTGGCCGTGGCGGACGTCATGTGCGACCAGGATTCCGTATACGTGCCCGGCGCGAAACCGTTGCTGACGGAAACCTCGTTCAGTTTGTGAATCAGTCCGTGCCAGCCGCCAATGTCTTTGAGTCCCAAGAGCACCAACGGCAGAAAACCGAGCACAATGAGGAAGAACTGCAGCACCTCGTTGTAAATCGCCGACGTCAACCCCCCGAGAACAATATACAACAACACGATAATGCCGGAGATGAACACACTGAAGTGAAAGTTCCAACCCAGCAGAATCTCGAACAACTTGGCCAGCGCGTACATCGAGATGCCCGAAGAGAACACCGTCATGACCGCGAACGAGATGGCGTTGAAACCACGCGTTTTTTCATCATAGCGCATCTTCAGATACTCGGGCACCGAGCGCGCTCGTGAGCCGTAATAAAACGGCATCATGAAAATTCCCACGAACGCCATCGCCGGAATCGCGCCGACCCAGTAGAAATGGCAGGTCATAATCCCGTACTTGGCGCCGGAAGCGGACATGCCGATGACTTCCTGCGCACCGAGATTGGCGGAGATGAACGCCAATCCCGCGATCCAGGCGGGCATCGACCGTCCCGACAAGAAAAAGTCTTCCCCGGTCTTGACGTAGCGTTTGAGCGCCCAGCCAATTCCCAGAACGAACAGGAAATAGACACATAAGATGACGTAATCGACGACATGCATCTCTATTCTCGGCATAAGAATTTCCTCCATGGTCGAGACAAAGGGGTCGGTTCCATCGGGCGCTGAAAGTTCTTACTATGAAATGCATTTCGCTTTGTCTAGCACATTCTTGCTGGATCCGATCAACAAGGCGCTCATCGGCCACCCTTCTTCACTCGCTTCCAATACTCGACCTGCGCCACACGGCTGTGATAATTTCGCAGGCTAGGACGATTCATGAAGCCGACTGATGCCGACCTCCAATCCCGAAAGATTCTTGCGCGGCTGGCCGGGCAAACCAAGCTGCCGGTCGAAGGCGGGAAGATCCACCGCACCTCCTCGCGGTTTTGCCTCGGCGTGGAGCACGGCGACTACAACGGCACCGAGTTGTTCGGCGTCGGCACCGACCGATTCATTTGGCTCGCCTACAAGCCCAATGGCACCGACCACGTCCGGATCTTCAGCGGGAATTTTCCGGACGACGGGGTCATCGATTTCAAACTCGGGAGGGTGCCGGCGCCGAAATCGGCAGCCAGCTCGGACACTTGGGCGCGCTTTCCATATGGCGTGGATTTCATTCTCCGCCGCGAAGGGTTCAAGCTGACCAAGGGTTTCGACGCGGTTCTTTACGGTAATATTCCCGGCGGCGGCATGTCGCGCTCGGCCTCATTGTGTCTCAACCTCATCCTCACTTTTTTTGAGGTCAATGGGATCAAACTCAAAGACGGGATGAAGGTCGTGGACCTGGCGCAGGCAGTGGAAAATGATTACATCGGCTCGCCCTGCGGCAAACTCGACCAGATCATGATCTATTTCGCGCGCGCCGGCCGGGGAACACACTACAATCCGAAGGACCGGACGATCCGCTATGTGCCGCTGGGTAACAGCGCGCTGGATTTCCGCATTGTGAGCCTCGACACCGGCACCGTGCGGCCCGGGTTGGAAAAGTCGACGTACAAGGTTCGCCGTGCCGAGTGCGAAGAACTCGTGGCGCTTGCCGGAAAGCGATTCGGCTTTTCCTGTCTCGCCGACATCCGCGATGAAGCATTGTACAATCGCATCATGGCGCAGTACGGCGTGTCCCATCCCCATCTTTGCGAACGCCTGAACTACATCTTCCACGCGCAACAACGGTTCTATCAAATGCTGAAAGCTTGGAAGGCCGGCGACATCGAAACCGTGGGACGGATTTTTCGCGAAGACGGAGTCGGGTTGCGTGACGATTACAGAATTTCCGGTCCGGAACTGGAAACCATGTGCGACATTGCCCGCAGCGTTCCCGGCGTCCTCGGCGAACGCATGCTCGGCGGCGGAGATAAGGGCGCGGCGGGCGCGCTGGTCGAGGCCGGGAGTGTCCTGGCTTTGAGGACTGCGGTCGAAACCGGTTATCCCCGCAGTCGCCCCAGGTATGCTGACAAGTTTGCCGTTCACGTCTGTAAAATTGTGGATGGTGTTGCTGCATTGCCGGGGCTTTAGAATCCCGGGAGGAGCTATTGAGATGAGCATCGAGAAAAAGCCATTTGGTAAACTGAACGACGGATCGCAGGTGACGCTTTTCACGTTGAGCAACGTGAATGGAGTCGAAGCAGCAGTCATGAACTACGGGGCGACGTTGGTTTCCCTGGAAGTGCCCGACCGGCATGGCAAGCTGGCGGATGTGGCGCTGGGCTTCGACACGTTGGAGGATTACGTCGAGCGGAACAGCCCGTATTTCGGCTGCATCGTTGGCCGTGTCGCCAACCGTATCGCGAAGGGCCGCTTTACGCTCGACGGCGTCGAATACCGTCTGGCCATCAACAACGGTCCGAATCATTTGCACGGTGGACTCAAAGGTTTCGACAAGGCCAACTGGAAAGGGGAGTTCAGCAATACGACGGCATCCTCGGTGAAATTCACGTATGTCAGCCGTGATGGGGAAGAAGGTTACCCTGGCAATCTTTCGGTCACCGTTGTGTATATGCTGACCGACCAGAACGAACTGCAGATCGAATACACCGCCACGACCGATAAAGCTACGCCGGTCAATCTGACCAACCATACCTATTTCAATCTCGCTGGTTCGGGAGATGTACTCGGATATGAACTGATGATCGCCGCCGATCAGTATGTGGCCGTGGATGACACCTTGATCCCGACCGGCGAACTCAAGTCCGTTCAAGGCACACCGATGGATTTCACCCGGGCCGTGCCCATCGGTTCCCGGTTTTCGGAACTCGACGGAGAACCCAAGGGTTACGATCATTGCTACGTTCTCCGTCACGTATCCCGGAAGCCATCCTTGGCCGCTCGCGTGCACGACCCCCTTTCGGGACGGACGCTTGAAGTCTACACCACAGAGCCGGGCGTGCAGCTTTATACCAGTAATTTTCTCGATGGAACGATCAAGGGCAAAGGTGGACGCTCCTATCGGCAACACTCCGCGTTTTGCTTGGAGACGCAGCATTTCCCTGACTCGGTCAACAAACCACAGTTCCCGTCGGCGATATTACGCCCCGGCGAAGTTTATTCGCAAAGAACGACGTTTCGGTTCTCTGCGAAATAAGCAGGGTCGTGGGATTCCTGGGGGACTGTCATTCAAGCGAGAACGACATGACCGCTTCAGGGGCGGATCATCACTTTCACAGCATTGTCTTTATATTTTGCGTTGAGCGCGAATGCTTCGGCGGCGTGTTCCAATGGGAAATGATGGGTCACAAACGAGTGCAAATCCACGCGGCCCGATGACGCCAGTCGTATGGTTCGCGGATAGGTGTGTTTCATGCGCCGACTGAAAAGCACCGTCAGGCCTTTGCGACGTGCTGGCGAATGCCGAAACGTGCAACGATCTTCCGACGGAATTCCCACCAGCACGACCCGTCCGCCAGGACGTGTGATCTCGATTGCTTGTTCGATGGCTTCCCCACCCCATGCCGCTTCAAAGGCCACGTCAACCTCGGCACTTCGAGGGAGCGGTTTTGCGCCAAACTTCCTGGCGAATTTGAGCCGGTACGCGAGTGGATCGCTGACGAATATCCTCCGCGCTCCGGCTAGTTTGACCGTTTGGATGAGTAACAGGCCAATCGGTCCCGCGCCGAGGATGGCCACGCGGTCGCCTTCTTGAATCTTTCCGAGCTTGGTGGCATGCAACGCCACGCCGAACGGTTCCAACATCGCGCCGGCAACGTCATCCACTGATCTCGGTACTGGGAAACAAGTTTTGGCCGGCACGCGAATGTACTGCGCGAAACTGCCGTTGTCCGGGAACAAACCGCAGAAATGAAGGCGCCGACAGAGGTGCGGGTGATCGCGTCGGCAGAGATCGCACTGGTGACACGGTTGCGCGGGGTCGACCGCCACGCGCATTCCGGGACGAAGGTGTTTCACGTTTCTCCCGATCTCCTCGATGACGCCGGAAAATTCGTGTCCAAGGATCAGCGGCGCTTTGAGGATGGTGTCGCCAATGCGTCCATCGGCGTATGTGTGCAGATCGCTGCCGCAGATGCCGGTGGCAGCAACGCGAACCAAAACCCCGCCGGGGCCGGGTTTGCCGGGGTGGGGGACGTGTTCGACCCGAATATCGCGGGGTCCATGCAATCTGGCGGCCAGCATTTGTTTCATAGTGATGACCCGGCGCTTTCACGCAGGCTCGTGCTCGTTCTGCCGGTCAATCCTTCTTTCGGCGTGCGCTTAAAGATGACGTATTGCAAGCCATGTTTCCGGCAGAATTCTCGTTTCTCAGGCTTGTCGCCGTCTTCGTTGACAACATATAGATCGGGCTTGATTCGATAGATTTCTGGTTCAGCATCCAACCAGCCGTGGCCGGTCGAGATCAAGGCTTCCTTCACGTGACGGACGGAGCCGACCATATAAAGGCGTTCGCTCTGGGGGACTACGGGGTGACCCTCGCCTTTGAGCAGGCGCAGGTTCTTGTCATGACCGACAATGACATACAAGTCGCCCAGTTGTGAGACTTCCTCGAAAAAGCGAACGTGGCCCGAATGAAACCAGTCGAAGCAGCCGGTGACGATCACCTTCTTGCGGTCGGGAGCGGACGGCGCGGTCTTGGGCATTGGAAAACCCACCAGATCTTTGTCGGTAAAGACTCGGTACTCAAGACTGTGCGTGTTGCAGAATGCTCGTTTAGCTTCGGTATCAGCATTTTCATCCACCGCCCAAATTTGGGGTTGGAGGAAGTCGAGTTGAGGCAGCGCATTGGGATCGGGCCGTCCATTGAAGGGCCAGACTTTTTCGACATAACGAATCGCTTCCACCAGATACGCACGTTCCGCTTCGGGGAACTTCGGCGGTTGGCCGGTTACAGACCGAACCATGTCATCCGACCAGAGCAGAAGGTGCACGGTTCCCAACTGTGCGGCTTCCTGCAGCAGCCGGACATGATGTGATCGCAGGTCGTCAAAACTTCCGGAGACGACAACTCGGCTCGGGGTTTTCATGGCAGAGGCTGAATCGCACTGAATGTCGAAAGATTCATGGTTTGGTCCTGACGTTCACATGGAACGCGCCCGGCACAGGTTCCTCGGAGGCGATGTAGAGATACCCGCCGCCGCACCCGGAATACATCGCGCCGGGATATTTCGATTGGTAAAACTTCAGGATCGCCGGCAGATCGAGCTTGATCGAGGGATGGCGCAGAACGTTGGGCAATAGGTTTTCCCAGCACAACATGCATTCGTTCATGGACGCGCCCAAGCCAGCAATGTCGCGTTTCAGGATGGCGTCATAACAGTCCCGGCCACTTCGACCCAGACGTTGAACCCAATGCGGACTCAGCCTTTTCGTAGCGAGGGGATCGTAACCTTCGGGGCGCGGCCCAATAGCAATCACCTGAATTACCCTTTCCAACCAACGGGCGATTCGCGCATTGTTGTTGGATTCGATATTCTTCGGAAAGACCCCGCCTTTGTAGGCGTAGTCGTAATCCAGTCGGTTTACGCCCGGATAGAGCAGGCCGATCATGTCCTGCGAGCCGGAAGCGTGGAGATTGCCTTTGTTCTCCGCCTCGTACAATTCCTCGACCAATTCCGCCGGGTTGCGCTTCAGGAGAACGTCCCACCGTTGCAGCGCCACACGACGAGTGCTGGTGGCGATGCCAGAGCGATCCATCCACGGAAACGTCGGTTCCAACCCGATGACCACCATCGAGCCCGGCGGCTTCGGATTGTGACGCGACATGAACGGCTGATCGATCCATCCGCCGGCCAAGGCCATGCGGTAGGGAAATGCGCCAATGACATCGGTGATTTTGGCCGGACGGCCAGCGGCTGCCCGTTGTGAAGATCGTCTCCGAGTTACGCTTTGTCGCGACATCAGAGGACATCCCGGACCGTTTCCCTGCCGGCTTTGCGGTCGCGGTATTGCTGCTCAATCCATTGATAAGTTGGTTGAAGTCCTTTCCGAATGGGAGTGGATGGCTCCCAGCCCAGCATCTTCTTGATAAACGTATTGTCGCTGTTGCGGCCCGCGACGCCTTTCGGCGCGTCGAGATCGTATTGCCGCTGCAACTTGATCCCGGCGATCTCTTCAACAAATGTGACGAGGTCGTTGATCGAAATCATTTCACTGGTGCCCAGGTTGATCGGTGTCGCGATCAGGTCGTCGAAATGCATGATGGTGTCGATGCCGCGCAGACAGTCGTCGATGTACATGAAACTGCGTGTCTGATGTCCATCGCCCCAGATTACGATTTCCTTTTTGCCCGAGTCCTTGGCCTCGATCACCTTGCGGCAAATGGCGGCGGGCGCCTTCTCGCGGCCACCGTCCCATGTGCCCCAGGGTCCATAAACGTTATGGAACCGGGCGATGAACGTCTTCAGCTTGCGTTCGGCCCAGTATTCCTGACAGAAAATTTCCGACATCAACTTCTCCCAGCCGTATCCGCGTTCGGCGTACGCGGGATACGCGTCGGATTCCTTCAAGGCCCGGCAATTGGCGTCTTCCTGGAGCTTGGTGTTATAGGCACAGGCCGACGAAGAGAAGAAGTAACGCCGAGTACCGGCGCGGTAGGCAGCTTCAATCAAGTGTGTATTGATCAAAATGCTCCGCAGACATTCGATCCGAAACCGCTCAATGAATCCCATGCCGCCCATGTCCGCCGCCAGATTGTAGATTTCCGCGGCATCCTGTGCGGCGCGTCGGCAATTGGTTTCGTCGCTCAAGTCCAAGCACAGCGATTCCACGCCCGGCGTTGTCTGATACCACAGCGGCAACGGTTTCTTGTCGACGGCCCGGATCCGAGTAAATCCCTTGTTGTGGAAATAACGGACCAGGGCGCCCCCAATGAAACCACCGGCCCCGGCGACCAGAATCAAATCGTCCTTCGCGCAAGTTGCGAGTTTCGTATCTGCTTGTTGGCTCACGTCACAGTCTCCTTTTCGTGTTGATTACCCCCTGGTGAAAACCAGCCATCCATCCAAATGCGCAACGACGATACTGGCTTTGTTGTCAGCCTGCAACGGCCAATCTTAGCTGACCCACGGTTGATCCGAGAACGACTGCGGTGGGCCGGAGTATTGCGTTTACAATTTTCCCAACGCCGAAGCGAACTGGTAGTAAACTTCGTTATTGCGGAGTTGTTGTTGGAAAGCGCGCAGGTCGGTGTCGCGATCGATGATGGCCAGTTCGACGCCCGCAATTTGGGCGAAGTTCTCCATGTGTTCGGTGGTAACGGCGTAACTGAAGGAGGTATGGTGCGCGCCGCCAGCCTGAATCCATGCAGCACAGGCCGTCTTGAAATCGGGCCGGCATTTCCAAATGGCACGAGCCACTGGCAGTTTCGGCAGCGGTTTCGGCGGTTTGACCACCTCCACTTCGTTGACCACGAGACGGAAACGGTTGCCGAGATCGATCAGGGAAGCATTGATCGCCGCGCCAGCAGGCGCGTTGAATACCAGGCGCACAGGATCTTCCTTGCCGCCGATGCCGAGCGGATGGATTTCGAGGGAGGGTCTGCCAGTTGCAATAGATTCGCAAATCTCCAGCATGTGTGCTCCGAGCACGAGATGTCCGTCGGGATGGAGATGGTAGGTGTAATCTTCCATGAATGACGTGCCGCCCGGCAAATCGGCGGCCATAACTTTCATCGCACGCAGCAAAGCGCAGGTTTTCCAGTCGCCTTCGGCGCCGAATCCGTAGCCTTCGGCCATGAGACGCTGCACGGCGAGGCCGGGCAGTTGTTTGAGGCCGTGCAGATCTTCAAATGTGTCGGTGAAACCCTTGAAGTTCCCGTCCTTGAGAAATGCGCGCAAACCCAGTTCGAGACGCGCCCCGTACCGGAGCGAGTCGTGGCGCGCACCACCTTTGCGGAGTTCCATCGCCACGTCGTAGCGTTCTTCGTATTCGCCGCACAGACGACTGATGGCCGCGTCGCCGACGGTGTTGACGGATTTTACAAGGTCGCCGACCCCATAACCGTTGACCGAGTAACCGAATTTCGCTTCGGCGGCGACCTTGTCGCCTTCGGTGACGGCCACCTGTCGCATGTTGTCGCTGAATCGGCAGAACTTCGCCCCTTGCCAGTCGTGCCACGCCCGGGCGGCGCGCATCCAGGCCGCGATGCGATGTTGCACCTCCACATCCGACCAGTGGCCGACGACGACTTTGCGGTTCAGGCGCAACCGTGTGTGGATAAAACCAGCCTCGCGGTCGCCGTGGGCGGACTGATTGAGATTCATGAAATCCATGTCGATCTCTTCCCACGGCAGGTCGCGGTTGAATTGGGTGTGCAGGTGCAGGAACGGTTTGCGCAGCGAGACAAGCCCGGCAATCCACATCTTGGAGGGCGAGAACGTGTGCATCCAGAGGATCGACCCCGCGCACTTTGGGGCAGAATTTGCCGCGAGGCAGAGTTGACGAATTTCATCCGGCCCGGTCAGCACCGCCTTGAACACAAGCTTCAACGGCAGGCGTTTGGTGGCGTTCAGTTCGGCAACGATCTTCTTCGAGTTCGCCGCAACCTTTTTCAAGACGGCTTCGCCGTAAAGGTGTTGACTGCCGGTGATGAACCAAATTTCGGCGTCGCTAGATGAAATCATTGATGAGATTCTCCAACATTTCCTGCCGTCCGCTGACGTTCGTGTCGGCTTCGCCCTTTTTGAGCATGTAAGCTTCGAGTTCCTTGAGACCGAGCTTTCCTTTTTCGATGTCGCGGCCAATGCCTTTATCCCACGACGCATAGCGCTGCTTCACGAATTCCGAAAGCCGTCCGTCCTTACGAATGGCCGACGCCATCTTCAGTCCGCGCGCAAACGCATCCATGCCGCCAATATGGGCGTGGAACAAATCCACCGGTTCGAAACTTTCCCGGCGCACCTTGGCATCGAAATTCAGTCCGCCCGACTTGAAGCCGCCCATGCCCAGAACAACCAGCATGATCTGCGTGGTCAGATAAATGTCCGTGGGAAACTGGTCGGTGTCCCAGCCGAGCAATTCGTCGCCGCGGTTCGCGTCAATCGATCCGAGGCGGCCAGCGGCCGCCGCTACCGTGAGTTCATGCAGCATTGTGTGGCCGGCGAGCGTGGCGTGATTGGTTTCGATATTGAGTTGAAAGTCGTCGATGAGGTCAAATTCGCGGAGGAAATTCAAACAAGCCGCCGCGTCGGAGTCGTACTGGTGTTTCGTCGGTTCCTTCGGTTTGGGCTCGATGAAGAATTGTCCCTTGAACCCGATGGCTTTCTTATAATCCACGGCCATGTGCAGAAATCTCGCAAGATGTTCCTGTTCGCGTTTGAGGTCGGTGTTGAGCAGGGTCGAATAGCCTTCGCGTCCGCCCCAGAATACATAGCCAGAGCCACCAAGTTCATGCGTGATCTCCAGTGCCTTTTTCACCTGTGCTGCGGCAAAGGCAAACGCGTCCGCGTTGCAGCTTGTGGCCGCACCGTGAGCATACCGCGGATTACTGAAGAGATTGGCCGTACCCCAGAGCAATTTGATGCCGCTGCGCTGCTGTTCTTGCTTCAACACCTTCACCACGGCCTCGAGGTTCCGATTCGTTTCGCTCAGGTCCTTGCCTTCCGGTGCAATGTCGCGGTCGTGGAAACAGTAAAACGGCGCGCCGAGCTTCTCGATGAACTCGAACGCCACACGCGCCCGGTTCTGCGCGTTGGCGACTGTGTTCGAGCCGTCGTCCCAAGGACGGACGGCTGTGCCGACGCCGAACGGGTCGCTGAGTGGGTTGCGAAAGGTGTGCCAGTAGCAGACTGCAAACCGCAAATGATCCCGCATCGATTTGCCGTCGATCTTCTTGTTGGCGTTATAGTGTTTAAAGGCGAGCGGATTTTTCGATTCGGATCCTTCGTACTCGATCTTCGAAACGTCGGGGAATGCCGGCTTGGTCATGATTACCTCGTATTGCTTTCGGGCTCGACAGCACATGCAGTTCGCAACGATTGACTTCTTTGTGCCACAGCGGCCTTGCGGAGAGCAACACGTTTTTGGAACGGGGACCAAACACTTAGATTCAGACACCTAAAACCGAAAACGCATTAGCAGCACCGCTCCCATAATAAGAAGCACAAATGCTGAAGGCTCGGGGATCTGAATGGCAATGAATTGTGGATTCAAAATCCCTGTGTTGGTAAACAGCATTCCGTTTGCGTTGGAATCGTATTTCACAATGCCGTAGTCATCTTGGGCAACATAAAGATAGCCGCTGTTATCAAACGCAATGCCGAAGGGGGTAAATACACCATTCGAGCTCGAGGCAAAAACTGAGACATTCCCGTTCGGGTCAAATTTCAAGATTTTGTAACTATCAAGATTCGCAACGTATAGATTGCCATCGCTGCCGACCGCCATCCCCGAAGGAAAATTCAAGCCCGAGCTCTGATCGGCAAACAGCGTCGCGGCGCCTGAAGGATCGAACTTCACAATCTTATTATGGAAGTTGCTAGCGGCGTAAACGTCGTTGCTGGCATCGACCGCAAGGACAAAAGATTCATCGGAAAGATTAGAGCCAAAGATGGTTCCGTTTCCGCTCGAATCAAACTTCCATAGATTGCCATCTCCCTGGGTATTCACGTATAAATTCCCGCTATGATCAAAAACAAGCCCCTCGGGCTGTTGCAAGCCAGAGGCGAAGACCGTTCCTGTTCCGCCATTGGGACCAAACTTCAGTATTGTGCCGTCAAAAACGCTCGCCACGTACAAGTTGCCGCTGCTATCCAAGGCGATTCCCCGCGGATTTTCAAGCCCCGTCGGGAACAGCGAACCATTTCCGTTTGCATCGAATTTCTCAATATAGCCAGGCCCGTCAATATTTCCCTGATTCGAAACATAGATGGTTTGTGCGTGCACGAAAGAATTCGCCAGCCAGCAACACGCGACTGCGATGATTATTCGCTTCATAAATGCCTCCGCGCTTTCGGTTGGAATTATACAACAAATCCCGCCAAATGCGTGTGAATTCCACGTCGTGAAACCAGTCGCCCGAACAAGACCGACGCGCCACCCAAACAGGACCTCAGGCTGACAGGGGTTCAAAGCTGCAGTGCTCCGCACGGTGGGCCCACATCCGAACCGTCAGTGCGCCGACTGCAACGGCGATTGGTGTCGCTACTGATTCAGCGTCGCGACAATGGCCCTCTCGACGAAGGTGCAATATTCGAAAATTGGAACGGAACTGCGTTAATGGAGCAAGGAAACATTAACGACAGAATTGTGCCGTTAAGCGGCAACGGTTCTTAGTGGATAAATGGTGTAGCGTACGTGAACGTCAGTAATCCGTTCAGTACGCCAATCGGCCTGCCGTCGGGAAATTTCAATGCAAACAACTGTCAAAGCGTTACCGATCCCAGCCCAAAGGTCAGTGACTATAGTGCTGTTGATGCCGGCTTGGTACGTTCGACTTTGTCCCACGTGCGTTCAACAAAGGCCCTCCAGAATCCAGACCCGAGTTCTGCAGTTCTTGAAAGTGTTGATATCACCAATCCAATCGTGGGCTTGCTTGTGGAGTGATTGGAGCTCTGGCAGAGCTTTACTCAAAAAGCGGACAAGCCCTTCACAAATAGGAAAATCGAAATGCTCGCTAAAACCAATAACCAAGTCGCAGGTTCCGGTATCTGCACCGCAATATACTCGGGGAAGTCGAGTCCAGAAGATGCGAACGTTGACTGGTTTCCTATAGGATCGAACTTTTGCACCGTATTGAAAGCCAAAGTCGCAACATAAAGGTTCCCAGCTCCATCAAAAGCAAGTTCCTGTGGTAACGAAACACCCGATGCAAAGATCGACATGTTCCCATTTGGATCAAATCTCGCGATTGTGTTACTCGAAAAACTGGAAACATATAAATAACCGTTTTTATCGAAAGCCATTCCACTAGGGCCAGATATTGAAGTGGTGAACACCGTCCGGTTGCCGGTGGGATCGAAGCGGTAGATGGTATTATACAGAAAGCTTGCGGCATAAAGATTGCCACTGCTGTCACAGGCGAGCGCATCAGGATGAGCGAAACCGGGGACATTCGTTGCAAAAAAAGTAGTATTGCCCATGGAATCAATCTTCACAATCTCGCTACCCGCTGCATAGAGATTGCCGTTTCCGTCCGTCGCTAGTCCGGTAGTCCCTGACAGTCCCGTAGCGAACATTGCGCTATTGCCGTGTATATCATATTTCACGATACTGCTGCCGATTCCGAGGTAAAGATTTCCAGCCATGTCGGCAACCAAGCTCGCATCAACGTCGTTCGTAAATAGGCTTCCATTTCCATTCGAGTCGAACTTTTCAACATATCTGACCGGGTTGTGCCCGCTGGGAAAGTTGGCAACGTAGATGGTGTCGGCAAAACATTCTGCCAAGCAGCAACACGCGATTGTGATAACTCGAAGACAAACGGCCTGCATTGTTCGCTTCATAAATGCCTCCGCGCTTTCGATGAGAATTATACAACAATTTGACTGATAAGCGAGCGTCTCGCGCACGTGCGCTAATGATTCCGACGCTCGCTACAAGAGTCGGAACACTCTTGAAAAAAGAGGACACCGCCCTGTAGAATTGTTCCGCAACATTCCGTATTGCCACGATGAAAGCTGGCTTCATGCACACACTTATTTTGGGTGCCGCATGCCTGCTCCTAAGTTCCGTGCCGGTAAAATCACAGGACTCCACCCCGGTCGTGAAAGAACCTTTGAGCCTCTGGTATACGCACCCCGCGACCCGATGGGTGGAAGCGTTGCCCATCGGCAACGGCCGGCTCGGCGCGATGGTGTTCGGCGGCGTCACCAACGAACAATTGCAACTCAACGAGGACACGTTCTGGGCTGGTGGACCGTATGATCCCGCCAATCCGGAGGCTTTGGCCGCGTTGCCGGAAGCGCGTCGGCTGATCTTTGCAGGCAAATACGCCGAGGCGCAGAAATTCATCGGCCAGCACATGATGGCCAAACCGCTGCGAGAAATGCCGTATCAGACCGTCGGCGATTTGTTTCTGACTCTTCCGGAGACAAATGCCGTTACGAATTATCGACGGGAACTGAATCTCGATACCGCGATTGCCTGCGTCCATTACACCGTCGGTGATGTGACGTTTATCCGGGAGGCGTTTTCCAGCCCGGTGGACCAGGTCATCGTCGTGCGGCTGACCGCATCCCAAACCGGCCAGGTGTCGTTCGTGGCCGGCATGACAACGCCCCAGACTGCAAGAGTTGAAGCCGAATCGCCGGACACCCTGGTGATGCGTGGCGTCAATGGCGCGGCGCAAGGCATCGCCGGCGCCCTGAAATTCCAGGTTCTCGTTCGTATCCTCACACAAGGCGGGAACGCCGTCGCTGCCAAGGATACCGTTGCCGTGACCGGGGCAGATTCGGCCACATTGCTGATTGCCATCACCACAAGTTACAAGAGTTTTAAGGATGTGAGCGGCGATCCGGATGCGCTAACACGCCGTACCATCACCGCCGCCGAGAAGAAATCTTTCGACGCGTTGCGCCGGGCGCACATCGCCGAACATCAACGCCTCTTTCGCCGCGTTCAATTGGATCTTGGAGTGACCGACGCAGCCCGGCGTCCCACCGATGAACGTGTCAAGGATTTTGCCACCGGCAACGACCCGCAATTAGCCGCGTTGTATTTCCAGTTCGGGCGTTACCTGCTCATTTCCAGTACGCGTCCCGGCTGCCAGCCTGCCAATTTGCAGGGTTTGTGGAACGACAGCCTGAACCCGCCGTGGGGCAGCAAATACACGATCAACATCAACACGGAGATGAACTACTGGCCTGCAGAAACCTGTAATCTGTCGGAGTGCCTTGAGCCGCTGGTCGCAATGATTCAGGACCTCACCCAGACCGGTGCCCGCACCGCCAAGGTGCAGTACGGGGCTCGCGGCTGGGTGGCCCATCACAACACAGATCTCTGGCGTGCGACCGCACCGATTGACGGACCGCAGTATGGCATGTGGCCAACCGGCGGCGCATGGCTATGTCAACATTTGTGGGAACATTACCTGTTCACGGGCGACGAGAAGTTTCTCGCCCGCGTCTACCCTGCGATGAAGGGCGCCGCCCAATTCTTCCTCGACACCTTGGTGGAAGAACCGACGCACAAATGGCTGGTCACCTGTCCTTCGTTATCACCAGAGAACAAACATCCCGGAGGCGCGAGCGTCTGCGCCGGGCCGACGATCGACAATCAAATCCTGCGCGACTTGTTCTCGAACTGCGTCGATGCCAGCGAGATTTTGGGAGTGGACAAGTCATTCCGCAAACAACTTGCCGCCACGCGACGTCGTCTGCCGCCGAACCAAATCGGCAAGGCCGGTCAGTTGCAGGAATGGCTGGAGGACTGGGACATGGAAGCTCCCGACCTGCATCATCGTCATGTCTCGCATTTGTACGGATTGTTCCCCAGTGCGCAGATCACGTTGCGCGGTACGCCGAAACTTGCGACAGCGGCGCGCAAATCATTGGAAATTCGCGGCGACAAAGCCACCGGTTGGGCCACTGCCTGGCGCATCAATCTTTGGGCGCGGCTCCACGACGGCAATCATGCGTACAAGATTCTGCAGTTTCTGCTGAGTCCCGAGCGCACTTATCCCGACATGTTCGACGCGCATCCACCATTTCAAATCGATGGCAATTTCGGCGGCACCTCCGCCATCGCCGAAATGCTCCTGCAAAGCGAGGCTGATGAAATCGAGTTGCTGCCCGCGTTGCCCGAGGCATGGCCGACCGGTTCCGTGAAAGGTCTGTGCGCCCGCGGCGGATTTGAAGTCGATATTGCGTGGAAAGAGGGACGACTAACGCAAGCGGTGCTGCACTCGAAACTTGGCCGACCCGCCCGAGTCCGATACGCCGACAAAGTCGTGACCATGCAAACACAGTCAGACAAAACCTATCGACTCGATGCGAAGCTTCGGAAGCTCGTCGAATGAAAAGGACGCGCGAATGGGTGCGTATTACGACCGCTTTGTGGCAGAATCCGCGATTTTCAGCGCTTCCGCCGTCAACGCGGTGATCGCCTTCCAATTCTTCTCCGCGATAAGTTTGCGGTCGCAGAGCCAGGAACCGCCGACCGCCGCTACGATGGGCAGTGCGAGATATTCGGCGGCGTTCTTTGGTCCGATGCCTCCGAGCGGAATGAATTTCACACCGGTGTGTCCGTACGGTCCAGCCAACGCCTTGAGCATCGGTACGCCGCCGGCAATCTCAGCCGGGAAAAACTTCTGCAGTTTGCAGCCCAACCCGAATCCACGCTCGACGTCCGAGGGAGTCATGACCCCGGGAATGAACGTTAGTCCCAGCGCGAAGGAAGCGGTCACCACTTTTTCATTCAGGCCCGGCGCGACGGCGAACCGCGCGCCGGCATCCTTCGCGCGCTCGAGTTGATCGGCGTCGAGCACGGTGCCGGCGCCGACCAGCATCGACGGGAGCGCCTTGGTGATATTGCGCATTGCCACCTCGGCCGCCGTCGTGCGGAAGGTGATTTCGATAACTTCGAGTCCGCCGGCCAGCAGCGCCTCCGCGAGCGGGACGGCGTCGTCCACGTTTTCGATCACCGCAACCGGCACGATACGTTTCTTGCGAATCTGGTCCATGACGACATCACACCAAGACAGAGCGACTCCCTGCAAGACGAAACTCCTAGCTTCATTTGCCGTTCCATCAGACAACGCGCACGACGGCATGAAACCCCGCCTTCACGGCTCAATTCGCAACTGCCATCTCAATACGTCATCTCGAGGAATCGGCCATCGCGAAAAACGAATGTCACTACTGGCAAGGGGTGGTGCGTGATTGGATCGTAAAATTTGTTCGTATACGTCCACCACGTCCAGCAGGCATCTCCACTCTCGCGATTTGGACTCCCAACCGTCGCGACCACTTCTGGCATGGTTTTTCCCGGCAACTGCTTTTCCACAGAGCGGATGTCCAGCATTCGGGAGAGCGGGACCGGGGCCGGACGCGGACCGCCCGAATCAACCGGCAGGAGACTGCAACCAGCCAACAGTCCTGTCATCAGCACCAAGGTTTTGGCCGCCGTTTTCATGAAGTCGCTCGGTGTCCAACAGATTCGAAATCTACCTTGGCCGATCCTGTCCAATGCCGTTGATCCAATGCCAGGCCTTGGCGAGACGCAGTCCCCACCGCCAGATGGATCGCCCCCGACGGGTTAGATAAAAGCCTCCTGCCGGTGCCGCCAGCCACGCAAACGGTTTGATGCGTTGCCAACTCCGCTCAAGCGAGTGGACCCACTGCAGCGCATGGGCAATTCTCTGCGCCTCCACCGCGATCAACCGGCGTTGCGCCTCGGCCTGCATGAGTAGCAACTCCTTGCTGGTCTGGAGTTCGTTTAGTCGCTTTTGCCCAAACATTCGCAGTCCTTTTTGAACTCAGCCAGGGTGCCGGCAAACGGGGGTGGGCCATGATGCAACCGTTGTTTCAAGCTGTAGCCGATCCAGACTGCCAACCCCGCGTACAGAAGTGTGATGACAATCAGGACTGCAACCGGCGAGGTCTCCCAAAGCCACACGACCACGAGGGCCGTGGCGGCAATGAGGGCCAGGAAACTGAACACCGCCACTCCCACCACGCGCAGTACCAGATCAAAGAGACGAACTCTTTCCTCCTCCAGTTCGATACCGAGCAATTGCAAACGGTTCTGCACCAGCGCCAGGGCCGAATCCAGTAGCCGGCGTAATGAAGCCATCAAGCCCACTTCCGTTTCCAGGGATGGTTCCATGGCTCACTTGCGTGTGACGAGCACACCAATCAGCAGCCCGATGCCAAACGCCACGCCGATCGACTCGTACGGGTGTTCACGGATTGTCTTATCAGTGACTTTCGCGCCAGCCACCGCCTTTTCCTCGATGCGCTGATAGGTCTCCTTCATCTGACTGAGCGAAGCCTGCAAGCGAGTTTTCAAATCCTCCAACCGGCCACCGGCTTCCGTCGCCCCGTCCTTGAGCAGCGCTTCGGCGTCACGAATCAACACGCGCAAATCGCGCGCAAGTTTTTCGCGGTTCACTTCCGGGATATCATTCGTTTCTATCGACGCGTTTTCCATAATCTCCTCCCTTCCATTGTTTCGAAGGTTTTGTCACCGCGCTCTTTCACGCATTCCCGTGCGCAAGGGTAGCTGCGGCGACCATTTGAATTGCTGTTCTTTATCTAACCTTACGCCCGACCAGCACTATCGCAAGGCAATGACTGAAGAAATTTGGTAATGTCCTGATGTCATATGAAAGCGTTGCGCATTTGTGTTTTGTGCTTTGCGGCTGTCGGTGCCGTCGCTCGCGCTGAACAATCCAACGTCTCAACTCTCCCCAGCGTGGCGGTCGAGGGGGCGTCTACCAATGCCGCGGCCTCCGTGAGCTTCACGATTGATGGCTTCACCTACGAGAATGTCCGCTGGGGCAGAATCACGCCTTCGACCGCTACCATTTTCCACAGGACGGGCGTGGCGACGATCCCGCTGGAAAAGCTCCCGCCGGAATGGCGGAAAAAACTCGGCTATGATCCCGTCAAAGCTCAGCGCTATCGTCAGGCGGAAGCGCAAGCGAGAGCCGAATGGCTGGCGGCCAGACAACAACGCGACGAATTACTGCAGCAACAACAGGCGGAAAAAGATCGGCTAAAGAAGCTGGAAGCGTCGGCCGTCGACTTCCATTGCACGATTATGGCACTCGATAAGAGCGGAGCGGTTGTCCGCACAACCACCACCGTTCCCCCCGTCTCAGCAGCACCATCAGCCACTGAACTCGGCAAAGATCATCCCGTTCCCATCCAAATTATCTATGCGTTTCTGGTCGGCCATCCGCGCCAGGCATCGTTGGCCGTCGGCGACACCATTTCGTGCCGCGCCTATCGCGATGGCGTGCAGGAAACCGACGGCGAACCGCTGCCCCGTTGGGTTTACATTGGGGAAGCTCGTCATCCCATCCCACCCCCTCCGCCGCCGTAAGGCTGGGAGGTGTCAAACCTTGTTGGCTTTTAA
>DATIZX010000037.1:0-74412 GCA_035516795.1 Verrucomicrobiia bacterium
GCGGCTTTGCCACTCGCGCGCCGCAACACGGTTTTCACGCGCAGCACCATCTCCCGCGGGCTAAACGGCTTGGTCACGTAATCGTCGGCGCCAAGTTCCAAGCCAACAATGCGATCCACCTCTTCGGCTTTCGCGGTCAGCATGATGATGGGGATGAGGCTCGTTCTGGACTCGGCCTTGAGCTGACGGCAAACTTCGGTGCCGTCCAACTGCGGCAGCATTAGATCGAGAATGATCAGGGCCGGCAATTCGTCCCGGGCCTTCTGGAGCGCCGTGGCGCCGTCCCTTGCTGTTGAGACCTTAAACGCCGCCTTTTGCAGGTTGTAGACGAGCAGATCGAGAACGTCCTGCTCGTCATCCACAATTAAGATGGTTTCAGCCATACTGAAAAATCTGTGACATTGGCGCAACGCCGGAGCGACAAATCGGTTACGGTTTTGTGACAACGGGCGCCGGTCGTCGATGCGCGGTCCGAGTCTATCGGTGACAGCAGCACCTCCTGAAACTCTTTGGCGGTCACGCACAAACTGTTATCACAGCTTGAAGGCGTGGGGAAGTAATTCCGAAAGGAGATGGACCCGGACGCCGGTGTTGATGCCTACTGGGAGCAACGGTGAGTTTCAGTGTCCGCTAGCCGAACCGCGACGCGGGCAAAGGGTATAAACCTGCTCCGGGTGGAGGTATAGAAGCATTGCATCGAAACTTCCCGGTCTTACATTTGGGAGAGAATCAAGATGCACCATCCCAGACTTCCATGTTCTGTCCGCATAGACTAGTGCTCTGTCAAAGTTGATTGGAAGGGTAGGGCGCGACCGCCGGGCGCGCCGCAAGGGTCGGCCCGGCGGTCCGACCCTACCAACAACCCTTGCGATGTAGGTTGACGGAGCACTAGAAGGAACACCTTGCTTGCTGCGAGCTTATAATCGGACACCTTCTCGTGTTTTGAAGCCACCGCTACGCTGAGCATCGCAGCACTGATCGTGCGTGAGAATCCAGTATGATCGTCTGCAATACTCCACCGCCAATAATTATGGCACGAACTTGGGAGCTTACAAACGTACGCGGTCAGCAAATCAGGGAGGTGGAGTTCACAGCGTTGCCGATCCGCAAGCCCAGCGGATTCTTTTTCCAGCCTCTCGACCAACAAACGAATGAGGTCGTCCTCACGATCCTTGCCGCGGATCGACCCGGAGAATTCGTTTCGTGTGACGATATTCACACGAATGGGGAGACCCCTTTCGCGTAGTACGCAGTTGTCAGTCGATCAAGAAAATTCGCATGGAGCTGCCGCGCTTCTCTTTCACGGCTGCCGTTGCCGGTTGTGTCTGTAAACAACTCAGTAAGCTCAACACCAACCTCTTCGCCGTTTAGCTCCACGAAAAAGCGGGTTCTTGTCCCTGATCGTCACCCTCACGCGTTATCTTGGCGCCGCATCCAGAACGCTGGATGGCCGCTTCAAGGTAGAACCGTTCACGAACTTTCTTATCTTTCATCGGGTTTTCGAACATAAGGTTGACTCACGCGACCTGCTCGCCAGTAAATCCGCCAACTTGTCGGCCAATGACGGATTGAGTTTGTCGAGCGCCTCTCACTGCTTGCCCTGCTTTCAGTGCCCGCTCAACCACTCGTTGAAGCTCGGTCACATCAAAGGGCTTGGCGAGCGCCTTCAAGTCAATCGTCTCAGTCTTAGCGCGAACCGGAGACGGCGATGCTGCTCCGATCAGCAGTCCGACTATTAACGCAAGTAGCCAGCCATGACGATGCACGTCATTAGAATTCAGCGGCTTTCGTACCATTTGGGTATCGTGAAGCGGTTGCTTGGACGTCCGCGCGGTCTGTCGATTATCTGCCGCCGGGACGGCGGCCTCTGCAATCGCGGACGATGTGGTGGCCGCTGCCCCCGCAGGTGGAGGCTGGTCGCGGCGAAGACGCCGCTCCTACAGCTTGAAAGCATGGGGCAGCAGTTCCGAAACCCGATAGACCCGCTGCTTCCGCAAGTTTCGCGAATCGGCACAAACTACGACCATGTCGCCGAACTCTGCCAGGGCCTGTCGGCACGCACCGCACGGACTGAGCGTGGAACTCGGGGCAACGACCGCAATCGCGGCGAACTTGCGCTGGCCGTCACTCACTGCTTTGCCCAGCGCCCCACGCTCGGCGCAATTGGTGAGGCCGTAGCTCGCGTTTTCGACGTTCACGCCGGTGTAGACCTTACCGTTTTTGGCAAGCAGCGCAGCGCCTACACGGAACTTCGAGTACGGAGCATGGGCGTTTTTTTGGACCGCTTTCGCGGCGGCGATCAGCGTGTTGAAGCGGCGCTCTGTGCGCGCCGAAGATTTCGGGCCGCGTTTCGGACGGCGGTCATAGACCGCCGCTACAGGCTTTGCATGTTTGCGTTTCACAACATCCCCAGGAATTCGGCGAGTAGTTTGCCAAGTTTGTCCTGGGCTGCTCGGCCGACCTCCAATACTTCGTCATGCGAGAGTTTCTTGCTGGAGATCCCCGCAGCCAGGTTCGTAATACACGAGAGGCCGGCCACCTCAATGTTGTGGTAGCGCGCCATAATCACCTCCGGCACGGTGCTCATCCCAACCGCATCCGCGCCGATCCACGCAAACGCCTTGATTTCTGCCGGGGTCTCGTAGCTGGGCCCGGTGGTTGCCAAATAAACGCCGCGCCAAATCGGCATCTGCAGCTTTTCGGCCGCTGCATCGAGTTTTTCGCGCAATCGGCTGGAATACGCCTGCGTCATGTCGATAAACTTGACGCCGTTTCCGTTGGCGAACCCGAGCAGCGGATTGACCCCCATGAAGTTGATGTGATCCTCCAGAATCATCAGGTCGCCGGGTTTGTATTGCGGGTTGATCGCGCCTGCCGCGTTGGTGACAATCAATATCTTCACACCCAACGAGTCAACAACGTGAACCGGATAAGTGATTTCCTCCAAACTGCGGCCTTCGTAGTAGTGAAATCGTCCGCTGAGCACCATCAGCTTCTTGCCGGCGAGTTCACCAAAGATCATTTGGCCCGCATGACCCGCCACAGTTGATTTCGGGAAATGCGGAATGTCGGCATACGGGATGACCAGCGGTTTGGTAATCTCTTTCGTGATTCCCCCCAAACCCGATCCAACGACCAGGGCTACATCGGGTTTCAGCCCCGCGAGTTTCGAGTCCAGGAATTCTTTCGTCTCTTTGATTTTTGCCATCATCGCTCTAAAGCATTCACTCAATCTTCTGGACTATCAACTGCGGCCGGTCCGTAACGGCCTCTTCTGAAATGTGATACGCCCGTTGCACCATTCGCTCGGCTTCCGCTGCCGAACCATCGTCGTTGTAGTGCATAATCATCAACGGTTCACCCGACTTTACCGGGTCTCCGATTTTCTTCGGTTGCTCGAACCCAACTCCAAAATCCACCTTATCACTTGCCACCTTCCGTCCGCCGCCCAACGCGATTACTGCATAACCAATCTGATCACATTCGATGGAGCGCACGTCACCGGTCTTTGGCGCCGGGATCGGCCGTGTATGCTTCGCCACGGGCAACCGGCTCAGGTCTTCGCACACGCTCCGGTCCCCTCCCTGGGCTTCAATCATCTCTCCAAATTTTTCCAAGGCCTGGCCACCTGTCATTTTCTTTTGCAGCATTTCGCGGGCGGCTGCAACATTTTTCGCGACGCCGGCCATCAAAAGCATCTCGGCCGACAGGGCCAGGGTAACTTCCAAGAGATCATTAGACTTCGGTGGCGCGAGCCTCTGGCTTGCGGTCGTTTCGTGTTTCACAGGCGCGACATTTGCGTTGCCAGTACCCGACATAATTTCAATGCATTCGCGCACTTCGAGCGCGTTGCCGATCTTTTGACCGAGCGGCTGGTTCATGTCCGTCTGCAAGGCGCAAACTTTCTTGCCGTAGCGTTTGCCGACTTCCACCATCGCCCGCGCCAATTCGGCCGACGCCTCTCGCGTACGCATAAATGCGCCACTGCCCCATTTCACATCGAGGACAAGGCCATCCACATTCTCCGCCAATTTCTTGCTCATGATGCTGGCGACGATGAGCGGCAGGCAGGACACAGTCGCGGTCACGTCCCGCAACGCGTACAATTTCTTGTCGGCGGGCGCAATCTCAGCGGTTTGCCCGATCATGCAGCAGCCGATCTTCTCCGTGACACATTGGAATTCTTTGAGGGGGAGATTGACATTGAAGCCGGCAATACTCTCGAGCTTGTCGAGCGTTCCGCCCGTCGGACCAAGGCCGCGGCCAGATATCATCGGCACTTTCACCCCGCACGCGGCCACCAACGGCGCAATGATAAGCGAGGTCTTATCACCAATGCCGCCGGTGCTATGTTTGTCCGCATAAAATGGTAGGGCGTGCTGCCCCAGCGCGCCGCTGTCTGTCTTGAGCGAAGTCGCGGGGCTTTTCCGCCACTGCACCACTTCGCCGCTCTCAACCATCGCTCGGGTCAGCCACATCGTCTCGTCGAAATTCATTCCCCGGAAGCAAACGGCCATCGCGAGCGCGGACATCTGGTACTCCGGCAACTCGCCACTCGTGAACCCGTCGATGAAGAAACGAATTTCCTCTTCAGTCAACGCGTGTCCATCACGTTTCTTCTGGATGATCTGGGCTGGTAGGAGCATGGCTAGGAAATTTCCAGTCAGTAGCTGTCAATCGTTGCTCTGTTGAACTGCATCAGAAAGCGGATTGTAATTCGAGAAGCGTAAATGGCAACCGAATTAGAGCTCCGTTGCCAATTTAGACGGGAGTCCGCAAGCCAGACGGGTCGATTGAGCGTGACCGGCTGAGAAACCTTCTCATTTCCTGCTCAGGAGATAAAACGCCAACAAGGCAAGTGCCAGGAGCGGAATCAATAGAAAGATCGGAACATTTTCAGGTGGGATTCTTTTGGTCTTCACAATCCTTATCATCATCGGCAATGCGTAACTATATAACGCGACGATTCCAATCACTCCTCCAAGCAGCATGCTCACTGGAACACTAACTCGCCCTAGAAGATCCCGAAACGGTATGGCTACCAAATACCCACAGTTCATGCCGACCACGAAACACCCGATCAGCGTTAACAGTTCAAGAAGTGACATGAGGAACCCACTCCCTTTGGCGATTCAACCTGATCCCGCCAAAATCGCCGCGAATTTCTTATACAGAGATTTCAGCTTGTCGAGGTAATAGTCGATGTTTTCGTCGCGGCGGGCGGGATTGAAGTCGGCGGCGAGCTTACAGTTGTCGTAGACGCTGACACGTTTGCCATCGCCAGTGACATAATACGATATCTGGTCGCCGGGCTGGTAGGCACGGCCGGATTTGACCGCAAGTTCGTACGGCGCGCTGCGGTTGCGCGCGGAGGTGGCGATCTTTTGTCGGTAAACATCGAGCGAATCTTGCAGCGTCTCGGTTTTCGCCAGCATTTCGATCGGGAATTGTCCGCGCTCGATTTTCTGACAGTACTCCTCGTAAAGCGGCGGCACCTTTTTCGCTTCGCCTTTCAAGGCCAGCGTGAGCATTTCTTCCATGAACTGGCGCTGAAACTTCTCCAATCCACGTGAGCGGAGCGCCGAACCGGTGACGTGGAGCTTGCTATCGTTGTCCAGCAGCGCGTAGTTCTTCATCTTGTAGCTGAACATCGCGGGGAACTGGCCGTCAATCTCGACGGCCACGCCTTTCGGAAGCGCGGCCTGCAATTCCCGTTCGAGCGTCGCCGGGTCGGTCTTCGGCGGCGGAACGAAATAAAGTCCGTCCGTATCGATTTCGATGACTTTCGCGCCGCGCTTTTGCAGCCAGTCGAGCATCATTTTGAGCGTGTCCCGGCCGTTCGCGGTGACTTCCTCGGCGGCGTTGAAATCGCCGAAGTGCGCCTGCGCAAAACCGAGATAACCATAGAAGGAGTTGATGAGAATCTTGAATGTTTGCTGCAACGCATCGAGGTGCTGGCGCTGTATTTCGTCCTTGGCGGTTTTGGCGTCCGCTTTGGCGCGCAGACGGAACTCGCGCAGGTCGCGCAACAACGGCAGAAACAGGTTCAGTTCGTCGTTCCGCGGACGAATGTCGAATACCAGCAGCAACGACGGATACAACGATTGCGCGTCGCAATGCCAGACGTTGCGGATGATTCCTTCTCGAAACATGTCGGTATAGCCGCCGGCATAAGGACGCGCCGCCCCAAGATCAGGAACCGCGTGTTGCTGGTGCAGGTATTCACGAAGAAACAAGGCGTCGATCTTCGTGGCGTTTCCCCGCACCACCACGTCCTGGTATTTGTACGGGAAAACCTGGGCTTGAATGAAATAACTCGGGCTCAGCAGGTCGGCGATTCTTCGCACCGCGGCGGCACCCGATTCTTTCACTCCGAAATGCGCAGCGACTTCATCCAGCTCGAAGCTTTCGAGTTCACGCGTCGAAACATCGTAGAACACCGTGAGCAGGAAGGTATCGACGATGTGGCGTCCGTGAATTTCATACTTGGGATACTGGATCGTGCGCTCGGCAATTTGAATGCGCGATTGCCGGGCGTGCAGTGCGGAGCCATCGCGACCAAGCTTCAGGGGCACTTGGCAGACACGGGCTCGGGCCGTGAGTTTTTCCAGCGTGAAGCGGAAGACGTTGTGACCTTCGAGGACGTCGGGGTCACGTTCGTGAACGATTTTTGTGAATTGCCGGAGTATTTCTCTCTCTTCGCCGGTGAGTTCCGTCTGCCACCCCCGGTTGTCGGCGAGTTGGATCGCTCGAATCCCTCCGTTGACATTGATGACGATAGCCAACTGCATCCGGTAGAGTTCGTCGAAGCGCATTCCCTTGAATGATGTGCGGCCGGTCGCGAGTAGATATTGCTGCACGGGATCGTTGAGAGCCAACGCTGGTACCGCGCCAAGAAACTTGCGCGCCTGTTGAAAATCCGTCCATGACTCGAACCGCGCGAGGCATTTCAGAGCGCCGCTTCCCTGGAGTGGCACGTACTCGACTTTTCGGTCGAACCCCTGCAAATACACCTGCTCCCCGATCCAAAGAAATGGATGAAAAGATTCGGTCTCGATGATGATTTTGTCTTCTGCGCGGCGCAAAACGGTGATTTCACCATCGCCGGTCAATTCCGCGCCAACGATACCCGTTGTACCATCGCGTCCGAAAAGCAAATGGTTGTCTGCGAAAGGCGCCGCGCTGGATTTCACTCCGTCAATATAACAAAAACGGTCTGTTCCGAAAACTCTCGGAACAGACCGTGAAGCGAAAAATCAGAACTATTTAAGTGTCTTCCAACAGAAGAGCACTTGATAAACGTCGTAAAAGAAGATCTTAAGATGATCGAATATGCAATCCAACGGGCCGAGGTTACGTTCGTCTCTTTGAATCGTTCCTCCGGCCCGAATCAAATCGGCTTGTGCGACGAGTTGATCGAGTTCTCCCTGGCTGAGTTGGGCGACACGAGCACGAGCTTGGTCCGCGCTGAGGCCGACGGCCTTGAGGTGATCGACCACAATCTGTTCGCCCAGCATGGCGTCGATCTTCTGATAGGCGGTCGAAGCGCCGGCGGATTCCACCGATTCGCATGGGGCCGCGAGCAACGACGGTGCCGTGATCATTAGTACCGCGAGCGTTACAACGGCAATTAGCTGAGCAATCTTCATGATGGTCGCCTCCAAAATCCTGCCTCGACTATAACCAAACTCAGCAACGAGACAAGAAGTTTTTCTCTAATGTGTGGCCGACGAAGCCGGCTTGACAGCGTTGGGCGGGGCGGCTGTGGCGATTTTTTCGCAAATCCCGCTGAGAAATTCGATGGCCTGCCGCGCGGCTTCCGGGGCGCGACGGCTGTCGTCTGGCAACTCCGCATTGACCAGGCCGATGTATTTGTTGTCGCTCAGCACGCGCAGAATCGCCGCGAAATCCAGTTCGCCCTCGCCGAACATCAGGTGCTTGGGTTTGCGGTCGCGAATGTCAGCGATATGAATATTGCGGACGAGATTGGCAAATCTGCCGTATACCTGCCGGAACGGGGCGCTCTCAGTGCAAAACACGTGGCCGATATCCATGGTCAAGCCGAAACGCGCGCTAGTGATGTGCTTCTTGAGGACCTGGAATTTGGAGACGTCGTCCACGAGCATCCCCGGCTCGGGCTCGAACGACAACTGCACGCCGCGTCGCTTGGCGTGCTCGGCCAATTGCAAACAACCCGTGACAAGCCAATCCCAGGCCTGATGCTCCGGCACGTCCGCCTCGGGCGCCCCCGACCAAAAACTGACGCATTCGGCGTGCAATTCCGCGGCGATATCCACCGCGCGGCGCAAGAACTCCAGACGGATCTGCCGGCCTTCGCTGCTGACGAGCGAAGGATAATGCGGCCGCTGCGGATTCAGAAGATAGCGCGCGCCGGTTTCGATGATCACGCGGAGATTCAGCTTATCCAGCAATTGACGTAGCCGTAACAAGTCGGGTGGTTCTGCCGCAAACGGGTTACAGTGGTAATTGTCGAGCGTGAGTGCGACACCGCGATATCCGCAGTCGGCGATAATCTCCAGCGCATCCTCCAACTTATGATGCGCAAATCCGTTGGTGTTGTAGCCAAAACTCAGATTCATCTCGCCTGCCGGACCGTTCCGTCCGGTGCTCCATTGAGGCAAAACTAACGCGAGCCGACTGGATTTGCCAGATTAAATGAGCGGAAAGACAGCACGCCATTGGTGGCGCGAGCGTCTCGCTGGCAAGTTGCTAGCAAAGCGGGCACCCTAACAACTTGAGGTGGTTCTTGACGCTGACACAAGAGTTTATAAGCTCTGTCATTCTGAGCGCAGCGAAGAATCTCAGTCTTTGGGATTTGAATGCAGGGGTAGAAACGACAGAGACCCTTCGCTTCGCTCAGGGGGACATCGGGCTGGATGGTGGTCGTGCTCAGTACACCCAGCAACTTGTCAAACTTCCCTCGCCTATTGACCTTTCAATTCCCTCTGCACTATAAAGCCCTCGCCCTTCGGTGGCAGGGAGAAACCAAGCGGTCGCGGTGGAAACCTTATTCATCGGGATCACTCGCGACATCGCCATGCGGTCGAATTCGGCTTCGAGTTCGATCCCTCGCAGCTCGTGACTGCGGTATCCTTGGATTGGATAAAGAGAAATGCCGAACCGGACATTTCGAAATAGCGCAACCTGCAGGGCCACTGAGCATTCACTAGCAGCGGAATGAATGAATGCTGCACCCTTGACCCGTAAAGTCGGTTTTTGACGGTCTTCACGCTATAAAACGCCGCACAAAACGCGCTTGCGCACGGCGGAATTTTTACTATTGTTCCGGCGCAGAGAGGTAGAAAGGAGGCGGTACAGATGACAGAAGAGATTACTTGTCCGAACTGCAATGTCGACGTGGATTCCGAAGAGTTGAAGCGGAACAATCTGCGCTGTCCAACGTGCGGCTACGATTTGAGCGATGTGGGAGAGGTGGACGATTTGGACGAGGAGGAAGACTGGGAAACCGAAGACGCAGAGGACGAGGAGGAAGAGGAAGACGAAGAGGAGGAAGAAGAGTAGGAACTCCGCCGCATTTTTGCCAGATTTCCCCGGTTATTTTGAATGATTATCCAAACCTTTGAAGCCGGGCCGGTGGCGACCAATGGCTATCTGGTTGCCGATAAACGCGGCGGCAAGGCGTTGGCCATCGATGCCCCGCAAGGCGTCACCTCGTTGATGATCGAGCAGGCCGACGACTGGAAGACGCCCATCAGTTACCTCATCAACACCCACGCTCATTGGGATCATTTTCTTGATAACGCCGAATTGCTGCGACGCACCGGCGCGAAGTTCGGAATTCACAAAGAAAGCGCGCCGCTGCTCACCATGCCGCAGACGCGATTCTTCGGCTTGGATCTGGACATTGAAACGAGCCAGCCCGACTTCTTTCTGGAGGAAGGACAGCCGTTTGTGGTCGGCGATTTGAAATTTGAGGTACTGCACTGCCCCGGTCATTGTCCCGGCAGCGTGGTGTTGTTCGAGCGCAAGGAACGCGCCGCGTTTGTGGGTGACGTATTGTTTGCGAGTTCGATTGGTCGCACGGATTTGCCCGGTGGAGATTTCGACACCTTGATCGCCTCGATTCACGACAAGCTTTGGCCTTTGGGCGATGACGTCCAAGTATTTCCGGGTCATGGGCCAGTCACCACCATCGGCAAAGAACGGCGAAACTGGAGCAACATGCCGTGGGGAAGGATGGCGCAGTGAATTGATCGCGGTTGGCCGCTCCGCGTGTTTCAGAATCTCGACTCAAACGAATACTCGCCAGACTCGATTGAGAACACCGCATGATCGTTCTCCTCGCGGAGAAACTTCACTCCCACACTTTGCTTCGCGGGCTTCCCACCCTCGGTCACCGGGGAAAACGACTTCGTCGGAACAAAGACTGTTGCTGTGGTATTGGCGGGAATCGTAACGTTCAGTGTGAACTTGTCGCCGTCGTGTTTCCAATTGCTGACGATGGTGCCACGAATCGAGTCGTAACTGGCCTTCGCCCATTTCAGATTATCCACCGGTTGTGGGTTGATGATGATTTTCTTGAAGCCCGGCCCTGTCAGATCGGTATGAATCCCGGCGAGATCTTTGTAGAACCACTCGGTAATCTGGCCGAGCATAAAATGGTCGTGCGATGACGTATTGTTGGCGTCCCACGACTCACACAGGCTGGTGGCACCCTTTTTCAGTTGGTACCCATAACCCGGTTTGTCGTCCTGATTGATCATTTTATAGATCAGGTCGGATCGACCGCCACGCGCCAGTGCCCGCAGGAGGAAACGAAACCCAACGTCGCCCGTTGTGTTGCCGTGGGCCTCGACATCGCGCACGAGCACAGTGAACACCCGGGCGCGGCCAGCAGGCTCGACGATGTCAAAGACGAGTGGCAGCGCATTGGCGCATTGCGAGCCGGTGGCATACGCGCCCTTGTCGCGATTGAAGAAATGACGGTTGTAGCTCGCGCGGATGCGCTCGGCCCGGGCAGCGTAGTTCTTCGCCTCGTCGGGTCGTCCCAGCACCGCGGCGATTCGGGAGAGAAGTTGTGCGTCATGATAATAAAATGCCGTAGCGGTGACCGGTGGCGGAGTCAGTTGTGCGGCACCGGGCTTCTTCGGGCCAAGGTCGTACCAATCCCCCAACCCTTCGGACACGATATCGTCCGCAGCCCGGCTTTCGAGATAAGCGAAGTAACGTTTCATCAGATCGTACCAGTCGCGGAGTAAATCGATGTCACCATCGAATTGATATTGCTGCCACGGCACGATGATGCAGGCACTACCCCACTCAGCGGCGGCGCGGAACGTGCCTTTGAATTGCGTGTATTCGGGCGCAATGTTCGGCACAAGGCCATCCTCGAGTTGCGCGTCGGCCATGTCGTTCATGCCTTTCGCGAAGATTCGCGTCACATCGAATTCATAGCGGATGGCCGGCCCATTGAGATGGTATTGTTCGAGCCAGCCGAGTTTTTCCCGATGTGGACAATCCGTGAGCACGGAAACCATGTTCGCTCGCTGCGCCCAGCGGACCAGTGTCCGGATGCGATTCAACAGTTCGTTGGAACACGAAAAATCGCCGATGGGCGTGGCGCTGGAATGAACGATGACGCCTTCGAGCGATTCAACATGCGGCAGTTCTCCGTCCGACTTTCCCGACGCAAGATGTGCCTGCATATACCGACAGCCCATGTAGCAGAACTTAGGAAACCACGTTTCCTCTCTGTCGGTTCCCTTGGTGTATTCCCACCAGAAATTGCCGCGGCTGCCAGCGCCCATGGTCTTTTGATTGACCGTGCCATCGGCGTTGATGATCTCCCCAGGCATGAGCCGCACCGTGCTGCCGGTCGGCCCCGTCACGCGCAAACGTGGCATGTACGGCGCATTCTGCCCTAAATCAAAAAGTACATCGCCGTTCGCAAGCGGACGCACCTCGACGGGCCTACGAACCTCGATTGCGCGTAGCGGTGGAGCAGCGGCGCTCTGGCCGCGCAGTTTGCCGGGTGGAAGAACGAATTCCACGGCCGGTCGCCATGCACTGTCGTCGAACCCTGGCTCCTCCCAGCTCGTGGGATTGAGGCGTCCATCGTAATCTTCACCACCGTAAATGTTGGAGAAGATGATCGGACCGGCGTGCGTACGCCAGGATTGATCGGTGGCAACAATTTGGATGGAGCCGTCGGCATATTCGAGCTGCAATTGGCAGATCGCACGCAGTGGGCCGAACGAGCCGGTGAATTTCACAAACCGGTTTCGGCGCACGACGTTGTACATGCCATTGCCGAGCGTGAGACCGACCGTGTTCCTGCCCTTGTGAAGCAGGGAAGTTACATCCTTGGTGTCGTAAAGCGTTGTCTTATCGTAGTCCGTCCACCCGGGCGAGAGCAGATCGTCGCCGGCTTTCACTCCATTCAACGTCATTTCATATTGACCGAGACCGGATATGTGTACGATGCCACGGACGAGACCGGGGCGAACGTCGAATTCCTTCCGCAAGAGAAGTGTTTCTGTGGCGCCATGCGAACAAATCCACTTGGCCTGCCAGTCGGTTGGGTGAAGAAGTCCCATCGTCCACGTTGCCGGCGCGCTCCACGGCGACGGCTTGTCATCTTTGTTCCCCCCTTCGCCAGGTTTTCGGCGGGCAGGCCACGAGCGCACTTTCCAGAACACCGGTTGCGATGATTTCAATTCTTTGCCGGCGTAATGAATGTGCGTGGTCTCGTCGGAATTGACTTTCCCGGTATCCCAGAGGTCTCCGTCATCCTTGGCGAGTAAGTCCGGCGAGGAGGCCACCAGAATCTGATAAGCCGATTGCCATTGGCCGCGTTCCTTGCTTTCCAGTGTCCAGAACAGGCGCGGGTGCGGTTCATCGATGCCCAGCGGGTTGACGGCGTATTCACAGCGTAAGTGAGTCGCGAAAACGGCCGCGCGGATTTGGCAACAAAACAACAGGAAGAACGCTGTAAACGAGAAGACTTTCGGCTTCATCTCCACCAAAGGATTCTACCCAGCGCCTCTGTGTCTGCGCAACCAACATTACGAACAGCAACACGGCCAAAATTTTGGTTTTATGCACGACACGTCGCCACCGAATGCGCTATGAAGGAAGGTATGGCGCGATCAGGTTCCTACAAATGGTGGGTTGTCGTCATGTTGTGGTTCATCTGCTTCTTCAATTATGCCGACCGACAATCGATCTACTCCGTGTTTCCCAAACTGAGGGAAGAATTCGGATTCGACACCATGCAACTTGGGATCATCGGGTCGGCGTTCATGTGGATCTATGCGGTGGGCGCACCGCTGGCCGGGTTCATCGGCGACCGACTGAGGCGCAAGGACCTAATTCTTGGGGGCTGCGCGTTTTGGAGCTTCGTCACCGTTACCACCGGCTGGTGCGCCAAGCTCTGGCAGTTCACCACGGTTCGTGCACTGGACGGATTCGGCGAGACGTTTTATTTTCCGGCTTCGATGGCACTTATCAGCGATTACCATGGCGGGCGAACCCGGTCACGGGCGCTGTCATTTCATCAATCCAGCGTTTATCTCGGCACGATCCTCGGAAGCTGGCTGGGTGCATGGTTTGCGGAACGACATGGCTGGCGCATTGGGTTCTACTTCTTCGGCGGCATGGGTATGGCGCTCGCCGTGACCCTTTACAAATTCTTGCAGGAACCTCGTCGAGGAGAGGCAGAGGTCGCGTCGCAGGCGGTGACCGCTGAGCCGCTGACAGCAGGAGAAAAGCTCTCCGTGGGCGAGACCTTGCGCGTCATTTTCCATACACCGACCGTGCCACTGTTGATGCTTGCGTTCGTCGGTGCGAATCTGGTCGCGATGATTTTTCTCACGTGGACGCCGACATTTCTGGTTGAGAAATTCCATTTCAAACTCACCAATGCGGGGTTGTCAGGCGCGGTCTTCATCAACTCGGCCAGCGCGCTGAGCGTACCGGTCGCGGGGGTGTTGGCTGACGGATTTACGCGTCGCTTCGCGGGTGGACGGATGTTGGTGCAGGCGATGGGACTATTCGTCGGCGCTTCGTTTGTGTTCGTCGTTGGCAAGACCAGCAACATTGGCACATTATTGCTGGCGATGAGCTGCTTCGGTTTGTGCAAAGGCTTCTACGATTCTGGCATTTTCGCTTCACTTTACGACGCGATCGAACCTCGCGCGCGCAGCAGCGCGGCCGGGTTGATGAATACCGTTGGTTGGAGCGGCGGTGCTCTCGGCTCCCTGTTTATCGGCTTTGCTTCGAAATACGGCGGAAAAGCAACGGAAGTGGAGAACATGAGCGACGCCATCGCCTTCGGTGGCGTGATTTATCTGGTAGCCGCGGCGCTGGTAATTGCCGCCATGCTGCTATTTGTTAAGCGGAACCGGATACGACCGGCTCTTGCCGTTTCCATTGCGATGCTCGGGGTGTGCCTTACTCGACCGGCTGCTGCGAAGGAACTACAAATTCTAAAGCCCGATTCGTTCGCTCATTACGTCGAACACTTCAACGCGATGGAGAATGAGAATTGGACGAACTACGTCTCCAATGCAGCGTCGTGGGATTGGCTTCAACAGAACATCCCGTTCTTCGAGTGCCCCGACCGCAACATCGAAGAGATGTATTACTTCCGCTGGTGGTCGTTTCGAAAACATTTGGTGAAGACGCCGTTCGGCTTCGTGCTCACGGAATTTCTCACGCCGGTTAAACACGCTGGAATCTACAACACGATTAGCTGTGCCGCCGGTCATCATCTGATGGAGGGCCGCTGGCTGCGTGATCAGCGCTACCTTGACGATTACACGTTGTTCTGGCTGCGCGGTAACGACGGCAAACCGCAAAAGCATTTTCATAAGTACAGCAGTTGGTTCGCGGCAGCGGTTTACCAAAGGTATCTGGTGAATCATGACCAGAAGTTCCTGGATCGTTTGCTGAATGATTTGGCCGCCGATTACCGGACGTGGGAACAGGAACGACAAGCCACCAACGGACTCTTCTGGCAATACGACGTCCGCGATGGCATGGAGGAATCCATCAGCGGCTCGCGCACCAACAAGAATCTTCGTCCAACAATCAACAGTTACATGTTCGGCAACGCGCGGGCCATTGCAGCCATCGCGCGACTGGCGGGAAACAAGCAACTGGGGCATGAATTCGATCGGAAAGCGCGGGAACTGAAGCGGCTCACGCAAGCCAAGTTGTGGGACCGGTCTGCGGATTTCTTCAAGGTGCGGTTTGAAGATGGGAAATTCTCTGACGCCCGCGAAGAGATCGGGTTCATCCCGTGGTATTTCGAATTGCCCGATGCCGGCAAAGGATACGAAACCGCTTGGGGGCAATTGACCGATACCAACGGATTCTGGGCGCCGTATGGCATCACGACAGCCGAGCGTCGCAATCCTCGGTTCCGCACGCACGGTTGTTGCCACTGCGAATGGGACGGTGCGGTCTGGCCGTTCGCCACGTCGCAGACGCTGACGGCGCTCGCCAACGTATTGTGCGATTACCGGCAGACGGTTGTGACACGCCAGGATTACTTCAACGCATTTCTCACTTATGTTCGTTCTCAACACCGCGATGGCAGGCCGTATATCGGCGAGTATCTGGATGAGATAACAGGAAAATGGCTCAAAGGTGAGGAACGGAGTCGGTACTACAATCACTCAACGTTTGCTGACCTGTTGATTACCGGGGTTGTGGGGTTGCGGCCGCGCGCGGACAATATCGTGGAAATCAATCCACTCCTACCGGAAAACGCGTGGGACTGGTTTTGCCTGGACGGTGTGCGCTATCATGGGCACAACTTGACGATTCTTTGGGACAAACAAGGCAAACACTACGGGCAAGGCGCCGGTCTGCGCGTGTTCGTCGATGGCCGGCTCCTCGCCCACGCCTCACGACTCGCTCGGCTCACTGGAAAACTCCACTGACCCATGCTGCGTTCCCTCACCCGATTCTTCATCCTCACGCTGTTGCTGGTTGGGCATGTCGTTGTCGCCAGCGAAACGACAGTCGAACGCTGGGGCATCTTCGAAGCCTCGTGGCAGGGACCGACCAACGGCAATCCATTCACGGACGTGACGCTGACAGCGACGTTTAGCCAGAATAACACGACACACGAAGTCACCGGGTTTTATGATGGCGAGGGTGTCTTTCGCCTCCGTTTCATGCCGGAGTTGACAGGGGATTGGCACTACGTCACGCATAGCAACCGACCGGAACTCGACGGCCAATCGGGATCGTTCGTTGTCGGCCCGCCGTCCGCCGGTAACCATGGTCCTGTGCACATGCATGCCATGTTTCATTTTGCCTACGCCGATGGCACGCCGTACTTCGAACTCGGCACCACGTGTTACTCGTGGACGCACCGCAGTGATGCGCAGGAGGAAGAAACGCTGCACACACTGGCCGGGGCGCCCTTCAACAAGATCCGTATGTGCGTTTTCCCGCAAGATCACCCAGAGAAAAATCAACGATTCTTCCCCTTTGAAGGCAAACCACCCCGGGACTGGGATACGACGCGATTCAATCCCGCGTTCTTCCGTCACCTCGAAAAGCGCGTCGGTCAGTTGCGCGACCTCGGTATCCAAGCCGACCTGATTTTGTTCCATCCCTACGGCAAGAAGTGGGGCTTCAGCAGCATGGATGCGGCGAGCGACGACCGGTACGTACGTTATCTGGTCGCCCGGCTGGCCGCGTATCGCAATGTCTGGTGGTCGCTCGCCAATGAGTACGATTTCATTCGCGAGAAACACGAGTCCGACTGGGACCGGCTTTTTCAGGTCGTCCAGCACAGTGATCCCTATGGTCACCTGCGTTCGATCCACAATGGAACGCTCATTTACAACAACACGTTGCCGTGGGTCACGCACGCCAGCATCCAGAATGGCGCGGCAGTGCTCGATCCCGAACGCGCGATGATCTACCGCGACGTGTATCGCAAGCCGGTCGTTTTCGATGAAGTGAAGTACGAAGGCGATATAGTAAAACGCTGGGGCCAACTTTCGGGGGAGGATCTTGTCCTGCGATTCTGGAACGGGCTGATTGCGGGCTGCTACGTCGGTCACAGCGAAATCTTCCGGGCCACGCCCGATCCGTGGCTGGCGGGTGGCGGCAAATTGCGCGGCCAGAGTGTGCTGCGGCTCGCCTTTCTTCGCAAGATTATGGAGGAGGGTCCGGCCGACGGCATCAACCCCATCGACAAATGGCAGGACGAGCGTACCGCCGGCGTGCCTGGCGAATATTACCTGATTTATTTCGGACGGAAGACTCCGAAGTCCTGGCCGTTCCGTCTGTACAAGGAAGGCTTGAAAGATGGCTTCTCGTTTCAGGTCGAAGTCATCGACACGTGGAACATGACCATTACTCCCGTGGACGGGGTCTTCACGACCAAGAAACGCGACGCTTACTATTTCGAGGACGCAGAGAAGAAAGCGGTGACGCTACCGGGTCGGCCGTACATGGCGATTCGGATCAAGAGGGTTGGAAAGTAGAACTTTGAAAGCGGAATGAAACGAGGAACCAAAACGATGATTCAGGTCGTGCTGCTTGTCGGCGTGCTGTCGTGTATCGCCGACGCAGACACGGTTTCCATTCTTCTCACGTCAAATGCGACTTCGCGGGTAGAGTTCGGTGCGGCGCAACTGGCGCGTGCGATCAAAGACGTGGGCCTAAGTCTCGTCGTCGAAAGCAAGCAAAGCACGGCCAAGGCTCGGCATCGTATCATAATTGCAGATGTTAAGGAGCCGGCCATCAAGCAGTTGGTCAAAGCGGGATTCCTAACTCTAAAGCCAGGCGAACCCGGCAGAGAGGGTTTCGTCCTCGGAGCTTGGAGCAACAAGTTGGTGGCGATTGTGAGCAGCGACGATTCTGGCGCGCTGTATGGTTGCCTCGAATTGGCACAACGCGTTCGCGAGTCGCGGAGATTGCCAGCGGATTTGCGATTCTCTGACGAGCCTGCGTTTGCTTTGCGCGGTACGTGCATTGGGATGCAAAAACCGTACATCTTGCCCGGACGGAAGGTCTACGAGTATCCGTACACGCCGGACCTCTTCCCGTGGTTTTATGACAAGGAGTTCTGGCGGGGATACCTGGACTTCCTGGCCTCCAATCGGATGAACACGCTTTACCTTTGGAACGGTCATCCGTTCGCGTCGCTGGTCAAGCTGAAGGATTATCCGTATGCGGTTGAAGTGCCGGAGGACGTCTTCCAGAAAAACGTGGAGATGTTCCACTACCTCACACGCGAGTGTGACAAGCGCGGCATCTGGCTTGTGCAGATGTTCTACAACATTCTCGTCTCCAAACCGTTTGCTGAAACGAACGGAATCAGCACCCAGTTGTCGGCACCGACGCCATTGGTTGCGGATTACACCCGCAAATCTATCGCTGAGTTCGTGAAAGAATATCCAAACGTAGGCCTGATGATTTGTCTCGGAGAAGCGTTGAAGGGGGTGACCAATCAGGTCGAATGGTGCACCAAGGTGATTTTGCCGGGCGTCAAGGACGGTATGAAAGCTGCCGGATTGACATGCGAACCACCGGTGATCATTCGGACGCACGCCACGGACGCAACCATCGTCATGCCGGCTGCGCTCAAGGTTTACTCGAATCTGTTCACCATGACGAAATACAACGGTGAATCGCTGACCACATGGCAGCCGCGCGGTAAAGAGCAGGCGATCCATCTGGCGATGAGCAAACTCGGCACGCATCTCGTCAACGTCCACATTCTTGCTAATCTCGAACCGTTCCGTTACGGCGCTCAACGTTTTATTAAGAAATGTGTGGTAGCGGCGCGGGACCGACTCGGAGCGAAGGGCGTGCATGTGTATCCCCTATCCTACTGGAACTGGCCCGATGCGCCGGACATCACCGATACGCCGCTCTTACAATGGAAGCGCGACTGGATCTGGTTTGAGGCCTGGGCACGGTACTCGTGGAACCCGGACATTCCGGACAGCGAGGACCGGGCTCACTGGATTACGCGGTTGACAGAAGTTTACGGCGACACCAACGCCGCGGTGCACATTCTCGACGCCTACAATGATTCCGGAGAGTGCGCGCCGCGGATTATCCGTCGATTCGGCATCACCGAGGGCAATCGCCAAACGATGTCGCTCGGCATGACGCTCGATCAACTGGTCAATCCCGCCAAATACAAGGCGTTCCCCGGTCTTTGGGAATCGCAGTCACCCCCGGGCGAACGGTTGCAGGAGTACGTGGAAAAGGAATGGAAGCATCAGCCTCACGAAGGCGAAACGCCGCCGCAAGTTATTCAGGAGATCCTCGACTACTCGTCCAACGCCGTCGCGTCCGTTGAGGAGGCGGAACCTCTGGTAACGAAAAACCGTGGAGAATTCGAGCGCCTGCGCAACGACATGCATTGCATCCAGGCAATGAGCGAATTCTACGCGGCGAAAGCCAACGCCGCTTTGCACGTGCTGCGGTACGGCTACAGCAAGGACCCGCGGGACATGGTTCAGGCGAGAGACTATCTGGCCAAAAGCTTCGACTATTACCAGCGCCTCGCCGCTCTCACCGAGAAGACTTACCGGTTCGCCAACGGCATGCAAACCTCACAACGCAAGATCCCCTTCCCCGGCGCTATCGACGGCGTCCGCGCCAACTATCGCTGGAGCCAGTTGGTCGGCCAATACAAAAAAGAGCTGGAGGATTTCCAAGCAAGGGTGGCATCTGTTGAACCAGTTCCGGCGCAAGCGTCTCACTCTGAATAGAACGAAGATAATGCTCCAAAACGAAACAGACACCCACGAAAGAAGCAGAAAGAAATCCTGGCAAGCCAATTTCCTCACAAGAACAAAAACCCTCGCTGTTTCCAGCGAGGGTTTTCAGCTTCCGACGGGATAACGAGGTTGTTTGGCGACGGTCGGTGAGGGTGCAACGCCGAGCTGTCGAACGGCATCGCGGGACCATCGCGCGCAGTTGCTGAGGACCATTAACACTCCGTGTGCCAACGGCGGGTCAATTCCGTGAAGATTCTGTAACCAACGCATTGGCAACGCATTTGGAAATCGAGGTATTCAGGGCGCGAAGATGATGCTGTGGCAAATCAATCAACGTGGTTAAAGCGCGACATCCCCGTTCTGATCTTGAAGCCCTAACAAAACTCTAGCCTGGGTTGGAATGGCGCACCCGTAAAGGGTGCGGCTACAAAGGGTGAGGATGTATCAGGTGCTCCTACTCGATGAGCTGGTGCAGCGACTTGCGCAGTGTTTGTTTGGCCCGGTAGAGACGGGATTCGACGGATTTCGCCGAGCAGCGCAGCACACCAGCGATCTCGGCGTAAGACAGGCCGTGGTATTCTGCGAGCACCAGAGCGGTTCGCTGATCCTGCGGCAGCTTCGCTACCGCCGCGGCAATCCCCTCGCCTATTTCACGAGCGTTCACCTCATCGGTGGTGGTCGAGATCGCCTCAATTTGCAGGACGACATCAATGGATTCAGTCGGATGCCGTGCCCGCCAACGCAGGTGATCGATGGCCGCGTTATGGGCCAGAGCGAAGAGCCAAGTAGAAAGCTTTATCTCGAAGCGATATGTGTCGAGCTTTTGGTATACGCGGACGAAGACCTCTTGCGCAATGTCGTCGGCGTCGTCAGCATTGCCGACCGTGCGGTAAACGAAATTTACCACGGGGCGTTTGTAGCGCCGCATGAGTTCATCAAAGGCATAACTGTTGCCGGATTGGATTTGCCGGACGATATCGAAATCTGATTGTTCCTGTAATTGTTGCATGACTGATCTGGGACCGGCCCCTGCTTCGAGCGGGACGGAATTGGAATTGGGGCACACCACGGGCGTGGCGTGCCGTCTCAGATCAGAAACGCGTGCGTGAAGGTATAAAGGGCGACAGAAACAGATGGCCGGGCGGCAAGGCCGTTGTTCGAACAAATGCCAAGTTGCCCGTTTGAAAACGAGGGAATCGCTAATGCGGGAGCGGGTGCTGCTCTTGTCATCTCATGCCCGGTAACGTTCGCGGCTCGCAACGGAACACGATCTGGCGTTGGCACCGCCGGAACCGATAAGTCACAATGACATTTTCCCGCCACGCAACAGTCCATATTTCTTGACGAAGTTTGCGGGCAGGGATTGGACGGAAACTGGCAAGAAATCCTCTGGACGGGACTGCCCGAGAGCGAAAGCGCAACCGCTGCGGCGAACAATCTCGAGATCAACTGCATAGCTCGAACGAAACCCTAGGTGCGCTCAAGCCACTTGTCAAGGCGGCGCGATGGCTGGTAGTGTCCTAATTTGAGGTTAGGAAGTAGCAGGGTAAATCATGGCGTGGGAGGTGTCTGCGATGTGATTGCCGCTGCTGGTGGCGAGAACGTCAATAGACCCTGCGGAACTACTGGTTTGCAAATCTTTAATCCATCTATGCAAGTACGACCACTCAGATCCAGCAATCCGCATAGTTTCTTGTTCTTTTGGCCGTCATCGAACGTATGAAGCTGATGGGCGCCATAAATCTGGGCCGTCGCAATGTGTATCGCATCGGGAACAGATAACGGCTTTCCCATTTCGGCCAGCACGCGCTGTCTAAATTCATGCGCTTTGTCTGCAATGGGTGGGTCAACATCATACTGAATGTGGTTGCTGGAACGTAAAGCCTTTTTGAAAAGTGCTGCTTGATCCTGCGTAAGCTTTGATTCGAGAACCTCAATTCGAGTGATTACTGAAGTGAACAACGTGTTTTTGAGCTGGAAATTGTCAGAGGCGATCTGTGTCATCGCATCTATACAGTCCTTGCCATGCGACTGCTCATTCAACAGCCATGCAAGATAAATGCAGGCATCCCAATAATAAACCGGCTGACTACTCCCACTCATTTCGTATTCTTCTGATGAACTCTACTGCTGAAACTCCTTCAGTCGCGTTCGGCGCTATTCCCCGCAAACTGCTCAAGGATACGGCTTCTTCCCCATCCAGAATCTCAAACTCCTTTACTGCTATTCGGATTGGAAACGGCCCCGGCGGACGGAAGAATTTTGCTCCCTCTACGTGAACCAAATGTCCTAATGCCTCGCGAATTTGCTCAGAAGTGCCAGGCAGGAAATCACAGCGCACCCGTTGCGGTCCAAGCTGCGGATAAATCCAGCAACGTCGATTTCCCCCGTGAATATTGACCGCTTCGAGTTTGCCATCCATGCCGCCATAAGAAACATCTTCCTCTCGAACCAGTCTCGCCAGATTAGTTTCAAATGTCTTGTCCAACTCAATATGGGCCTTGTCATTGGAAAGCGCCGCACTCTTGAACTCAGTGCCCGCGCCTATCGCCAAGTCATAGAGATTTTCCAAGAGGCCCGTTTCGACATCTGGAGACAGCGGTTCCATGCGTTTAATAGCAGACAACTCTCGAAAGAAACGATCATGGCATTCATGGATGTATTGCTCTCCCGCTGCTACTGTTTTTTTCTTGAGAACCGGTTCTAGCGTGACCTCCAACGGGCTGCCGTGTGTCGCGTTGACAATCCGATAATAGAGCTTAGGGCTTCCGCTCTGCCCGACCAGTCGGTCAATCTCATTGAGCGCCGTAACTAGATGGGTGAGCTTTTCCAAGAACTCATCCACAGGGACGTGTCCCTGTTCTGCGTCTAACCCCTCAACTTTCAGCTTTATCAAGTTCACTGTGCCACCTCCAATGAAACACCATGTTTCGCGTACAAGTCGAGCAACTTTTCCACCAGTCTAGAAGCCATCGGTTTTTTAGCTTCTTTGCGCCAGCGCCTACTTGCCCGATTAAATACGCTTTGGTTTACCGAAACGCTCAATTTGACCTTGGTAACACCCGATTCGGGGTGTCCGGCCCCCGCTCGTTTTCCGCCATGCGTTTTTTTGTTTGACATCATCTGTTGAATAAAGTAGTATTTTATTCAAGATAAGTCAAGAGGCAATTATGGCTAACAATCTCAAATCTGAATTGAAGGCAACGGCAGTCTCCATGCTCTGCGAAGGAAGCTCCATTCGCTCTGTGGAACGAATGACGGGCATTCACCGTGATACGGTGATGCGTCTTGGCGTTCGCATGGGCGAAGGATGCAAAACCATCATGGATGAAAAGTTGCGGAATCTAAACTCCCGCCTGATTCAAGTGGATGAGGTTTGGGGCTTTATCGGAATGAAGCAAAAAACGGCGCACCGGAAAGGCGCACTTGGAATCGCCGGCGATGTGTGGACTTGGATTGCCGTTGATGCCCAAACGAAAATCGTTCCCGCGTTTGCCGTTGGAGATCGTTCTCAGTATATGGCGAATTGTTTCATTGAAGACTTGGCTTCTCGTCTTTCTCTCCGCGTCCAACTTTCCAGTGATGCGTTGAGAGTGTACGACGGAGCCGTTGAGCGTGCTTTCGGTGCGAACGTTGACTATGGTTCAATTGTTAAGACTTACAGCCAGACGGAGCTTATGGAACAACGGCGCTATTCCCCGCCTGAAGTCGTCAAAGTTGAAAGAATGCCCGTTACTGGCAATCCAGATGTTGATCTGATTTCCACCAGCTACGTGGAAAAACAAAACCATACGCTGCGAATGCACTGTCGCCGGTTGTCTCGGCTCACGAATGCATTTTCCAAGAAGATTGAAAACTTCCGTGCTGCCGTGGCGTTGCATTACGCCTATTACAATTTTTGCAAAATCCATACGACCATCCGATGCACTCCGGCAATGGAAGCCGGGGTTGCTACTTCTCCGTGGACGGTGCGCGATCTTGTAGATATGATTGAAGGGTGAGCAAGCGCATCGACCAGTTGCGGGAAGCTGTGGAGACAATGCACCATTGCAAGGCCGTCCATGAGCAATCGTTTCCCATCGTGGAAATGTTCGGGCAGCAAAAGGTATGGGAAGGCGTGATCGAATCGTTTGCGATCACGGGCCACCCCAATGCAAAGCGGTGCTATGCATGGGGCTATCCAGACGGCGGTGAAATGCGGTATGTTGCGGTCTTGGAAATTCCACCGGTAGATTCCCCTCACACGGCCCTACGCGCTGCGATTATCACTAAGGCTCAGAAGTGATGCAAGTTGACTTATTCAACTTCAAAGTCAAGCATACGATCCATAGCGATTTCGATCCGCAGGCAGAAGTTGTGTTGGTGCATGGCGACACACTGGAAACACTGCGCGGGATGCCAACCGGTTGCGTGAAGCTAGTTATTTCTTCGCCGCCCTACAACATTGGCAAGGAATATGAGGCGCGTAAGGAGCTTGAACATTATCTACAAGCACTCCGTCCGATTCTAGGGGAGATCGTGCGCGTGTTGGCCGATGGCGGCTCATTATGCTGGCAGGTGGGAAACTATGTTGAGGACAGCGAAGTGTTTCCGCTGGACACTTTCTTCTATCCGATTTTCAAAGACTTTGGACTACAACTCAGGAATCGCATCGTATGGCATTTTGAGCACGGTTTGCATTGTTCCGTCCGGTTCTCTGGCAGATATGAAACTCTGCTCTGGTTCACAAAGGGAGTAGATTACACGTTCAACTTGGATGCCGTTCGTGTCCCCTCCAAGTATCCCGGCAAGACAAACTTTCGGCCCGGTCCAGATTACGGCAAACCAAGCGGCAATCCGCTTGGCAAGAATCCAAGTGATGTCTGGAAGTTGATGGCTCAAGAGTGGGAAGTTGGTATGTGGAACATTCCTAATGTGAAAGCCAATCATCCCGAAAAAACCCTGCATCCTTGCCAATTCCCGATTGAGTTGGTCGAGCGATGCGTTTTGGCATTCACCAACAAAGGCGACCTAGTGTTAGACCCATTTACTGGAGTTGCCTCTGCGTTATTAGCGGCGCTCAGACATGATCGGCGGGCAATGGGGATCGACAAAGAGGCTGACTATATCAAAGAGGCCAAGAAACGCATTCACCAGCTATGGGATGGTACGTTGCGATACCGTCCGCTTGGTAAACCCGTGTGGCAGCCAACAGGTCGCGAGAAGGTGGCACAAAGGCCAAAAGAATGGGCTAAGGAGAACGATTGAGGATTGCTGGAATTTACTCCTTCAACAAAGGAGAGGAAACCGTTCGATCTAAATACCCTCTTTTGCTTTCCGAAGTCGAACACGCGATTTCTCAGGTTGATGCCGCAGCGTGTAAGGTCAAGGAGAGCGAAGAAAAGACCATGCCTGGTCAATTACTCTATTCTCCCAAAGCGTTGAACAAAGAATTCAAAAAGCACCTCTACCCGCTGGATTGGAAGGCAATTCGCGTTCCTTGTACCTATGCGACGGAGTTCTATGCGAAGGACTACATGCCGAAGAAGCTGCGCAAGGGTGCATTCCGGGAAATGGATTTCGTAAAGCAGAAGCTTGGCGTTGAAGTCCAGTTTGGAAAATACTCCTTCATGGTCTACAACGTTGCGGCCAAAATGACCATCTTTAGCAACCTGGGATTTATCGACACCGGCATTGAGATTGTGCCGGTCAAGGCGCTTGCAGACGAGATGAGCAGCGGAGTGAGCTACTTTGAGCAGTTCGTTTGGGATCTTCAGCAACGCGGCGTATCCAACATTGACGTGCCTGTGATGATTTTGGGGATCGATATTTCCGTGAACCCCACAGCGAGTCCTGAAAGTAGCCTCACTAATCAGCAAAGCCTAAGAATTTCAAATTAGGACACTACCCGATGGCTAGCAGCCCGCGAGCATGGAATCGTGACCGATTGCAGCAAAGACAACATCGCCGTGTCTCGTCGGACTCGGCTTTCGTTCCATCCCAGAGCGGAATGCTGGAGCGTTTCGAGTATGGTGATCACCGAACTCTTTGCTGTGCTTGCCAAGAACAGGCTGAACGTGTAAAAGCATGGGCATGACTCGGACTTCTGCCGCGGCGCCGAAATATCGACGAATCATGCTGAAATTGAGCGGGGAAGCACTGCTGGGCCACCGCGAGTACGGTATTTCGCCGGAGACCTGCAACGCCATCGCGCAGGAAATCAAGGACGTCAAAGCCCTCGACGTGCAACTGGCCGTGGTCATCGGTGGCGGCAACATTTTTCGTGGAATCGCCGGTACCAAGCACGGTCTTGATCGGACGACGGGCGACTACATGGGCATGCTGGCGACCGTGATCAATGCTCTGGCGCTACAGGATGCGTTGGAGAAGAACGGCGTCCAGACCCGCGTGCAATCCGCCATCGAGATGCGTTCGGTGGCCGAGCCATTCATCCGCCGCCGCGCGATGCGCCATCTCGAAAAGGGCCGCGTTGTCATTTTTGCTGCAGGAACCGGCAACCCCTATTTTTCGACCGACACCACGGCGGCCTTACGCGCCAGCGAAATCGGCGCGGAAGTTTTCCTCAAAGCAACGAAGGTCGACGGCATCTACACTGCGGACCCCAAGCTCGACGCCGCTGCGACCAAGTACGACAAGCTGAATTACATGGACGCGCTAAAAGGCCGTCTCAACGTGATGGATTCCACGGCGTTCTCGTTGTGCATGGACAACAAAATCCCGATTATCGTTTTCAATCTCTCCACGCGCGGCAACATCAAACGCGCCATCCTTGGCGAAACCATCGGCACACTGGTCAGCGAATAGCTGCAGCCTCTGCCTCTAATGGCTGCAATGGTTATGCCCTCGGAGCGGGACCATCCTGCTCTCGCAGCAGCGTGGTAACGACGAGATCGAGCAATTCCGCAACGCGCGGCTCCAGCGCTCTCAAGACTTTCTGGACCACCGGACAGAAAGACAGTTGTTCAGCTTTGGATGGCTCTGGCGCAGGATGCTCTGTAAACATCTGCTCCAGAGCAGTTTTCTTGGCCCGTTACTTTGGCTCCGAAATCAAGGGCCTGCAGCCAGTATCTTTGACTTTGATAGTCACAGGCGCGGTTTCCAAAATGCCCTGCCGGTCTCCCGGTTGCAGCGCATCGTTCCTTCCAATGGCAGCCTTGCTCGTGATGTTATGGAAACGAGGCCAATGGCGAATCATTCGGCCCGGTGTTGATATGTTAACGAGCACATGCAGGAGAAATTGGATGAATAATTTCATAAGGCCGGTGGATTGTGGGTTTGAGGATAAGATTCTTATTACCCCCCGAAACCTGAAAGGCACCAGTCAATAGTTGCCCATTGTTGAAAGCCTCCACATTCACAACGTATCGGGCTTCGCTGGGAAGCGCTTCAAATAAAAACCTCCCTTTTTCATCGGTGGTGGTTTGCGTTAGTTCAGCATCGGCCCCGAGAATCGACAGATGTAGCGACATCTTGGCGTTGGCTATAGCCACGCCACTTGCATCCAGCACAACACCGGCAATGGCAAGACCGCTTTGAAGGTGAAGGTCAAGGTTTGTGGTCGTTTCATCAAGCTCACGGGTAACGACCAGATTGCGCGACGGATCGCGTCCAAGCAGCACCGACGTGTTGGTTGACGCTGTGGGTTTCCCCAGCATATGCTGCCAGCGAACCTTATAGTCTCCGCTGCCGCCGCTGAAGAAACTTGTGAACGGATTGGCTGAACGCCACACGTGAAAAGTCACTCCGGGGGCAGGTTCGTTAGAAGAATCGTAGACGGTGCCGGCCATTCTAAACGTTGGCACGTCCCAGGCACTAATGGTTGCGTCACGCAGCGTGATGAGAATGTTCGTATCTCCGGCTTTGACTTCCATGCCGCTGCCGCCGTTAAGATTCATGTAAATGCTGCTGTCGTGTGGGTCTTGGTAATTGGCATAAATCTTGATTGGCCCTTCACAAACCGCATCAAAAAAGAATTTTCCCTCACTGTCCGTATTCGTGGAGGAATCCTGCGGCTGGCCCGGACCACTAAAACTCACCCGTGCTCCGATCAACGGTTTTCCGTTGTTGTCCAGCACTCGGCCGGCAAGTTTGTAATTGGTGGGCTTGAGCACAAAAGGCGGAAAATTGTAAGTGCCGGTTTTGGTGTCTTTCGCTTCAAGATGCGCGAAGGTGGAGCCGTAACCTTTGGCCTTGATTCCGTAAATCCAATACTCACGTCCTTGCGGCAGAACGGGAGAGAAGAATAGGCCCAATTCGCTCACAGTCGTTGACTGAGACCTTAACGGGGTAATCGAGTTGCCGGAAAGAAACCGGACGTCCAACTCAGCTCCAGGGACAGGTTTCCCGTCGGTGTTTTTCACGGAACCGGACAAGGTGATTGCTGGTCGCAGGGTCAGGTCAACGTTGGAGACTCCGGCACCGAAGAACTGAATCGCCGCGAAATTCTTTTCAACATCGCTAGCCATGATGGAATTTGTTGGATTGATCGGGCCAATCATTATGTTGGATGTCTTTGGTTGTTGGATTATCTCATAGCGCCCGTTTGTATCAGTCCTGACCTCCGCGTAATTACCCGACCCCAGATAAAAACCCGGATAAAACGCCACATGCACGCCTGCTGCCGGTTCCCCGGACGGATAGTACACCGTGCCAGAGTATCGCAAGATTGGCTCGGCGAAGGTGTTGACGGCAAAAGCGATTGTCAGGACAAAAATAACGCGCGTTTTCATGACGGCATAAACGCTTGACTCTTCAACCCTCAGGGGAGGCGACATTGTTTATTTTTCCTGTGATTTAATCGAGACCGCCGTGCTGCCGTAGTAATTCCGCCAAGTCCTTGTAGTTGTGTAGCACCGCAAAGCTTAGAGGCGTTCTGCCAGCGTCGTCTTTCGCGTTGATGTCAGCATTGTTGGTAACCAGCAACTCCACCAGGTCTTTGTAACCCAAAGCCACCGCAATGTGTAGAGGCGTAAGGCCGTCGCGGTTCTTGGCGTTCACATCAGCCTTGTGCGCCAGCAGCAAAGCGGCGATCTGCGTGTAACCATTTTCTGCCGCCACGTGCAACGGCGTCCGGCCGGCCGTGTCTTTGACGTTGACATCGGCCTTGTGCCCCAAGAGCAATTCCACCAAGTCCTTGTGGCCTCCAAATACCGCGTTAAGCAAAGGTGTCCATCCACCATAGGCCTTGGCTTCGACATCAGCCTTGTTAGCCAGGAGTAATTCAGCCACGTCCTTGTGGCCATACTCCACCGCAAGGTGCAATGGCGTCTCGGTGGCGTAGCTGCTTTGACTGTTGACCAACTCAGGATTCTCTTTAATGAGCGCCTTGGCCTTCTCCAACTTGCCGTTAAAGGCCGCCTCGTGAAGACTGCCCTCGCCTGCCCCACCCGGTGGAATCTCCGGCGACAAGTTCGACCAAGGACGGGGCGCACCCGCGCCGGACTCCTCGTCGAGCCATTTCATGGCGTCCAGCCATTTCTTGAAATCGTCCAATTTCATTTTGTCCCATTCGGGTCCGTTCAGCTTCAGTATCGACGTCGCCAGCGGGTCAACTTGGTCGAACGGGGCATAGCGACCGTCAGGCTCACGCTGCAAGAAAAGCAAATAGCGCGTGGACTCCTTCGGATTGAATGAGGCAAGGTTAGGGCCGTTAATCATCAATTCTTTCGGGTTCTTGAGCCGATAGTGATGCACAACCAACTTCTTCAGACTGTTGTCCCCCTTCAAAACGATACTGACCTCAAACTCCGATGACAGCCCGACGACATGAACGGCCGGACTGATGTGAGGAAGATCTGTTTGTTCAGCAGTGTCTTTGGTCGAAACAGGCTTGGCGACGACGATAATGTCCGCTCTTTTGTCGAGCTCCCGAAAGCTGAGTGAGCCTACAAGTTCGCGAGCGTCGGCCACGAACGTTGTGGCTGCTAGGACGAGAAGGCTGGCGACGACCGATTTCATATTTATGCAGGTGACATTAGGGTGGTGAATTAGGCCTAGAATAAAGTGCGCTTCCATGACGGTATAAACATTCAATTTTCCGACAACACGACGTCTTTCCATTCCATCGTGCGGATGGGGCGCGTGCCGATGATGAACTTCGCTACGTTGGCCAGCGGCTCGTCGAACTCAAAACTCTCCACGCGCACTCCCAATCCATCACTTCGTCCGCTCTCCCCGCCGCTAGCGGTCAGTTCGCGTCCATCTTTCGTGACTGCCACCGCACCAAACTTGCGCGAGGTCATGTTGCCAGCAGCCACGGCAATGGAGACAAATGCCTTGCCATCCGCGTTCTGGCCAACGCCGTTGAGTCCGCTGTCGCCTTCCAGTGACATCAAAACGCGAGTGTTCGGCGACACCGCGACTTCCCGCGTTCTTTCCAATGGGCCAATGGTGTAGCGCAGCCGCACCGTCACGCGCGCAAGAATGTTCGTGCCTTCGCCAGGGCTCAATGTGTCGGTGAGCCAGCCGAGATCTCCGTTTGGCTCGGACGCGCCTCGCGCCATACGGGCCATTGAGCCATCTGCGCCGAGTGGAATCGGTTTGGCCGTGTCATCCAGCAGCGTGACTTCATTCAAACTCGTCTGACCAAACAACGGATGCGAAAACCACAGGTGCAGGAAACGCGGTTCCGGACTGAGATGACGTTGGCTCACGTCCATGCCACACGGATGAACTTGTCGCAGCCAGCTCAGTTCCGTTGCGTCCGTCACCGGCGAACCATCGGGATGCCGCGCTGCGCCGGGCTGATCGGTTTTCCATTCGTCCTGCCAGGCAAGAAATCGGAGCACCGGCGGTTCGGCGAGCGCGGCTGGGGACACTTCCGCGCGCTTGGTTGTCTGATTCGTTGTCGATGGCGCGGGTTTGAAGTTTAGCAAATCGAGCAACACTTGCCATTCAGCGTCGCTCAGCTTTCCCGTCACCTCGACCGCCGGGCCGGCGATCTTCGCGCGAATCACCGGGGCGCTCAGGACCCGCCCGCGCCAGACAATGGCCATTTTGTGACCAATATTGACCGCGGTGATGTCGGCGAATTTCGCCACGGCGTCGTTATTGAGCGTAATGCTCATCACTTTCGCGTCGGACGGATACTGATTCACTCCGAGGTTGGCACCGGCGATAGCAGAACTGTCTAGCAAAACTTCCTTCAAGACACGCAACTTTGTCTGCCCGGTGCGGTCATTGGGATCGGCCAATTCGTCGGCAGGCGTATGGGTGTCACCCTCTGCCGCAACAAGGCGGAATTCAAGTTCGGCAGTTTGCCGCGCCACCGGCGACACCGTGGTCGATGTAGATGAGTCGGTGGAATTGCGCACCAGCTTGTAGCGAATCCTCGCGTGGCGCGGGTTGGCAGTGAAGCCGGTGATTTGCACAAGGCCGATCACGCCTTCCCGGGTTTGAACGGCATAAGTCGCGGGGATACCGGCCAAACCAATCGCCTCCGGCCTGAATTGAACAAATACCTGAACGGCGGTGCGCCCGATCTCCTTAACAGTTTGTTGCGGACTCCAAGTGTCCCACTGAGCGGCGGTGAGGGGCAAGACTTTCATGCCTAAAACCAGGACGGTGTCAGGAGTATCTTGAATCACATCCCAGCCCGCCTGCTCGATGGTCACGATGTTTTCCAAAAGCCGATCCTTCCCACCGTTTGCCACACCAAACACGGGCAGCGGCGAGATTCCTGTCCTGCCCGAATCCAAGGCTAACGCGTTATCCAGCACCCGCTCGGTCACCGGGCCGAAGGCTGGCACACTCGCAGTTGGCCTAACGCCGGCGTCCGTCGGTTCTACAGGTTGCACCAGCTTCATTGGTCCTAAGAACACCACACCGCGGCCCGGCAGGAAGATGTTTATCTCCAGACGCGTCGGGGCGTTCGTCGTGCCGGTGCGATTGAATGGCAAAAGGAGCGTCCGCCAACCGGACGTGCCGGTAATTTTGCCCGTTGGATCGGAGACGGCAGGCCCCAGTGTGCGGGAGAAGAATCTGCCAGCCGCTGCGAAATCATTCCACATCTCCAGATAGCCGTCTCCTTCGACGTTTTCGTATTTGATCTCGCCTGACACGGCGTACGTCCGGCAAGTGATTGGCGGGTTCTCGATCTTGAACAGCGTCAGTTGCAGCGGCGCGTTGTTGGTGTTTTCGATCTTCAGCGCGGTACGGCCATCGACCGTGACCGGCACGCCACCGAGGATGCGCCCCTCCGCCGCTAGTTTGGACCAATTAAATTCTGCGAGTACCTGCTGCTGAGGCATTGCTGCAGCGTGTTGCGCGTTTTGCTGGTTCACTCGTTGCGCCCGTTCACGCCCTTCAAAAAACATTAAAAACAGAGGGGTCAGAATCACTAGCAACGCACCGATGACGAATGGGCTGGCAATCAAAGCCACGACGGTGACGGCAAGCCAACGCCAGAAACGGTCGGGTTTCTGAACTGGGGGCACGGGAGCGGCAATCGGCTTGTTCACTACGCGCCAGACACGGCGGATGAGCGCGTAATCAACCGCTGTTACGGCAGCGGTTGCGATCAAGAGCCAGATCAAGGAATGCGGAACATTAAGAAATGCGTGTTCCTGAAGGTCGGGATACCATTTGGCCAAAATCCCAACGTTAATGAGTTTGTTCGTCAGAAGCAGACCGAGCAGAATCAGAATATCCAGAAGCAAGATGGGACCCAGCAAGCCATCGGTCAGCGCCAGCCACATTCCATAAAGACGGCCTTCCGAGCGGCGGATTTGCGAGACGGCAACCCAGCCAAGGATGGTAGTGCCGAGAATGGCAACAAATCCCAGGCTAGACACCACTACGCCCACAAGCGCCCGCAATCCGCCGAGATGGCCGAAGTCCCAGAAAAATGCGGAACCAAGAAACAACGGTATCAAACAAGCGCCCGCGATGGCCGTTCCGCAAAGGTGCGCCTCAATTCTCGATCTTCGACTTTCGATCTTTTGTCCTTCAGTTTGCGCGATCGTTTCCACCTGCGTTTTCACGTCGCTCGCGTGCTGGTACCGGTGCTCCGGTTCCTTTTCCAACGCGCGGAGGACGACTTCGTCGAGCCGCACATCAATTTGAACTTTCCGGGAAGGCGGCGCGAATTTACCCAGAGGCAATTCGCCGGTCAGCATTTGGTAGAACACGACACCGAGCGAATAGATGTCGGCGCGGTGATCGACGTCTTGCGGATGTTCGACTTGTTCCGGCGCCATGTAATGCGGCGTGCCCATCACATCGCCTTTGCCGGTAATCGTGAGGTCCTTCGCTTCGAGGCCAACCAGTTTCGCCAAGCCGAAATCGGCGATCTTCACCGTGCCGTCTTTCGCCAACAGGATGTTCTCGGGCTTGATGTCGCGGTGGACGATGCCCTTGTCGTGGGCGTACTGCAGCGCGTCGCAAATCTGCGGCACAATCGCCAGCGCTTCTCTCGGTGAGATCTTCGCCGCGTCGAGCAATTGGCGAAGATTCAAGCCGTCCACGAATTCCATCACAAAATAGAAGAGTCCATCCTTCTGGCCGAAGTCGTGGACGGTGACAATGTGGGGATGCGTGAGCCGGGCCAACGCCTTGGCCTCGCGAATGAACCGCTCAGCGAATGCCGGGTCGCGGCTGACCGAGAACGGTAGCACTTTCAGCGCAACAAGCCGGTCGAGCCGCTTCTGCCGAGCCTTGTAAACCGCACCCATGCCACCGCGGCCAATTAGCTCGACAATCTCCAACTCCGGGAAATACCGGGCAAGTTCGTCTGGCGTTGGAGGCACATACTCCGTGCGTTTTCCCTGATCCGACGCGGAAACCGAACTACCAGTCGCTAAGCCGCGCTTCAACAGGCAAGCCGGACACAATCCTTGAGGGGTATCCATCGGCAGGACCGCTCCACATTCCGGGCATCGCTTCTCTTCAGGCATGGTCAAGAAGTCCTTTCTACCTTATTGCTTCCACCAGTTACAGAAGCAAAACCGCCGGAAGGTTACGGACCAAATGCCGCAAAAAGATGGCGGATTTCCTCGTCGATTTCTGCGGGGCTAGCAACGGTATGGGCGATTTCTTCGCGCAATAGCACCCGGTAACGCTTGCGCAAGCGGTGGACGACCACTTTCACAGCGCCTTCGGTCGTGCCCAGCGCGCCGGCCACTTCGGCATACGGAATCGTCTCCTTGTCCACCGTGAGAAACGGTTTCAATGCGGTAAATTGTTTCGGGTCGCTCTCCGCCTCCAAGCGTGCAAGCACTTGATCGAGCAAAGCGACCGCCCACGCCCGGTCGAGCAATTTGTCGGCGCTGGCTTCATCAACTGATTCATGCTGGTAACGCGTCTCAGCGTCCAGCGAGACGAGTGTCTGGCCACCACCACGTTTTTGGGCATGTGCCCGGTCCCATTCGTTGGCGAGGAAATGTTTGAGAGACGCCAGGAGAAACGAACGGAACTTGCCTTTCTCGCGCGCTGCGTTGGCCAGGTAATTCTTCGCCAAGAGACGGGCGAAGAATTCCTGAGTCAGATCTTCCGCTTCGTGTGATTCATAGCCGCGCCGGCGCACGTAGGCGTACAGCGGATACCAGTATGTCCGACATAATTCCTCCAGCGCCCGTCCCGCCTGCGGCGACGATCGCTGACCAGCAGTGAGCACCACCGTCCAACGCGTCGCGGCGAACGCATTGTCCATCGCGCCGGAGGGTTTGTTCAGATGCTGCGTTGGTTTCAACGGGCGGCATCTTCCGCTATTTGAGGAGCGACCGCAAGGCCATCGCCAACATCCACGTGGCCACCGCCAGCGTGAAAATCATCCACCCGCGCGTCGCCCAAGTGCGTGATGTCGGCTTGATGAAGATTTTGGATTCCGTTCCCTGTCCCAACACCTGTTCGGCAGCCGTGACATTGCCTTCGCGAAAACATCGCCAAGCATTTTCGACGGCGCCAGCCACGCGCGCTTCCAATTCGGAGTGGGACTGCGTTGAGGACGCCAGTAATCCTTTCAATTCCTGTTCGTCTTTGGCGCTGAGGTGCGCGGAGACGGTTGCGTCAGGTGATAGCGTCAAGAACGAGCCGGGCCGACGCACCGCTTTGAGGCCGCCGCGCCAATTCGCGTTGACCGGCACCATGGGCACGATGAGTCCTTCCCCGCGCGATTGCGTCACCGCGACGCCGACCGCATCGGTACCCGGCAGCGGCATCGGAATATTCGCAGGGCACCGGCTGAACATCATCGCCAACCGGCGCGCGCAGAGGAAGCCGGCAAACTCACGCAGCCGGGAAGTATCAAGCTGCACTGAAGGTTGTTGCTCCGCCAACTCAGCCGGCTTGCCCAACATTCCTTGCGTCGCCCGCAGAAACAGGTTGTAGTCCATTCGCAACGGCCGGTCGGTTAACCCAAATGCGGCTGGGAACATGCACAAGGCAAAGATAAGGGCGAATCCAGTGGGGGAAATCACGCCCAATCCGGCCAACAACGCTCCAACCCCGACTCCGAGTCCGAACAGAAAATTGGTCACCTGGAGGCGGCTGCGGTCGAAGCGATGCGCGCGCCCCGAGGCCAAGATCCATAACAGGTAAACCACGCCCATCACAAGATAGAAGAATCTCAACCCAGCCGACTGGTGCCGGACAACCATAAACACCACGCACACGGCGACGATTGTCGCGACCATCATGCCGAGACCAAGGCCCCACATCTGGCGGCGACTGTGTTTCCGATGCAACTGCGCGCGAAATCCGCCGGCGTCGACGTAATTGCGTTCTTCGAGCCGTTCCATCCACCACGCAAACACCAGCGTCGGTACCGCAGTCAGGAAGCCGAACAACACCCCGACAAACTTCAGCGGCAACACCTTCGCCAATACCGACAAAATGGTCGCGCTTCCGCCGGCTGCCTTCACCGAGGGCGACAGCACCACGGCCATGACGGCCGGCACGACTGACCGCGTCGGCCGGAGTCGTTCGAGCGATTTGCCCAAATGTTCCTCCAATCTTTCACGCATCTCGGCTCGGGCCCGGTGCAACCGCACGCGCAAGGCCGCTTCCGAAATCCCCAAGGACGCCGCCGCCTCGATCCCGCTTTTGCCTTCGAGGTAGAACAGGACCAAACACTCGCGGTGGACTGCGGGAAGCTCGGCCAACATCTGGCGCAATGTCTCTGGAGGACAAGCTTCGGATTGTTCACCCGCCGGCTCGGCCATCGTGGGCTGCTCCAGGGCCCAACGCTCGCGCTTGTTCAGTTCGCGCCGATGCCGCAATCCAAGTCCGATGGCTGCATGGCGCGCAATACTGCTGATCCATCCGGAAAACTTTGTGCCGTCGGATAACAATGCCAGATGACGATAGCCCCGGATGAACGCTTCTTGAGTGGCTTCTTCGGCGAGCGCGGCATCGCCCAATCGGCTCCACGCTACGGCGAACACGCGGCGCTCGTAACGTTCGACGAGTTCGCGGTACCGCTCCGCGTCGCCGCGCCGCACGGCTTCGACCGCCTGCTCGTCTTGATGGGCAATCGTGGTGGCTTCGATTTGCATCCCTCACAAGGAAGACACCACAGGGCAGGAATTGTTACAAGTCAAACTGGCACGCTCACGGCCGGTTCGCATTATGCCAGGCCGGTCGAGATGGCAATTCACAATTCAATCCAATACCGCTGGGTATATATGCGGCCCGGCACTCGGGAGACGACTTCATTTTCCAGCCGTCCACCGTTTTTCTGGATGACCCTGGCCGAGGCGACGTTTCTCTGATCGCAAGTAATCAACACACGCTTCAGTCCCAAGCGTCGCGCTTCGTCCAAAGCCATTGCCAACATCCGAGTCGCGTAGCCTTTGCCGCGCTCCGACGGGCGAACCGAATAACCAATGTGCCCGCCTTCGGCTTCCAGAAACTGCGTCAACGAGTGGCGAATCTGAAGTACGCCGATGATGGCCGTCTCGTTTCGCACCAGCCAGAAAGTGTGCGCAGGTACCCAACCGTCGGCGAGACCGATTCCCTGGGCGTGGTTCAAAGCATCGTGAACATCTGTGTCGAAATCTCCGGTCTTCATGCTCGCCAAACCGGGAACTTCTTCACCCGCTGGGAATTCGGCCCGGAAGGCGAGAAATGCTTCGCGCAATGTGTAATTCGGCTGAATCAGGCGGAGCTTTTCCGGCGGCAAGGGCAAATCACATCTCACAGAACCGCGAAGCCTTTCACGGAGTCGTGTTTTGCGTGGCAGGCGGCGTTTGTGACGGGCTCTTGTTACCGAACATGGCGGCGGTCATTTTCAGCCCGGCCAATTGCATGTTGCTGAACTGCTCCTGCCACTTGGTGAATTGTTCCAGTTGTGACGGCGTCAGAATTCCTGCCGCCCGGTCCGTATATTTCTTCTGCAATTCCTGCAACTGCTTTTCGAGTTCCGCGATGTGTTCCTCCGAAAATTGCGACGGGTCCTGATTCTGGTTGTTCATCAGCGAAGAAGACGGCATGGCCTGGCGCTCTTGATACATCGCGGCAATCAGGTTGTCCTCCTGTTGATCGGTCAACGCATCTGAGGCCGGCAGGGCGTCCTTGAACATCTGCACCGACATACGTTCGTTGAGCGTCTTTTCGTAATCTTGGAACACCGGATAATCCTGTGGGCCGAGAAGATCCTGAATCTGCTTGTCGTAATCGGCCTTGATGGCCTTGCTGTCTTCCAGGGCCTGTTTCTTTTCCGAATCGGAACCAGTCATCATCGTCATGCCGGAATCGACCAGCGCCATTTGCCGGTTCGCAAGCAATTCTTTGAGCGCGTCCATCCGCTCCGCCGGCAGATTCAGATATTTGGACAGCGAACCGTACTGACGATCCAGCATCACCTTCTGCTGGGCTCGCACCATCTCTTTCATCTGCGGATTCTTCATCATCTTGGCCAGCCCGGCGAAGTAGTTGCTCGACGTCCCCGCGCTGGTATTCGTGGCAGTCTCCGGTGGTGCCGGTGAGGCCGCTGGTTCCGCCGGTTTCGCTTCCGACACGGGCTCCTTTACTTCCACGACGGGCGCGGGAACTGGCGACGCCTTCGGTTTCTCCGTGGTGGCGGACACCAGTTGTTCCTTCATCTGCGCCATTTGCCGGTGCTGCTTCGTCACTACGACTGCCAGCGCCGCCACTGCGATAACCAATACGACGACCCAAATGTTCTTCTTCATGGAGTTTGTTCTCCTTTGCAAAGCGCCTTATCTCTCGGTTCTAACAGAAAAGCAAGAAACCAATTATCTTACGAGCCACGCTGCCGTCTCGCCCGGGAGATTTGCACCAGCACCAATCCGATCGGCAGCCAGATTAAGAACATGGCATTGTTCATTAGCATCTTGGCATGAGTGAAGAATGAATTGCTCTGCATGAACGCCCGGGCGACTGAGTCGTTGGCGTGCTGCGCGAACGCCGCTCCGCCGACCGCAAACTCGCGGGCGACCGCCGTTCCCCCGCTCGCGGCCAGCCTGGCCATTGAGCAACCTCCGAAGGCGACGTATCCGACCGCCGCGCCTCCTAGCGCCCAGATGCCCAGAGCCAAACCTGCGAAGCTTGCCAATCCAAGCCCTATCCCGCCAAGGGCCACCAGTCCTACTGCCGCGCCGCCCACGCTCACCGCGCCCACCGCGACACCGCCACAGGCGAATAATGCGCCATACGCAACATTGCCGACAGCGATCCACCCTTTGGCTGGAACCAGCCGGCCATCTTGTTTGCATTCCATCAGGATGTGGATCAGCGGCAATCCCAACAGTGTCCAACGACTGCGATATTCCACCGGCTGAAAAACAATCCTTTGCGCGCGAGGCAACGTGCCAGGCGGCAATTTCGCCGCCTCTTCCCGGCGGATGCGTTGCTGTGTGCGATTGCCCCAGAAGATCAGACCTCCAAGAGCCGCCGTGTACGCGAATCCCGCGCCGATAAACGCCGTGGTGACCAGAACCGGATGCGTCTTCCACCAGCGGTCTGAAAACAAGACGAATGCGAACACTGCCAGGCACAGCAACCCGGCCAGCGTCCAGGTGATCTTTGCCATCTTGACTACGAACTGGCGCTCGCGTGGCGACTGCGCATTCTCGATGCTAACTTTCGTGCCAAACCAGCCTCCCAGAACCCCGATGATGGGGCCGAGAATCGCCCCGGCCACGCCAATAGAGGCGGCTGACTTCGCCAAGGCACTCCCCTTTGCCGCTGTCGAGCCCACCACCGCCGCCTTGGCCGAAACTGACAGCACTGGCAACGCCGCTAGCACGCCGAGCGTGAACGTCTTGTTTGGTCCAGAACGCTTCAAAGTTCCTTCCACAAACGCAGCCACTTCTTCTGTCAACAGCTTGCGCCCGCGCGATAACCGCTGTTTCACTGCATCCTCGCTCAACTCCAACTCCTGCGCGACGCGCTCCACCGATTGTTGTTCACGGTAAAACAGAATCAGCGGTTCGCGGTAGGTGTCGGGTATCTGTTCCAGCGCGCGCCAGAGAATCGCTTCTTCTTCGCGGCTGATGGCCCGTGCCGATGGAGACGGTTCCGGCGCCTGCGGTTCCTGAACCGCCTCCAGTGGCTCGGCAGCGTGAACCGGTTCGTGGCCTTGTCGCCGGAGTTCTTTGCCGATCAAAAAACGGGTGATGCCGCACAACCAGGCCCGCAGCTTCGTCGGCTCACGCAATTCCGAAAGCTGTTTCCAGGCGGTGACGAAGGTTTCCTGGGCGAGATCCTCGCTCAGGGTCAAACTGCCGGTCGCGCCATAGGTGATCGAGCAGACCAGCGATTGATAGCGTTCAACAATCCGAGCGAATGCGTCGCGATCACCTGTCAGGCTCCATTCGACCAGTTGTGCGTCGTTGTCCCCTGCCGCAGGCATTTTCTTGGCTGTTATCATAGCACCGCATAAGTACCGGGAAAGACAGAAGAGGTGACATAGACGCCATGGGCAAAACGCAAACTACGCAGACTCTCCGAGAGGTTGGCGAACGACATTTTCCAGATCTTGTGATTGCCACGAGCGCAGCTACCCAAATTCCAGGGCAGCCTTGTTTAGAGGGCTGATTTTCGAAGAAATCGAGCAACGTTTTCGGATTTGGTCAAGGCCACGACCGCTCCGCTCCAGATGAGGAAGGCCAACGTGAGCAGAGGAACAATCCACACGGGTTGCAGACGGTGTGCTTCGGCAACGGTAACTCCGTACGCCGACGCCACCCATACATCCAATCGCAGATTCAATGTCACCAGCATCACTGTGCCACAAACAGCCATATGAGCGCTGGCGGCTCGCGCGAGGGCAGCTCCGGTTTTGCCGCGAGTATTGAAGAAGGCCGAAATGCCCAGCACCACCATCATTCCCGCGATCGTTGCGGCCGCCATCAAGTCATCAGCACGCCATGCCAGACGAACCAGCCACGAAAAGAGTGCCAGATGAGCGCCTGCTACCACCACCGCGAGTGTGCCCGGCCTCATCGCCGTCATGGCCGGCCGGGGAGTTTCGCGGGCCTTCCCGTTCTGTTGACTAATGCCGAGGATATGGGCAAACCCGACAATGGCCAAAGTCTGTAGGCCCATGCAGTAGCACCACCAAAAGCCCGCCATCGCAACAAAACGAGTCCGGTTACTCCACTCAAAGTGATGTCCCAAGGAAAGCATGGCATTCGGTCCGGCGATGGCAACTCCCATCAGAACAATCCAACCAACGATGAGTTGTACGGTCCGTTTGACCCGCAGTTTGCGGTCGGGCGTGATGGCGCGGATGATCAGACATTGGGCCACGACGCCGGCAGCAATTCCAATAAAGGGCGCCACCCATGCCGCCAGAAAACCCGACTTGGCCGCGGCCGAGCTCTTCCCCGACATGCCGACGCCCAGCATGGTCGCTGGACCGGCTGGCAACACCGCCAGCACGCCCATGGTGAACGCCTGCGTCGGCCCGGTCCTGCTCAACGTGGTTTCCACAAACTGCGCAACCTGTTCGGTCAACATCGCGCGTCCGCGCGCGAGCCGTTGCTTCACCGCGTCCTCGGAAAGTTCCAAGGCGTCGGCCACTTCGGCCACCGACTGTTCTTGCCGGTAAAACAGAACCAGCGGTTCGCGATACGTCGCCGGTAATCCCTCCAACACGCGCCACAGGATGGCTTGTTCCTCCCGGCTGATCACCTTGTCGCGCGGCGTAATCGCGTCCGCGGGAACGTTAGCAGATTCCTCCAGGGCTTCGGCATTCGCAGTCGGTGTGCGCTGGCGTTGTCGATAGGAATCCGTGGTAACATTGCGGGCGATGCGGCACAGCCACGATTTGAGTTTGTTCGGCTCGCGCAGGGTCTTCAACTGACACCACGCGGTGATGAACGTCACTTGCGCCAGGTCTTCGCTGGCTGGCAGGTTCCCGCACGCCGTATAGGTCAACGCGCAAATTAGCGATTGGTACCGCTCGACAATGCGTCCAAACGCCTCGCGGTCGCCCCCGCGCGAAAGCTCGACCAGCCGCGCGTCATCCAGTGTATCGATTGCGTGAATCGCTCTCATCTCACCGGACATGACGATGAGTCTACGAAAAGGTGACAGGAAAAACGAGTCGGCTTCTATATTTCATCCTTGAACCGGCAAGGCCCCCTATGACAAGACTTGGGCCGTTGTTCCGCAGCAAGGGGAAAGGACGATCAATGAAAAGCAGCAGCTTCCGCATCGGAGTTTGTCTCGGCGCAACTCTTTGGTTGTTCAACGCCCAAGCCGCCATCCCGCCATTGCTCAACGATCCCGTGGACGTGAGCAGCGACTTTCGCAGTCTGGAAAACTTCTATTATCTCGCCGACCATCTGGCGAATTTTGATCCCGGAACGCACCAGGGCGAAATCGTCTACCAACGCTCCCAGTATGCCGTGCGCCATGCGTTCGATAACGATCTGGCCATCATCAAGCCGGCGCTACCCAACGAGTTTCCCGACAATCAATACGCCGCCAATCCCACGCTGCCGTTTTCCATCGAATTTGTTTCGCCGAAAACCATTCGGCTGCGCTTTATCAGTGGGCCACAGGTGCATCCGCCTGTTGAGGAACTCATGCTGGCCGGTCCGGTGCCGCGTGATGACTCATGGCAATACAAAAAAGTGGAGGGCGGCCATTGCTACACCAGCCCGTTCGGTTCCATCACCATCCGCGAAAATCCGTGGCACATTGAACTCCGCGACGCCAACGGCCAATTGCTGACCGCCACCGATCATGCGGATGACAATCAGACCTCGTTCACGCCCATTCTGCCGTTTTCGTTCGTGCGGCGCGCGGATTATTCGCGCAGTTTCGACGCGGCGTTCACTCTCGCCCCCGGCGAAAAGATTTTCGGTTGCGGCGAGTCGTTCACCCGGCTCGATAAACGCGGACAAAAGGTCGTGCTCTGGACCGATGACGCCAACGGCATTCAAAACCCCGGCATGTACAAGCCGATTCCGTTTTTCATGAGCAGCCGCGGCTACGGCATGTTCCTGCACACCAGTTCGCCCATCACCTGCGACTTTGGCCGCGCCTTCAGCGGCGTCAATTCGCTGATGGTGGGCGATGACGAATTGGATCTTTTCGTTTTTCTCGGCTCACCGAAAGACATTTTGGACGAATACACCAAGCTGACCGGTAAATCTCCGCTGCCGCCCCTGTGGTCGTTCGGACTGTGGATGAGCCGTTGCACGTACAACGCCGAAAAACAGATCCGTGACATCGCCGCGAAACTGCGCGAGGACAAAATCCCTTGCGACGTGCTGCACCTCGATACCGGCTGGTTCGAAACCGATTGGCAGTGCGATTACGAGTTTTCCACCACGCGATTCAAAGACCCGAAGAAAATGCTCGCCGATCTGAAAGCCGACGGCTTTCGCGTCTCCTGCTGGCAACTCCCATATTTCGTGCCGAAGAACAAGCTGTTCTCTGAGCTCGTGGAGAAAAATCTCGTCGTGCGCGACGGCAAGGGAAACCTGCCCTACGAAGACGCCGTGCTGGATTTGTCCAATCCGAAAACCGTCGAATGGTATCAGGACAAGCTGGCCGGCCTGTTGAAAATCGGTGTCAGCGCCATCAAGGTGGACTTTGGCGAAGCCGCGCCCGCCAACGGCATTTACGCCGACCGCCGCAGCGGATTCTACGAGCACAATTTGTATCCGCTCCGCTACAACAAGGCCGTCGCCGATATCACGAAACAGGTCACGGGCGATAATATCGTCTGGGCGCGCAGCGCCTGGGCCGGCAGCCAACGCTATCCCATCCATTGGGGCGGAGACGCCGAAAGCACCGATTCCGGCATGGCGGCGGAATTGCGCGGGGGACTTTCGTTCGGCCTTTCCGGTTTTTCCTTCTGGAGTCACGACATCGGTGGGTTCACGGCGACATCGGTGGCGAACATGGACAAGGATCTGTTTCTGCGTTGGCTGGCATTCGGCATGTTGAGCTCGCATTCGCGCTGCCACGGCATCGCACCAAAGGAACCGTGGCTTTACGGCAAAGAGTTCGAAGATCAATTTCGCGAGATCGATGAACTGAAATACCGGCTCATGCCTTACGTGTATGCCCAGGCCAAAGATTCCTCCGAGCACGGCCTGCCAATGGTGCGCGCGCTGTTTATCGAGTTTCCCGAAGACCCCGGTTCATGGCAGGTGGACGATGAATATCTCCTCGGTTCGAGCCTGCTCGTCGCCCCGCTCCTGCACGAAAACGAAACCGAGCGAAACGTTTATCTACCGCCGGGTAACTGGATCGATTTTCAAACCAGTCAGAGTTATGCGAGCGGCTGGGAAAAAATGAAAGCCGGCAACATTCCCGCCGTTCTTCTCGTTCGCGACGGCACCGCCCTTCCGGAAATCGCACTGGCGCAGTCCACCGCGCAAATGGATTGGTCGAAATTGGAACTGGTCGCTTTCGCCCACAATTCCCCGACCGCCAAAGGTTTGATTTGCCTGCCTTCGGACAACGTGCTGCGGGAAATCTCACTGAAGAAGCGCGGCAGCCAGTTCGAAATGGTCCACGATCCGCTGGCCGGCAAGGTGACCTGGAAAATCCAGCGGACGGCAAAGGACGGCAAGAATTGATGCGCAGTTGCGGTTCGGGTTCAAGAGCCGTCCTGCTGATTGGCTTGCTTCTGGCCACTCCAGCGGCGCTTTGCACGCAAACCAACCATCCGCCCTACGTCTGGAGAAACGTGGTCATCCGCGGCGGCGGGTTTGTGACCGGTGTTCTTTTCCACCCGCAAGAGAAGAATTTGGTCTACGCCCGCACCGACGTGGGCGGGGCCTATCGCTGGGATGCTTCGACGCAACAATGGATCCCGCTCACCGATTGGGTGGAGGGAATCGACTTCACCGGCATCGAAAGCTTTGCTGTTGACCCGTCGGACAGTCAGCGCCTGTACCTCGCCGCCGGCATTTACCGTCGTACGCGCGCGGCGATTCTACGTTCTGACGACCGCGGACGAACCTGGCAGGTGACGGAGGTCCCGTTCAAAATGGGCGGCAACGAACCCGGCCGGTTCAACGGCGAACGCCTTGCGGTTGATCCCCACGACGGCCGGATTCTTTTCTTCGGTTCGCGCCACGACGGTTTGTGGAAAAGCGCGGACCGCGGCGCCACGTGGAGTCCGCTGTACAAATTCCCGAAGATCGACACGACGGAATTGCCGCCACCGGAACTGATGGCCAACGCGCGGCGATTTCGTTTCCGTTGGACGCCCCCGGAGATTGGAATCGTATTTGTCCAATTCGATCCACACAGCGGCGTTGCCGGCAAGCCGACACCGACGATTTATGCCGGCGTCTCCACGACGCAGACGAATTTCTTCCGCAGTAATGACGGGGGAATGAATTGGCAGCCGGTTCCCCAGCAGCCGCTCGGATTACGGCCGAATCACGCCGTGCTTTCCTCCGACGGAATCATGTATTTAACTTACGGCAAGGAAGCCGGGCCCACCGCCATGACCGATGGCGCGGTTTGGAAATTCAACACGCATCGCAACACGTGGACGAACATCACGCCGCTCAAGTCGCCGGACGACAATCAACCATTCGGTTATGGCGCCGTTACGGTAGACACGAAACATCCGGCGACTGTGGTCGTGACCACGTTCGGGCGCTGGCATCCACACGACGAAATCTTCCGCAGCACCAATGGTGGCGCGAGTTGGACGGCGCTGCTGCAAAACGCGACGTGGGATTATTCGAGCGCGCCGTACACCAAGAGTCGCGTTCCGCATTGGATGGGCAGCGTGCAGGTTGATCCGTTTGCCTCCAACCACATCTTGTTCACAACCGGCTACGGAATCTGGGGATGCCAGAATCTGACCGAGGCCGATGCGGGAAAACCAACCGCGTGGACTTTTTGCGATGATGGTTTGGAGGAAACTGTTCCGCTGGCGCTGATCAGTCCGCCGGAGGGCGCGCATTTGTTGAGCGGTCTGGGCGACATCGACGGTTTTCGACACGACAATTTCGATCAGTCCCCGCCCCAAGGAACCTTTGCGGGTGCACATTTCGGCAACACGGAAGATTTGGCATTCGCCGCGAACATGCCATCTACAATCGTGCGCACGGGTACCAGTGGAAACAGCGAGACGCATGCAGCGATTTCTTTCGATGGGGGAAAGAACTGGACCGCTCTCGGCCAAGATCCGCCCGATAGCTACGGCGCCGGCACGATTGCCATCTCTTCTGATGCGAAAACGATTGTGTGGACGCCCCGGCGCAGCGTCCCCAGTTTCTCGGTCAACTGTGGAACGAATTGGACGGCTTGCGCAGGGCTCTCCCGTGGTTTTCGCGTACTGGCCGATGCCGTGAATCCGTTGCGCTTTTACGCGTTCGATCCGGCCGTGGGAAAACTTCTCACAAGCACCAACGGCGCAGTTAGTTTTGAGGAAACCAGCGCATCACTGCCGTCGCAAGAGGAAGTCGGCTTTGGAATGGCCCGCTTTCATGCCTTGTCGGTCACGCCCGGCAAGGAAGGCGATCTGTGGCTGGCTTGGCGCGACAACGGGCTTTATCATTCTACCAATGGCGGCACCAGCTTCACGAGGTTGGAAAACGTGAAGGCGGCGGATTCCCTCGGTTTTGGCAAAGCCGCCGCCGGAGAAACATTCCCCGCGCTTTATCTGGACGGGACAATTGGATCCCAACAAGGTCTTTTCCGTTCCGACGACGCCGGGAAGAACTGGATTCGTATCAACGACGATCAGCACCAGTATGGGATGATCAGCCGCGTGACGGGCGACCCGCGCATCTTCGGCCGCGTTTATTTTGCCACCAGCGGACGCGGCGTCATTTACGGCGACGAACGAGCGAAATAATCAGAGCCGTTCTCTTAATCGCCGGTTCCCTCAAAGAATTTGTCCTAGTCAAGTTTGGGCACTTCCGCTGATTGAGCCGTTTGCGGCCTGCTACTACGGTAGTCGCGTAAAGGAGTCGCGAATATGAAACGAGAACTCATCGTCACCGCCTTGGCGACGGCAGCGATTTTGGCGACCACGGGCTTCCCAGCACACGCGGTCACCGGGAACGCGCTGCCCGCCGTTGGAACAAAACTCTCCTCGGGCGACGTGTCGTTTGTGCACGAGGCGTCCAGTTCGGGACAAGCTGAGGTCGAATTCGGGCAACTGCTGACACAAAAGGCTCAGAGCCAGGCGTTGAAGGATTATGGGAATCGGTTGATTAGGGATCACACGCTGGCCAACGAAAAGCTGGCACGGATCGCGTTGGAAAAGGGTGTGACCGTCGCCACCGAGCCGAATGCGAAGGAGCGCAAAGAACTGGATGCGCTCCAGAGTCTTTCGGCCACGGACTTCGCCGAGACCGCAAAGGAAGACGCCATTCGCGATCACCGCGAGGCCATTCAGATGTTTCAAGAGGCATCTCAAACCTTACAGGATCCGGACTTGAGGCAATTCGCCAAGCAGACGTTGCCGGTGCTGGAGGAGCATCTTCGTCTGGCGCAACAACTGAAAGTGGGGCCGGCTCAAGGCGCGCAACACTAGGGCTCTTCCTGTTCGGTACAGAGGATGGAAAGCGATCGGCCTCTCCCGACAATAAAGAAACGTCTCAATAGCGTTTGCACGATCCGATTCAGGGAAATTGTAAGGGATGTTGACGACCGAAGCCGGCCGCTCGATTTGTCCAATGCAACACTCAATTATCGCGGACTGAAGGCGTCATCGAGATGAGCTCGATTCAGCAGCCGCAGTACAGCCCCAGAGTTAGTGAGAATTGCCGGGCTCGGGAACGTTCACGACAGAATTGGATCCGCCGTAGCCGTCGTCCGTTTGATCCGGGTTGTCCGGATCCGGCGTCCATTTGTCGTCCACGATAAACTTGTATTGATAACGACCCGGCTTCAAAGCGACGGATGCCATCCACACGCCATCGGTCTGTTTGGTCATCGGCAGGGCCGTCTCGCTCCAGTCGTTGAATTCGCCGGCCAGGTACGCCTTGCTCGCATCGGGCGCCTTGATCTTGAACTCGACGACCCGATTCTGTTCCGACGTGGCGGCGGGTTCGGACGGCGATACGGCGACCGGCGGCGTGTACACCGAAGCCGCGGGCGGTGGCGGAGCCGCCTGTGGCGTCTCTGGGGGCGCTGCCGGGGCAACGTTGGTTGACGACTTGCGAGCCTGGCTTGGCGACGATGAGGCACAGCCGGTAATAAGAGCCAGACCTAATGACAGAATCCCAAAGGCAAGGAATAAACGTTTCATTTCAGTGGCCTCCCTTGTTGAAAGTGCTCCCCAGTATACGAACTCGGCGTGGGAAAGACAAACGAGATTTGACCATACGAAAGCGGCGCACTCCTGTGAATGCGCCGCCCTCAGATTTGCAGTCCTGTGTCTCGAGAGCCGCGGGGTTAACGGTTTTCGGGCTCGACCACTGGAACCCCAGTTCCTCTAACCCACCCGCCACAACCTCAAGACAAAGTAACTGTATCCTCAGACAAGGGAAACGGAACATCGTTCAAACTTTCGTCGCCTGAATCGAATTACCTTCGGCGTTTGGGGCGCAAATATAGCCTCGTCCATTTGCCGTCTCCGGTCGCGGCAAAGCAGTTCCAAGAGTCGCCCCCCAGACAAATTTGAATGGGATGGCGAACTGTGTGCTGGAAAGTTTTCTGCACCGTCTCGACCCAACGCAGTTGGGGCGGGCGGCCAAGTGGTTGGCTGAACCGAATTGACAGGTACGGAATCACAAAACGCGCGGAAGCACGATGAACAAAACTGGCGCACCGAAGAATACACTGAGAGCGGAAGCAAATCCGAAAATCGAAATGAAATCCCCACGCATGACCGCAACAACCGTGAGCGCCACGGTGAGGACACTACAGAAAAGCTGAACGGACCACCAAACCCTGCCCACAACCAAAAATGGGTCAAAGTTCAACGGTTGCGGCGACAAGACCGCGGCGACCGCCGGCATCCAGAGCATACTGGCTGCGAGAGTCGCAACTGCCAGTACCAACAACCGAAATGGATCGGTCCGTTTCACCAGTGCATCACCTATCGTTCAAATCCACTAACCGGAAAGCGGACGGCGGCGGGCTCTCGCTTGCCATCTGAACCGCCAAATCTCGTCGCTCAATCCAAAACTCGAGAGGACGCGGTGCCTGGCTCCGGCGCGGTGTCAGGCGACGGCGCAACCCTCCGTGGAACAGCGATGATGACTTCATAATATGCTGACCCGTTCGGCGAATCGCAAAGGTAGAGGTCAAATCCATTTGCCGTGTGTTCGAGTGCGATAACGTCACGCCCTTGTCGTTTGACAATCCAAGCTCTGGACAAATCCAAGTGGCGGCTCAAATTAGGCCAGCTCAGCGGCGTGTGGTCAAGATCAGTCCAGGGTTCGCCGTTAAATGTCACATTCGTCGGGCGGGACCAGAATTTGTGCTCATAACACACACTGTGAGGTGTGAAAACAAACCGCTCACTGCCATCGACGGTGGCGGAAATACGAATTAACGTGACATACGCAGATGAATCGTCGGTTGTGCGGATGGCGTCTTTATAGATGGTGCAGCCACTCATCGCGAAACAAATCACTGCGAGCGACGCGAAAACTAACGTTTTCATAGTGGTAAAGACCTGTTGCCCAACGTTACGGATGGGCCGCTCGAAATCCGCCCCGCGGGTTTCGAGTAGGCTCCATCCGCTGGTTGGCAGATTTCATTTGCTTGTCCGTTTTGCCAGGAGAATCACATCCGGGGAGGACCATCCCATCTTGCGATAGAAAGGTTCTGCCGTTTTCCAAACGTCAGATATCACAACCGGACAGCCTTGAGATCGGAGCTCCTTCTCAACTGGTTTGAGGAGTTCCGATCCGATGTTTTTTCCTCTGGCTTCTTTGCTCACGATCAGTTCGTTGAGATATCCTCGAAATCCAAGATTGTGCGCACAGACAAATCCCAGGATCTTCCCTTGCTCTTCCCAAACCAGCGCTAGGCCATCGGCGATCTTGATGGCTGTGCGGAGAGCATCTTCCGGCCATCTGTCATTCCAGAATCCCGGCTCTGACCGCATGAGTTGTTCGATCTTCGGGATGTCTGAGTCTTCAGCTATGCGAATCATTGCTTCCCTTCTGCTGCCAACAGTGTTGATATGCGTCCCTGCGTTTACGCATCATGCGCCTCACGTTCGCATTATGAGGCACTTACCGCTCCGAGGCAAGTCTCGCCCGGCTTGGATACTGGTGCAGTTTGAAAGTTGTAGCGGCGGTCTGCCGCCTAGAGCCCTCGGCCTTTCCTAGCATCGAGTGTGACCGCTGACACCTATGATCCCACGCTCGCGGAGCGCCGCTATGGCCAGATTGTATCACTACCCTGCTCGGCACATTACGATCACCAAGGTTAGCGGGATGAGTACGGTGGCGGGGCGTCTTTTTCAATCCTGACGCGGAAATGATTGATCCGATGCCGACTCCGACAGCGCAGCCTTATTTGGCTTCGACCACCTGAAGTTGATAGTTGCAGGAGACGCGCTCGCGGCCACTCGGCGGGTCGTCCGCCATCACGATGAACACCTTGCCGTTCGCAACATCGCTGCCGTACAGGTCGCCGGTTTTGACGTAACTCCACAACTCTTTTCCGCTGCGCGCGGAACGACACTGGATGCTGTGGCCGCCCACCATGATTTGATTGGCGAGCAGACTGGTCTGCTCCAGCCTATCGACCACGAACAATTTGTCGCCCTCGAAGAACAATTTCTGGCCGATATTGCGAACTCCCCAGCGCGTCTTGCCGGTCTGCGGATCGAGTTTCACCAGCGCGCGGAACGGCGGCAATGGATGGCCCATCCCCCCGCGGAGGATGTCAGCAATGAAATATGTCTTGGCCTCGCCCTGCTGGATTTCATTCTTCTCGAGAGAAATGGTGACGTAAACCCCAGCATCGGGGCCGATGACCACGTTCCCCGCGTTGAAACCAGTGCGGGTCCATTTCTGTTTTCCCGAGTCGGCGTCGAAGGCCACGATTCCTTGTTCGCTGGTTACGACCACCAGCTTGCCGCCACCCGCGATGCCCCGCGAGTTGGCCGGGAGTTCCGTTTTCCATTTCTGCACCCCATCGTTGCCGAACACGGCGAGATCGTGCTCGGCGCTGATGAGCAACGAGTTACCGAACGACTGCACTTCCGGATAGCCGGAGAAGGAGAGCGAACCTTCGCCAACAACCCGTCCATCCGTAGGCGACACAAACTGCACGCGATAGTCCTCCGTCGGTCCGCGTGGCACAGGAACCGCCTTGCCCTGCGCCGCTGCCAGCACGGCTCGTGGATCGAACTTGGTGAGCGAACCAGCCGTCAGTTCTTCCTGTTCCTCGGGCTCTGGCTTCTGCGCCTTGGGCAATTGGGAAATCAACGCGATGCGTTCCCCGACGGATTTCGATTGCATGACGCCCTGATTGGAGTAGGTACAAGTGATCGCACCGTCCGCGAGCGAAAGATTGACGAAGTGCTGCGCGGAATCGAGAGAACACCAGACGCCGTTGTGATGGACGACCAGATTCTGAATGGATGCGTTGGGGTCGAAAAACTTCCAGCGTGGCTGGCCGGTCTGTGGATTGAAATCGATGATCTGGCGCGACGAGTGCACCATGATATGATCGCCTTGCACCTCGCCGAGCCGCAGCGCGTCACGGAAGTCGAAGCTGCCCATCGGAAATTCCGCACCGCCGGCGGCGGGCTTCGGCGGCCTTACCTTCTCTTCAAATTCCGACAATGGGACGGTCCACCGCTTTTGGCCCGACGACAATTGGACGAGCGCGAGGTTGTCATCGGTGACCACCACAGCCAGGTCTGGCCGGAGAAGTTTGGCGCTGAATGATTCCATCAGTGACGGACTCGAAACGGCGCTGGTGACCTGTCCCTTGGGCGCAGTAACTTTCTGGTAAATAGAAAAACCGGCGTAACCGAGACCCGCGATCACGGCGAGCATCACCAGTCTCTTCACCCAGAGGCCGAATGCTTCCATGGTGCGCTCCATTTTTTCCACGGAGGGACCCATGTCGCGATCGGCTTTCGTATCGACATCTGGCTCAGTCGCCCGGACGGCCTCACGGCATTCGTCACTGCAATAATAGCCGCGCTCGCGAACGCAATCATTGCACAGCGGCTTGCCGCAGTTCATGCAATTGTGCATGGCCACGTGATCGGGATGCACTCCGCAGGCCACGTGAAACTGTTCGGCTGCCGGTTCCTGGGGGGGCATCCCGCCGGCTGCGGCAATCAGATCGGAGGCTTTGGTGCCGCAACGGGGGCAGCGGGCGCGTTGGGCGACTTGTTCGTTGACGACTTCGAATTGCGCTCCGCAACTGCATTGAATCTCAATCATTGCGGTTTCCCTTTCCATTTGAATTCACGGCGAAACATCAGATTGGGGTGCGGCGATGGCGCACTCGCGGCAGTTTGTGGTGATGCGGTGTGAGCCGCATTGGCAGCCACCCCCTTGCGGGTCATGGACGCGATTTCTTGCTCGATCACGTTGGAGTGGTCCTCCCAACCGCGTCCGCGGTAGACCGCCAGCGCATCATACAAGACTTTCTCAGCCCGCCGCGGCAGGCCCACGCATTCCCAACATAGCGCCCATTTCGTAACGGCCTCGACGCAGTGCGGGTAACGTTCGGCAATGCGCTGGTAGAGTTCCATCGCCGGGTACCACTTTTGTTTGTAAAACCGATGATCGGCTTCCTTTAGTAAATATTCCTCGCCGCCCTCGCGCCACTGTCGCGTGGCCATCGCCATCGCGAAACCCAGCAGGAATCCGCCGATGTGTCCCCAGTAGGCCACTTCGGCGCCGCCCGCGCGCAGCGCCTGAACACCGAAAACCAGTTGCAGCCCAATCCAAAATCCAATGAAGACCAGCGAACTGATTCGGGTAATTCCCTGCCGCATGATCAGCGGGATGGGAATGAAAGCGCCAAACCACATCCGGATTTTGAATCGGGGAAATCGCACCAGATAAAACCCGAGCAATCCCGCGATCGCGCCCGAAGCGCCCACGCACGGCTCGTCGATGCCGGGAAAATTACCGGCCCACGCGGTGAACCAAAACAGCAACGCCGACGCGAACCCGCTGAGGAAATAAAGTCCCAGGAATTTCCCGGCGCCGAGCACGTCTTCCAGGTCGCTGCCGGCAAACCACAGGTAGGCCATATTCCCACCGATGTGCAAAACGGCCACCAAATAAGCGGTCCACTCCGCGCTCGGATCCCGCGGCCATCCCGCGTGCAGGAACAGGCTGGTGATGAACTGATACCAATGAGGTTGTGCCGCCACGAACCCGAATTGATGGACGATCTTCTCGTAATCGAGGCAATTGACAACGATAGCGACCAGAAGATTCAGCGAAATGAGCGATAGCGTTGCGACTGGCAGCCGTGACCGGTCGTGATCGGACCCTGTCGGTATCAGCAGGGCAATCATCGCGCACCGCCGCGCATCCTAGACAGACGCGTCGGAAAAGGCAAACCGGAACTTGTCGGCCGCTGGCACGAAAAAATGTTCCTACGGCTACCCCATGCATTGATTCAAGCGCCTGGGAACGACCGGTCAATGTAGAACAGGTCAATCTTACCGCGCAGCGACGGCGTGTGTTCATCGCCCGCCAACAGCGCCGCCATCGCCAGCAGGTTGTCGCCGTAAATCAGCCGGTTGAACCACCCGCGCCCCGTCTTGCTGGTCAACTCGCCTTGCGATGCCGCTTCGTTGACGAGCGGCATTTCCCCGGCAAGTGTCGCGCCCGGTTTCCCCGCCGCCTTGACGCAGGCGAACTCTTGCCAATTCGAGTCCGGCGCCGGTGTCACCAGTTCCCGCGTCTGCAACCCGACGCGGGTCTTACCTTCGAGGGATTCGAGAATCTGTTCCGCCTGCCGTTTCCCGATGCGGACAATCTCCGGCAATTTTTCCAGCAACGATTTGTTCATGGCAAAGGTTTCAAACCTTATCCCGCAACACGGTATTCTTCGGGAAAGTCCAATCCCGGTATGGCCCACTGTAGCCGAGAAGCTTGAGAAAAATTCTGTCAACAAAGTGAAGCATGAACCCAAACTCGTTCAGCGCAGTGTCCAAACTATTATCTCGCGGCGTTGTGGCCGTGCAGTGGAATCGCCCCTTGTGAACTAGCGTATTGCGGCATTCAACGAATCTATCCACATCACTAGACACATCCAGATCGATGTCTCTGCACAATTTTTTCAAAACGTATCGAAAAGACCGGCGATTGAGGCCGAGGATTTTCCCTTTCGTACAGATTGCCGAACTCAGGCACTTAGGAATACCGTTCTTGGTGAAAACATCATAGAGGCTGGCCTGAATCTCGGAAATTAGGACTTCGAACTTCTTCTCGTTCACAACGAATTCTTTTTCTTTGTTCTCCGGCAATTCGAGATAGACGGTCTTGAGCATCTCCAGCGTTATCGCCAGTTTGATGCCTCTGCGTTCAATGTTGTCGTCGCTGGCCTTGGCTTCCAAGTAGGAGACGATAAGTCCCGTGTTAAGCCGGTAGAAATCTCGCTTCTCAACGTAAACACTGTACGACTGCTGTAGGAAATTCTTCGTCTCCGCTGGCTGATTTGAGTCAATCAAGGCCCATGAATGGTGTGGCTTCGTTCTCCTTGAGTAATGCCGGCGTTCAAAGCAGCTTCCGCTTCCGTCGTAAAGATCAACGTAAATCCATTGAATCAATGTGCCACGCGCAACGGATAAAAGATGGCAGAGATTATCGACAATCCCTTCAAGGAGTCCCGCGCTCGCCGTGGCTGTGTCGATTATCACCTCAGAGGTCAAATCAGTAGCGCCCTGAATACGAAAGTATTCAACGATCTTGTCGTAGTTGGGGAGGCGCACAATCGAGACTTCCGTTCCATCCAAAACCAAGCCGAGACACACTCGCCCCGTCTTGTCGATGTCCTGTGGCAAGAAATCTAGGTTCGTCAGCCCAAAGCGTACAATTTTCCTTTCTGCGCTGCCGCCGGCCATTTCAACTTTCAGTTCCCAGATATTAAAGGCATGCCAGCATCCCTCGCGATCTGGAAGGAATGGACACCAAGTGATGCCTCTTCCGTTGTCGCCGCGTTGGGCGGTCAGCCGGTGACCTTCATCGGTCATCCCGTCAAAGGCCGTTCCTACCGGATGGAATTCAGGAATGTATTCTTCAAATTTGCAAATCAACAAGACATCGCCTGTCGCTAACTGCCCGGCAGTGAACGAGCATTGCGTTTGCCGGCCGTCTTCAAGCGTCATCTGGCCTTTGCCCTTGTATTCGGCAATGGCCTTTCCGTAATGCGAAAGTATCCCGGCTTCGATCCCCGCGCTCTGCGTTTCGGCCATCGCCGTGCAGTATGGCAAAGCGAGCCAGTAGGGCAAGCCTCCTTAGTGGAAGCTGGGATCTCACAAATCATAAGTCCGGTCGGGGAAACTGACCGACCACGGACGGACAATCAGCGGGATTTGTACTTGCCACGACGTTCCCGAGCGACAGCGACGCGGGGTGGTGTCTCCACATATTTGAGGCCGTGACGGCAAGCAAACTCTTTGCCCTGCCGATTCGCCTCCGCCCAAGACTTCTCGTTGCCGACCCGTTTCCCATCGGCATGCATTGCCTGGCGAATCCGATGCAGTTCGCGGATGGCGCAAGGCTCGTTTTTCGCGGTCGAATCGTCCTTCACTCTCAGCGCTCGCGGCAAGGTCTGGCGTCGGCTCAACGGGAGCGAGACCCTTCGACAAGCTCAAGGTCAAAACCGGGGGCAGACGGCGGATGCCAGCGAGGGTTTGCGTGACTATAGCTTCTCGTGTAGTCTGTAGCGCGTGAGTCCGACAGTATTGTGGTGGAAAGGTTATCGGTTCTTTTTCTTTTCACGCGAGGAGCGGCGGATGCACGTGGATGTGCATTGCGGGGATGGCGAGGCGAAGTTCTGGCTCGAACCGAAGGTCGGATTGGCAAAGAATTACGGGCTCACCAAAAAGCAAGTTGGAGAAATTCGCAAGGCAATAGTGGAGCGGAAGGATGAAATTGTCAACGCTTGGCACAAACACTTTGGCTGTTGAGATCACTCATATCAGCGCACACGGCGTGTGGCTAATGGTGAAAGGTCGCGAACATTTCTTGTCCTACGAGGATTTCCCTTGGTTCAAGGAGGCAAAGCTGCGCGACATCCTCGACGTGAAACTGCTTCACGCAACGCATTTGTATTGGCCAAAGTTGGATGTTGATCTGTCACTGAAGTCCGTCCAAGACCCCGGCGCGTATCCCCTGATCGCGAAGTAGCAGTCTGCTGGTGCTGAAACAGACGCCTCCGAGATGATTCACGCTCCAAGTTCTGCACTTGCCCGATAGTCTAGCGCGCTATAAACTATCGTGCATTATGCCTGATTTCGACCTCAAGCGAATTGTCGCGGAACGACTCGGCGAGAACTACGAGCTGCACGAGAAATACATCAATCCGACGCTGGTCAAGGTGTTTCGGACGATCGGCTTCGACAAGGCGTACAGCAAAGCCAAGGGACAATACCTCTGGGACAAGGAAGGCAACCGGTACCTCGACATGCTGAGCGGGTTCGGCGTCTATTCCGTCGGACGCAATCATCCCAAGGTGGCGCAAGCCATTCGCGATGTGCTGGATTTGGACCTGCCCAATATGGTGCAAATGGACTGCGCGTTTCTAGCGGGTATTCTGGCGGAAGCGCTGGTCAAACGTTGCCCCCCGCATCTTGAAGCCGTGTTCTTCTGTAACTCCGGCACCGAAGCGGTGGAAGCATCATTAAAATTCGCGCGGGCGGCGACAGGCCGCAACAAGTTTGCCTATCTCGACCACGGCTGGCATGGGCTGACGCTGGGGTCGCTGGCCATCATGGGCAACGAAGAATTCCGTGAAGGCTTCGGAGACATGCTGCCCGGCGTGCAGGTGCCTTATGGCGATTTGGAGGCATTGGAGCGTGTATTGGCGAAGAAGGATTGCGCGTGCCTCGCAGTCGAATGCATTCAGGGCAAAGGCGTGCGGATTCCGCAAGACGATTATCTGCCGGCGGCGCAGGCTCTTTGCCGCAAATACGGCACCCTGTTCTTCTGCGATGAAGTGCAGACCGGTTATGGACGGACCGGCAAGCTGTTCGCTTTCGAGCACTGGCATCTGGAACCGGATATCATTTCGACGAGTAAAGCGCTGAGCGGCGGCTATGTGCCGGTCGGCGCGATGATCACGAGGCGCTGGATTTACCAGAAGGTGTTTCACCGGATGGATCGGTGCTGGGTGCATTCGTCGAGTTTCGGCCGCAACAATCTGGGGATGACGGTAGGTTTGGCGACGCTGCGGATTCTCGACGAGGAGAATTTGATCGAGCGCAGCGCCACGCAAGGAACCAAGCTTCTCGATGCGATCAACGCCTTGAAGGCCAAACACGAGGTGCTGATGGAAGCGCGCGGTAAAGGTTGCATGATCGGGATAGAGTTCCACGAGCCAAAGAGCCTGAAGATGAAGATGGCGTGGAAGATGGTCCATGCGGCCCACGATGGTTTGTTTGCGCAGATGGTCGTGATGCCGCTACTGCAAAAGCACCACGTACTCACCCAGGTGAGCGGCAATCACGGGGATATCATCCGCATCCTTCCGCCGTTCGTGATTACGGACGAGGACATTCAGTATTTTGTCGGCGCGCTCGACGATGTTCTGACGGATTGCCACAAGCTGCCCGGACCGATGTGGGATCTGGGCGCGAATCTCGTGAAGGCCGCGTTGAGCAACAAGGGTAAGAAAGCCGACGCGCGCGAGCCCGTCGCCGCCGACCGTTGATCCGCCAAGCTTGTTTTTCCATGTTGGCCATGTCATAACGTCAATCAGCTTCCCATGCGACGATCGTTTCTACGGGGTCTTGCTGATTTCATTTGTCGATGGCCGCTGGCATTTGTGCTGGCGGGTGTGGCGCTGGCTATCGCCGCTTCCGTGTATACGGCGCGGCACCTGGAATTCAAGACCAGCCGCAATGATCTGATCGGTCGCGACAGCGAATACTGGCGATTGTACAGTGCGTACGCGCACGAATTTCGCGCCGAGGAAGATTACATCGTGTTGGTGGAAAGCGGCGATCCGCAACGCAACCGCAAGGTCATCGACTCGCTCGTCGCTACGCTGTTGTCGCCCACGAACAATCCGGCTCCGGGGGATAGTCCCGCCGCGCAACTGTTCACCCCGGACGATTTGTACTACCGTGTTGACTATGATGCGTTGAAGCGTTGGTTCCTTTATTACCTATCGATTGATGACCTGAAACAGATTCGTGATTCGATCAAGGATTTCAAACAACTGGTGGCCATCCTCCAACATCGTCCCAAACTGGATACGTTCTTTGATTCGATGAATCGGATGTTGTGGCAGATGGAAGGGGCGCCCGAATCCGAGCGGCAACAGATGGAAGCTTTTCTGCCAACCGTGACCGCGATTGTCGCCCAGATGGGCACCTTCAATTCGGGTGCAGAAGAAAATGCATTGTTATCGCCATGGGCGAATGCATTTTTCAGCACGGAAATGCTGGGCGAAGCCGAGCAGCAAATGCGTTGGCAGGGATACCAGACGTTCCGCAACGGACAGATGTTCCTGCTGTTGATCCATCCGCGCGTGGATGGCGGGAACGCCGCCGCGCTGCACGAAGCGACCATCCCGAAATTGCGGCGCATTCTGACCGAGGCGCGGAAACGATTTCCCGACGCAAAAATCAATCTCACGGGCGAGCCGGTATTGGACTTTGATGAAATGCGCCAGTCGCAGAACGACGCCACCAAAGCGACAGCGCTCACGTTTATTCTGATTTGCCTGTTGTTCGCGGTGAGTTTTCGCGAGGTGCTGCGACCGTTGCTGGCGGTCGGCTGCATGGTCATCGTGTTGGCCACCAGCATGGGTTACGTGACGCTTACCGTGGGCCATCTCAACATGATCACGGTGACGTTTGCAGTCATGATTCTGGGTTTGGGAATCGATCTTGGTATCCAATTCATCGCCCGGTATGAGGAAGAACTGAACCGGGGCGCGCAACGCCGCGACGCGATCCACACAGCGATCGAATGCACCGGGCCGAGCATCGCGACGGCTGGCATCACGAACGCGGCCGCGTTTTTCGCCATGGGGTTGAGCGGTTTTCGAGGGGTGATCGAACTCGGCGTCATCGCCGGCGGCGGCATGTTGATCGCTTCCATAGCCACGTTGACCGTTTTGCCGTCGCTGCTCTTGCTCGTTCATCGGCAACGCGAATCCAGACACATCCCGGCGCGCTCGGCGGCGACGTGGTTCGAGCAGCTTCTGCTGCGACGACCGTATCTGGTGCTGACCATCTGTGGCATTCTGACGGTCGCAGCGCTGTTGGCAAGTTGGGCGGTGCGATTTGACTACAACGTGTTGAACCTGCAATCGCAGAAGCTGCCCTCGGTACAAACCGAATTGCGCCTGCTCGACGCCGATGTGGAATCGACTTTGTTCGCTTCGATCGTTTGCGACAATCTGGAGGAAGCGCGCCGATTGCAGAACCAACTCAGCAAGCTCCCCAGCGTGGCGACGGTCCATAGCATTGCCGAATTGATTCCCGAACACCAGAAGCAGAAGGCAGAGATTATCCGTGAGATTCAACACGAGTTGGGGCCTGTGCATTTCGACGTTCCAACCTACGATCCGGCTGACGCGGAATTGGTTATCCGCTCGCTGCAATCGCTGCGCTTGCACGCCAGCAAACTCGGCCGGGAAGGAAAGATCAGCCCGTCCGTGTTGACGCCGCTGACGAACGCCCTGAGCCAAACCCGCACGCAATTGCAGGACATGGATTCCTCGCAGTTGCAGACACGGCTGGCAAAGTACGAACAAAGATTCTACGCGGATCTGGAAGCGCAACTGCAACTCATGGAAAATCAGGTCGTGGATCGGCCCATGGGGCTGCAAGACATACCGCAGGAGGTCCGCAGGATGCTGGTCGGGAAAACGGGCAAACTATTGGTGCGCGTTTTCCCGAAAGAAAACATCTGGGAGCGGAACGCCCTGGTCGATTTTGTGCATCAGGTGCAAGCCGTAGCACCCAACGTGACGGGCACGCCACTGGGCATTTACGAATTTGTCGAGATTCTGAAAACTGGTTACTGCAAGGCCGCGCTGTGGGCGCTACTGGCGATCGCGATCCTGATTTTCGTCGACTTTCGTGGCGGGTACGCCACTCTGTTGACGATCTTGCCCTTGCTCGTGGGCATGGCGTGGATGCTCGGGACCATGGTGATCCTGCATATCGATTTCAATCCCGCCAACATCATGGTGCTGCCGCTGCTCGTGGGAATCGGAGTCGCCTACGGAATCTACGTTGTCCAGCGCTACCGGGAGAGCGGTGAAGCCACGTTTTACAGCAAGAGCACCGGGCGGGCGGTCATTCTCTCGGCGTTAACAACCACTGTGGCTTTTGCGAGCCTGACCATTGGTGCGCATCGGGGAATTCACAGCTTGGGATTGGTCGTTACAATCGGGGTGATCGCCTGCTTGCTGGCCGCGTTGGTGCTCTTACCGGCGCTGTTAGAGGTCGCGCGCCGCAAGGGCTGGAAGGTGTAAATTGCCGAGGGCCAATTCCAGGAAACGGGCGAGGCTGGCACCGGAACGCTTGGCACGATAGCCAAGCCGGGCCAGGTCCCCGAGCACGCGCGGGTCGCGAACGCAACTCGAAAGCACGCGCTTGGCCCGAAGTTGCCCCAGCACAAAGTAATCGTTGAACTCGCGGGGCAGATCCTCGTGATCGTTGTCCGTGATGCACCGCACGGCGAGAAAATCAATATGCCGGGCCGCGCAGACGGAGGCCACAGCGCTGGTTTCCATGTCGACGGCCAGCGCGCCGGTGACGTTCCCAATGCGCTTTTTATTCGTCGCGCGCAAAACCATCTCGTCCGTAGTGATGATTTTCCCGTAATGGACGCGCATTTCCGTCGAGCCGTTGCCATTGATGCGTTTGGGATACGTGGTGGTGTGCATCAAATCACAAGTGATCTCAGACCCTTTGTCCTTCCGCAGTTCGAGAATTTCGGTGCCCACCACGATATCTCCGTCTTGGACGTGACTCTGGAGGCCGCCACCGAAACCGGCGCTGATAATCAGATCGGGCCGGTAACAGCGGACCGTCATCTCGGCGGCGATCCGGGCGCATTCCTTCCCGATGCCCAGTGCCAACAATGCGACGGGCTGTCCGGCCATGGTGCCTTCGTAAAAGTCAAGGTGCTCCTGGCGGACGAGATGGTTGGCCTGTGCGCGGCGGAGGATCGGCCGTAGTTCCTGACGGACCGCAACGAGAATAGCGATCATGGGAAATGGTTCATGAACCGGAAGTTACTGGTCGCAGCCGTTGCCGGTTTTTCCGGCAGCCAGGGCTGCAGCTACTTCACGGTCAGCGATTACCCGCAAGACGTTTGCCTGAACGGCCTCGCGTTTGCCCGTGAGATGACCGCGGCCTGCAGTAACCCCGTTATAGACGTTCACGCCGGCCGCACCGGCAACCGGACTCGGGCGAGCTCCAAAATTGTACTTGATCAGCTTCCACGTGTCGCCCGCCTGTTTGTCGATACCGAGCGATGGCGTCGGTTCGTAACCGCAATGTGTCATGCAGTTCTCGCAGCGCGGATCGCGCACCACGCCGTCAAAAACGCCGTACTTGTCCCAATCGACCTTTTCCAACATCTCTTGGTAATGGTCAAAATGACCATCGGTCATCAGGTAGCAAGGCGCTTTCCAACCCTTGATATTGCGGGTGGGGATGGCCCAGGCGGTGCAATGCAGATCGCGTTGGCCGGCCAGGAATTCCAAATAGATGGGGGAACCGAAGAAGGTGTATTTCTGCCCCCACTCGATGATGTTCTTGAATTTCTCCCGCGTGAGTTTGCGGGTCAGGAAGAAATCTTCCGGCTTCTTATTGAGCCGAACGATCATATCCTTCTTGGCAGCGTCATATTCGTAGCCGGGCGTAATCGTGTGGCCGTCCACGCCCAGATGGGAGAGGAAATCGAACATTTGTTCAATCTCGGCCATGTCCGTTTCCTTGTACACCGTGCAGTTGGTCGCGACCTGATATCCGAGAATCTTCGCCATTTTGATGGCTTCGATGCATTCCTTGAATACGCCTTCGCGTTCCACAATAAGGTCATGGATGTATTCCAAACCGTCGATGTGGACGTTCCAATACATCCATTTGCTGGGAGCGATGCCGGGACGACCATCGTTCTTGCCCTTGCGGATTTCGGCGGCTTCCTTTTCGGTGAGAAGCTTTTGCGCCAGCAGTTGCTTCAGGGCCGGCTCTTGGCTCGGGCTGTAGGAGCGCGCCAGGTACTCGCGCATTTTCTTGCGCATGAACATTCCGTTGGTGCAGATATAAACGATCCGACCCTGTTCCAAGAGGCCGCGCACCAACTCTTCCACCTTCGGATAAATGAGTGGTTCGCCACCGCAAATCGAAACCATCGGCGCGTTGCATTCCGTCGCGGCGCCGAGACAATCCTCCAGACTCATCATGTCTTTGAGATTGGTCGAGTATTCGCGGATTCGACCGCAACCCGTGCACGTGAGATTGCAGGTGTGCAAGGGCTCCAACTGCAGAACGAGCGCAAACTTGTCGGTTCTTCTGATCTTGTTGATGATGATGTGCCGCGCGATTTTAGCCGACAAGGCGAAGGGGAATCTCATTCGTGGGCTCTCCTGTATTTCGTCTTTGTTGCCTTAGATTTCCGTCAAATGCGCCAGGGCGCGCAACCGCGCCACCTTCCGCAAAATCCTGGGTTGCTTGAAAAACAACTGAATGACGCGCGATTTCTCCTGCTCGCGCGGCACGGGCGGAAAACTGTGCAAGGCGTGGCGCGCATACATGCCGAGCGCCATCAACGGAAAATAATGACAATAAAAGTGATATCGCAAATAAAAGACGCGCGGGAATCCGGTGCCAGTAAACTGCTGTTCCTCCCAGGTGCCGTCGATCTCCTGGTGATTGAGCAGGTATTGAATGCCGTGCGTCAATTCGGGTGAATGGACCTCGCCGGCCGAAATCAAGCCCATGACGGCCCAGGCCGTTTGGGAAGCCGTGCTTTTGCCGAGGCCTTTGAACTGTGAATCATCATAGCTGCGAAGCGATTCGCCCCAGCCACCATCGGCGTTCTGTGAAGACTTCAACCAGGCGACCGCGCGACGGATATACGGCAGACGCATGTCTTCGCCGATGACTCGTAAGCCGCGCAATACCTGCCACGTCCCATAAACGTAATTCGTGCCCCAGCGCCCGAACCAGGAACCATCCGCGCTCTGGTCACGCTTCAAGAAGGCGATGGCCTTCTGTACGCATTCGTCTTCGGTGGTGAATCCGAAGTGACCCAATGTCTCCAGCACGCGGGCCGTAATGTCGGCGGTGCTCGGATCAATCATCGCGTTGTGATCGGCGAACGGGACCTGCGTGAACAGCCACTTGTCATTGTCCTTGTCGAAGCTGGCCCAGCCCCCATCCTTACCCTGCATTCCCAGTACCCACCGAATCCCGCGGCGTATGGCAGCAGATTTCTCACGGTCGAAGGATGTGTGGACACGGTTCAGCGCCATCAAGACCATGATCGTATCGTCCACATCAGTATAAAACTCATTGTCATATTCGAAAAACCAGCCACCGACAGGTTTGTTCGGCTCGGTATACCGGTGGCTCTCGGAGTGTTTCACACGCCAGTCGCCAGGGCGGTGCACCTCTTTATCGAGCAACCAGCGTGTGGCCGCCTGGAGCGAGAGATGATTCGCGGGCAGACCCGACTCGTGCAAAGCGTTGATGCTGATCGCCGTGTCCCAAACCGGTGAGAAACATGGCTGAAGACGTAAGGTGTCGCCTTCCTCAATCTTCAGCTTCTCCATCTCGCGAATACCCTGCACGACGAGATAGCTCTCATTGGTGTAGCCCAAGGTGCGCAGCGACATGACGTAATTGGCCATGGCGGGAAAGATCGCTCCCAAACCGCCGGGAGTACGTCCGTGTTCGATTACCCAACGTTCGGCCTTGCGCATGGCGTGCCGGCGCAAGACCGGCAGAGGATGATGGCGGTGGACGAACTTGAGAACATTATCCACAACCAGAAAGAAATTGTGCCACGTAAACGTCCGCAAATCGCGCTGAAGACGTATATCGGCATCCGGGCGACCGCCCACCCAGAGTTCATCGATATGGACAGCCGTCGGCAACGGTTTGACGGGTTCCCGCGAACGAATGATGGAGAGCGGCACCAGCATTGCGCGCGACCATGCTGACATATTGTAGATGCTGAAGCTGAACCACTTCGGCAGCAGAATGAGTTCTGGTGGGATGGCTGGACATCCCCCCCAGGGATACAACCCGATCATTGCTAGGTAGATCTTCGTGAAGGTGTTGCAGCGTGTCACGCCCCCTGCGGCCAAAATCGCCATGCGAGTCTTTGCCATGTGAGGCGCATTGAGGGGATCACCGGCCAACTTGAGAGCCAGATACCCCTTTACCGACGCGCTCAACTCCATCGGCCCGCCCGGATAAATCGCCCAACCGCCTTCGTGCAGAATCTTTGACCGGATGTAATTGGCTGCTTTCCGAACCTTTGTTGGCTCCAAACTATCGATGAAGTGCAGGTAGATCAGGTACTCGGATTCGAGGATGGTGTCGCCTTCCAATTCTGCGCACCAATGCCCATCGACCGCCTGTTTTTCCAGAAGCCAGTCCTGCGCGCCATCGATTGCAGCTTCGAGACGCTCAGTGAGTTGTAAAGACATCGATTGTTGTGCTGCCTGAATCATTCTCCTTCAGCCGCCTTTCCCTCCCTAACCTTCGGCATGGGAAAGTCTAATGGGGAAAGGAAACGATGTAAAGAGCATTAAAACGCCCGACGCACTCTAGGATTTTGCCCTACCCGGTTCCAAAAATCTGACAGTTCCGTTGCCAAATTGAAAATGGAAGGCGCCCGTTTCAGACTCTCGGCCCAGTCGGGCGGGAAAAGGCTGGAATACTGCGTCTGCGCAAACCGCTGGCATACAAGGACTGCCACACCTTGATCCGATTCGCTGCGGATCAGTCGGCCCACGGATTGGATCACGCGATTCATCCCGGGATAAAGATAGGCGAACTCGAACCCTTTTCCATACCGTTGGTCGTAGTACTGCCGCATCAGCTCCCGTTCAAAGCTCACCTGAGGCAATGCTGGACTGACCACCACCACGCCGCAAAGCGTCTCTCCCGGATAGTCGATTCCCTCGGCAAATAGACCGCCTTGGACGGCAAAAACCAGCTTTGGCGGTTGCGGTTCCTTGAGGGCTTCCAAGAGCTTCACGCGCTGCTCCTCGGTCATCTTCGGTTGCTGGACAAGAAGTTCCCAAAGCCCGTCCGGCAATTTGGCGGCTACGCTTTGCATAAACTCGTAACTGGGGAACAACGCCATGTAATTGCCTGTACGGGCCGCCGCCGTGGTGGCGATGATTTGGGCGATTTTCTCGTAATGCGCGGTTCGAAGGCGGTAGGTGGTGGATACCGAAGGCACCACGATAATCCTTCGGTTTTCCTTGGGAAACGGCGATGGGTAGCTCCTCTGATCGGTTCTCTTGGGATCAAAGCCCAGCATCTGCCGGTAAAACTCCATCGGCTCCAAGGTCGCCGACATGGCAATGACGCTGCGGAATCCGTCGAGTCGCTGGGCCAATTGGCGGGACGGGTCCTTGCAGACGATTTTCAGGGAATCGCCGTTGGTGGTATCGAAAACATACGAGAACTCCTCTCCTTCCAATGCGAGGACGACGCAAAATTGGCCAAGATCCGAGAAGAATTCGTCCACTGGATCGTCCGGGATGGCACGACCGCTTGTGAGCTTGTCGAGCAAGTAGCGCATCGTTAGCCTGTTAAACTCGGGTTTCAGTTCCTCGAAGTATTCGCGCGGCGAGAGGATCAAGTATTTGTCCCGACTCACCTCGCCCTCATCGAGCTGGGTGTATTCGTCGCCCTGCCGACGGGATTGACTCCGAAAGAAATCCTCAATCCGGTCCAGAAACTTCCGCAGTTCCCTGGCCAGCGAAGATTCGACGTGACGCAGGTCCTTGCTCAAATCCCGGATCTGTCGCCGGGACAGGCTCGGCGAGTAGTATTCCATTGCTCGCTGAACCAGATTATGCGTTTCGTCAACGATCAGGACCGCATTCGAGTAGTCGGCATCCTGAAAAAACCGACGAAAATAGACCTGGGGGTCGAAAACGTAGTTGTAATCGCAGACCACCAAATCCGTCTGCTCGGCTTCGATCAAAGCCAATTCAAACGGACACAGACTTGTTCCCCTTCCCGCCTCCATCATTGATTCTGGCGTGATGAGCCGTTGCGCGAGTAAACGGTCAACAACACCGGTCGTTTCGAGTTTCGCCCGAAAGTCGCGCAGATGCCGGCAAAATTCCTCGCGGCAGGCGTACACGTCATTGATGCACATTTTCTCGCGGGCTCGGAAAAAAACGGCGTTCGGATGCGCGGCGCCACGAGCGGCCATTGCCTGAAGCGTTTCCCGCACAATTTGTTGCTGGGTGTTTTTCGCGGTCACGAAAAAGGCGCGGCGGCCCTGCCCCAGCACGTATTTGAGCACCGGATAAATGGCGGCGGCCGTCTTGCCGACACCGGCCGGCGCAGAAACAAGCAGATGACGACCTTCTTTGAGAGCGTGCCCGACGGCCTGAATCATCTCGTCCTGATACAGGCGCGGCTGGCTGTGGGGAAAACGAAGCTTGCCCGATTCGGTCTGACGTTCGTCTTGCCGTCGTTGTTCTTCCTGAGCCTGTGCGATCAACGCTCGTACGCGTTCGGTAATCAGGCGTTCGCAGTCCTCGAACGGGCCGCAGACCTCGATTTCCTTCGTTGTTCCGTCGGCGGCATTGACGAAAACAAGGCGGCCGAGCACTCTTTTCTGTTCGCGCTCAATGAAAAAACAGTACAGCCGCAGTTGCTCGACGTAGTGCGGATAGGAACTCATATCCAGTGCCGCCAACACCAGTGGCGGCACGACCACTGACTTGATTTCCTCAATAACGTATGAGCCGCCATTGATCGGCGGGTGCACGCCGTCGATCCGTCCTTGGATCGTGACCACGAAGTCATCCACGTTCGTCGTATACCGGACGAACATTTCGCGGGCATACCCCTGATGAAGATCAGCTTGGGCGCGTTGGTGGCTGACGTGCGCCTCCCGCCCCAATGCCATGCGCGTCCAGACGCTCAAGCCGGCCGCACGACCGTTGTTGGTGAGGGGTTCGGCCAGTAGGTCACGCACGCCCAGTGCGATTCGTTTCTTGCCTAGATCAATTTTGACAGCCATCGCGACAAAAGAATACAGTAGGCAGAATTCAGAATCCAGAATGAGACCACGCCTTTTAATTCTTATGGCCGCCCTTCTATTGGCCTCTCCATTCTGGCTCCCGAATTCCGGGGCAGAGAACCTTCCAACCTTCGAAGACTTTCGAAGTTCCGACCGCGAACGACGGGCCACCGGACAGCGAGAAACTGTGGATTCACTGCGCCTGATGCACGTCGATCTCGTTCGGGTCGCTCGTGTGGCGACGGAGAATCCAAAGGATCCCGAAGTTCTGTGGGGTGCGGCGGAATTGGGCGGCGACTGGTCAACCGCGCTCGCCGCCGGTGGCACCAATGCCGTCGTCGCTCTTCGTTTTGCCTGTGCCCGCGCTGTCAAACACGATTACGTAACCGCTTTGCACTGGCTTCGATATTGCGAAAGCCATGATGTGGGCAACCTTGTTCCCTGGCTCGGCGAGCTTTGGGTATTGCGGCAACAAGGCCAGACGCCAGAAAGTTTTCATCCGCCTGAAAGCGCAACTGCTTACCGCGATTACGCCGTGCCCGCCGCTCGGGCGCGTGTCCGTGTGCTGGAAAAAGCCGGCTACAGTCCCTACTCGGCACGGCGGATCGGTTTGATGCGAAATACGTTCGTCGAATCCATGGCGCAAGACCTGAGCCGCGATTCAGTCGCTCAGAAGTCGACTGCCCCGTTTCTGCTCAAGGTCGCCCGCGCGATGCAGTCTCGTCTGACATTTCTGATAACCGAACTCGTGGGCGAGAGCCTCGAACGCGCCGTGCTCACATCCCAACCCGAAAGAAAAGTAGAAGTGGCGGAGACACGGCTTCAAGAGATCGATGACCGACGAGAACAGCTCAAACAACTCGTGGCCGACACCGAACAACGTACGGCCGATTTCACAACCGAAGCAGAAATGGTGCAGTATTTCGACGATGTTCTGTCGTTCGGAGAAGAGATTGCCATGAAGCGGCTGCAACTAACGGTTCAGCGCGGAGTTCTGCAACCTAGGTGAATTTGTAAAATCCGCGGTTCAAGTTTTCTGCGCTACCGCCTTGAAAAAGGTGTAACAAAACACACCATCCGGTTCCGTTGTCCGGTACAAGTCCCGGATGCCCTGGTCAAAAATCGCTGCGTCGATGATTCCTGCTCGAAGAGCGGCCTCGCGAACGCCTTCGATCATCGCCGTGAACGTGTTCTTCGTAAAGCCTGCAACAAGCTCTGGCCGTGTGGAATCGACGTAGACCATGCGCGGCGAGACTTTAATCGCACTGTAACCGGCCTCCTGCAAGAGCGGAAACAGCTCCCGACCAATCGAAGCGTTGCCGCCCGCGCGCCGCTGCAATTCGACCTGACACTGAATCGCTTGGTGGGCGGCCTGACTGTCGGGATGGAAAAATGTCGAGCCATGATCACCCTCGATAACCGTGATCGTACCGCCGGGCCTTAACAAGTCTTTCAGATCACGCAACGCTCGAATCGGCTCAGCGAGGTGTTCCAGCAAGAAACAAACAAAAACGTGGTCGAAAGATTCCGATTTGAAAGCCAGGTGGAAAACGTCTCCCTGCTGGAACTGAACGTTGCTCAAGCCCAACGCTTCGACCTTCCGCTTCGCCTCCGCAATCGAAGCAGCGGATAGATCAACAGAGGTGATCAGAGCCTCCGGACTGTTTCGAGCAAGGGTAATGGTCTGCGCGCCGACTCCGCATCCGGCCTCCAGAACGCGGCTACCTGCGGGATAAAGGGTATCGTGGTGTAGCAACTCGACCAAGGCGGACGCCTGGTCTTGCAGGCGGACGGTTTCCCGTGTGTCATACCCGTGAACGTAGTCGGTTTTCATAGCCGCCTTGGTTCTTCAGAATTCGGTCGTCGGACGCAGTGCGACCGGCCCCAACGGCTTGTTCTCTCGCAGTTTTATGAGAGCATTTCGAGTCGATGTCATCGCCGGGTTGTGTGTCAGATGCTCGTCATCATCCCAGAGGAAACGCCCGCCCACGGCAGGTAAGCAGATGAGAATGGTCACAAGCATGATGAGAACTGCACCCCATCGAAACGTGGTGGAAGTCTCTTTCATTTTGAACTCATTGCCGAAAATAGCTGGCGACCCCAACGGGATTCGAACCCGTGTTACCGCCGTGAAAGGGCGATGTCCTGGACCGGGCTAGACGATGGGGTCGCCAAAACTTGTCCCGGATAATTTCGGGAAATGCGCGGCGAATATAACGGATTGAGCAGGAATCGCAACGGCAAATTGGTGATCGGAGACTGGTGGCTGGATATCGGTGACGAGCAATCTTCTGAAAGGTGCCTCAGAGACTGGCCGTTGCAAGCCAAGTCACCAATCACTATTCACCGATCACCCGCTTCACACCGCCAGAATTTCCTTTTCCTTATGCGACAAGACCGTATCGATTTCCTTGATGTATTCGTCCGTCTTGGTTTGGATTTCCTTCTCCGCGTGCTTGAGTTCGTCCTCGGTAATCTGGCCGTCTTTCTGGAGTTTCTTGGCCTGATCGTGCGCATGGCGACGTTCGTTGCGGACGGCCACCCGGCCTTCTTCAGCCATCTTCTTGATCACCTTATCCAACTCCTGCCGCCGTTCCTGATCGAGTTCAGGTATGGGAATGCGCAGGATTTTACCATCGACGCGCGGCGTAATGCCCAGTTCGGATTTCAAGATCGCTTTTTCGACGGCCTGAACCAAGCTCACGTCCCAGGGCTGAATCACGATCAATCGCGGTTCGGGGGTGGAAATGCCGGCCAGTTCGCGCAAGCGCATGTGCGCGCCGTACGCTTCCACCTGAATGTTCTCCACGAGCGATGTGGACGCCTTGCCGGTGCGGACCGTGGCGAATTCGCTGTGGACGAACTCGAGTGTCTTCATCATCTTCTCTTCCATCGTGTCGAGGACTTCTTGCAAGGTCATGGCGCCGACTCTATAAAAGGTGGTCGGATAAATTCAACAACGAATTGAGGCGGCGCAGTTTCCCGGTTCGCGGTTCTCAGTTCTCGGTTTACAATCGGCCGACATGAAGATTGAACGTTCTGAAGAGACTGACTCGTGGAAGATTGCACGGGCGGAACTCTATGAGCAAGCTCGGTTGGTCCGCGCCAAAATCGGTGCCTTCATTCGTTATCTCAAACAAGCCCCCAAACCCTGAAATCTGAACCGCGAACCTTTTCAAACTCCGAACCTTGAACCCTCAACCGCGAACTCTCCTCATCGACGCCGACGACACGCTCTGGGAGAACAACGTCTATTTCGAGCGGGTCACAACCGCTTTTCTCGACCAACTGTCGGCGCGGAGCATTCCGAAATCGCGCGCCGAAGAACTTCTTTGGCAAACCGAACAACGCAACGTGAAGATTACCGGCTACGGCAGCAAAGCCTTCTGCGCTTCCCTGCATGAGGTCGCGCGCGAGCTGGGCTGCAGCGATCTGGAACCGTGGATTCAGGAACGCGAGAACTGGATTTTTCATCATCCAATCGAGCTGATGCCCGGGGTGCGCGAAACGTTGCCTCGTCTTTTCGCCAACAATCAAACGATCGTGTTGACCAAAGGCCGTGTCGAGGAACAAACCGCCAAATTGGAACGCTCGGGTCTGGCCGGGTTTTTCCATGCCATTGAAATCGTCTTCGAGAAAAACGAAGAAACCTACCGCGAGATCGTCAAGAAACGTCAACTCAATCTCTCAACCACCTGGATGATCGGCAATTCGCCGCGCTCGGACATCAACCCCGCCAAGGCGGCCGGTCTGCGCACCGTGTTCATCCCCTATCACACCACCTGGCAACACGAGATCGAAGAGATTTCCACCAACGGCCCGGAAACATTGGTGCTCCAAAGGTTCGACGAACTGGCTCAGGATTTCGCCTGAGCGTTCCGTCCTGTTGTTGTAGTGGCCGCCGTCCCCGGCGGCAAAATCTGCCACCGCTCAGACATTGAAGGACGTAAAAATTCACTTCCGCGCATCCCCGCAACTGCGCTCTTGCTTTGGCCCGACTTAACTGCTCTACTCATTCCCAAGGAGAAAGTTGGCGGCACGATCCCACCTGCCGCTACAAGGAGGAGAACGTGAGACGAAGTGCATTGCCACTGTTGTACTTCATGCTCGGGATGATCTGTTTTTCGCCTGCGAATGCCCAGTTCACCTTCGATTATGAAACGAATCTCATCAGTGGCGTCATCAGCAATTGGTCAGGAAACTACGTCGTTGGCAGTAACACTGTCGCGGATCTTCTGCGCATCGAAAATGGCGGGGTGCTCTCGGACGGTTTTGCTTATGTCGGCTATGAATCGAACGCCGTCAGCAACTCAGTGATCCTCAGCGACGACAATTCAATCTGGACCAACCTCTTCACGGTGTACGTTGGCTTCTCAGGTTCGGGCAACAGCTTGGTGGTCAGCAACGGCGGGAAGCTGCTCAGCATGGCCGGTTTCATCGGACAAAACAGCAACGCCTGCAGTAATCGGGTCGTCGTAACCGGACCTGGATCCATTTGGCGAAACGATTACAGCCTTGGCTTGGGCGACAACGGAGGTTCTGGCAACAACTTGGTAATCAGCGATGGTGGCCAGGTGATCACCGAAAGCGGCGGGGACATCGGCGGCTGGTCCGGTCCTGCCAACAGCAATTCGGTTTTGGTGACCGACGTCGGCTCGATCTGGAGCAATGACACATCGAGGAGCCATTCGGGAATGTGGATCGGCGAGGTCGGTTCAGATAATCACTTGGTCGTCAGTAACGGGGGCGCGGTGATCAGCACGGAAGGCGTGATCGGTTGGGATTCCACGACCACCAACAACATGGCGGTAGTGATCGATGAGGGCTCAATCTGGCGGAATGAAGGCGATCTTTTGATCCATGGCGGCGGTAATCGACTCGTCGTTGGCGAGGGTGGAACCGTTATCGCCAGCAATGTATACGTAAGCTTTGGCTTGGCGGACAAACTCAACTCGATAGAAATCTTTGGGGGCAACCTGCTCGCGACCAACGGCACGGTCATAGCCGGGGCTGCAAGCACAGGGGAAATCAACATTTCAAATGGAGTTGTGCTCGCTCAAAAGCTCTATGTCGGGTACACGAATGGTACCGTTGGCACTTTAACAATGAATGGCGGGGTGGTCGCTACAAGCAGAATGACGTTGGGTAATTTTGGCGGATCTACTGGCAGCCTGTTCGCGACCGATGCGAATCTGGTCTGCGATAAATCTGCTTATATTGGAGGAGGAGGCGACGGGATCATGCTGCTTTCCAACTCCCTAGCGTCGTTTGTTGGCGGAATAGCCGTCGGCGGAGGCCGAGGAGCACGTGGGACCTTAACTGCCCTCGACACCACCCTTTATGTATCCGCATTGTCCATTGGTGACGGGGGCGGCACAGGCTCCGTTTGGATCACCGGCGGAGAGTTGACCACAGCCACCGATGCGACAACGTATGTCTCCAACTTTAGTCCCGGTCAGATGACCTGTTCCAATAGCGTGGTCAATCTCGCGACATTGACCGTCTCTGCGAGTTCTTACAATGCGGGCACACTGACGGTGATAGGCGGATCGCTGGTTGCTCGTCAATTCAACGTTGCACACGCTGGGATTGGATCGGTCGGCGCCGTTTGGATCTGCGACGGGGCAAGTGTGACCGCCACGAATGATCCCAGCATTGTCGTTGAGTCCGGCATGGGAACGATGGCCATTTCCAACAGCATTGTCCGTCTGGCCGCCCTGACCTTGGGGAAGTACTTCCTGGTCGACACACAAGGCACGCTGACAGTGGCTGGCGGGACCTTAACGCTGGCGGGCACGTTGACCTTGGGAGAAGAAGGAATTCCGTCAATACCTGTCGGGTCCAAAGGCACCATCTGGCTGACAGAGGGGCAACTGATCGCTACGAATGCGCCTTCCTTCATCGGCGTGAAGGGCTCCGGCCAGGTGAACATTTCCAACGGTGTGTTTCTTGCCGAGAGCATCACCCTCGCGGGAGGCCATAGCAGTCTCACTCTTGCGGAAGGCAAAGTGTCGGCGATGAATGTGACAATTGGCACTCCGGATTGTGACGGGACCGGCACGTTGACCGTGAGCAGCGGTCTCTTCGAGGTCACTAATGCTTCCCATGATGCCGTCCTCGAGGTTCGTAGCGGCACACTTATCCAAAACGACGGAGAACTCATAATCGATAAGCTCGTCATCACCAATGCCTGTGGACATTTCATCCACAGCGGCGGCAGTCTCAGTATCGGCACAGTTGTTCTGGAACCCTCACTCGACGCCGATGGGGACGGCATGCCGAATGGCTGGGAGCAAAGTCATGGGCTGGACCCTCTGACTCCGAATGCAGACGACGATCCGGACGGCGATGGATTGTCGAACATTCAGGAATTCCAACTCGGCACGGATCCGCATGACGCCAGTTCACCGTACCGCATCACAGCGATTACGCCGGAAGGGGCGAATGTTCGCGTGACGTGGACCACCGTTGGCGGCAAAACCAATTTCGTGCAGGCGACCTCGGATCCGGCTTCCAACTGTGCGGATATCAGTGGCCCAATCTTCATTGCCGGCACCACTGTTACCCCGACCAATTACGTCGATACCGGTGCGCTAACCAATTTCGCCTTGCGCTTCTACAGAATTCGAATTGTGCAGTAGACGTAAGAGTCCTGACCTCGAATCGCAGCGGAAGGGCCTCCCCTTGCATCTTCGTTAATTCGCTTGTAGGGCTCGAACGCCCGTGCCATTTAGTGCTTCACGGCGGTTCCTACGCAGGCCTACCGACGAGACGCCGCCCGTCGTATTCTTGCGGCAATCTCTGCCGTTTGTGCCAGAGATTATATATAGCGCTATATATAACTTCGGTGCGCTTACGGATGCGGGATTTGAGGAATCTGCTTCTGCATTTGCTGAAACATTTGCTGCTGAATGCTCGCCGCTGCATTCATGCTTTCTCTGACAACTGCCCAATAGGAAAGGCCCATTAAGAAGCCCATTGCCCCCAGTAGCAATAGCCCGTGCTTGACATGGCCGACGCACATTCCATAGATCGCACATAATGGAGCTGCGGCTGCGAACGGCCCAGCCACGTACAAAATAGCCGCGGCGGCGAAAAAGTCCTGTCGCATAAGGATTAAAAAGATGAGGCCCACTGCAACGGTGCAAAGGGACGAAGCCGGTTTAAGAATGCCTAACAACACTGTCTCTGACTGTAGCCGCAACGTGAGTTGCGGCCAGATTCGTGGGCGAAATGGAACGCCGAGTCCGAAGCTCACGCTTCGGCTACAGGTTTTGTGACTTGACGGTCATAGACCCCCGCTACAGGGAGAACCACGGTTGCCGACGAAGAAACAAGGTTACTCTGCGACGAAATAAGCTCACTCCACGTCCAAACAGAGTTACTCCAGGTGAAAACGAGGTTTCTCTACTTCAGAACAAGGGCTTCCAACGAAAAAATAAGGTTACTCCGAGAGAAAACAGCGGTACTCCCGATGAAAATAGCGTCACTCCGGGAGGATTTTAGGTCGCTCTGGCCCGTGATAACGTCCCTCCCACGGCGGGCAAGCTTGGCAGTCGTTCGCTAGAACTGTAGTCGCAGGGTTGTCGTGAGGAGGCCCTCACGGCGTCTCGTCAGTTGCTCGGCTTAGCCTGCGCGGGGAGGGCGCGCCCGTAAAGGGTGCGGCTACATGAGAAACGGTTTTGTTAGGCGCTCTCAATCGTAGGCGTGGCCGCTCTGCAATCTGCGTGTTCTGGATTACATGAAGCGAACGCACCGTGTCGCAGATGCTGTAGTGCCCCCCGTGAATCAAGCGGCGATTTGCAGAGTCTTTGGGGTTGATGGTTGTGGTTGAAACGACGTTTCGAATTGCTGTGGTGTCTGATAGCCGATGGCCGAGTGCGGGTAGTCTTCGTTGTAATCTCGGATCC
>DATIZX010000038.1:0-34238 GCA_035516795.1 Verrucomicrobiia bacterium
GCACGATCCGAGCTCCGTGTGCGACAGCCCACGCGACCGTGGCGGCGGTTCCCCAAAGCCGCTCGTTCGGCCCGCACAGTTTCTCCGCTCCCGGCGGCCGCAGCACCTTACCGATGAACGATTTTCGCGATGTGCCCACCATGATCGGACACTCCAGCGAACCAAACTCTCCCAACCGCGCAAGCAATTGCAGGCTATGTTCCACAGTTTTCCCGAACCCAATGCCCGGGTCAACGGCAATCTGGCATTTTTCCACCCCGTGAGCCACTGCGAACGCCACCCGCTCCGCCAAAAAGTCGCGGACTTCGACTACGACATCGCCATAGGAAGGGTTCAACTGCATCGTTTGCGGCGTGCCCTGCATGTGCATCAACACCAGGCCCGCGCCCGTTTTGCCCACGACCTCAACCATCCGCGGATCAAACCGTAGGGCACTGATGTCATTGACCACGCGCGCCCCCGCCGCCAGCGCCTGCTCCGCCACGATAGCTTTCGTGGTATCAACTGAAATCAATGCGCTGGTTCGCCTGTCCCCCGCCAAACATTCAATCACCAGCAGCACCCGTCTCAATTCCTCTTGCGGGCTCACCGGAGTCGCGCCGGGTCGTGAACTTTCACCGCCGATGTCAATAATATCCGCACCCGCTTCCATCATCTGGCGTGCGTGTTCCGCCGCCCGTTCGATATTCGGGAAACGCCCACCGTCGAAAAATGAATCCGGGGTGACGTTGAGCACGCCCATCACCAACGGGCGTTTTGCTTCCCATTGAAACCTGTCGTCCACACTCCCAATTCTACGCGGCAATGGGCGAGAAACAATCCCGACTTTGAATCGGCAATCTGCCGAGCGCAACCCGATGCCAGTTTTGGCATCCAAATGAAGGCGTGAAAACTAAATTGCCAATAATCAAACCACACTTGTACCTGACCGCCGACGTTCCTCAGAATGGCGTGGAGAAACCCACGCCGGAAACCGGCCTGCCATCAGACGACGAACTTTTGGACCCGTACTCACAAACGGTGGTGCGCGTCGCAGAAACCATTAGTCCGTCCATTGTGAAAATCGACGTGTTGCATCGTCACGGTCAAGGCGGCGGCTCTGGATTCGTCTTCGCACGGGATGGATTCATCCTGACCAACAGTCATGTCGTCCGCGGCGCTCACAAGATCGAAGTCAGCCTGACGGATGGACGGAATTATCCAGCCGAGCTCATCGGAGACGATCCCGAAACCGATTTGGCGGTGATTCGCATTTCTGCTCCGGATGTGATTCCTGCCGTCTTGGGAAGCTCATCCTCACTGCGGGTCGGGCAACTCGTGATTGCTGTCGGGAACCCATACGGCTTTCAAACTACGGTCACCGCCGGCGTGGTGAGCGCACTGGGACGTTCTTTGCGGTCGCAGTCGGGTCGGCTCATCGACAGTATTATCCAAACCGACGCGGCCTTGAACCCGGGCAATTCTGGCGGCCCACTCGTCAATTCCCGCGGGGAAGTCATCGGCGTCAATACGGCCGTGATTTTACCGGCCCAAGGTCTTTGTTTTGCGATTCCGATCGACACGGCCAAATGGGTCATCGGTTTGTTGATGCGCGACGGCAAGATTCGACGCGGCTATCTCGGATTGGCGGGACAGAACATCGATCTACCGCGGCGCTTTGTCAGGTTTCATCAGTTACCTGTCGAGAGCGCGATTCTGGTGGTTTCAGTCGAACCCGACAGTCCGGCGCGGGATGCGGGTTTACAGGAAGGCGACGTGCTCGTCGCGTTCAACGACAAACCGCTGCTGAGCATCGACGATTTGCATCGCTTGCTGACGGATGGCGTGATCGGAGAGCGCGCCACGCTGACGATTCTGCGCCGAACGGAAAAAATCGCTGTTTTGATCGTCCCGGAAGAATCGCTGCCAAGAAGTGCCGAATGAAGACGGCACTGATTACGGGTTCGTCGAAAGGCATTGGCTATGAAGTGGCGCGCCAACTCGGGGGTCGAGGATTTCACGTCTTCGTCTCCGCGCGTAACCGCGAGGCCGGCCTGAAGGCGGCGGCCGCACTCCAGAAGTCCGGCGCCAAAATCAATTTTGTCGAATTGGATGTCAACGATCCCGCCAGTATCCGTGCCGCCGCGGAAAGCGTATTGGAGCAAGTGGGGCAGCTTGACGTGCTGGTCAACAACGCCGGCATCGTCGAGGACGGTGACGAAAACGTCCTTCAGGTCGACGGGGAGATCGTCCTCCGGACGTTTGCCACCAATGCCTTGGGCGCCTTGCGTGTGGCTCAAGCATTCGTGCCGGTGTTGTTAAAGGCCGACAAACCACGCATCATTAACGTCTCGAGCCGTGGCGGGCAATTGAGCGACATGGGGACATGGTCGCCCGCCTATTGCATTTCCAAAACCGCGCTCAACGCCATCACCTGCCAACTGGCTGGCTCCTTGCGCGACAAAGACATCGCTGTCAATTCGGCCTGCCCCGGTTGGGTTCGCACCGACATGGGCGGGTCCAACGCACCTCGTAGCGTCGAGGAGGGCGCGGACACGATTGTCTGGCTGGCGACAGAAGCGCCGCACAATCTCACCGGTAAATTCTTCGCCGACCGACAAGAAATTCCGTGGTGACAGACTGAACTTTACGCCGTTCATTGATCCCATCATTTAATGAGTGGAGCAGAAAAACGCTCAAACTTATGACCCGCGCGACGTGACCCGAAAACATTGCCATCGCATTTTCTGCCACGACAATTGTCCTCATTGACTTTTCGCTCGGGCCGTCAGATTATCGCCGCGAAATTCTATGGCGCGTGGGACTGAACGATCTGTCAAGAGTAAAGAGTTGACCCCTTTTACGGCTGTTAGCCGCACTCTGGCAAACTTGTTCAAGCAGATCCGCGCACTGGTCTGCCTGTGGCGATACGGCATCGTGCCAGAACGGTGCCGGTGACTTCGCCGAAAGATTCAAGGAAGAGAAAAACGAACGCTCAGATCAGCCCCTTTTTCAACGGCTTCTAAAGAGTTGACCCCAATGACTCTTTCCAATCGTGTAGAGCTTTGCCTTCGCTTCCATGGTCGTTATCGCGTTTGACTTTTCGCCCTGATCTTTAGATCATTCCAACTCGATCACATGCGACGTGGCGCTGAACAATCTGTCAATTGTAAAGAGTTGACCCCAATTACCGGCACTTTGTAGAGTAAGGGCGTCATCATGGGATTCGCCACTTCCATACACATCAGGGGCGTTGTGCAGGAAGATGTGCAGCAGTGTTTACGCGCTCTTTCGGAGCACGATTGTTATGTGGGACCATCAGGCAATGAGTGGATCGGTGTTTACAGTCGCCGCTGCGAAGAGAGCGCCGGTGGAAATACCGAAAAATTCGCCGCGAAACTCTCCTCTCACCTTGGGAAGCATGTGCTCGCATTATGTGTTTACGACAGCGAATTCCAGTATCGACTTTTTAGCGATGGGACATTGCAGGACCGGTATCCTACGGGAGGAATCAGGCGACTACGCTCAAGAAAGTGGCACATCCTTGCGCTATGCAACAGTGATCAAGCGAAGCGACGGGTGGAAGCGATACTGAACCGTGCACGACAATTGCGACCCGCCGAAGCAGCGGGTTTACCCGAAGAGGAATATGTTCGGAGGGCATATCAGGACATGGCTCGCATGCAGCACATGGGTCCCGAGGAGCGCAAGAAACTGGTGGAACAGTACCGCTCAGTAGCTCAGGCAAACGTTTGGCAAGATGCCCAAGGTCTATGTGAGGGAGTTGGTATTATTGAGTTCGGATGGAATTATTCAGATCTTGCAGAACAGGATCGCGAGGGTAAGTTGCCATCAATGTTTGGTCATCTGTGAAGAAACGATGGGCCGCCAAAAGAAGATCGTCGAATTGACCGGCGATGCCATCACATATAATGACTGCGGGCTCGTAGCATCGCTCAAGCGCACTGGCTCGTGCCGGACGCGATTCAAGGTTTTGACGCAGTTGATTTGGATGCTGAGCAGAACAGTGCCGAATGAGTGAATGGGGTCAACTCTTTACAATTGACATTCCGAGCGTGAGACTGCATTCTCTCGTTCATGGCCCGACCGATTCGCGTAGAGTTTGAGGGCGCCGTCTATCATGTGATGGCGCGGGGCAACGAGCGCAAGGCTGTTTTCCGTGACGACAAGGATCGGCAACGATTCTTGGAAACGTTGGCGGAGATGGTGGAGCGGTTTGGGGTGCGAGTTCATGCCTATTGTCTGATGGGCAATCATTATCATCTGCTGGTCGGCACGCCACGTGGGAATCTGTCGCAAGCGATGGGATGGTTGCAAGTGACGTACACCGTACGGTTCAACCGCCGGCACCGGCGCAGCGGGCATTTGTTTCAGGGACGATTCAAGGCACACCTGGTGGAGGCGGACGAGTACGGGCGGTGGCTGGTGGTGTATGTGCATTTGAATCCAGTGCGGCCACGGCAAAAGGCGGCGACGCTATCAGCGGAGCGACGGTTGGAATTGGAGCGCTACGCTTGGAGTAGCCATCAAGATTATGCCGGGTTGCGGAAGCCAGCGCCGTGGCTGGATCTGGATTGGCTGAGGTATTGGGGAAAGAGCTCAAGGGAAGCTCAACGAGAGTATCGGAAGGAGGTGGCCCTCGCGTTCGGCAAACCGGTGGATACTCCATGGGAGCAGTTGCAGGGAGGACTGGTTTTAGGCGGTCAAGGGTTATTGGGTCGCGTGCACCGTACGCTGGGGCGTGGTCGAGATTTGGAAGGAGCAAGGTGGGCAGTGCAGCAGTCCGCCGGGAAGATTCGGGAACAGGTGCAGCGATTGGTCAAGGATGAGGCTGATGACCGGGTGAAGATTTGGGCCAGAATCCGATTGGGCGGGGAGCGCGGTATTGATGTGGCGCGGGCGTATGGCTACCGGGACGGAGCCGGCGTGACGCAGGTAGTGCGGCGTCTGGAACAGGCGGCAAAGTCTGACAAGCGCTTGCTCCGAAGGCTCCGAGGTTTGAGGGGCGCCAGCCAGCGCTCACGATGAACGCCGGTCCACAATCAGATATTCCCGGCCAAGCTTCGGAGATTCAAGCTATGGTTGAGATAACTCTCTTGGGGCGAGTGAGTACGGCGTGTTGCCCAAATCAAAATTCGTCAAATCTGGTGTAGTGGCGCTTCTGCGGAGCGCCGAATTCCTTCGGAGAACAGACAACCTGTGCTTCGCAGATGTGAGGGTACAACGGGAAGGATCGTGTAGACAACACGTCCAGTATGCTGGACAAAATGTGCGGACCGGGACAGGGGCAAAATTGCCTAAAGCGAGCGCAGGTAAGCGATTACGGCCTCGGCGTCTTCACGGGTCATGCGGAAGGGAGGCATGGGCGGCAACGGTTTTTTGCGGCCGACGGCTTGTCCGTGCATCAATAACGTCAGCACTTGCTCGTCGGTAAAGCCGGTAAGACCCGCAATGTTGGGCGCGCGCACGGCCCAATTTTGCCCCGGAAACGGTGATTTGACCGGCATGGAAGCACCACGAAATAGCTCCGTGTTGATCAGGTTGCCATTTTCATCGCGTGGTGAGTGACATTCCACGCACATGGCGACGTGGTGCGTGAGATATTCCCCGCGCGCAATCAGCCCCGATTTCGACCGAGCAACTGTTTGTTCGCCTTGCGCCAGACAAATCAATGAGGCGCAAATGATCGGCAATGCAAACCAGCCGAATCTCATCGAGGGTTCCTCCTGTTATTGATGTTTCCGCTGGAACCTAAGCCGGACGGCACGAAGGTGCAACCGGAAGCAGGTTTTTCCTTACGCGTTGGCTGGGGATGGCCCGATGCCGGGCGCCGGGAACACTTCGCTTTTGGCGCCTTCCTTGGGCTTTTCGGGTTCGGGAGTCGGTGTGGTGGTGGACGACAATCCCGCCCGGCGGGCCGGAGGATTTTGGAGCTTGCCGGTTTCGATAATCTCTTCGATTTCTGCGGCATCCAACGTCTCGTACTCGAGCAGCGCCTGGGCAAGGGCAACGAGCTTATCCCGGTGCGAAACCAGAATACTCTTTGCGCGAGAATAGGCGTCATCGATGATCGAACGAACTTCCGCATCGATGTCGCGGGCCGTCTGTTCGCTCACTTCCCGTCCCTTGAACAAATCCCGGCCGAGAAACATGTGTTCTTCCTGGTCGCTGACGTTGACCATGCCGATTTTTTCGCTCATGCCCCATTCGGTGACCATTTTTCGGGCGATGTGCGTGGCTTGCTTGATGTCGCCGGCCGCGCCGCTGGTGGAATCGCCAAAAGTCAATTCTTCTGCGATGCGGCCGCCCATGATACCGGCGATTTCGTCGAGAAGCTGTTTCTTGCTTTCGTGATATTTATCTTTCTCGGGCAAAGAAAACGTCGCGCCCAGGTACATGCCGCGCGGAATAATCGTGACCTTGTGCAACGGCTCGGTGAAATCCAATTTGAACATGACCAACGCGTGACCCGCTTCATGGTAGGCCGTGACTTGTTTGTCCTTCTCATCCATGACGCGGCTGCGGCGTTCCCGTCCCCACCGCACTTTGTCGCGCGCCTCTTCGAGTTCTTCCATGCCGACGCCCTTCTTGTCGTTGCGGGCGGCCAGCAACGCCGCTTCGTTGATGAGATTGGCGAGGTCGGCACCGGAAAATCCCGGCGTGCCACGGGCGATAACCTTGAAATCCACGTCCTTTGAGAGTTTTACGGCCCGCGCATGTACCTTCAGGATTTCTTCGCGACCGACCAGATCGGGCATATCGATGACAATCTGACGGTCGAAACGCCCCGGCCTTAACAACGCGGAATCCAAAACGTCCGGACGATTTGTCGCCGCGATGATAATGACGCCTTCCTGTGTGTCGAAACCGTCCATCTCAACGAGCAGGGCGTTAAGTGTCTGCTCGCGTTCGTCGTGCCCGCCGCCGATGCCACTGAAACGCGAGCGTCCGACCGCGTCGATTTCGTCGATGAAGATCAGGCAGGGCGCATTCTTCTTCCCCTGCTCGAACATATCGCGGACGCGGCTGGCGCCGACGCCGACGAACATCTCGACGAAATCCGAGCCGCTAATGCTGAAGAAGGGAACGTCGGCCTCGCCGGCAATGGCTTTGGCCAGCAGCGTCTTGCCGGTTCCAGGCGGGCCCACCATCAGCACGCCTTTCGGAATGCGGCCGCCGAGCCTCTGGAATTTCTTCGGGTCTTTGAGGAATTGGATGATCTCTTCGACTTCTTCCTTCGCTTCCTGCATGCCGGCAACATCCTTGAAAGTGACCTTGTTGCGGTCACGGCTCAACATGCGGGCGCGTGATTTGCCGAAGCTCATCGCACCTTTGCCTGCGAGTTTGATCTGGCGAAATACGAAGAAGTAGAGCAGTGCCAGGAACAAGATCCAAGGGAGCGCACCGACCACGAACTGCATCCAGAATTGGTTGGCCTCGGTGAACTCGAACGGAATATGATGATCATCGAAGAGCTTGCGTACGTCATCGCTGTACTTGACCTTGGACACAAAGTTTACCTGTTTCGGTTCCGCGCCCGTCTTGCTCGGCTCCCCGTACTCGCCCTTGATCGTGTCCAGCGAGCCTGCGCCAGAGATAACCACCGTGGCTTTTTTCACCAGCCCGGCATCCACTTTCTGCTCGAGATCGCTATACTTGAGTTCCTCAACGTTTTCTTGTTGGTATTGCCGCAGCTTGAGGAACAGCGGCACCATGATCAGTACGACCAGCCACAGGAGCATGACTCGCAGCGGGAAACGTGGATCCCGCCCCTCGCCCGGTCGCTTAAATCGAGGTAGTCGGCCCTTTTTGTCGTTATTCTCTTCCATGATACAAAACATGAACTGTTGCCGCTATTTTCGTGCCGGCTTCAGTTCGCGGCAACGTAGCATAGCGCTCCGGTCAATGCAATAGGATAGGTTTGCGGGTAGTCGCTTGCGTGCATCGTTATATCCGTCGCGATAGCCCCATCGGTAATTGATGGCTCCCACAAGGATGCAGCAAGTATCAACAGTGGTTCGCTAAACCACCAATGAACGAATTGCTTAAGTTTGTCGTATATGGGTTGATCGGCGGTTTTATTGCCCATTGGTTTGACAGTCGCAATAAGGCCATAGAAAGGAGAAGGGCGTTTCGCGACCAAATCCACCACATCATCATGACCGACCCTGCAATTGACGAAGAGGGGCCGTTGCTGAGCCGGCTGCGAGAATGTCAGGAACTCAAGGAAGCGTATCTCAAGGTTCGTGAGGACATTGTTTGGTGGCGACGGCGAAGATTCAGCCGTGCCTTGGACAAGCTTATACGGGGAGAGCCATCCGAATTGATTGTCCGCGATTCCGGGTCGCCCGTCTCCGATCAAGAAGCCGCACAACAGCAGGCAGATGAATGGAAGCGCGACATGGATACAGGCAATGCCGTTATTGCCGAGCTTTTGCGGGCGGCGAAATAACGTTCGCCAAAATGATACAGTACCCGTCTTTCAGAACGTTTGCGCTGTCACGGGCGTAATCCTATAGTGAGTGTTTTGGCCAATATGATCGTCATTTATTCACCCCGTTGTCTGGATTATGCTGCCCCGGGCCATCCGGAAAATCCCGAACGCGTGCGTTCCGCTGTGGCCCTGCTGCACAAGGAATTCCATACATGGATCGTTCCCGGGCCCTGCACCGACGAAGATATCTTGCGCGTGCATAGTTCCAGACTGCTGACCGCCGTGCAGACCGGCAGCTTTGCGGATGCGGACACGCCGTTCTTTTCGGAAATCTTTGAAATCGCAAAGCTTTCGGCCGGTGCGGCCATTCTCGCATCGGAACACGCGGTGGCCGGCAAAACCACGTTTTCGCTGATGCGCCCGCCGGGGCATCATGCCGAGCGAAATCGCATCATGGGCTTTTGCTATTTCAACAATATTGCCATCGCGGTCGCACGGCTCTTGGAGCAGGGCAAAGTCAAACGCGCAGCGATTCTGGACTTCGATTGTCATCACGGGAACGGCACGGAAGATATCGTCCGTGGTGACAAGCGCGTTTTGTTTGTGTCGCTGCATCAATCGCCCTGTTACCCCGGCACCGGTTCTGTCACGCAAGGCAATTGCGTCAATTATCCTTTGCCGCCCGGCACGGGACCGGAACAATTCCTTGCCGCGTTAGATCAAGGCATTCAACGGATCCGGCAATTTCGCCCTGAGATTTTGGCTATTTCCGCCGGATTCGACGCCTACAAAACCGATCCGATCACGCACATGGGATTGGAGATCGACACGTTTCACGACATTGGACAGCGCATCGCGGATTTCACCAGCCCCGCGACAGCCGGCGCGTCTGCTTTACCTTGTTTTGCTGTTCTGGAAGGCGGTTATTCCCGCGATTTTGCCCGGTGCGTGGATGCCTTTTTGACCGGTTGGGAACGACGCTGAGTGCAATCTCGACGCGGCGACGGCGGACGTGCGAGAATGCGGCACCATCATCAGTACCGAACACAAGTTCGTAGAATCAAGTGCACCGGGCGTTTCAAAACGTGAAACGGCCAACGGTTTGGTAATTGGCGCCGCAGTCGCCATCGCCTTCATTGCGCTGCTTCGTTTCGCATTGGTGGGGGTCATCGAACTGCTTCCCGAAGAGGCATACTACTGGATGTATTCGAAACACCCAGCGCTTGGCTATTTCGATCACCCTCCAATGGTCGCGTGGATAATTTCGGCCGGCACGGCCCTTTTGGGCGACACACAAATGGGCGTCAGGTTCGGCACGTTCCTGTTGTGGGTTGCCTCGTGCGCTCTCGTCTTCTTGACCGCCCGACTCTGGTTTGGTCGGCGCGCAGCGCTCGCGGCAACGATTTTGTTTGCGCTGGCACCCATCTACATTGGAATGGGATTAATTGCGACGCCAGATGCACCGCTGATGTTTTTCTGGCTGGCGACTCTCTACTTTATTTCCCTGGCGCTGCACACGGATCGCGACCGCTATTGGCTGGCGGCTGGCGCCACGTTTGGCGGAGCGCTGCTGTGCAAATATTACGCGCTTTTGTTGGCGCCTTCCCTGGCCTTATTCTTGGCGCTTTCGCCAACAAATCGGCGGTGGTTGCGGCGGCCACAGTTTTGGTTGGCGCTGCCCATCGCGCTTCTGATGTTCAGTCCCGTGATGGTCTGGAATGCACAACACGACTGGGCCTCGTTTCTTTTCCAGTCAACGCGTACCGTTGTATCCCAAAAGCACACATTCCGGGATGTGCTTTGGTTCTGGGCGGTACAGGTGGGGCTGCTCGGCCCCGTGTTTTTCCCGCTGTTTGCCTGCGCTGCCGGACAAAGCATTAAGCTTGGCTGGCTCCGGCACGATGACCGATGGAACTTCGTCGCTTCGTTCTCGCTGCCGCTGTTTTTGCTGTTTGTAGCGGCCAGTTTCAAGACGGAGATTCACGTGAACTGGACCGCACCGGCGTTCTTGTCACTTGCCTGCGGCGCCGGGGCGATGGTGGCTGATGGTCTGAGTGCTGAGGACCCGGCGCGCGCCAGACGATGGCATATCGGTTCTTGGATAGCAGTCGCGCTGGCTTTTTTGTTTGTCGTGCTGGGGCACACCAGCTTGGCGTGGGGATTCCCGAGAACGCTCGCCTATTCGCGGGCGAGTGGTTGGCACGCCTTGGCGAAGGAAGTCCGACAAGCGCGGGAGAACCTGGGTCGTGAGACCGGCCAGCAACCGTTTGTGTTGGGATTGGACAAGTACAATATTGCCGCCGAACTTGGCTTCTATCTTCACCAGCCAAATGAATGCGTGAATGATTACGCTCTTGGCGGATCCGGTCTGGGATTCCGCTATTGGGCGGACTTGCAGCGGTTTGCAGGACGACCAGCCATCGCCGTGTTGACGGATCTGGACATGGGCTCGTTGAAAGAACTGCGTGGTCATTTTGACCGTGTGGACGAACCGACACGGATCAGCGTGCCGACCCACGGCCTACATACTCGCCGTGTTTACCTCGTCCGCTGCCGTGGTTATCACACCGAGCCGAATCCGAGCAGAGCCAGTCTTCCGGAACACAGCCACGCGAGATCAACATTCATCCTTTTGTTCAAGGGAAATCCAGTTTATCCTGCCACTGATTGGGCTGGATAAAATAAGGAAAAGAAGGTGATCATGAAAGACTTCCAAATTGAGAAAGAGTCACGTGGTCCCGTTCAGATCGTCCGGTTGGCGGGGTCGCTGGATATGTATTCTTTCCCGAAGTTGGAGTCGCAACTCAACGCGCTATTTGATCAGGGGAATTATTGCGTGGTTCTCGACTGCCACCGCTTGGATTACGTGGGCAGCGCGGGATTGGGCTCCCTCATCTCGCTCGCCAAGCGTGCCCGTGAGCACAAGGGCGATGTACGTTTGATCGGTGTGCCCGACCGGATTTACAAAATTATCGAGCTGCTCGGCTTCACGAAGGTTCTCGCGGTGTACAATGCCGAGGAGCAAGCCCTTGCCGGGTTTCCGGGCCAATAGCCTGGCTGTGGCTTCATGAACCTCCCGGATAAAATCCAAAGGAAAGAAGCTACTGGTGAAACGCTCCTTCAAGCGCCGGGCCACGAAAGTTATCTGATCTACATCCGCGCGATTGTGGCCGACCTGGCCAGTAAGATCGGCTTTGATGAGCACGAGGTCGCAAAAATCGAAATCGCCGTTGATGAGGCGTGTTCTAACGTCGTCAAGCACGCCTACGCCGGCGGCCAGGAATGGCGCTGGCAACATGGGGACCCGGAAATTCGCCTTGACGTGCGCACTGAGGGAGATTGTCTCGTCATTGAGATCACGGACCACGGTCAGCGCTTTGATTTTGCCAACTACCGACCGGCCGAAATCGACGGCCATCTGCGCGAAATGGTTTCTGGAGGCTACGGCATCCCGATCATGCGCCGGTTCATGGACGAAGTGCAATACAGTTCCAACGATCAAACTGGAAATACGCTCCGCTTGGTCAAATACTTGAAAAAACAGTAGCTCTCCCCCATTGTAGTTCGTCAGCCGTTATGAGCGCGAAACACAAACATACGACCAACGCGTCGCCCAGTGCCGCAACCGAGAATGATCCGGTCGCGTCAGACTCAATCACCTTGTCGCTGTCTGAACTGGAACAACTCAAGGCAGCCGCCGCGAAAGCCGACGAGAATTGGGATAAGTTTCTTCGCACGGCTGCGGATCTCGAAAATTACCGAAAGCGCGTTGCCCGCGAAAAAGAGGAACTTGCCCGGTACACGGCGGAGCGGGTGGTCGCGGCTCTGCTGCCGGTGCTGGACAATCTGGAGCGAGCCCTTGAGGCCGCCAAACAACAGGGCAATCAGACAGCTTTGATCGAAGGAATTCAACAAGTACAGAACCAATTTCGACGCACACTGGAGGAATTTGGTCTGGAGGAAGTCGTCGCTCACACGGGTCATCCGTTCGATCCAAATATCCACGAAGCCGTCGGCCATGCGCCGTCCGCCGAACATCCGGAGGGCCAGGTGCTCGAACTACTTCAGCGCGGTTACAAATTGGCCGACCGGCTTCTCCGTCCCGCCCGAGTGGTCGTCAGCAAAGGGCCGCCCGATGCTGGACAATCGGAAGCTGTCGAGCCGGAATCCGAACCCTCCGAATGACGAAGCGCGATTACTACGAAGTGCTCGGCGTTTCACGGGAAGCTTCGGACGAGGAGATCAAGAAAGCCTACCGCAAGCTGGCGTTGAAGTACCACCCCGACAAAAACCCCGGCAACAAGGACGCCGAGGAGAAATTCAAGGAACTCGGGGAAGCTTACGAGGCGCTCAGCGACCCCCAAAAACGCGCGGCTTATGATCGATTTGGTCATGCCGCTTTCGCACCCGGGGGCGGGGCCGGAGCCCGGTATGCCGGAGGGTTCCACGATCCGTTTGAAATCTTTCGCGAAGTATTCGGGGGAGCTGGTGGAGGCATTCTCGACGATTTCATCGAACAAGCGTTCGGCGGCGGCGCTCGACGCGCGAGTCGCGGGGGCGCACAACGTGGCAATGATCTGCGTTACGATTTGGAAATCGAACTCGAAGACGCCGCTCACGGAGCAGAACGGGAGATTACGTTCACGAAACTGGAAAGCTGTTCCGAATGCGGAGGACGTGGCACGGCCAAGGGCTCCAAGGCTGAGACCTGTCCGACCTGTCGCGGCCAGGGTCAGGTCGCCCATTCGCGCGGCTTTTTCACAGTGGCATCCACGTGTCCCTGCTGTAACGGCACCGGTCAGATCCTCACCAATCCCTGCAAACGCTGCGGCGGCGAAGGCCGGGTGCAAAACCGATCAAAGTTGAAGGTCCGAATTCCTGCTGGCATCGAAGACGGGTCCCGGTTGCGCAGTTCGGGTCACGGCGAAGCCGGCATGCGGGGCGGTCCACCCGGAGACCTCTATGTGGTCATTCACGTTTGCGAACATGACTTGTTCGAGCGGCATGGAGACGATCTCCTTTGCGAAGTACCGGTCAGTTTTCCCGTCGCGGCCATGGGGGGGGAAATCGATGTGCCCACGCTCGAGGGCGTTGCTCGTCTGAAGATTCCGCCGGGGACGCAAAGCGACACGTTGTTTCGCTTGCGCGGCAAAGGAATGCCGGACGTTCATGGGCGCGGTCGCGGCGACCAGCATGTGCGCGTGGTTGTTGAGGTTCCAACGGCACTATCGCGCGCCCAGCGCGAGAAACTGGAAGAATTTGCCGCCTTGCCGCACGACGAATCGTATCCACGACTCAAATCCTTCCTCGAAAAAGCGAAACGCTTTTTCGGGGGATGATAAGTCTGAAATCGCGCCTCTTCGCCCCGTGGTTTTTTTCACAATTGGCAAACGGTTGTCACGCATTCGTCGCCTGAGTCAGCGAAGGTTCTTCGCGAAAGGAGGGAACGGGTGTGAACTGGGACCAACAACACGAGGTAGGAATGATGAGATTTACATTGCGAGAGGAAGGTGAGACGGACCTTCTGGAACAGGCGGCCGCCGAAATCCGGCAACTGCCAACGGTTCTGCGTGTGCGTACGGATACATCCCGGCAGGAGATCGAGATTGTGTTCAAGCAACCAGCCGAAGGATTGCTGGGACAAATCAATAACGTTCTGAAATCCGTCAGCACCGGGATGGCAGCGTCAAGCGTGCGGTAAGGCTTTCAAGCCGGTCTGCGACAGGAACGTCGCTTCCACAGCCCGAAGGGGTGTCTACTTCAAGTTCGGGTTCTGCTGGATGAAATCGTGGAGCCTTTGTTTCAGCTCGGCGGGCATGGGCGTTTCGGGCAAGGCGTGGCGGTGGGTCAGCACAATGGTGCGGCGGTAACTGTTCACGTATTCCAGGCAACCCCGGCAGTCGCCGAGATGTTGCTCCAACTTGCGGTGGACTTCCGGATCCAATTCGCCCTCGACGAATTCGTAGAGCAACTTCTTGGTCCGCGCACATTCGCACGGATGCCCCAAATGTCTGAAAAACCCCACGATATTCTTGATGCTCATGACGTCTGTTTGTCTTCGCCTTTCAAATAGGGCAGTAGCGCTTCGCGCAATGCCAACCGCGCCCGATGTAACCGGCTTTTCAGCGCCGGCTCGCTCAATCCCGTGGCTTCCATGACTTCGGTCATCGGCAATTCTTCCACGTCCCGCAGCAGCACCACGACCCGGTACGGTTCTGGCAACTGGTCGATGGCGGCGCGGACCTGGTCGCCGAGTTCGTCGGTCAAAGCAACGTTGTCGGGCGATGGGCCCTTGTCGCGCAACCGTAAGGCCGGCAGCGGTATGTCGTCTTCATCGTTGACCGGGGCGTCCAGCGAGATATCGTTTTCGCGGCGTTTCTTCTTACGTAGCGACATCAATGCTGCGTTGGCTGTGACACGGTACAGCCAGGAGGTGAACGCCGACTTGCCCTCGAATGAGCCAATCTTGTTCCAAACCGAGACGAGCGCGTCCTGCATGACCTCGCGCGCCTCGTTCTCGTTGCGCATGAATTGGAGAGCGACGCCGTAGAGTTTGGCGCCATGCAGCCGCAACAGATCTTCGAGGGCATTTCTGTCGCGCGCTTTCAGGCGCCGCACGAGTGACTCATCGTCGTTTCGCACCGGGCTTTCGGCGTTGCTGGTCATTGGGCTGGATGTCACGATGGCACAATTTGGATGCCGGCGCGAGGCGGAAGTGTGCAAAGAAATTCAGCGGAACCGGCAGGCCTCAGTCGCCGGAGACAGCGGTCGCGGCCCTCGTCTTGCAGCGGCCGGGCAGGAGCAGAACCATCGGGACCGTCACCAGAAACATTACTCCCATGATCCACGAGGTGTCGTTGTAAGCCAGCATGGTGGCCTGACGATTGACGAGACGGTCGATCACCGCCAGCGCGGACTGTTTGGCAGCATATAGATTCAGCCCTTGGTGCGCCAGAGCAGAAGTGGCCGAGTTGAGGAAGTGGTGGAAACTTGCGCTGTAGGCGCTGACGTGCTCGACGAGTTGGGCCCGATGGAACTGGGTTCGTCGTGCGACCATGGTGGCGACGAGCGCGTAACCGATATTGCCGCCGACGCGGCGGGTCAGCGTATAGAAACTGGATGCCTCCGTCATGTCGCTGCGGTCCACCGTGCTGAGCGAGACCGTGCTAAGGGTGACGAACATAAATGGCATCCCCGCACCCATAATCAGGAGGATGGGAACCAGATTCCAGACTCCCACGTCCAACGTCAGATGGGCGAGATCATAGAATGACCAGAAGATGAATCCCAAGCCTAGGAGCACGAGCCAGCGGGCATCCACATAACGATAGAGCCAGCCGGCAATCGGCATGATCAGAAACAAGCTGATCGCTCGCGGGAACAGCACCATGCCTGCCTCGAAAGCCGGGTAGCCCAGCAACTCTTGGGTGAATTGGGGCAGGATAAACGTCGTGCTATACAGCCCGATTCCGAAGATCAGCCCCATGCTGCAGCCGACGGTCAACGGCACATTGCGGAGCAGACGTAGGTTGATGATCGGCTCACTGGTTCGCATCTCCCAGATAATCAGGGCTACGAAAGCCAGCGCGGTGATGATCGAGCCGAGCACGATCCAGTTCGACTCGAACCAATTCTTCTCCTCACCGCGTTCGAGGACGACCTGCAGCCCGGTCAACGCGACGGTTAACAAGGCGATGCCTCCCCAATCAATTCTGCGTACGCCACGTCTCAGATAGTGCGGGTCGTGAACGAAGGCCATGACCATCAACATCCCGATTACGCTGACCGGCACGTTGATGAAAAAAATCCATGGCCAACCATAATGATCGGTTAACCAGCCACCGACGATGGGCCCAATGGCCGGCGCCAACACCACGCCCATGCCGTACATGGCCATGGCCATACCCTGTTCCTCCGCCGGAAATGCCTCCCGCAAGATCGCCTGGGAAACAGGAATCAAACTGCCACCGCCGACCCCTTGGAGCACGCGGTAAAACAGCATCTGCGGAAACGAGCGGGCGGTGCCACACAAGACCGAACCAATCGTGAACAAGCCGTACGAAAACAAGTATAGCCGTTTGCGCCCCAACACAGTGCTCCACCACCCGGCCATTGTAGCCATGATGATCTCGGCAATGCTGTAGCTCGTCGCCACCCATGTAATGGCGGATAAATCCTCACCAAACGTCCCCATCATGTGAGGTAGCGCAACGTTCACCACGCTGATGTCCATTACGGCCATGAACGTGCCGAACATCACCGTTGCCGCGGTCACCCATTTGTTGATGACCAATGCAGACGCCACGCCGCTCGCTCCGTCCATCGTTTCTTTCGAGTTTGGAGGCTCTTCGGTCACGGGTAGCCTTAACGCACGAGGTTCGGGTACAGCCGGGCACCGATGGAGGTCAGCACCAACATCACCAGAGCCAACACCCCAAGGTCGGGCCCGATGCCGTAAATGCTTCCGGCACCTTGGACCATCAGCGCCCGCATTGCATCCACCTCGTAAGTCAGGGGATTGAGATGGGCGATCACTTTCAGCCAGGCAGGCATGATGGCGATCGGGTAAATCGCGTTGCTGGCAAAGAACAGCGGCATCGTGAGCACCTGCCCGATGCCCATGAATCGTTCCCGAGTTTTGACGATACAGGCGATGATCAGCGAGAAAGTGGAAAAGGTGGCCGCTCCGAGGAGCACCACGATCATCACGCCGGACAAAGCGAGCGGATGCCAGTTCATCTTCACGCCGAGCAGCCAGGCCAGCAAGTAGACGATGCCTGCTTGGGCGAGGCCGCGAACTCCCGCTGACAACGCCTTACCCAGTACGAGTGCCACGCGGGAGGCCGGGCTAACCAGCAGCTTATGTACGAGACCGAGGTCGCGCTCCCAAATGACCGCCAAACCGTAGAAAATGGCAATGAACAAGACGCTTTGGGCCAGAATGCCGGGCGCCATGAAATCCAGATACCGGAGGTTACCGGTTGGAATCGCGTGAACTCGTGTGAACACCTCACCAAAGATCAACAGCCACAACGCCGGCTGAATAGCACGAGTAGCCAGTTCGGTCGGATCGTGGCGCAACTTGCGCAGTTCCATCTCCGCCAGCGCCCCGCACTGGCCAAGAAATCGACCGAGCCAGGTAGACCGGTGCTGCGATGGGTCCGCCGCCGCCTCAGCCAAGACGGGCGGCGTGGCGTCGAGTTCGCGAAACGTCACGGAAGTTTCCTCCAATGTCGAGTTGATTGCCGGTGTAATGGGCAAAAACGTCGTCCAACGTCGCGTCGGGGACGTCAATGGACGATTTCAGTTCAGCGGGGCTGCCCATGGCGGCTACCCGACCGAGATTCATGATGGCCACCCGTCTGCAGAGAGTGTCGGCCTCCTCCATGAAATGCGTCGTCAGCAGAATCGTCACGCCGTATTCCTTCACCAGGAGCCGGACGTGTTGCCAGACTGCTTGGCGGGCCAGTGGGTCCAGCCCCACTGTTGGCTCATCAAGAAACAATACACGTGGACGATGAATCATTGCCATCGCGATCTCCAGCCGCCGCACCATGCCGCCGGAATAACCGCGCACCTGACGATTGGCGGCATCCTGTAACCCGACAAATTCCAGCGCCTCGTCAATCCGTGTGCGGCGCTCGGGGCGCGCGACACCGTAGAGTTTGGCGAAGATCAGCAGGTTCTCATATCCGTTCAACGTGCCGTCAACGGAGACAAGTTGCGGGACGTACCCAATGGATGCGCGAACCTTGGCCGGCTGCCGTTCGACATCGAACCCGGCGACGAAGGCGCGTCCCGAAGTGGGCGGCAATAATGTGGTCAACATTTTGATGACGGTGGTTTTGCCGGCCCCGTTCGGACCCAGCAGACCGAAAACCTCACCGGCCGCGACCATCAGATTCAGCTCATTGACCGCCGTGAGACTGCCAAACCGTCGCGTGAGAAGCCGGGTTTCGAGAATGGTCATCGTGGCCCCCTACGCTGCCGACGCCGACGTTTCCGGTTGAAAGCTCTGCTGCAGAATGCGCATGGCTTCCTGGATCCGGCTGCGCTGGGCGGCAGTGAGCGGCGCGATAACCTCCGCCAGCTGCTGCTGGGTTGCCTGACGGGCATTCTCCCAGGTTGTGCGGCCCCGTGTGCTCACGGACAAGGCCACCTGTCGGCGATTGCCGGCTGGAATCTGGCGCGTCACCAAGCCTTTCTTGACCAGCCCGTCCACCAAACGCGAGGTGGCCGGTAACGACAATCCGAGAAATTCAGCCACCACGGAAAGGGAAGCGCCCTGGTTACGACTCAGGAGCGCCAGCGTACGAAATTGGGGTACGGACAGATCGGCCCCGCGATGCGAGCGCATTTCCGAGCGGATAAATCGAATGATTGCCGGCACCGCCTCGAGAATCTCCGCGGCACATTGCTGGGCGGAGTTGCTTGGCGCGATTGTCCTCTGCAACTGTTGCATACTGCAATTATCCGACAATCTTTCGCCTCCTGTCAACTGTGCTATGGTACGGGCGGGCCGCAGCTTGATGGGCAATCATCTATGGAAAAGGCGTCACGAAAACCGAATCGGTTGATTCACGAGAAGAACCCGTATTTGCTCCAGCACGCCTACAACCCTATCGATTGGTTTCCCTGGGGCGACGAGGCGTTCGCGAAAGCGCGGCAAGAAGACAAACCGATCTTTCTCTCCATTGGCTATTCGACCTGCCACTGGTGTCACGTGATGGAACACGAATCGTTCGAAAAGAACGAGGTGGCGGAATTGATGAACCAGTATTTCGTCTCCATCAAGGTGGACCGGGAAGAACGACCGGATATTGACAAGATTTACATGACCGCCGTGCAGGCCACGACCGGCAGCGGAGGCTGGCCGATGAGTGTGTTCCTGACGCCCGATCTCAAGCCGTTTTATTGCGGGACTTATTTCCCGCCCGAGTCCCGTTACGGCCGGCCCGGATTCAAGGAGTTACTCCAACGCGTCCACGATGTTTGGGAAGCGAATCACGATGCCGTCGTTGCTCAAGCCCAACAAATCACCGACGCCCTCACGCAGCACGCTGCTGTTGGCGGGGGGCGACCGCTGGGCGGGCCGCCACGCGACGAGACGCCGCTCCGTCTTGGCTTTGGGCAGTTTCGCGGCATCTATGATGAAGAGCATGGCGGTTTTGGCGGCGCTCCGAAGTTTCCGCGGCCGGTCACGCTGAACTTTTTGTTTCGGTATTTTGCGCGCAGCGGCGAGGCGCAGGCCCGCGACATGGCGTTGTTCACCCTCCGCAAGATGGGTGAAGGCGGAATTTTCGACCAACTTGGCGGTGGCTTTCACCGTTATAGCGTGGACGAACGCTGGTTGGTGTCGCACTTCGAGAAGATGCTCTACGATCAGGCGCAACTCGTGTCGAGCTACCTCGACGCCTACCAGATCACGCACGACCCGTGCTTCGCCGACATCGCCCGGCGTACGTGCGACTACGTGCTGCGCGACATGACGAGTCCCGAAGGAGGTTTTTATTCGGCCGAAGACGCCGACAGCGAAGGCGTCGAAGGCAAGTTTTACGTTTGGACCCGCGAGGAGGCAGAAGAAGCTCTTCGTGGGAGCGGCGTTCCTGCCGCGACCCGCCAACTCCTTGTATCCGACGAAGCCATCAACATCTTCTGCCGGTACTACGATATCGAACGGGAAGGGAATTGGGAACACGGCAACAGCATCTTGCACGTGGCGCTGACCGTGGAACAAATAGCGAAACTGTTTCACAAGTCCGAATCGGAGGTGCGCGCCATCCTCGACGAGGGCCGTGCCCGACTGTTTGCCGCGCGCGAATCGCGAGTACGTCCCCACCGTGATGAGAAGATCTTAACGGCATGGAATGGGTTGATGATTTCTGCCCTGGCGCATGCTGCGCAGGCCGGTACAACGTCGGCTCTGCCCAGCCGAGAGCAGCGCAATCCGCTGAGGACAGCCGACGCTACACAATACCTCACCGCCGCTCAACGCGCCGCGCAGTTCCTGTTGGCCAATCGAATGAACGGCGGCCAATTGATGCGAACGGAAACAGTTTCGGCAATGGTTGAAGATTACGCGTTCTTCGCGAACGGTCTGGTCGATCTTTATGAAACTGATTTCGATTCGCAGTGGTTATTGAGGGCCCTTGAACTATGCGACACGATGCTCAGATTGTTCTACGATCAGAAAGATGGTGGCTTCTTTCAGATGGACGGACACGACATCAGCGTCCTCATCCGTTCAAAGGAGGATTACGATGGCGCGGAGCCGAGCGGCAATTCCATGGCGACGTTGCTGTTGCTCCGCTTGGCGCAGTTCGGTGTAGAGGCCGCCGTCCCGGCGGCTCCTACAACCTACCGGGATGCCGCGGAGAAGACTCTTGCGCTATTCGGCGAACATATGCGCAAGGCACCGCAGGTCGTTCCGCAGATGCTTTGTGCTCTGGACTCCTGCTTGAATGTGCCAAAGCAGATCGTGATTGCTGGCCAACCCGGCGCCGAGGACACGCAAGCAATGCTTCTCGTAATCCGCGGGCGGCATTTGCCAAATAAAGTCGTCTTGATCGTCGATGACCAATTGAAGAAGCTTCTACCATACACGAACGACATGAAGATGTTGGAGGGCAAGGCAACCGCTTATGTCTGTGCCAACTTCACCTGTCAATTGCCCACGACCGATCTGATGGAGTTACAGAAGTCCCTTGAGTCAACGCACGTGGCTCGTTAAGATGCCGGCATGTTCCGCCCAGAGAACTTTCTCGACCTCAAACAGTTCCCGTTTCCCGAGTTGTTCGAAGGGGGCGGAAACGTCTGGGAAGCGCTGAAGAAGCTTTCCGATTTTATCAAGCAACGACTCAGGCCCGCCCGTCTGGGTACAGCTTTGGGTACGCCGTTCATTGCCGACGACGTATTCATCGGGAAGGGGACATTGGTCGAGCACGGTGCGACCATCAAAGGCCCGGCCATCATCGGCGAAAATTGCCAGGTGCGCTCCAGTGCCTACGTCCGCGGGGACGTGATTGTAGGCAACGATTGCGTATTAGGCAACGCCAGCGAATTCAAGAATTCCGTGCTGTTCAACAACGTTCAAGTCCCGCATTTCAGTTACGTTGGCGATTCGATTCTCGGTTACAAATCACATCTTGGCGCGGGCGTGATTTTGTCCAACGTCAAATCCATCAAGGGCAACGTCACGATCAAGTATGGCGCCGATATCGACACCGGCCTGCGCAAGTTCGGTGCGATCATCGGCGACGGTTGCGACATCGGTTGCAACTGCGTCTTGAATCCCGGCTCAATCATCGGTCGCAATTCCGTCCTTTACCCAAACGTCCTCTGGCGTGGCGTTTGTCCTGCCGATAGCATCGTTAAACTTCGCCAGCAGCACGAGATCAGCATACGGCGAAAGTGATTCACAGGTCCGGGGCTCGCGTGAAAAGCGATTACAGAAACACGCAAGGCGCACTGTCTTGGTTGCAGCGCGGCATCTTGGGTGCGGCTTGCCTGCTGGTCGTTGGGATTTACATGTATACTGCGCGCTCGGGTTGCGGGTTGGCGTCCAGCCTGGATCCGGCAACCAGTTACTACAACTTATTGGTGCAGGCTTTTCGCGCTGGCCAACTCAACCTGAAAATCGACGTGCCCCCCGAACTCGCGCAGCTACCCGACCCGTATGATCCGGCGGCCAATTCGCGTTTCCCCGTTCATGACATGAGTTATTACAAGGGCAAGTTGTATCTGTATTTTGGCCCCATCCCGGCAATCGTGCTTTTTTGGCCTTATGTTGCTCTGACCGGCCAGTATCTGGCGCACAAATACGCCGCCGCAATCTTCTGCGCTCTGGGTTTCTTGGCCAGCTTTGGGATCCTATGGGGATTATGGCGGCGGTACTTCGCCGAGGTCAGCGTCATAACGGTCGCGGCTTGTGCCCTCACGCTCGGTTTGGCGACAGGCGGACCGGCGATGTTGTCCCGGCCGGAAGTGTACGAAGTGGCAATCAGTTGTGGGTATATGCTGACGATGCTCGCACTGGCGTCGCTTTGGTGCGCGTTGCATCGGACGACGCGGCGATTTCTCTGGTTGGCCGGCGCCAGTTTGGCTTATGGATTGGCGGTGGCCACGCGGCCGTCGTTGTTGTTTGGCGCGGTGATCCTGCTCGTGCCGGTGGTTCAAGCATTACGACGGCGTCAGCAAATCTGGCTTTCGTTGGCAGCGGCAATCGGTCCCATCGCTCTCGTGGGGTTGGGATTGATGCTTTATAACGCGCTGCGGTTCGACGATCCTTTCGAGTTTGGACAGCGGTATCAATTGGCCTCTTACCGGGCACTCGAGCAGAAATTTTTTGGCTTCAGTTATCTTTGGTTCAATTTCCGTGTGTACTTTCTCCAACCCGCTCGCTGGACCACTCGATTCCCCTTTGTGTATGAGATTGCGTTGCCGGCAATGCCAGCCGGTCATTACTTTGTTGAGAATCCATTTGGCGTCCTGACCAACATGCCGGTGACCTGGCTGGCTTTGGCGGCTCCACTCGCTCTGCGCGGACGGCTGGCAGAAGCGCGTTCCGGTCTCGGCAGTTTCTTGTGGGCGGCCGCCCTGCTGTTCGGAACGGCGGCCTTCGTCCTCTGCACCTTTCGCGGAGCTTGCCTGCGTTATGAGGTTGAATTCCTGCCCGCGCTTCTGTTGCTGGCCACGACAGGAATACTCGCATTGGAGCGTATGTTGGCTGATCGATGTCTGTGGCGGTGGGCAGCGCGCTGGGTCTTTGGAGTCTTCATAGGCTTCTCAATCATCTTCAATTTACTGGCGAGCGTTGCGGCGTGCGCTGAGGCGCACAACGACCTCGGAGGCGACCTGGCGCGCTTGGGCAAAATGCCAGCAGCGATGGCGCAGTGGGAACAGGCGCTTCGCATTCGCCCCGATTATGCCGGCGTGTACCTCAGTCTGGGAAATGCTTTGCTCGACGCAGGGAAGGTCAACGAAGCAAAAACGCGTTACGAGCAGGCGCTGTACTTCAGACCCCATTACGCGGAAGCGCACAACAATCTTGGAGTCGCCCTGATGCGGCTGGGGAGGGTTCCCGAGGCGATCGCACATTTCAGAGAAGCGCTGCGAATCAATCCTGATTTTGTCGAGGCGCATTTTTCGTTGGGAAGCGCCTTGGAACAGTCGGGCAAGATTAACGAAGCAGCCAGGCAATACGAACAGGCCCTCCGCCTGCGCCCCGACTTTGCGGAGGCACAACAAGGCTTGGCACGAGTCCGGGCTGAACGATGACCGGAAGCATCGGCCGTTCAGCGCTCAACGTTTATCTTTGTTCGGCGATCACTGCGATGTTGGCTGCAACTGCGTCTTGAACCCCGTCTCGATCATCGGCCGCAATTCCATCCTCTACCTGAGGGTCTTCTGGCGCGGCGTCTGGCCCGCCGACAGCGTCGTCAAACTACGCCACAACACGAGATCATCAACCGGAGGAAGGAACCTGGAGGTTCGAGTCCTGCTTGGGGAGTCACCTCGATTTGGTGAAAACACAAACTCCTTTCCGTCCCTGTCCTCACGGCTGCGCTCCGCGATTCGAGTCAGCTCATGGTACGAGACGGATTCGGTAGTAGCGGGCGGGTGAATTGGTTGCGCCACCGAAGTCCGTATAGTTGGTGGTCGCGTCACCACTACCGGGAATAATCACATGCGGCGCTGCGGTAATGTCCGTGAAGTTGGTGGGGTAGCCACCGTTTGCGTCGGCGCTGGCCGCTTGCACCGCATTGGTTCGCATCCCGGCGGTCGACCAGGTGATCACCACGTTGTTGCTGCTGTCGGTCACAACCGATGTGATTTGGAACACCGAACTAGGGTTGGTGGGATTGAGACCCAGCAGGAACTGGTTGGTGTTGCTGATGTCTTTACCCAATGGATCCGCACCCGGCAGGGCCTGCGGGCAAGTCACGCACCCGAAATAATTCGACGCCCACCACGCGTACGGATCCAACGCTGTGATCAGATTCGGCTGCGTGTTGGTGTTGGCACCCGCTGAACCACTGTCAATCAGGGTCACGGTGTACACGCCGGGGTTGGCGTAGGTGTATCGCACGCTGGTCAGCGTTGTAAAGTTCGTCGTGCCGCCGTCACCGAAGTCCCACGAGACGCTGCTGATCGTGCCGGTCGACGTGCCGGTGAAGGTTACAGTCAACGGTGTCGGGCCGTTGGTTGGGCTGGCGGTGAAACTGGCAACTGGCGGAATGGCGCCCGCGCCGGTGACCACGTTGGTAGAACTGCCAGCATCGCTGGTCGCAAACATCACGTTGTTGGTGAAGCTGCCCTCCGTGACCGGCGCAAACCGCACCACCACGTTCGTGGCGCCGAACCCCGGCACGCTGAAGGTGGCGCCCGAGACAATCGTGTATGGACCGCTGACGGCGGTCGTGCCGTTGTCGATAGGGATGCTGCCGGAATTGGTGACGGTGAAAGTGGTCTGGGCGGTCGTACCGGTGGCCAACGTACCGAAATCGTAGCTCGACGGCTTGACGACCAACTGTGCCGGCGGCGGCGGAACTAACGCGCTGGTATAGAGTTGCTGGATTTGCGCCGGCGTCATGGAGCGGTTGAAGATCGCGACTTCGTCGATGACACCTTTGAATAAGCGCGAGCCTGATGACGGATCGTAGCCAATGAGCAGGAATGAGTCGAAGGCCTGATTCGGCTCACTGGCGGCATCCGTGAAGGAATTCAGGACGCCGTTGGTTCCCAGATAGATTGTTCCGTTGGTGGGCGTAACAACCAAGGCAACGAACGACCATTGGCCAGCCGGCGCAGCCAAGCCGGTCGTCTGATCCCAACGAGAGTTGTTCCAAGTGTAGCGCAATTCGTTGGCGATTGACCCGGGACCGAAGTTCAAACCGGCGCAGGTGCTTCCGCCGCGGCAGAACGCGATGCCGGTCCAGCCGGCCTGAGTGCCCGTTGGATTGATCCAACCGGTGATCGTGACCGTATTCGTGTTGAGATTCAAAGTGGGCATGGTCAGGTAAGAGCCGCTGGTGTAGTTAAACTGAATCGCCGTATTGTTGGTTTCAAAACCCGGGAAGGCCGGGCTCTGCGGGCCGCTTACTCCGGGCGTAACGCTGGGGCTGATGGTTCCGTTGTGGAAACCGAGGTAATCCACGGCGACCGTCGCGCCATTGGTTTCATTGAGCCGCCAATAGGCCGCGGGGCCGATGTTGACCACCGTCGGCCAGAAGCCGTGAGCGGCCGAAACTGTGATCGGGTTCGAGGCGACCAGTGTCGCCGCGCCGTCAAGGTTGAGAATTGTCAATCCGACCGAGAACGTGCCTGCGTTTGTATAAGTGTGGCTGGGATTTGTCCCACTGCCGGCGCTGCCGTCGCCGAAATCCCACAGCCGATTGGTGATCGTCGACGCCGTCGAGTTCTCGGTGAAATTCACCGTCAGAGGCAACTGACCGTTGGTCGGGGTGCCTTGCATGCGCCAGTAGGAACTGCTGTTGGTCGGATCGAGGCCGGCCAGAAACTCCATCCGGTTGTTCTGGCCGTCGTCGTCCGGGTCGCAGGACGCGCAGGAACTGCCGTTGGTCGTCAGCCCGTCGCCGAAATACTTCAGCCGCCACCAGCCGGGAATCCCATCCCCGACTCCGGCCGGCGTGGTCACACTGGCAGTGGTGTATCCCGATGCGCCGACCTGGTTTGTGGCATTGACCCGATAATAATACAGCGTCGAGGCGCTGCAGGTGGTGTCGGTGTAGCTGGTGGAGTTGGCCAACGGGCTGCCGGTCAGCACCGACCACGAGTTGCTGTCCAGCGAGCGGGCGACGATGTAGCCGGCGTTGGGGGCGTTGTCAGTCCAGGTCAACTGGACTTGCGTCTCGGACAACGCCGTGGCTACCAGTCCGCTCGGCGCTGCCGGCAAAGTGAGCGGCGCAGCGCTGACTTCCGCCGAATTCAAGCTCGCGCCATTTCCATTGGCGGTGACCACGTAATAACACGTGATCGGGTTGGTGGCGGTGTTGTCGATGTAACCCAGGTTCACGCTCCCGATGTTTCCGGCGACGAGCGTGTAGGGACCGCCGTGCGTAGTGGCCCGCCAGAGATTGTAGGTAGTCGCCCCCGGAACGATGTCCCAACTGACCGTCACCTGCGCAGTTCCCCCGACAGCAGTCACTCCCGTCGGCGCGGCCGGCGGCGGCAAACTGGACGCGGCTGTCAGAACCAAATCCGTCGAGTTCAGGCCCAGCGAGGTCGCCGTCAACGTAATCGGACCTGGCTGAACAGTGGACTGGACAATGACCTGGGCCAATCCGTCGAAGGTCGCACGCTGGCTGGCCTTGTCCGCTTCGTGCGAACTTGGATTGCCATTACCCACGCCGAGTATCGTACCGCCGCTGATGGAGAAATAAATGTCATTGCTCGCCGTTGGCACCACGTTTCCCTGCGCGTCCAGTACCGCCACCGTCACCACCGAGACATCGCGGCCGTCGGCCAGAATGGTGCTGCGGTCGGGCGTCAAGACGATGGCCGCCGGCGCGCCGGCGGTGGTCACCGTGTTCGTGAGAACCGGCACGCCGAAGTTGTAACCGATAGCTTGGAGTGTTCCCGCCGCAAAGGGCACATTGTCCCATTCGACGTGGCCCTGAACACCTAGCGCCTGCCGTCCCAAGCTGACGCCATTGGTGAACAATTCCACCTCCTGGCAATTACCGAAGGCCCAGATGTTGATCGGCTTTCCGGGCGTTGACCAGTTCCAGTGCGGGTACAGATGCAGCACGGGTTTGTAGGTCCAGTTGGCCTGGTAATAATAAAAGTTGTCCTTCGGAAACCCGCAGGTGTCCAGCGTGCCAAAATGCGAGTTGATGCACGGCCAGCCGTAAGGGTTCGGCTCGCCGCGATAATCAAAACCCGTCCAGGAGAATCCGCCGGACGCCCAAGGCCGCGCATCGTAATAAGACCACCAAAGTTCCGCCGACGTTCCTCCTCCCCCAATCCCGCTGTTTTCGATGTCGTAACCCCAGACGTAGCCGTTCACCGCGTCATTCGTGTAAACCCCGCGATCGCTGACCAGGGCGGACGTTTCCGTCCCGAGGATGGGTTCGGTCGGGTAGCTCGTATGATACGAATCCAGTTGGTCCAGGTGATAATTGAAACCGTTGACATCCAAGACCAGGCTGAATCCGCTGCCGAACGACCCATTTTGCGCGGCGGTGCACAGGCGCGTGGAATCCAATGAATGAACGAGGTTTTGCATGGTGCTGATGATCGCCGTGCCGGTGCTCGTGCCTTGCAGGTAGTATTCTTCATTCGCCAGCGACCACAGGAACACCGACGGATGGTTCCGGTCGCGGCGGATTAGACGGCTTAGCTCGCTCAACGGCTCGGTGTCCGTTCCGATGCGCCGGTTTTCGTCCAGCACCAGCATTCCCAACTGGTCGCAGGCGTCGAGCAATTCCGGCATCGGCGGGTTATGCGCGGTCCGATAAGCATTCACGCCCATCTCCTTGAGCCGTTCAATGCGGTAATACTGCAACCGGTCCGGCAACGCGGAGCCGACGCCGGCCATGTCCTGATGGTTGCACGTGCCTTGAATCTTCACGCGCTGGCCGTTGATGAGGACGCCGTTCGTCGAATCAATGGAAACCGTACGCACACCGAACGTCGTATGGTAAATGTCCGCGACCGCGTCCTGGTTGCTGACGGTGGTGGTCAGATCGTAAAGATACGGCGTTTGTAACGACCAAAAGTTTGCCGTGAACGACACGGTTTGCGTGACGACCAGATTCTGGCCTGCGGCAATGTTCAGCGCTGACGAAGTGCTCGCCACCACGTTGCTATCGGCGTCATAAATCGTCGAAGTCAAACTGGCATTGACCGTCGCTGTGTCGCTTTGATTGGTCACCTCGGTTTGAATGGTGACGGTAGCGTTGGAACCCGCCAGCGCCGTGGTGGCTGCGAAAGTTCCCCATTCCGCCACGTGAACGGGATTTTCCGTCGTCAGCCACACATGCCGATAAATGCCGGCGCCCTCGTAAAACCAGCCTTCAAACCGACTGGCATCCACGCGCACCACCAGCACGTTGGTTCCGCCGGAATTGGCGTAGGGCGTCGCGTCAAAATAGAAACTGGAATAGCCGCTGACGTTCCGGCCGAGGATGTGCCCGTTCAACCACACTAGGCAATTGCGGTAAACGCCGTCAAATTCCAGCCAGAGCGAATGGCCAGCGTCACTCACCGGCAAGGTGAATATGTGACGATACCAGCCGACGTTGTTGGTCCCGAAACTGGGGTCGCCCACCGGCTTGAAGCCATGGTTCTGGTCCGCGCTTGAATTGAAGGGCAATTCCACCGCCCAGTCGTGCGGCAGATCCAGCAAGCGCCAGGCGCTGTCGTCAAAGTTCGTCTGGACAAACGAAACATTTTCGCCTGCGTGAGTGGCGAAAATGTCGATCCGGTTGATTTCGTAATAGGCTTCCGAACCCGGTCCGCTTATTTGCGTGGACTCCAGTTTTTTTAGGTCGGCGATTTCCGGATAGTAAGTCACGTCGGTGGTGACGTCCACCGGATCACCCAGTCGAAACCGCCAGCCGCCGTCCAGTAGAATCCGCTGCCGCGGCGAAGCGATAAAGCTGAGCGTTGTGTTGGTGGCAATTGTGTTCGGCGGAATCGCGGAATCGAGAACACCATTGATGACGAGCGTGTAGTTACTGCCGTATGCGAGCGCGGCAGTGGCGAGGAAAACCGACTTCCCGTCCGGTGCCAGCGACATGCCGGTGATGGCCAAGCCGTTTATGTAAGCATAATTGGCCACGTTCGTCGCACTCACCGAATCAACTACTTCGGAAAAGTCTACTTCCACGTTCGTCGCGTCGATGCTGAAAGCCCGTAACGCCACCGGCGGATTGGTGTCAAGATTCACCACCGGCGACGTGGGCAAAGCGTAGCGAATTTTGTAAACCCCGCGGTCGCGCGTGAGGAAGTACAAGCTCCCGTCGGGCGCGACACGTAAGTCGGTGGGATTGTCGGCGCCAGAAAGAAAGTTGCTCACGGCGTTGCTGACCGGGTCAAGTGTGCGGATCCAGCCGCTGCAAAAATCCTGGAAAAAATATTGTCCGACGTAGTTGCTCGGGAATTGTTGGGTTGAGGGATTGTAAAACGCGCCGCCAGCAATGGCGCACCCATCGGTGTGCGGATAGGAGTACACGTTGGTCGTGCCTTCGCTTGCCGGCCAGCCAAAATCCGCGCCGGCAACGCCGTCATTGATTTCTTCCCACGCCGTTTGACCTTGATCGTTGATGAAAAATCGTCCCGTGCCCGGCTGGAAGGCCGCAGTGACCGGATTGCGCAGGCCGTACGCCCAAACGCTGGTCGAAAATGGATTATCCGGCGGAATCGACCCATCGGAATTGAGCCGGAGAATCTTGCCCATCACCGTTCCCAAGTTCGACGCGTTGGAGCCGTCCTCGTAATCGCCGACTCCCACGTACAATTTTCCATCGGGACCAAAATGGATCGCGCCGCCGAGGCGGGTCGTCGCGCTGCCGAGGTTCGGCAGTTCGTACAGCACCGTTTCGCTCTGCGGCGCCAGCATGTTGCCGCTGAGCGTCAGCCGGCTGATCCGATTGTGCGGTAGCGGTGACGGCGTGGTGTAGTAGACGTAGAGAAACTGGTTCGACGCATCGAGCGCCAAGCCGAGCACGCCGCAATCGTTGGTGGCGTAAACCAAAAGCGTGGCGAACGGTGTGGCGAGCAGCGCATCGTTTTGCAGGACGCGAATCGTGCCGTCTTGCTGCGCAATGAACACGCGTCCGTCATTGGCGATCTCCAGTGCGCGGGGATTCGTCAATCCACTCGCCACCTGCGTCACGCCAAACCCCGGCGGCAAAACCGCGGGCGTCGCACTGGTTGGAATCGACGCGCCGCTTTCGCCGCTCGGGCCAACCGCGGTGACGACGTAGAAATAACTGGTCCCGTTGGCGACGGCAGTATCGGTGTAGCTCGTCTCCGTCACTGGATTCGGGTTGAGGCGCGTGTAGCTGCCACCATTGGTGAGTGAACGCCAAACAATGTAGCCGGTCGCGCCGGTGGTCGTATTCCAGAAAATTCCAATCTGGCCGGCGCCGCCGAGCGCGGTCACGCCGGTCGGGCGCGCGGTGACGGTGGCGCCGACGGTGTCGGTTGGACCGGTGAACCCGGGACCACCCGCGGCGACGTAGCCGTGGCTGGCGCCGTTGGTGTCGGCGGCAACCCAAAAGGAGTAAAGGCTGCCGTTGGTCAGCGAAAAGCGGAACCGCACCGGTTGGCCGGCGACTGCGGCCAGTCCGCTCGCTCCGTTCCACGTGACTTCTTGCAGCGTTTTGTTGGCCGTGATGGGGTGACAGTTGAGTTTGGTGAACGGCGTGATCGTGTTGCCGTTCGTGTCGAGCACCTCGACCAGCAGTTGGCCGGCGGGGTCGTCTACATTAACAAACAGGTGGCTGCCGGAAAATGTTACCGGACGCGTCGTCAACGTCCCTTCATTTGTTCCTGCGTCCATTGAGTAGAATCCGTCGCGCCGCAACGTCGCGAGACCGGTCGTCCCGATGCCGTTGTCGGGCTTTTGCAGCGTGCGGGCGCTGAAATAGAACCAGAGTTCGTCGCCGACGACCAACAGGCAGCCGCCGGCGGACTGCGTGTTGTAGGCATTCCAGGTGTTCGTCACGTTGGAGGCCGCGAGGAAGGCGTTGGCGCCAAAACCGCGCGTCGGTCGGACCCAGTTAAATCCGTCGCGGCTGAAACCGGCGCCGACTTCGACCAGCGTCGGGCCCGGTCCGTTGTCGCCGTAGTTTGGCGGGCCGGAGTCGAACCAACTGAACAGGCCGACGAGCAGGCTCTCATAGGGGACAACGTCGAGATTGTAGAGCTGCGGGCATGCGCCGCCGGGGCCGTAGTAGGGTGGATCGTTCACGTCGGGACCAGTCCAGAAGCAACTCAAGTCGTTCGGCGACCAGTTGGTAAGCGTCCGGCTCTCAGCGTAGTACCGCACGCGGCTGGAGTAGGCCTGCCGGATTGTTGCGGCGGGCAGGGTGACAGACTCCCGGATGCTGGCGGCCCAGACTTTGCGGAACGGATTCCAAAACATCGTGGAACGATCGCCATTGTTCCAGAGAGTCGTCGCGGGCGCCGTGGTCCAATTGGTGCCGTCGGGCGAAAAGTAGGTGTTCGCGTTGTAGTGGGTGAACGCTTTGAACCGGCGTAGTGAGTTGGTTTCTTCCAGGTCCAGCCACACGGTGTCGGAGTCGCGCCACATGGAGGTTTCGATTTGCAGCACGGCGTTGGAATTGGGTTTCACCCAGTTGACGCCATCGGTCGAGTACGCATAGGAAACCGAGACATTGCTGTCGCCATAATACCAGAGCTTGAATAACTGATCCTGCGGGTCGAACCACACGCCATCGCTGTACGGAAATGCTAGGTCAAGGTTGTCGGGTCCGCCGGGCGACAGGACCGGATTCGCCGGATGCAGAACCGGCTGGTGCGGCGTGCGCGTCAGGGTGGCGGTCGCGATCAAGAAATCATCCACAAACAACTGCCGGCCCAGATCAATCGGAATCACGGCCGGCGGATTCGTGAGGTAAGCCGGCACTTGGTACTCCTGCGTCGGTCCGCGCGTCGGCGGCCACGGTGAGGGCAAGGTGATCCCGTTGTACAGCAGTTCAGCGCCGGCGTGAGAGCCACCGATTTGCAGAAACAATAAGCTCGCCAGGATTGAGAGATGCAGTTTGTTCAAGGTTCCCTCTTGTGCCCGCCCCGACAACAATCCACACAAACACACATCGCAGTTGCGACTCGCCTGCTTCTACTGACGCCAGTGGCACAAATCCCTAAACAGACCGACGACCCCCGGGTGGCGAAACTCTTTCACACCTCCCGACGTTATGCGCCGTGACGCTTCTTGCGCCGACAGGCTACACCAACAGCGATGTAAGTCAATTACATTAAGGCCTGGCGGGTCATCATCCTGACAAGTCGGGAAGTGACTGCCACTCGTGACCACAACAGCGTTATGCGCCGCGCGTGTCGATTCCAAGGACAGCATTCACACTACCTGCCACCAATTTATTCTTGCAGGACATGTCGACTTGGGCATCGAGCATGTAGCCAGTCTGTGACCGCACGGCCAAAGAGATCGACGACGACGAACATCTCATTACCGTAATCAGGTACCTCAGAGTTAAGGCCGCGCTGCCCCAATGTAAATTGGGACAGTAGGACGGGGTGCCAAGGAAAGTGTCAGGGGAAAGCACTTAAAGAGTACATCTGAGCATTGTATGAGCAGTGGCGATTAGTCTTGATTCTCAGGTAAAAACCTTCGAAGGGCTGAGGAAAATTAAAGCAATCAGGCGCGAGTCCTACCCAGCGAGCCACCCGAGTCGGTGGAAATACGAACTTTTCCCTCATCCTGTCGAGGTGCCTCTGTGACCGCGGTTAAACAAACCTGTGCTCGCGCACGCATTCTGGAAAGTTCGTATTTTTGGATCGTCCCCCGGGTCGGACCCGAACCCGCAATAGGTTTATTGATCGCAGAGAATCCACCACCCCCTCGTGTCTGGTCCACGATCAAGACAGAGTGTTCTGTGCACTGGATGACGTCCTGCTTTCTACCGGGGGTCAAGGTCATCAAAGCACCGCCACAGTCCCCCAATGTGCAATGCATATGCGGAGCGTTTTGTACGAGAGACGAGGGAGACACTGGACAATCTGATTCTGATGGGTGGAAAGCACTTCCTCAAACGAATTGAACATCATCGCAATCGGTAGCGCCCTCATCAGGGTCTTGGGAATCTGATCCCCAGCGGATACGATTATCTTGCCGAACCGGCCAGGCCAGCAACGTTGTGATGTGAAGCTTCACTGGGCAGGCTTCTCAACCACTATTGCGCGGAATAGTTGGCCGCGTGATGCGAATGGATTTCCGCATATTGCAGGAAGCAGGCGACTTACTGTTGTTTTCATCTGCGACCTCTCGGCTAGCCCAATTGTTAGTGACGGGAAAACCAAAGCGGATGATTTTGACCGGACAACCGATAACACTACAGGCTACCAGTTTGATTGCAACCGATAAAACCGTTGCGGGCCGGAGTCCATCGGCTCCGTCACCCAGAACACTGTGCCGGTATTTTGGACGGCATTGGTCACTGGTGACCAAGTCACGGGTGCGGTCAAATTGGTTGTCGTCACCAGAGAAAGTCCGGCTCCGCTCAACGGCCAGTTCAGTTGCACATTGGGACTGTTCAACTGAATGCTCAGGTTGAGAGGGGCACTCAATTGCCCGAACTCGATGGCCGCGGGAAGGACATCTCCGCCGGTGTTGAACCACGACGCCGTATTGAAACCGGCTTCCTTGACACCATTGACGGCTTGGTATTCCGTCCCCCACCAGAAGACACCGGCCCCGAACCCGCCACTGACGCCTTTGACAATCGGCGCCAACGCGACCACATACTGGACTTGGCCTGTCACACTGGGCATGATGCCATTGATGCTCGTCGTCCAATAGGTATTGTTCCACGGGAACGCTGTTTCCGCCACGACGACCGGCTTGTGATAGCTGTTGGCGGCATTGTTGAGACAGTTGCTCAGGTTCGCGAGCGGACCACCCCAGAACGGATAATAACTCAAGCCGATGATATCGAACGGCACCCCTTGTGCCGTCAGGTTATCGAAGAACCACTCGGTCGCACCCCAGTCCCCGCCACTACCAAGATGCACGATGATCTTTGGCATCGAAGTACCGGCCGACGCGGCTTGGATCCCCTGGACCGCCGCATTC
>DATIZX010000039.1:0-19880 GCA_035516795.1 Verrucomicrobiia bacterium
GCGGGCTGGGCCAGCCCGCCCTACCGAAGTCGTTGGTAGGGCGCGGTGACCCCACCGCGCCGTTTCGGAGTTTTATGAGATGTGTTCGAGTTCCAGTCATTGCGTTTGCGTTTCCAGACGACCTTGGTTAAGAAATAGTATCACCGATGACAAACACGGAAATTCGCCAGTCGTTCCTCGATTTCTTCAAGTCGAAGCAGCACACCATTGTGCGCTCGTCATCGCTGCTGCCGGATGCGCCAAACCTGCTATTCACCAACGCGGGCATGAACCAGTTTGTACCGATTTTTCTCGGGCAGAGCAATCCGCAATGGAATCCGCCACGGGTTGCCGACACACAAAAATGTATCCGCGCCGGCGGCAAGCACAACGACCTTGAAGACGTCGGGCTCGACACGTATCATCACACCTTTTTCGAAATGCTCGGCAACTGGTCGTTTGGAGACTATTTCAAAAAGGAAGCAATCGAGTGGGCATGGGAACTCTTGGTGAACGTCTGGAAGTTTCCGAAAGAACGACTCTACGCGACGTATTTCGGTGGCGACAACGCGACACCCGCTGATGTGGAGGCGAAGGATTTATGGTTGCGGTATCTGCCCACGGACCATGTGATTGCCGGCAACCGGAAAGACAATTTCTGGATGATGGGGGATACCGGTCCGTGCGGTCCGTGCAGCGAGATTCACATGGATCTGCGTCCTGAAATCGAATCACAGGCAGGGACGCCTATGGTACCAGGAGCTTCGTTAGTCAATGCTGGCAGTCCGCAATGTATCGAGATTTGGAATTTGGTTTTCATTCAATTCAATGCAAATCCGGATGGCTCACTCGTACCTCTTTCCGCGAAACACGTTGATACCGGCATGGGCTTCGAACGCGTCTGCGGCATCATCCAATGCACTAATGGCTTGAAGGATTTCTCGCGAACAATTTCAAACTATGAAAGTGACGTGTTCACCCCGATCTTTCGCGAGCTGGAAAAGTTGAGCGGAAAGAAGTATGGGAGCACTTTGCCCCAAGACGTTGGTAGCGTAGGCCCCCGTGCCTGCGCCGTTCCAGGAACCGAAGAGCCCAAGGTGCAGATGCAGATACAGAAGCCAACGACAACAGCACAGGCACGGAGGCCTATGCTACCGCCAGTCACCGAATTTCAGATAGGGCGACGAAATCTGCCGCATTGGCGAAGCCCGGGCGAAGTCTATTTCGTCACGTTCACGACGCGCGGCGGTCGGGAGATGTCGCCCGAGATTCGCGATCTCGTGCTCCGCGCCTGTCGCCACGGACATGATCAGGAGTTTCATCTTCACGCTGTGACCGTGATGCCCGATCACGTGCATATGTTGCTCTGGCCGCGCCCAGTGGATGAAGCCGATCCGAGCAAGAGCTTTGTAGATTTGAGCAAGATCCTGCACAGCATCAAGTCTTACACGGCCAATCAAATTCAGCGCCAGTTCGGCTGGCAGGGCGCTGTTTGGGAACGCGAGAGTTTTGATCGCATCGTCCGCGACGAGGCCGAGTTTCAGGAGAAATGGAATTACATTGCCGGTAACGCGGTCAAGAAGCAGTTGGCCAGCAGACCCAAAGAATACCAGTGGTTTTGGAGTTCGGGTATGTCCCCCGGTAGCGTAGGCGTCCCTGCCTGCGAAAGTAGTGGCGTAGGCGTCCCCGCCTGCGAAACGGCTGCCGGACAATCAGAAACGGCGGAGGACAAAACGGCACAGGTGCGGAGGCCTACAGAAACGGCACAGGCACGGAGGCCTATGCTACCGGAACAACTCCAAACCGACATCGCCTTCCGCGTCATCGCCGATCACATCCGTTGCCTCAGCTTCGCCATCGCGGACGGCATTCTGCCGTCGAACGAAGGTCGCGGTTACGTTTTGCGCCGCATACTGCGCCGCGCCGTCAGGTATGGGCGTAATCTCGGATTTCATGAGCCGTTCTTCTACAAACTTGTCGGCGTCGTGGCCGATAATTTCAGCGATGTATTTCCAGAAATGCGGAAACGTCGAGAGAAGATTGAATCGACACTGAAAGCTGAAGAGGAGAGCTTCAATCGGACACTGGATAGGGGAATCGACCAATTCGAGTTGATAGTCGCAGTAATGGAGGACCTCAGGTTTGAATTTGGTCGAGTATTTCCAGCAGACAAAGCTTTCGAGCTTTACGACACCTATGGTTTCCCGCTCGACCTAACTGAACTTATGGCACGGGAGCGTGACTTAACCGTAGACGTTTCCGGGTTCGAGAAATTAATGGAACAGCAGCGGCAGCGAGCACGAAAAGACTTCGAGAAGAAGAGAGAGGTCGTTGAAATCAGCGATGTGAGAATCCCACGCCCCGCGAGCCAGTTTGTTGGGTATGACACACTTGAAGTTGAAAAACAGGTTGATGTGATTGAACCGATTAAGGGACAATCAGAATACGCCATTATCTTGGAGGAAACGCCGTTCTATGCGGAAATGGGCGGTCAAGTGGCCGATACCGGCATGCTTTTCCTTTTGGCACAGGCGGCGACAATCGGAAAGCTTCAAGTGCTTGACACGCAAAGTCGCCATGGCCCGATTGTCCATCGGACGAAATTACTCGAAGGTCGGTCGCCAAATCTAGGTGAGACTGTGCGCGCAGTTGTTGACAAACAGCGACGGCAGAACATCCAACGCCATCACACAGTCACGCACTTGTTCCACTGGGCGTTGCACGAGGTTGTGAGCCGGGATGCGCGGCAGCGTGGATCGTTGGTTGCACCTGACCATTTGCGGTTCGATTTCAATCACGGCGAGAAGGTGACCGATCAACAGATTGCCGACATCGAGAAGTTGGTTAACGAACGGATCAAAGAGAACGCGCCGGTGTTCTGGTTCGAAATGCCGTATGCCGAGGTGCGCGGAAATCCAAGTGTGATGCAGTTCTTCGGCGATAAATACGGCGACGTTGTGCGCATCGTGCAAATTGGCGGACGCGACAAGGCGCTCAACGGTTTCTCGATGGAGTTGTGCGGCGGCACGCACACGAAGACCACAGGAGAGATCGGTTTGTTCAAGATCGCCAAGGAATCAGCCATCGCGGCGGGGATTCGGCGCGTGGAAGCTGTGTGTGGAGAATTTGCGACGGAATTCCTTAAACAATCGAAAGCCGAAGAAGCGGCGGAAGCGGCAAAAGCAAAGGCCCGCGAGCAGGAGAAGGAATTCGCCAAGCAGCGGCAGGCTGAGACGCAGTCGCAGGCACCGGCGATCGCGGAGAAGCTTCTGGCCAAAATGTCCACAGGCAGGGACGCCTATGCTACCAAACTTATTGTTGAAGACCTTGGCGAGGCGAACGCCGAGCTTCTACGCGCGGTGGTCGATGCTTTGAAGCCGAGGGTGACAAACGGCGTTGTGGTGCTTGGAGGAACTGCTGACAGCAAGGTGGCGCTCATTTGTTACGTGACACCCGATCTGGTGAAGCAGGGGAAACATGCCGGCAAGATCGTTGGCGAACTCGCGAAGATTTGTGGCGGCGGCGGTGGCGGCCGTCCGGATTTGGCGCAGGCCGGTGGAAAGCAGCCGGAGAAATTGGCGAAAGCGCTGGCGGCGGTGGCGAGGATTGTCGGGATGTGATTTGGAGTGCTGCGACTCGTCGCAGCTTTGTCGTTCGGCTGCCAGTGACGGAGGTAGAGAAAGCGCCGACAAGTCGGCGCACTCCAAAGCCGCTCCTACGCAATCTTGCGCTTGCGCCGCCCAACCCGTATCATCCGCTTCCATGCTCGACATCAAGCTCATACGGGAAGCACCTGACATTGCCCGCGAGCGTCTCGCCACACGTGGACGCGGCGACGAGGCACAGATCGCTGAAATCGCTGCCTTGGACGAACAGCGGCGCAAATTGGTGGTGGAAGGCGACAATCTCAAGGCCGAACGCAACAAGGTCAGCAAGGAAATCGGTGCGCTGAAGTCGAAAGGACAGGACGCAAGCGCGCCGATGGCCGCCATGAAGCAGGTCGGCGAACGCGTTGCTGCGTTGGATGCTGAGTTGGCCGGTATCGACGCAGAACTGCAGGAAATCCTGCTCATGGTTCCGAATTTGCCGCACGATTCGGTTCCGGTGGGCAAGGATGCTGCCGATAATCTTGAAGTCCGGCGTTGGGGTGAGCCGCCAAAGTTTGCGTTTCAGCCAAAGGCGCATTGGGACATCGGCGAGAAGTTGGGTATTTTGGATTTTGCTCGAGCCGCGAAGATTTCGGGAAGCGGCTTCATTCTCTATAAGGGCGCCGGAGCACGGCTGGAGCGCGGGTTGATCAATTTCTTACTCGATTTGCACACGCGTGAACACGGCTTCACGGAAATCTCTCCGCCGTTTCTCATCAACCGGGACGCGATGATCGGAACGGGTCAATTGCCCAAGTTCGAAGAAGACATGTACCGGTTGCGCGACGAGGAGATGTATCTCGCTCCAACGGCAGAAGTGCCCGTGGCGAACATTCATCGCGAGGAGATCTTGCGCGAAGATCAGTTGCCAATTTACTACTGCGCCTACACGCCGTGTTTCCGTCGCGAGGCGGGGGCGGCCGGCAAGCAAACCCGTGGAATGATTCGCGTCCATCAATTCGACAAAGTGGAATTGATCAAGTTCGTGAAACCCGAAACGAGCTATGACGACCTCGAAAGCATGGTGGCGAATGCAGAACGCGTGCTGCAATTGCTCGGCTTGCACTACCGGGTTGTATTGCTGTGCACGGGCGACATGGGATTCGCCAGCGCGAAGACGTATGACATTGAGGTCTGGGCGCCGGGCCAGAACGCGTATCTGGAAGTGTCGAGTTGCTCCAATTGTGAGGATTTCCAGGCACGGCGCGCAAACATCAAATTCAAGGGCGCCGATGGCAAAAACCGGTTCGTGCATATTTTGAACGGGAGCGGCACGGCATTGGCCCGGTTATATGTGGCATTACTGGAGACGTACCAGCAGGCGGACGGCAGCGTGAAGTTGCCGGAAGTCCTCGCGCCGTATATGGGCGGGGAGTGCCATATCCGGGCGTAGGAGCGATTTGTAATCGCGACCGGTCGCGGATAAAATCCGCTCCTGCAATTATGTTGTCCAAAGCTCAATCAGCTCTCTCGAAACTGGTCGCGCCGGACGAACCGCTCCTAATTGGCGTCTCCGGCGGACCGGATTCCGTCGCTCTCCTTGACGTGCTGGTGAAACTCGGTTGGCGTCCGCACATTTGTCATCTCAATCATCAATGGCGCGGGGCCGAGAGCGATGCCGATGCGGAGTTTGTTCGTCAGCTCGCCGCGCGCTACGGGTTGCCGAGCACCATCGAATCTTGCCAGGTGGCTGGCGACGAGGACAGCGCCCGGCGCGCCCGGCATGAATTTTTCGCGCAGGTGAGCGCCGCTACCGGTATCAAGAAGATGGCATTAGCTCACACTGCCGACGATCAGGTGGAAACGTTCTTGTTGCGATTGGTGCGCGGAGCAGGCGTGCCGGGATTGGTCGGGATTTGGCCGGAACGACAGATCGGGCCGGTGCGGGTGATTCGCCCGATGCTGAAGGTCCGGCGCGAGGAAGTGCTGGAATACGTGAACTCCCAGGGCCTGAAGTTTCGCGATGACGCCAGCAACGCCGACACGCAATTCCTGCGCAACCGCATCCGCCATGAGTTGCTGCCGCTGCTGGAACGAGAATTTAATCCAGCAATTCGCGCTACGTTGCTGCGCACGGCGGAGATTTTGCGTGACGAAGATTTCTATCTGCTGCAACACGTGGCGCAACGATTCTACATGGCGGTTTGCCAGAACGATGCCGTCAACGTGAAAGCCTTGGCGAATTGTCCGGTCGCGGTTCAGCGTCGTCTGCTGCGGTTCTGGCTCGGAGGCGACTCCGAAGCGGGACCGAGCTTCCATTTCGAACAAATCGAAACGCTGCGGGAATTGGCAGTGTCCCCATCCCCCAGCGCCGAAGTGCATTTGCCGGGTAATCTGATTGTGTATCGCGAATACGATGAACTGAAAAAGGCCCAACGCGAGGAATTGGAACCGGTGACGGGCCAATGGAAGGTGAATTTGGTAGGGGAGACAGTGATTCGTGAATTGGGCGTCCGATTCGTCGCTCAGAACGAAGTCCAAAGGCAAAGCGGCGTCGAGCCGCCGCACTCCACAGAAGAGTCGTTCGACGCTGATGCGTTGGGCGATGCACCGTTTGTTCGCACGTGGCAAGAGGGTGACCGGTTTCAGCCGCTGGGAATGAGCGAATCGAAAAAGCTGCAGGACTTCTTTGTGGACGAAAAAGTGCCGCGCAGAAGCCGGTCGCGATTACCTTTGTTGTGTGCGACGGACGGACAGATTGCCTGGGTCGTCGGGCACAGGATTGCGGAGCCATTCAAGGTGGCCGAAAGGACGCAGCACATTTTGCGGATCAGTGTTGAGCCGGTTCGGGGTTGACAAGGCTCGGGTGGGCGGGTTGTAATCGCTGCAACTTCATGACTTCCAAGACAACAAGGGCACCGCAACGCGTGCAGGTCGAGTTGGGCGCCCGCAGTTATGACATCTTAATCGGCAAAGGTCTGCTGAAAGAGGCCGCCGGGTTCCTGGCGACGCTGAAGCTTGGGAAGCACGGCGTAATCATCACCGACACCAACGTGGCACCGCTGTACGGAGAGCATTTATGCGAGACGCTGAAGCAGAATGGATTCGCAGTCGAGATTTTGCCGGTGTCGGCCGGTGAAGAATCCAAGTCGCTGCGGCAGGCCAACCGACTTTTTGAGAAGCTTCCCTTGCTGGGACTGGATCGGCAATCCTTCGTCATCGCGTTGGGCGGCGGAGTGGTCGGCGATCTGGCCGGCTTCGTGGCGGCGAGTTACATGCGTGGCATTGCGCTGGTGCAGATGCCGACGACGTTGCTGGCGCAAGTGGACAGTTCGGTCGGCGGGAAGGTCGGCGTGAATCTCCCGCAAGGCAAGAATCTCGTGGGTGCATTTTACCAGCCGAGGTTGGTGTTGGCCGATACCGGCACACTGGCGACGTTGCCAGAACGCGAATTGCGGGCAGGCTTTGCTGAGGTCATCAAGAACGGGGCGATTCGCGACACGAAATTTTTCGCCTGGCTGGAGCGCGAGTTCCGGCAGGTGTTGAGCCTTGACCCGGAGGCGGTCACTCACGCTGTGCGACAGTGTTGCGAGATCAAGGCGGAGGTTGTTGCGGCTGATGAACACGAGTCGGGACTGCGAGCCATTTTGAATTTCGGACATACCATCGGACACGCGATGGAGGCGTTGTCCGAGTATGTTGGGTTGCTGCACGGTGAAGCGATCTCGATGGGAATGTGTTGCGCTGCCTATTTGTCGATCAAACGGGCCGGTCTGGCTCAGCCCGAAGCGGACCGTTTGAAGTCCTTGATTGCGGGCAGCGGCTTGCCCACGCAAATCGGACAGCGATTTGAGGTCGATCAACTTCGAGCCGCCATGCGTTTGGACAAGAAGGCCCGGAACGGCAAGCTGCGCTTCATCTTGCTGAGACGGCTGGGGGAAACGGCCATCACCAACGAAATCACCGACGCCGACATTGAGGAGGCGATCAATGTCTGCCGTTGACGAGAACATTGTTCGTGAATACTTCGAAGCGCACGGGTTTCTTGTCTGTCAGCGTCGTAAGTACATCGTGCAAACGCGCCAGAAGACGGGCGATGAGGAAGTCGATTTGATTGTCTTGAACCCGCGAGCGGACGGAGAAAAGCCCGCTGATTTTGAGATCACCTCCGAGACGCTGGGACGGGTCGGCCGGGCGATTGTGGCGGTGAAAGGGTGGCACACGGAGACCTTTGCGCCCGGGGTGCTGACGCATCAACCCGAGATTTTTCGTTTTGTAGAGAAACGCGCGGTAGAGGAGGCGCAGCGTCTCGTGGGAGCGGAGGGATTGGTGAAAATCCTCGTGGTGCCCGGCTGGCCGCGCGACGCCAAGGTGCGGGCGCGCAGCATCGAAGTGTTGAAATCGAAAGGCGTGGATGGGGTAATTTCGTTTCGGGCGATTCTGCAGGAATTGATTGCCGGCGTGAAGACAAACCGGAACTATCAGAAGTCGGATCTCCTGCAAATTCTGCGATTGCTGAAGAATTACGAGTTGTTGAAAGAACCGCAGATGGAATTGAAGTTCTCACGCAAAGGCGCAAAGGCGCAAAGGAAGAAGGCGTGAGGGAAAATGATGTCGCGCGCCAGATTGTAGACGGCGCGATGACCGTGCATCGGGCGTTGGGACCGGGCTTGCTCGAGTCTGTGTACGAAGTTGTTCTGGCGCGCGAACTTCAAAAGCGCGGGCTGCGCGTTGAGAGGCAACTGCCGGTCAAATTTGGATACGATGGCGTGGTTTTCGACGAAGGATTCCGGATGGATTTACTTGTCGAGAATGTCGTGATTGTGGAATTGAAATCGGTAGAGCAGGTCGTACCCGTTCATAAGAAACAGTTGTTGACGTATCTACGGTTGGCCGATAAACGACTGGGATTGCTCATCAACTTCGGAGAAGAGTTGATCAAGACTGGAATTAGTCGCGTAGTGAATGGTTTGAAGGAATAAGCCTTGGCGTCTTTGCGCCTTTGCGTGAACCAGCTGTGACATCCCGCGAAGCATATATTGCCTTGAACATGATCGACGGCGTGGGGCCGATTCGTCTGCGCGCGTTACGCGAACAGTTCGGAACACCCGAAGCCATTCTGGCCGCTCCGAAACAGGAATTGATGCGCGTTGAGGGTGTGGGCGATGAGGTCGCCCGCAACATCGTCGGCAGGCGCGACAGCATTGACCTCGACGCGGAATTGCAGCGAATCGAAATCTCTGGGATACAGGTTGTGACCTGCGCGGACGCTGATTACCCGAAGAATCTGCGGGAGATTTATGATCCGCCGCTGGTGCTCTACGTGAAGGGCTCGCTGAAAGAAGGCGATACCCTGGCGATTGGAGTGGTGGGCTCGCGGCGCACGACGCTTTACGGTCAGGACATGGCGCGGAAGTTGGCGTTTCAATTGGCACGCCTTGGTGTGACGGTCGTGAGCGGTTTGGCGCGGGGGATCGACACCTTTGCTCACACCGGCGCGCTTCAGGCGAAGGGCCGCACGGTGGCGGTGATCGGCTGCGGGATTGATGTGGTGTATCCAGCAGAAAACAAAAAGCTGGCGGATGAAATCGTGGAAAAAGGCGGCGCGATCGTGACGGAGTTCCCCTTCGGCGTAAAGCCCGATAAGCAGAATTTCCCAATGCGCAATCGCATCATCAGCGGTTGGTCGATGGGCGTGGTGGTGGTCGAGGCCAACGTGAAAAGCGGCGCGTTGATTACGGCGGCACAGGCTGCCGAGCAGGGCCGACAGGTGTTCGCCGTACCGGGCCGGGCGGATTCCATTTTATCCCGTGGCACGAACAAATTGATCAAGGATGGCGCAAAATTGACCGAAGACGTGGAAGATATTCTGGGGGAATTCGAGTATTTGCTCCCGAAACAAGCCGCAGAAGAAAGCGCAGCGGGCGCGGCCAGCACCGGAATCAAACCTGCTTTGAGATTCAACGACATGGAGGAAAAAGTGATGGCGCAGTTGGGGCGCGAGGAGACGGCGATTGATGACATCATTCGCGCGAGTGGTTTGACAAGCGCCGCGGTTTCAGCCACGTTGCTCGGGCTGGAAATGAAACGCGCCGTGCGACAGTTACCGGGAAAACTCTACGTGCGAAACCTTTCCGCTGGTTGATTAAGACATGGCCAAATCGCTGATCATTACTGAAAAACCGAGCGTCGCGCAGGACATCGCGAAGGCGCTCGGCGGATTCAAGAAGACGAAAGAATACTACGAAAGCGACGAGTACGTGCTTTCGTGGGCAGTGGGACATTTGTTTGAGCTGGCCGTGCCGGAATCGATGAAGGACCAGGACAAGTGGTCGCTGGACAAATTGCCCATCATGCCGCCGCAGTTCGATCTGAATCCGCAGGAGAAAACCGGCAGCCGCGTCAAGGTGCTGACCAGGTTGCTTGCCGGCAAGGAGATTACCGAAGTCATCAATGCCTGCGATGCGGGCCGCGAAGGCGAACTGATCTTCCGCTACATCATGCAATACGCCGGGAGCCAAAAAACGATTCGCCGGCTCTGGCTGCAATCGATGACGACGGACGCCATTCGTGAAGCCTTCGAGCGCCTGCGCAGCGACGCCGAGATGCAGCCGCTGGCCGAAGCCGCGCGCAGCCGGAATGAAGCTGATTGGCTGGTAGGCATCAACGCTACCCGGGCTTTCACGTTGCGGCTTATCGGCGGCAAAGGCAGCACGGTCACGTCCTTGGGACGCGTGCAAACCCCCACCTTGGCGATCATCGTGGATCGCGAGAAGAGAATCGAAAGTTTCAAGCCGCGCGATTTGTGTGAAGTATTCGCCAATTTTCGGGCGGAAGCGGGCACTTATTCGGGTCGGTGGTTTGATGAAAGCTTCAAGAAGGAGGAATCGGAATGGGACCGGACGCGCCGGCTCCTCGATCGTTTGCAGATCCAGGTGGGCAATGCTGAGCAGCGGTTGAGCGAAGGTTTTGGGTCCTTGTGGGAGGAACATCGAGCGGCAGTGCGGCTCTGGTATCGCGAGATGGCGGACGCCATCGCCAAGAAATGCGCCGGGCGGCCGGGCGTTGTCGAGCTTGAGGAGAAGAAGCCGACCACCCAAGCGCCGCCGCAATTGTATGATTTGACCGCCTTGCAGCGCGAAGGGAACAACCGCTTCAGTTTCTCGGCGCGGCGCACGCTCCAGATCGCCCAGGCGTTGTATGAGAAACACAAGGCGATCACGTATCCGCGCACCGATTCCCGATGTTTGCCCGAGGATTACGTCGGAACAGTCAAGAAAACCTTGCGCAACCTCGGACCGCTTGCCGCAAAGGTTTTGGAGAACGATTGGGTCAAACCGAACAAGCGCATATTCAACAATGCGAAAGTCAGCGATCATTTCGCCATCATTCCCACCGGCAATCCGCCTTCCGATCTGGACGGGGATGAGCAGGCAATTTACGACATGGTGGCCAAACGCTTTATCGCGGTCTTCTATCCTGCGGCGCAGTTTGAGGTGACCACGCGGGTCACGCGTGTCGAGGGCGAACCGTTCAAGACCGAAGGCAAGATCATGGTTTCGCCCGGCTGGCTGGAGGTGTACGGCAAGGACGCGGAAAAGAATGGGGAGACAAACCTGCCGGCCGTGCGCACAGGCGAACAGGTGGCCACCGAAGGCATCGATATCAAGGAAGATAAGACCAATCCGCCCGCGCGCTACACCGAAGCAACGATTCTGAGCGCGATGGAGAGCGCCGGTAAACTCGTTGAGGACGAGGAGTTGGCCGAAGCGATGAAGGAGCGCGGTCTCGGGACGCCGGCGACCCGCGCGCAGATCATCGAAAATTTGGTCGGCGTCCGCTATCTGCACCGTCACGGCAAGGAATTGCAGCCCACGGCGAAAGCGATGCAGACGATTGGCTTGCTGAAGAACGTCGCGCCGGAATTGGTCAGTCCCGAACTGACGGGGGAATGGGAATTCAAGCTCCACGAGATTGAGCACAAGCGGTTGAGCCGCGAGCAGTTCATGAAGGAAACGCGGGATCTGACCTTGCACATCGTCGAGGAAGCGAAAATCTTCAAACCCGACGAGCATGTGGACGACACACCGTTCGGCGCCTGTCCCAAATGCGGGAAACCATTGCAGGAACGGTTCAAGAGTTTTGAATGTTCGAATGAGGATTGTGATTTCGTGCTCTGGAAGACGGTGGCCGGGCGCATGTTCAGCCGTGCGGAAGTCGAAACGCTGGTCAAAGATCGCAAGCTCGGTCCTTTGTCCGGTTTTCGCAGCAAAGCCAACAAGCGGTTCAATGCCATTGTCAAATTGAACAGCGAGTGCAAGGTGGAATTTGATTTCGAGGCGACGACGGCCGCGGCTACGACAGAAATCAAATGCGAGAAATGCGGCAAGCCGATGGTGGTGCGTTCCGGACGGCGCGGAGAATTTCTGGCGTGCTCGGGTTATCCCGAATGCAAGACCACGCTCAATTTCAAGCGGGATGAAGCGGGAAAAATCACTCCCATTCCGCGCGCGCCGCAACCACAGATGCCCGAAGTGGATATCAAGTGTGAAAAATGCGGCTCGGCGATGGTCGTGAAGATGAGCCGGCGCGGGCCGTTTCTGGCGTGCTCGGGTTACCCGAAATGTAAGAACGCCAAGACGCTGCCCGACGAGATCAAAGCCAAGATGCCCAAAGCCGCACCAAAACCGCCACCCGAGATGACCGACGAAAAGTGCGGGAAATGTGGCGCGCCGATGGTGAAGCGGCGCGGTCGCTTTGGCGAATTCCTCGGCTGTTCTGCGTACCCGAAGTGCAAGAACATCAAAAAACTGGCATCCGCAGCGGCATAGGAAAAGATTGTAGGCCGCTTCTGCGAAGCGGCGCCGAAGACGCCGACTCACAGAGTCGGCCTACAACAGATCTTCTGGTTTGCGGCTTTTTGGATTTCCTGCATGCCGAGCGCGACGCGTCCACTCTCACGATTCGGAATTACGGTGCCGACATCCGCGCGTTTTGCGCTTGGTTCGCGGTGAAATTCAAGCAACCGCCTGACTGGGCGAGGGTGGATTCGTTCCACATTCGCGGTTATCTCGTTCACTTGACCGAGCGTGGCTATGACCGGGCAACGATCCATTTGAAGATGTCAGCCCTGCGAAGTTTTTTTCGCTGGCTCGTGCGCGTGGAGCGGGTGAAACAGAATCCTCTCACGGGGCTGACGCTTCCGAAGAAGGGGCGCAAGCTCCCGAAATTTCTGACCATTCAACAGATTGAAGAACTGCTGGCGGCCCCCCTGCGTTCGGAAACGGCGCGGCGCGCCCAGCGGTCGCGCCCTACCAGCGACTTGGCGGCGTGGCGGGACAAGGCGATTCTGGAAACGCTCTACAGCGGCGGATTGCGAATTCACGAACTCGTTCAGCTCAACGACAGCGATGTAGACATGCTCGGCGAAGTTGTCAGCGTCCGTGGCAAAGGCAAGAAGGAACGGCTGAGCCCGTTGGGAGGTCCGGCAGTCGAGACTCTGCAGAAATACCTGGAACTGCGCGGCCGCAATGCAAACGGCCCGCTTTTCGTCAACCGATTCGGTGGACGGATGACCGCGCGCAGCGTCCAGCGGATGCTAAAGAAGTATTTGCTCGCTGTCGGACTCGATCCATTGCTCACGCCACACAAATTGCGTCACAGCTTTGCCACTCATATGCTCGATGCCGGCGCCGACCTGCGCAGCGTCCAGGAACTCCTCGGCCACGCCAACCTGTCAACAACGCAAATCTACACCCACGTCACCCCGGAGCGGTTGAAGAAGGTGTATGAAAAGGCCCATCCGCGGGCATGACGTTTCTGCTCGTCGGTCTCGGAGCGGTCTCACTGCTGGCCTTCCGCCGCCGCGCATAGATGTTATCCAAAACATAGCGCAGCCTTCTGACTTTGGAGTGCGGCGATTCGTCGCCGCTTTGGTGTTGGTTCGGTAACGGAAGAGGTGTTACGGCAAAGCGCCGACGAGTCGGCGCGCTCCATACCGGAAGGCGATACGGCAAGGCGCTGACAAGTCAGCGCACTCTATACCGGAAGGAGTTGCGACAAGGGGTTGACAAGTCAACGCATTCCACATCAGAAGTCGTCGGGGACTTTGAGTTGGTCGCTTTTGAAGGAGTAGACCATTTTCACCGTTGCTGGCATGCACGTGCGCTCAAACCAAACGGCGGAGCACCAGCGGTACTGATTGGCTACAGGGACAAGCTTATGATGCATCGCATTATGGTGAACATAGTTAAGACGGACTAGATAGGAGCGCTCGAAGGTCAAGCGCGTGTCCCAATAATTGTGCCAGACTTTACGTGCAGGCGTGCCGTCCAGCTTGTTTACCTCGCGGGCGCTCTCGGCGTGAAGATGAGCAATGAGCTGTTTTAATGATCCAGCATTCGCCGGTGATCTTCCGACAAAATGATAATGGTCGCTGAACACCGCCCAGGCTTCCAGTTGCCAATCGTATTGCTTGGCCAAGTGTAGGAGAGACGATTCAAGCAGATCGAGACGGCCATCAGCCCTGAAAAGGTGCTCCTTGCGATATGTCCCAGCCGTGACCATGAACACGCCTGCTTCGGATAGACGATGCACTGGCGCGTGTGGCCAGTCTTTGGAGGGTGTTGACTTGTCGCCGCGCTGATCTTTGTCGCCCATCTTGGCTAACTACTTAACGGCAAAGCGCTGACAAGTCAGCGCACTCCACAAACGGCTCAGGCCCGGTTGAGGTATTTGCCAGTGCGGGTGTCGACTTCGATAGTGTCCCCGGCGTCGATGAAGAGGGGGACGCCGACTTCGAAACCGGTTTCGACTTTAGCCGGTTTGGTGACGTTGGTGGCAGTGTCACCGCGAACACCGGGTGGGGCTTCGACAACCTTGAGTTTCACCTTCGGCGGCAACTCGAGTTCGGCCGCTTTGCCTTCCACCTCCATCAAGGTACAGGCGAGGTTTTCGGTGAGATACTTGGCCGCGTCGCCGACGAATTCCTCACTGAGCGAGGTGGTCTCGTAGTTCTCCGGATCCATGAAATGGTAACCGTTATGGTCCTTGTAACTGAAATCAAGCCGGCGCGTGGTCATCGAGACGACCTCGATCGACTCAGTGGACGCGAAACGGACGTTGGATGATTTGCCTGACTTCAGGCTACGCAGCGTGGCTTGCACGAAGGCACGCAGATTGCCCGGCGTGCGATGCTGCATGTCGAGCACGATGCAGACGTCGTTGTTATATTTGATGGCCATTCCTTTTCGAAGATCGTTGGCTGACGGCATGATTTACTGCTCCTATCGTTAAATCGTTAAAGGATTGTTCTTGTCACATGATTTTAAACTTCGGCAGGTCTTGTGAATCCACGATTCCCACCGGTCGTTTCTTTTTGTCGACCACGATCAAATCGTCGATTTGACGTTGCTCGAAAATCTTCAGAGCTTCGATGGCGAGAGCATCGTGTTGAATGGTGATCGGCTTCGGCGTCATTACGGTGCGCACCAACGCTTGCAGGACTTGCGGGTCACGGGCAATATGACGGCGGAAATCACCGTCAGTAAAGACGCCAGCGACACGTCCTTGTTTGTCCACCACGCTAATCGTGCCGGACTTGGCCCGCGTCATGGCCAACAACGCATCTTTCACGGTGCGGTAATCTGCGATGACGGCGTTGCCGTCGCCGGTGCGCATGATGTCCTTGATTTGCAGCAACATCGTGCTGCCAATGGAGCCGGCGGGATGGAGACGGGCGTAATCGGCTTTTTTGAAGCCGCGTGCGTCCAGCACGGACATGGCCAAGGCGTCGCCCAACACCAACATGGCGGTAGTGCTGGAGGTCGGGGCGAGGTTAAATGGGCAGGCTTCCTTTTTCACGCTCACGTTCAAGACAACGTCGCTGTGCCGGGCCAGGCTCGACTTGGCGTGGCCGGTCATGGAGATGATCGTCACATCGAAGCGCTTGATCGCCGGCAAAATGCGCGTGAGCTCTTCGGTCTCACCGGAATAACTCAGAGCCAGCACGCAATCGCCGTCATTGATGACGCCGAGGTCACCGTGCAAGGCATCGACCAAATTCAAGAGGACGCTGGTCGTGCCGGTGCTGGTGAGCGTGGCGGCGATCTTGTGGCCGATGTTCCCTGATTTTCCCACGCCGGTGACGACCACCTTGCCTCGGTTGCGAAGACACTTCACAACGGCCTCCACAGCTTTGGCAAAGCCAGCATCAAGACGAGCGCGGGTCTGGCGCAAGCCAGCGATCTCAATGTCGAATACAGTTTTGGCAAGTTGGACGTAACTCATGAGAGCACGAAAGAACATAGAATAGTGGATGCCTTGGCGTTTGGCAAGGACGCCGGTTCAAACAATGATGCGGCCGCCATCGCGGGCGATGGGCAGACGCACCCTGCCGGAATTTCGCAGCAATTCTTCGCCGACATGTGTTAGGACGATACGCCGTGAGCGAAGTTCATGACGGTGATGAGCAATATCGCGATAGCTGAGGTGCCCGGCCGTCTCGGTGGAGTAATTGGTGCATTCAATCAGTAGCAGGTCTGCACCGTCCGCCAAGGTGACGATAGAATCGCACCAGCCGGTATCGCCCGTCACGCTGACGACTTTTTTGCCGGCTTGCAGGCGATATCCAAGGCAAATACCGCTTTGATTATGGTTCATGCTGAAGGCTGTAACGCGGGTGCCGGCCAACATGAATTCATTGTTGGCGGCGACCTGCTGATAAGTGAGCGCAAAGCTGCGCTTCTTTGGCGACAGCTCGGGATAACAGGAGTTTACCAGGGCTTGGAGCCTCTTCGCCGAGCCGCGCGGGCCGGTGACCAGCAACGGACGTTTCCGCTTCGAAGAGAACTCACAATCGAGTAACAGAAACGGCAGGCCCGCGATATGGTCGCCGTGCAAATGAGTGATGAGGACGGAGTCGATGTTCCCGGCAGAGATGCCGGCCTTTTGCAGTTGCGGAAGAATGCATGGCCCGGGGTCGATCAACAGTCGCCGGCCCGACGCTTGGATCAAAATGCCGCTGTGCGCCCGCCCACCACTGCCGAACGCATCCCCGGTTCCCAACGTTATCACGATGACTGGAGACATTTCTCTCCTCAGGGAATATAACTGGTCCAACCTCTGCTGACCAAGGCAATAACACGGTCAATTGCTGCGGTGGCGGGACACTGCAAACACACCGCTGTTGGACATGAGTTATGGATTGCAGTAGGAAAAGTTCTGCGTTAAATAGCTGCGGTGGAAGGAAACACCGCGTGAAGATTTTTCTGGATGGCAAATACGTTTCGGATGAGGAGGCCAAAATCTCCGTGTTCGACCACGGGCTGCTATATGGCGACGGGGTATTCGAAGGCATCCGTCTTTACAGTGGAAGGATATTCCGGTTGGACCAGCACCTGGACCGTCTATTTGCGTCGGCGAAAGCGATCATGCTCCCAGTGCCGATGACCAAGCCGCAACTGGTGGAAGCCTGCTGTGAGACCTGCCGGCAAAACGGCCTGAAGGACGGGTACATCCGGCTCGTGGTCACCCGTGGTGTCGGCTATCTCGGATTGAATCCGTTTCGGTGCAAGAACCCGACGGTCTTCATCATCGCTGACAGGATCGAATTGTATCCTGAGGAAGTCTATCGCAAAGGCTTGCAGCTCGTTACGGCCAGCACGCAACGAACCAGTCCCGCGGCAGTGAATCCGTCCATCAAGTCGCTGAATTATCTCAACAACATCTTGGCGAAGATCGAGGCGGTCAGCGCCGGTGCCGTCGAGGCCATCATGCTCAACGCCCAGGGCCACGTCGCGGAATGCACCGGTGACAATATTTTCATTATCCGCCGTGGCAAACTGGAGACGCCGCCGGTCAGTGCGGGGGCACTGATTGGCATCACCCGGCAGGTCGTGATTGAGCTGGCCGCCAAGCGGAAAATCGCGGTCTCGGAGTCAAACCTGACCCGCTACGATTTGATGACGGCGGACGAGGTGTTCTTGACCGGCACGGCGGCCGAGATCGTGCCGGTGGCCGGGATCGATGGCCGGACGATCGGAACCGGCCAGCCGGGAGCGCTGACCTTGAAGTTGACCGAAGATTTCCGTAAGTTGACTTGTTCGGAGGGGACACCGATCGGGAAGTAATCATGCTCTGCGATATTTGCAAGAAGAACGAAGCCAAAATTCACCTGAGTCATCTCGCGGAAGGTAAGATGTTGAAGTTGGACCTATGCGAGAACTGCGCCAAAGCCAAGGGCGTTGATGTCGAAGAAGGGTTTTCTCCGTCCGACTTGCTGGTGGGGCTGGGCGCGGCCGAGGAGATCCGGGTGGAATCGCCAGGGGCACAATGTCCTGTGTGCGGATTTACCCAGGCGGATTTCAAGAAGACGGGTCGGCTCGGCTGCAGCGCGTGTTGGGAAACTTTCTCAGCGGGCCTGGCATCCCTATTGAAGGCGATGCATAAGGGGGATCATCATGTGGGCAAGGTGCCCGCGAAGGCGATGCACACGCTGGCGCTCAGCGGAAAAGTCCGTGAGCTGACGGAGCGACTGGACAACGCGATCCGCGAAGAAAAATACGAAGAAGCGGCCCAGATCCGCGATGAAATCCGCGAATTGGAATCCAAGATGAAACGGACGGGCAACGCCACGCGTTCCGCGGGTTAAGAGATGAAGATCGAAGATCTATTAAAGAGCCCGAGTGAGTGGGTCCGGACCGAGGGGCCCAATGGGAAGATTGTGTTGTCGTCGCGCGTGCGTTTCGCGCGGAACATCCGCGGGTATCCGTTTCCTGGTTGGGCGAAAAAGGCGGAACGGCAGAAGCTGTTGGAGATAATGCGGCCATTTGTTGAGGGGCTGCCGGAAATGACGGAGCACTTCAGCGACTCGATGGACAACATCAGTGCGATTCTCAAGCAGGTGTTGGTCGAGCGCCATCTCATCAGTCGCGAGCATGCGGCCAAAAATGTGGGCAGCGGCGTGGTGATCAACGATCGTGAAACCATCAGCGTGATGATCAATGAGGAAGATCATCTGCGCATCCAGGCCATCAAGTCGGGCCTGCAGCTCAAGAACATTTTCAAGACGATCGACAAAGTCGATACTGAACTGGAAGAACATTTGGATTTCGCATTCTCGCCGAAACTGGGTTATCTGACGGCGTGTCCGACGAACGTCGGGACGGGCATGCGTGGCTCGGCGATGTTGCACCTCCCCGGAATGGTTTTGAGCGATCAGATCAATCAGGTCGTGCAGGCGGTGAACAAGCTGGGTTTGGCCGTGCGCGGATTGTATGGCGAAGGCACCGAAGCCTTGGGAAACGTGTTTCAGGTTTCGAACCAGACTACTTTGGGGGAAAAGGAGCTGGAGGTCATCGACCGCCTGAACAAGGTAATTCTCCAGATTATTGAGCACGAAGACAATGCGCGCATGACACTGCTTGAAAAAAAGCCCAAGTTGATTTATGATCAAATTGGTCGCGCGTATGGCGTTCTAGGCAATGCACATACGATCAGCTCCAAAGAGGCACTTAATTTGCTTAGTTTGGTGCGTATGGGCGTAGATTTGGAGATATTTCCGGCGACAGCGCGGGCAGCGGTGGATGAGTTATTCATTCTTTCGCAACCTGCTCATGTGCAAAAGGCTGCCGCGAGAAAGTTGACCGCCGAAGAGCGCGACACATGGCGGGCGGATTTGATCCGTGCAGAGGTGGCGAATATCGCCAAACCCAATTTGGGGGATCGACCACAATTGGACAGTGGTTCCGCCGAGTCAGAATGAGAGGACGGTGATGGAAATGAACAACTTCACGCCGCGAGCGCAACAGGTGCTCGCCTTGGCCCGCAAAGAGGCGGACCGCTTTAATCACAATTACGTCGGCACAGAACATTTGTTGCTCGGCCTGATCAAACTGGGCCAGGGCGTTGCCGTGAATGTGCTTCAAAAGATGGGCCTCGACCTCGAAACCGTCCGCATGGAAGTTGAGAAGCAGATCGGCACCGGTCCGGAGACCAAAATGGTCGGCAATATTCCGTATACGCCACGGGTGAAGAAGGTTTTGGCGCTCGCCCAAAAGGAAGCGAAACAACTGAATCACAACTACGTCGGCACCGAGCACATTCTGCTCGGTTTGCTCCGCGAGGGAGAGGGCGCCGCTGCCCGCATTCTCAAGTCGCTCGACGTGGACATCGAACGCTGCCGCAACGAGATCCTGAAGGAACTCGATCCCAATTTCACTCCCAGTGAGGGCGGCGTCGAAGAGGGGGAAGCTTCCAGCAGCAGCAAGAAGGATTTGAAGACGCCCGCGTTGCGGATGTTCGGGCGCGATCTGA
>DATIZX010000040.1:0-4627 GCA_035516795.1 Verrucomicrobiia bacterium
GGCACCGCAATCACGTGCACTTCTTTCGGCAATGCCGAACTTTTTCCCGCCACGTGATACCCGCATCCACTGAAGGCCAAACACAACGAAATACCTGCGAGCGCGAGCCCCAATGAAGACGTAGCGATTTTCCGCTCGCCACTCGCCACTCGCCACTCGCCACTTTTTCTCAACCCAGCATCTCCGCCAGCTTCACCGCATTTGCCGCCGGCAATCGAATATTATCCGCCGCTCCCCAGAACCACCAAGCGTCCGCCCGCGCCAAATCCTTTTCCGGCCGTGCTAGATGCACGACCTTCTCTCCCGCTACGCTCACATTGCTCGGCCCGGTCGCGTCCTCCGGAATCACGAATCCCGCATCCTGGCACGCTTTCGCCACCTGCTCCGCATTGACGCCCGCAATCTCCGCGCAAGCCGTAAACGCGGCGCCATAAAATACCGGCGCGTGAAGCACTTGCAACACTGGCATCGCCGCCGTGCCACCCAAACACATCTTCGTTTCCGCCGCTAGCCGATGCCGTGCAGCGCTCAACTTCTGCAGACTCTCCGGCCCATAGCGATCCAACAAATTAAACGCCACCTGGGTATCAAATACCGGCTGCCCCACGCCTTGAAACGACAGCAACTGTCCCGTCTGGCTTTCCAATTCTTCCACGCCAACGCGCCCCGCCTCCGAAACAGGCTGAAACGTCACAAACGTAATCCGCGTTGCTCCGATTTTTGAGAGCGCCAGCGTCAACGAAGCGGCGCTCGTAGCCGCTGCCGTGGGAATCGCGAACAGCTTGCCGCCACTCGCAAAGCTACGACCCAGCAGCGCATCCAGCTTCGGAAACCAGCCCACGCACTCGCTTTGCGTCAGCGTGGCGCCGCTCAAATCAATCACAGTTGCTCCACTGGCTCGCGCCGCCGTCAAATTTCCCGCCGTGAAGTCGGCCGACCCACTGAAAAACACCACGCTTGCCCGCCGAAAACTCTCTTCGTCCACCGGCTGAATCACCGCCGCTTCTCCGGCCGCCTCTGTTAACGTTCCCTCCGCCAGCTCCTCATCCAGCAGCCGCACGTCCGCGCCTGCAAACCGGCTCTCCTCGAGCAATGACCGCAGTTCCGCGCCCAACAACGACGAAGCACCCGCAATCACGATTCGTGGGTTATCCCGCAAGGAGGAAGTCATGAACTAGGCAGCTCGACACCTGAATAGAAATTCAGTGAAGCTCAACGGTCGATTGTGTTGGAAACGTCCGGCGCGGTCAAGTTGCCTCCGCAGCCACGCAATTCGCCGCGCCAATGTCGTTCCGATCGGTGAGATCCTCGATGGCCAACAGCACTTTTTGTGTCCCAATCCTATCCTGATAGAGCTGCCGCGCATTGAGCGACATGACTTTGTGTCCAATCTCTGGAAAATCATGCGCCACCCGAAAATTCTCGATCACTTTCTTGTTCGGCAGTACGGTCTCCAACAGTTCGCGTAGTTGCGGAGTGTTCCATTGGCCATTGCCCAAATTAAATAGCAGTCGATTTTCCGTTTCGTCGGGTGCGACTTTAAACTTCTGGTAAAAGGCCGCGTTGGCCGAAAGCACGCGAAACCCGGAGTCCAAGACCAGCAGCGGTTCATTGATCGTTTCCACAATCGCCGAAGAGAGTTGCTTCATGTCATGTATGTCGACTACCGAGATCAGGATTCCTTCCACTTTATTTTCCGGCGTTTTGTAGTTTTGCCCTCGCAAGGCGTACCAATGACCGCTTTTGTCGCGCACTTCCTTCTCGACAGGGTGCATCGTCCTGGCTACTTCTGCGGCGACTTGATCCAGGTCTACTAGCTCCAGGTTCGGCTTAATTCGCGAGATGGGATGCCCAATGTCAGAAGAAATCAAATTAAATAACGTCACCGCTGCCGGACTATAGTGCCGGAGGCACCGATTGTTATCGAGGATCAGGGCAGGAATCTCCACGGCATTCAGCAAACGGCTCAACTCATGCGCGCTCTTGGCTATCTCCACATTTCGATTCTGTAGTTCTGCATTCAATGTGGTCAGCTCTTCGTTCGACGATTGCACTTCTTCCTTGGTGGTTTGCAGCTCCTCGTTGGTGCTCTGGAGTTCTTCGTTGCTCGACAGAAGCTCTTCATTGGCGGCTCGCAATTCTTCGTCGGTAGCCTCCTGATCCTGGACAACGGCGCGCAGGCTTTCTTGAGCGACCGCCAAGTCCCGCTTCAACAGTTCGACTTGCGTGGCTTCTTCTTTGGTTCTCGGCTGGCGGGCCGCTTTGACGGCTACTTTCCCAGCTACCGGGCGCGGGTGCTTGAATAGCACGACAAATCCAGCATCCTTGGCTATACGACCGAGAGGCACAACCGCTATATCGGTCAGATCGGCCTGTCCATCGCGTTTGAATCGAACGTTCTCACGGCGCGCGGTCCTATGCGACTTCTTGGCTTCCTGGACCGCCATGCGAACTTCCAGCATTAGTTCCGGTCGGACCAGTTTCAGCAGATTGAAGCTGGGCGGTCCCGAGAAAAGTTTGACGAAGGGGCTGGTGTCGCCTTGCACATAAACCACCTGCAGCGATGCATCGACAACCAGCGCGGGCGGCGCAAACTGTTCCAGAATCGCGCGCTCGGCTTCTCTTCGCAGGTCAAATGCGGGTACCACGACCGGGTTAACCGCCGTCAGGACTCCGATGGGTATCTTTTTCCCATGCTCAAAACTACGAAACTCCGGCGGCACGCGCGCCGCGGAGGTCAACCGCGAATACACATTGGCTTCGCGGTTCTCCAGCGTAAATAGCTCGGGCATCGCGCTGACCGTCTCCGTCTTGCCGAGAACTAAAAATCCGGTCGGTTTAAGCGCGTAGTGGAGATAGGTCAATACCCTCTTCTGTAGAACCAGTTCCAAATAAATCAGCAGGTTGCGGCAACTCACCAGGTCCATCCGCGAGAACGGCGGGTCTTTGATGACATCGTGGCGGGCAAATACGCAACAGTCACGAATCATCTTGGTGATGCGATACCCGTTGTCTCCTTTGACAAAGAACCGCCGCAACCTCTCAGGCGCAACTTCCGCGATGGCCGCCTCCGAATAGACCGCTGCCCTGGCCTTTTGGATGGCGGTGTTGCTCACGTCCGTAGCGAAGATTTGAATCGATGTTTGGGCAGCAGTTTCTCCCAGAAATTCATGCAATACCATCGCTATCGAATAAACTTCCTCGCCGCTCGAGCAGCCAGGCACCCAGATGCGAATCGGTTCTCCGGGCTCGAGCGCCGCACAGATTTTTGGGAAAGCCTCGCTCTTCAGGTAGTGATACGTCCGCGTGTCGCGAAAGAAGCTGGTCACCTGAATCAGCAAATCCTCGAATAGGGCTTGCACTTCTTCGGGATGCTCTCCAACGAATTTGGCGTATTGGCCTACTTTCTCGCAGCGGCGCAATACCATTCGCCGCGCAATACGGCGTCGAATCGTGGTCTGCTTGTAATTTGTGAAATCCACTCCCGTCGCTGTCCGGAGCAACAGAAAGATCTTGCTGAGGTTGCCGTCGCCCGCCGCTGGAAGTTCGGACTCGACGGCCTGTGGCGCCAATTGCAGGTAGGGGTGCAGAATCATCCGGGCCAGTTCCCCGGCAATTTGGTCCGGCGGCAACACCAGATCCACGCAGCCCGCCGCGACAGCATGCAACGGCATTCCCGCGTAGCTGGAAGATTCCTCATTCTGGGCAAAGGTGATGCCACCTTCACCCTTGATCGCCTGCAGACCTTTCGTGCCATCCGATCCGATTCCGGAGAGGATGATCCCAATCGCCCTCATCTTCTGGTCGTCGGCCAGCGAACAAAGGAACGTGTCGATCGGCGTATGCCAGGGAGTGGTACCAGATCGGGCAACTAAGTTTAAAACCCCACCGGAAATGGTCATCTCGGTATTCGGTGGGATCACATAGACGCAGTTGGCTTCAACCGACATCCCGTCGGCGACCTGCGTGACCGGCATCGCGGTATCTCGCGCCAGCAACTTGTCCAGCATGCTCTCGTGGGAAGGATCCATGTGTTGGACCAACACAAAGGCCATGCCGGTATCCGGAGCAAGCGCTCGGAAAAAAGATGTAAGCGCCTGCAAACCGCCTGCGGACGCGCCAATTCCCACAATCGGAAACGATTTGGCCGGGGCTGCCTCTTGCGCAGGCAGCATCCCGGTGGCTTTCGATACTGCGGCGGGAGCTGGAAGTACCGCTGGCGCCGGCGACGACACCGGGTTTGGCGTTTCCTTGTTCCGCTGTGATTGGGATTTCTTTGGCGTCATCAGACACTACCTACGCTGGCTGTGCACACGTCCTCAACTTCGGAGGTTTCTGCGGTACACGGCCGGACGCAACCCTTTACCGAACAATGCAACGATGGGCTTCTTCGTAAAACCGTTGCGGTGATTTGCGTCACATGATTTTGTGACCTAGTCAATAACTTCGGCTGGGATTTTGGGCGAGCCTTTCGATTTGCAGGATCTGCGTCACGCGTGCCAGTGGTCCTGAGAAGGTTCATCTGCAAGACCTTCCCACGGCCGGAATGTATAGTGGACAGCAAGACGAGGCGCGCCAAAGACTCCGGAGCTAGGCATGGGCGAGATTGTCGTCGAGCAACTCAAAC
>DATIZX010000041.1:0-5225 GCA_035516795.1 Verrucomicrobiia bacterium
GCTCTTCAACTCACTCTGAACGTTCGGGACCTGCTCGATCAGCGACAACTCATAGACCGACTGCGCGTTGTCTGTGACCGGTCCATACGAATCGACCGCGATGGTCACAGGTCCCATGCCCAGGAACCCGAACGCGACCAAACCGAAAGCGAACACCGGAGCGGCTACCATCGAGGCAGCTGCCGCCAGGCCCATCGTGCTCATTAAATACCCGATGGACATCAGAATGACCATCGAGAAGCCAAGATAGTAGCCGGAGAAATTGCCGGCAACGAAGCCCGACAAAATTCCCAGTGACGCGCCGCCTTCTTGCGCCGACGTCACCACTTCCCGCACGTGGCGCGACTCCGTCGATGTAAACACCTTGACCAACTCCGGTATGAGCGCGCCGGCAAGCGTTCCGCAGGAAATGATCGTCGCCAGTTTCCACCACTGGGTCTCGTCGCCGCCGATACTTGGAACCACCAACGCCGAAATGATGTAGGTCAGAACAATCGAAACTACCGAGGTCAGCCAAACCAGCGAGGTCAGCGGCGCCTCGAAATTCATCTTGTCAGCCTTGGCGTAACGGCTGTGGGCCACAGCACTGTTCAGGAAGTACGCGCCCGCGCTCGACACCAGCATCATGACGCGCATCACGAAAATCCACACCAGCAATTGCACCTGCACGGTCGGATCCTTCACGCCCAGCAGGATGAACGTGATCAGGGCGACGCCAGTGACGCCGTAAGTTTCAAAACCGTCGGCGGAGGGGCCGACCGAGTCGCCGGCATTATCGCCGGTGCAGTCAGCAATCACCCCGGGGTTGCGCGCGTCGTCTTCTTTAATCTTGAAGACGATCTTCATCAGGTCAGACCCGATGTCCGCAATCTTGGTGAAGATGCCGCCCGCAATACGCAGCGCGGCCGCGCCCAGTGATTCGCCGATGGCGAACCCGATGAAGCACGGGCCCGCATAGTCTCCCGGCACAAACAACAGAATAAAGAGCATGATCAGCAACTCGACGCTGATCAGCATCATTCCAATACTCATGCCCGCCTGCAGCGGGATCGCGTAAATCGGATATGGCTTGCCCGCCAGGCCGGCGAACGCCGTGCGTGAGTTGGCAAAGGTATTCACCCGGATGCCGAACCACGCCACGCCGAAGCTGCCCGCGATTCCCACCAGGCTGAACGCCAAAATAATCGGCAACGTCGTAGCCACCGACTTGCCGGGCACCGGCGCCAGCACACCGAAGTAGAGCACGATCACGACAGCGATAAAGATCCAAAGCAGCAGCAGGAACTTACCTTGCGTTATCAAGTACGTCTTGCAGGTCTCATAGATGAGCTCGGAAATCTCCAGCATGGCCCGATGCACCGCAAGATTCTTCAGGCGCATGTAGATCGCCATGCCGAAGACCAGGCCGGCAATGCAAAACAGAATTCCGATGAGCAGCAGCTTGTGACCGTCGATCGCATGATTGAAGAAGCTGACCGAGGAAAGATCAGGCAGTTTCAGGTTGGCCTCGCCGCCGGCTTCGCTCGACGGCTGGGCCCAAGCCGCAGATGAACCGAGAGCCAATAGGCCGAGCATGAAGAGCATAGTCTTCGCGATACGGCATCCATGGGACGCAACACGAGCGAACCCGATGCGCATAAGAATTTCCTCCACGTCTGATTATTCAGGATGACTTACGAGTTCCGGTACCTCAACTGGCGCATCTGCCGGGGCAGAGGCCGGAGTTCCGAACACGCTTCCACCGCAAGACTTGAAACCGGGATGCTCAGCTTGGCCGCGTCGGACAATCACGCCGCGTGCAACACTGCACACGCACGGTCTGCCGCAAACGGACTGCGAACCACAAGTCCACTTCACAACTTAGTTTGTCAGCAAGACTCGTTTTTATAACATGTTAGGGAGAAGAGGTCAAACGAAAGTCAGGCTACGGAAACGTTTGAGTTGACCGTTTCGGGCGTTCCGCCGATAATCTGCCTGCTCGGATGACTTAGTTTTCAACTGGAGTCGCCACCCTTGGGGATCAGCCGGTCAGTATGAAGGCAAGAAATCCTATGACGAAGATGAAACAACGCGTCTGTTTGATTCTCTTCTTGATGTCTGTAAGCTTCCTAACGCTTAGCACCGCACAGGTTTTCACAGAAAATGTTCAGTTCAACGGATCCAACGGCGACCATCCATACGCCGGACTTATCCAAGGGTTCAACGGTAACTTTTATGGCACAACGGAGTTTGGAGGCAAGGTCGGGGGGAAAATCATCGAGGCTGCTGGTTTTCAAGCGGGATCCATATACAGCTTTAGCGGACCCGATGGGGAAGAGCCCACTTCGCCCCTTATCCAACTTGCTGACGGCAGTTTTTATGGTACGACGGCCTCCGGCGGCCAATATGGTTCGGGCACGATTTTCCGCCTGTACGAACGCACAAAGCTGCAAATCCTTCACAGCTTTAATTTGACAGATGGTGCCCTGCCGAGTGCCGGGCTACTTTTCGGCAGCGATGGCAACCTCTACGGAACGACCAATTGGGGTGGAAATTACAGTTGCAACGCCAATTATGGCTGTGGGACGATTTTCCGGATAACGACAAGCGGTAAATTAACGACTCTGCACGTGTTCAATGGCACCGACGGCGCGAACCCCGCGTTTGGAAGTTTGATCGAAGCGCCTGACGGAAATTTTTATGGCACAACCTCCGCAGGCGGCACAGGGACGGAATGCCACTATGACGGTGGGTGCGGAACCGTCTTCAAAATTACTTCGTCCGGCGTGCTGACGACCCTCTACAACTTTTGTCCGCAGTCCGGCTGCGCCGACGGAGCAGAGCCCGCTGCGGGTTTGACCCTTGGGCCGCACGGATACTTTTACGGCACGACCATGGATGGAGCCTCCGGTTACGGAACAATTTTCCGTATGAGTCCAGCGGGTCAGGTAGAGACCATTCACGCTTTCAGCGGCCTTGACGGCTTCAACCCCACAGGAGGTCTGACGCGCGCAACCGATGGAAAATTTTATGGCGCTGCTTACAATGGCGGACCCAATAACTGCCACCCGATTGACATATGCGGTACCGTGTTTCGCATCACCGCCGACGGTGGTTTTCAAATCCTCCACCAGTTCGATTTGAGCGACGGAGCAGCCCCGGTTGGCAACCTTCTGCAAGCAACCACTGGCATTCTTTACGGAACAACGTCGGAGGGAGGGTGGCTCAGGGGCGAGTGTTATCTGAAGTCGGGATGCGGAACAATTTTTAGCATAGACATGGGTATCGGTCCCTTCGTAAGAGCCTTATCGGCCTTTGGCAAAGTGGGTTCGACCGTTGTTATCCTGGGCAGCGCCCTCAGCAATGCTACGGCGGTAAGCTTTAGCGGTGTGAGTGCACAATTCAAAGTCCTGTCCGACACTGAGATTAAAACCCTGGTCCCTAGAGGTGCGACGAACGGGTATATCTCCGTGACCGTTGGCAGCCAAACCCTAAAGAGCGACGTTCCCTTTATCGTTGAATAGGAACGGCGTTCGTACAGCCCCTACTTCAGCTTCACAAACAGCAACACAAAAATTGCCCACACCCCTACTGTCATTGGGAACTGCGCCAATTGAGCATCGCGAAGGCCCCCGCCTCGGGGAAGCGCAAAGGTGAGCAAAAGCATCGCCAACGCCGTCAGTATTCCGAGTATGAGCTTACCTTTCCATTCCATGGGTCCATCCTCCTAACGCGTGTTTTTTACCTTGGATATCGACAACACTTACGATGGGGAGGTTTTTTCTAAGCCGAAAGTATACGCGATGCGCCGCAGTTCAGAAACTGGCCGCCAAGGCACCCGGTTGCCAACAATGGCTCAGTTTGCCTTGTCATCCCGAGCCGCCTTCGTTTGGCGAGCTAGGGATGTAGGCGCGACGTGCGACTGCCGCGCGTTCCGCAGCGCGGCAATAAAATAGCACGTTTGTCGCGCATCCTTACGGGCGAATTCAGCGAGTGCCCGCAAACCCAAGGGATTTGACAAATCCCTAACAAGGTTTTGACATCCGACTCTCCGGCCAGTGCTAACGTGTCGGCGCGTTCGGATTGCAACCCGCAAGGAGACTTCAAAACCGAGTCCGATGATGAAACCCCTGGTCTTTCCCGCAGTTTGCTCACCCATGGCTCTGGCCGTCGTGCTCTACATAGGTTTTTCCGCGATGCCAGTGCAAGCACAGTCCACTCCCGCGCCAGCCAATACGATCTTCGTCCACAGTAAGTTCGGCGGTCAGATCTTCGGCTTTGACATCGATCAGAACGGCACCGAGGGCGTGCTGTCCGAGGCGCAGGATATTAATGGCGGCGTGCTGGCGGCTGTCGAAACCTTCGATCAACGTACCGGCAAAATCTTGAAAGTAATCGCCAAGAAGCAATCGCAAGCGGACGACTTTGTGACCCTAGGCGTCGTCGGAAACGGCGTTGGGTTGGTCGAGTACGAACACGAGGTCAAGTTCCTTGATGTCAAGCGCTACTTCCCGATGCTGGACCCTCTAACCGGCAACAAATTCAGCAGCCTCTGGACTCCGCCACTCGGCAAAACTCACCTTATTATGGGAGTCAGCCGCAATCAGGGCGAGCCCAACACCGCCGTCTTTGCATTGGATAACGGCAATACCTTCCAGCCCTGGGTATTCAGTTCGAACGTGGCCGCTAACACCTTCAGCCAAATCGTGATTCCCACCGACGACCGCTTCTCCTTCGGCATTCCTCCGGTCATCGCCTATGACAGCAAGGAGAACGTAGCTGTCATTGCGCAAGATTTCGGTAGCCCCACCGATGTGCCCGAGATCGGATTGATCGATCTCACTGCCGGAACATTTGACGAATTCCGGGGTGTCGGATTCGGCTTGGTTAACGGGATCGCCGTCGATTCGGACGATCACATCGCCTGCACCACCACGGAGATCGACTTCAGTGTAGAGTTTTACGATCTGCAAAACCAAACTGGCTTCAGCGAATTCCTTCCCAACGCCAATGACCAGATCTTCAGCGGCGCCGACGTGGAATACGATCCCATCCACAAAGTTTTTCTGGTAGCGCAGCCGGTGTCTAGCACCTCGCCCAGCGGTAGCAGCATTCAGGTTTACGACACTAAGGGAAATTTCCTGGAGTCGGTCAACGGCCTGAATTTTTCCAATGCGTTCAACGTGATTGCGGCGCACATCGCGCTTCATCCCAGCAAGCGCGCAGGTTTCATCGACGGTCCGGAC
>DATIZX010000042.1:0-9999 GCA_035516795.1 Verrucomicrobiia bacterium
CGAGATCCAGACCTGCCAGGACATCTTCGATTCCTTCAAGGAAGTGCTGGCCAACGCCCATATCAGCCTCGCCCCCGACCAGATCGCTACCGGTTGGTTGACTGAAGAGGGGGGGATCAAGGCCGCCGAGCAATTGCTCCGCCAGGATCCGCAACTGACAGCGATCTTCGCGCTGAACGACAAGATGGCGCTCGGCGCGATCAAGCGACTCAACGAACTGGGGTTCCGCGTGCCGCAGGACATTGCCGTGGTGGGCTTCGACGACATTCCGCAAGCGAGTTTTTCGATTCCCGGGCTGACGACGGTCCACCAACCTTTGTACGAGATTGGCAAGCAAAGTTGCGAGCGGCTGATTGAGCTGATCCACCGCAAGGTCGGGCGGGTGCAGGACGTCATGCCGGTGCATCTGGTGGTCCGTGAGTCGTGCGGCGCCAAAGCCAAGGCCGTAGTTCCACAGTCCGCGTAGCTCTTGCCGGATCTGCTCCGTCACCGCCAGCCTTTTCAGGCGGGTCTGATTTGAGGCGCCCCACCGCAGGATAACAGACGCTCCCACAACGCTCTCGATGTTCCCGCGCGTGAGCTTTTGGCTCCCGACTCATCCAACTAGATAGAGATCAAGTGAAAAACGTCCCTAGTATTCATTGACTGCGACTGCCAAAGTCGCGGGGGAGGTTGTCATGTCAAAGTTCAACTACGTCGCGTTGGACACCAAAGGCCATGAGATCACCGGCGTTCTCGAAGGTGATGACACAACCGTCGCTGTCCGGCGGATCCACGAGCTGGGTTATTTCCCAACAAATGTCACCAGAGTCCGCAGTGACAGAAAAACGAACACACCTCCTTCACGTCCGAAGACCGCCGTCCGGCACCGAACCACACTTCTCCGGAAGGGTGCGGGGCAAACCGAGCTGAAGATCTTCCAATCCAACAAGGTCGGGTCCAAAGTCTTGACAGTGTTCAGCCGTCAGTTGGCAGCGTTGATCGATGCGGGGCTGCCTTTGCTGCGAGGGCTGGACGTCTTGCGCGAACAGGAGGAGAACCCGGTTCTGAGGCGCACCATCGGGAGGGTATCTGAAGCTATTGAGTCGGGGAGCACCTTCAGCGATGCGTTGGCGCAACACCCGAAGGTCTTCAACGGTTTGTATGTGAACATGGTGCGAGCAGGCGAGGTTGGTGGTGTGCTCGATGTCACGCTCGACCGTCTGGCTGCCTTTCAAGAGAAAGCCCAGAAAATCAAGGGCAAGATCACCGCGGCGTTGGTTTATCCCCTGGTCGTCATGTGCGTGGCCGGGGCCATCGTGTCCTTCCTGATGGTGGTGATCGTACCAAAATTCAAAGAGATTTTTGCCGACTTGCTGGAAGGTCGACCGCTCCCGGCGCTGACGCAAGTGGTGATCGGGGCGAGCACACTCGTGAAAGAACGGTTCTGGCTTGTCGCCGTAACGATTTTCGGAGTGTGGCTTGCAGTCAAATTGGCCAGCAGAACAACCAAGGGCCGTTACGCGCTGGACGCGCTGAAGCTGAAAGCACCAATCTTTGGGAAGTTGATCCGCAAGGCCAGCATCGCCAGATTTGCGCGCACTCTCGGCACACTCATTTCGAGTGGCGTTCCCATCCTCCAAGCGCTCACAATCGTCCGGGACACAACGGGCAATGCCGCTATTGCGCCGGCCATCACCCGGGTGCATGACGCGGTCAAAGAGGGCGAGCGAATCGTCCAGCCGTTGAAGGCTTCCCGGGTGTTTCCGCCGCTCGTGGTCAGCATGGTCGATGTCGGCGAGCAAACGGGCGCGCTGCCCGATATGCTGCTCAAGGTGGCCGATATTTACGATGACGAGGTGGACAACGCGGTGGCGGGTATCACGTCGCTGCTGGAACCGATCATGATTGTCTTCCTGGCAGTCGTCGTCGGCACCATCGTAATCGCCATGTTTCTGCCGTTGATTTCGATACTCACCATATTTGGCGGATAGAAGCCGACTCCGGGTGGTTCTCTAGGGTGGATGGTAAGAGTTATTCGCAGGCAACTGAAATGACCGAGACCCAACGACGCTTCCGGTGTTTTCCTTGCCATTGGCAGGCCAATCGCCTCTTTGTGTGATTGACTCGATCCAAGAAAACCGCTATACACGCAGACAAGTCTGCGGTTCCCACCCCGTCCGCGAGACGGACGGAGGCACTATTTATGGCAAGCGCGACAATGGCACGACCCGCAGATGTCCTGCGCACATTGCCCGGCGACGATGTCCGCCAAATCCTCTGGCGCTTTACTGATCGTTTCGATCTTCACATGCTCGTACAATCTTCCCGACGCGTGGCACGTGGCCCCATCGCACGCCTGGTCGCCGCCGGCGCACGCAACTCCCATGAGTGGACAGATCAGAAAGCCGAACTGCTGCGGTTATTCGATGAAGCGGGGATTACCGCCGCGTTTATGGATCCTGAGCAGGGCGGATTCATTGAAGGTCCGAAAAACCTGGCCTTGGCATTGTTGGCTTTTGAACTGGCGTGGGTGGATGGCGGCGCAACGACGTGCAGCCTTGCGGGCAACCTGGCGCTGGGGCCCATTGCCGCCCGCGGCACGCCCGAGCAACGCGACAAATATATGCGAAATGCCTGCCCGCCCAAGCCGGGCGAAGACCGCAAACCGTGGCGGGGTGCGTTCGCGTTGACCGAGCCGTTACCGTACGTCGGCGTCGAAACCGGTCTACTCAGCGGGCACATGCGCATCGCGGAATGGAAGAAGGGCAAGGAGCCGATCCTGCAGGTGGAGAAGCGCGGTCGCTTTATCACCAACATGGGATTCGCGAATTTTGTCGTCGCCGCTGTCGATTCCGGCGACGACCGTATCAAGGGCAGTTGCATGGTCATTCTTGAGGAAACCGATCCCGGCGTTTTCGACCGCGGCGTACCCACGCGAAAACTTGTGCACCAACTTTCTTCGACTTGCGATCCCGTGCTCAACCTTCGCGTACCCGCCAGCCGGATCGTGGGCGGGTATAAGATCAAGAATGACACGATAGTGCCCAATTTCTCACACGGCGAGGTTATCGAAGCCGTATTTCGCCGCACGCGCGTGACGGTGGGCTTGATGACCGCGGCCAAGCTGCTTTCGGCGGTCGAGCCGCTGATTCGCTACCAGCGCGCCCGGTTCCGGGGCGGCGACGCGGCGGCACCAGGTTCACCGCGATATGAACTCGGATTGCAGATGAAGGAAGACGTGCTCCACCGATTGGTGGAGGTGTGGGCGACAGGCGAAGCGGCGGCTTCGCTCGGGTTCGCTGCTGCGCGTTTGTTCGACGAACTCGATCCCTTGGAATTGAAGAAGGACGAAGCGTTTGCCGCGCAGAAAATCGAGGGAGCCCGTGCGCAGTTCCGGGCGATGATGGCGCTGGAAAAGGACAGCTTGGAATACATCCGACTCGCGGCCCAGCCGGAGAAACACCGTGACGCCAAACGGTTCGAGGCATTGAACTCCAACGCTTTGGTGAAGTTTGCGGTGCTCGATTCGCTGGCCAATGTGCTGTGTCCAGCCTGCAAGCTTTGGAACACGGGCCACGGCGCGAACGTGATGCGCGAAGCGGTAAGCATGATGGGCGGGTACGGCATCACAGAAGATTGCCCCGGATTCCTCGGCCACAAATGGATGGACGCCCAGTTGGAAGCCACCTATGAAGGACCCGAAGCCGTCCAGCGTCGCCAGCTTTCGGTTACCATGACGAGTCGATTGTTCCTGGCCCAATTCCGCAATTGGATCGATGAGATGCGCCAGATCGCGTCACGACGGCCGGGCACCGGTGCGTGCACCTTGGCGACCGCGATGCAAATGTGGTTGTGGACATTGGAGCACTTGCAGACCACGCCCGATGCCGATGGTCACGAGTTGTATCAGGGCAATCGGCAGGGTGTCACGTTTCCCCTGGCTGATGCCTTGTGTTGGCTATTGGCGGCGCGCCAGATGATCCTTGATTCGCTGGAACTGGAAACCAAGGGGCCCGAGAACCCGACGGTCGCGGAAGGTTTGGAGGGCTTGCTGAATTTCTTGACCAATCTCTGTCACGTGCAGGCAGCGCGGGCCGCAGGCGAAGTGGGCCGCATCTGCGCCGAACTGGTTTTCGGCTATAATCGACACCCGGGGTGGGACAACGAAGCTTGCGCGGCCTGCTATGCTTCCGAAGACCTCGACGCGCTGGAAAGCTTGATGCCCGGGATTGCCAGTTCCGCCCGCGCCTATACGGACGTGATTGAGGAAGGCCAACAGCATCCCGCCAAAGCCGGCCCGTGCGTGTGTTTTGACGGCATGGAAGGATTCGTGCGACTCCGCGTGAAGCTCGACGGTTGTCTCACCGGGGCGCGTCTGGCCAAGGATCGTGCCGCCGAGGCATTGACCAAAGTCATGATTCCCGAAGCCTTGGATTATCCGCTCTAATCCGCTATAAATTCCGAGAGCTGGCAGAGAAAACAGAAACTGATTGAAAGGCAAACAGGTGAGTACAAAGTCGATGTCCAGATTCATTCTGACGCAGACCGATATTCCAACCCATTGGTACAACATATTGGCCGACACGCCCAAGCCATTGCCGCCGCCGCTCCACCCCGGCACCAAAGAGCCCATCACGCCGGAGATGATGACCGGTCTCTTTCCCGAGAGTCTCGTCATGCAGGAAATGTCTACGGAACGCTGGATCGAAATTCCCGAGCCGGTGCGCGACATCTACGCGCTCTGGCGGCCCACACCGTTGTTGCGAGCCGTGCGACTGGAACAAGAACTGCAAACTCCGGCGCACATTTATTACAAGTACGAAGGCGTAAGCCCCGCCGGCAGCCATAAACCCAACACGGCGGTCGCCCAAGCGTATTACAACAAGCAAGCCGGCACGAAACGGCTGGCGACCGAGACGGGCGCCGGCCAATGGGGCTCGGCGTTGTCACTGGGCTGCCGATTGTTTGGCATGGAATGCCGCGTGTACATGGTCCGTGTCAGCTTCGACCAGAAACCCTACCGAAAACTGATGATGCAAACCTGGGGCGCGACGGTCTATCCGAGTCCGAGCGACCAGACCGAGTATGGCCGCAAGCTGTTGAAGGAAAAACCGGATAACCCCGGCAGTCTTGGCATCGCCATCAGCGAAGCGATCGAGGACACCGTCAAGCATCCCGGGACCAAATATTCACTTGGTAGCGTTCTCAACCACGTCTGCCTGCACCAAACGGTGGTCGGCCAGGAAGCCATTAAACAAATGGAACTGGCCGGCGAAGAACCGGACGTGATCATCGGATGCATCGGCGGCGGCAGCAATTTTGCCGGGCTCACTTTCCCGTTTGTGCGCCGCAAGATCGTTGAGAAGAAACCTCATCGCATCGTGGCCGTCGAGCCGTCGGTATGCGCTTCACTTACCAAGGGGAAATTGAAGTACGATTTCGGCGACACGGCGCAGACGACGCCCCTGCTCTGGATGTACACGCTGGGACACGACTTCATTCCGCCAAAGATCCACGCGGGTGGTCTCCGATACCACGGCATGGCACCCACAGTCAGCCATTTGTACGATCTCGGATTAATCGATGCCGTATCGTATGCGCAATCGAAGGTGTTCGAGGCCGCAGTTACTTTCGCCCGGACCGAGGGTATCATCCCGGCTCCGGAAGCCGCGCATGCAATTCGCGCAGTTGTTGACGAGGCGATCAAATCCCGTGAAGAATCGCGGAAGAAAGTGATCCTGTTCAATCTGAGCGGTCACGGCCTAATGGATCTAACTTCGTACGATGCCTATTTGTCCGGGAATCTGCGTCAATAGTTAACCCAATCAAGGAGATCGCAATGAAACGACTGTTTCTAGTGGTTGTCGTCATGTGCAGCATGGTGATGGGTCTGACAATGCCCGTGGGAGCTTATGACTTGCCGGCGTTGAATCTTGGATTCACCAGCTTCCTGGATGGCGGACCGCCAGCCGGGCCGGGTTTTTATTTCACGGAATACGGGCAGTGGTACACGGCGAATCGATTCTTGGATCAGGATGGTCACAAACTCGCGGTGCCGTTCGACCGGGTCAACGTGTGGGTCAGCTTGAATCAATTGATCTATCAATCCAACCAGAAGGTTCTCCTCGGTGGGAAATGGGGACTGGATCTGATCCAGCCTCTCGTGGCCTTCGATGTTAATCCTGCATTCCAACTTGAGAGCGGCCCTGGCGACCTTCTCGTCGGTCCATTCATCCAATGGGACCCGATCATGGGGAAGGATGGCCCTGTGTTTATGCACCGAATCGAATTCCAGAATCTATTGCCTACAGGTCGCTATGATCGCAACGCACTTTTTAGCGCGGGCAGTAATTTCTATTCGTTCGATCCATACTGGGCGGGAACTTTGTTCATCCTGCCGCAGTGGACGGCCTCGTGGCGCGTCCACTACTTGTGGAACAATGAGAATGAAGACCCGGGGCCTCCTTTCCACTCGTTGCAAGCTGGTCAGGCTGTGCACCTGAATTTTGCCAGCGCCTATGAGCTGGTACCGAAGCATCTGCGCATGGGTGTGAATGGTTACTATCTCAAGCAGTTTACCGACACAAGGATCAATGGCTACAGTATCGCCGACACCCGCGAGCAGGTATTGGGTCTTGGCCCCGGATTGCTCTGGCACATCTCGCAAAATGATCACATCTTCTTGAACGCCTATTTTGAAATGGCCGCCGAAAACCGGCCCGAAGGGCAACGCTACAACCTGCGCTGGGTGCATCATTTCTGATTTGCGATGGCGGAATCAAGCCTGAGTCAAATTGAAGCGCCCGTTCAGCGTCAGACGATGGACGCGGACATCGCCTGCGTCGGGTTCGGCCCCGCGACCGGCGGTTTCCTGACGACGCTCTCGCGTGGATTGCTGAATCCGGACGGCACACCGCGAGTTGAGAGCTCGGTCCTGCCCGGTGCGCCCCCGCAGGTGATCTGCTATGAACGGGCGGATGACGTCGGGTTTGGCGTGTCCGGCGTGGTGACGAAGGCGCGTGGGATTCGCCAGTCATTCCCCGATCTCGACCCGAAGCAGATTCCCATGTGCACGCCAGTAAAGCACGAGAAAGTGCTTTACCTTCTGGATCCCATCGGCGCGAGCCGTCGATCAATAACTCTGAAAGTAACAGATGGCGTGATTGGCGCCTTCAGGAAATTGTTACCGGTCGAGCACGATGCGCTCGAATTGCCGTACCTTCCCCCCTACCTGCGGAAGGACGGCGGGTTGTTGTTGTCGATTGGCCAGTTCAGTCAGTGGGTCGGCTCCCAGTTGATGAATGGCGGCACGGTGCAAATCTGGCCGGGCACTCCCGTGGCCAGTCCGCTCATCGAAGAGGACCGGGTATTCGGCGTGCGTTTGGTGGATCAGGGTACGGACAAACATGGCCGGGCATCGGATGGCTTTATGCCGGGCATGGATGTACATGCCGCCCTCACCGTCCTCGGCGACGGTCCGATCGGACCGGTGAGCCGCCAGATCGATGAACATTTCGGGATGCCGGCCGGCCATCGCCGACGCGACTGGGCGGTCGGCATGAAGTTCGTGGTGAACCTGCCGGAAAATTGTCCGCTGGAAACCGGTACGGTACTGCACACGCTGGGCTACCCCGAGCCGGGCATCTTTGGGTTTCTCTATGTTCATCCTGACCGGATTGCGTCGCTCGGCGTCTTTGTGCCGTCATGGTTTGAAAGCCCCGTGCGAACGGCCTACCGTTATCTCCAGCACTGGATGCTGCACCCGTACCTATGGCGCTATCTCAACGGCGGGACGTTGCGTTCCTGGGGTGCGAAGACTCTCGGCGAATCGGGCCGCCGCGGAGAGCCACACCTTGTCGGCAACGGATATGCGCGCATTGGCGAAGGCTCGGGGAGCACCAATGTGCTGACCGGCAGCGGTGTGGACGAAGCGTGGACGACGGGGGTCCAACTTGGCGAAGCTGTATTGGAATTGCTGCAGCAGAAGAAACCGTTCACGAAGGAAAACCTGATGGCAACGTATGTACAGCGTCGGCGCGCCAGTTGGGTCGAGACGGAAGGACGCGTCGCCGAACGTTCCCGCGATGGTTTCCATTGGGGAATCGTGACCGGCCTGATTGGAATGGCCGTCGCAGGCGCAACGAAAGGTGCATTGGCCGCCCCGGTGCAACCGCGCGAAGTCCGCGACCACACACCTCGTTTGGAGAATTATTACCGGAATCGAATCCCCCTGGCAGAAATCGAAAAGATCCGCCGAGACTGCGCAGCCCGGGGAATCAGTATTCACAGCGCTCTCATGGATCGTGTCGGCTGGCCGGCAATTCCCTACGACGGCAAATTGCTCGTTTCACACCAAGATGCGCTGTTGATCGGCGGCAAGGTGCAGGCGCCTGCCGGATACGCTGACCACGTTGTGTTCCTCTACCCGAATCTTTGCGAGCGGTGCGGGACAAAAATATGCGTGGAGATTTGCTCCGGCCAGGCAATCACACTGGGAACGAATGGCGTCCCCATCTTCGACCGCGAGAAATGCATTCACTGCGGGGCGTGCACATGGAACTGCATCATGCCGCACCCCGAACGTCTCGAACGGAGCATTATCGAGTTTCGCGCCGCCCCGGGTGGTTTACACTCCGCAGAAAACTGATCATTTATCGAAGCGAGCAAAACCAGGAGTGAAAGTTCTATGAGCACAGCATATCAAATCGTTGTTTGCGGCAGCATTGTCCCCGATCCATTACAGACGCTGGAACCGGTCAGCGGACCGAGCGGCCCGGCGTTAAAAAACGAAATGATGTTGCCGGCGGTGCTCGACCCGTGGGCGGGGCATGCGTTGTTCGAGGCGGCCCATCTGGCAAAGAACGCGCCCGGCAGCAAGGTCTGGCTGGTCAGCATCGCGCCCAGAGCCAAGCTGCAACAAGTCATGATGTCCGTGGCGCAGAAAGTCCCCTTTGAGTTGATTGCCGTGGATGGCCCTTCCAGCGGGTTTATCGAGGCCGCCGAAGTTGCCCCGTTGTTGGTGGAGGCGATTAAGACAATTCCTGGTTTGGATATGTCGCGATTGCTCGTATTTGGCGGGTGGGAATCGGCTTCGCGTGGAGCCGGCGCGACGATGCAGATTGTCGGCGAGTTGCTGGGCATCGTGAACCAATTTCAGGGCGTGGACAAACTCACTGTCGCAACGGACGGTTCCCTTGATATTCTCGAACGAATCGAGGGCGGCAAACATCAGGTCTCAAAATGTGCGGCGGCACCAGCGGTACTCGGCTGGGCGACCGGGAGCTTGCCAGAGCCGCCCAACAATCCGCAGGTCGGGATGGCAAATATGCGCGCCATCATGCCGGCACTGCAAAAAGCAAAGCCGGCAAAGGTTGGCACCAATGGCGTGACCTTTGCCAGTGTCAGTCTGCCAAAGCAGCAGCGCCAAACCAAGATTCTCAAGGACATGCCCACCGACGACATCGCCAAGGAAATCGTCGCGTGGATTAACGATTGATTTAACCACCAAGGCACCAAGAATATGGAAACCGTTTTAGTTCTCACCTACACAGAAACGGACGGCTCGCTGGCAAAACACGCGCTGGAAGTGCTTGCCGCAGCCAAGGCAATTAAGGGAACACTCGTCGTCGGATTGATCGGCGAAAACGTGCAGGCTGCCGCGAACCGCATCGCTGGTTGCGGTGCCGCGCGATTCCTCGGCGCTACCGGCAAAGACTTCGCGCAGGCGCGCTACGGCAGCGACGCGGCGGCGGCCGAAGCGATTTGTCGGGCGGCGAAGGCGACAATCGTGATCGCTCTGGCAACCTCGCGCTGGAATCGCATACTGGCCGGCGTGGCGCACCGTCTCGGCGGACGCGCCGACATGCACGTCACCGACATTGATGCGGCGGACGCAATTGTCGTTACCCGATGGTATTACCGTCAACGCATGGAAGCGGCGTTCCAGCGAACGCAGCGGCCGTGGGTGATTGCGCTGGAAGCGGGTTGCGCCCAACCGTGGAAGGGAGACGCTGGCAC
>DATIZX010000043.1:0-67795 GCA_035516795.1 Verrucomicrobiia bacterium
CCCCAGGGGAACTGTCCCTCGCAGGCCTTCCAGCACAATCTGCAGCTTCTCCCTGCCTGTCCATTTCCTGCGTTTCATCGAGTCCTTTCCTGCCTTTAGGACTCTCAAATTCACCGCCATCTTTCAAGGGGAGCAGTATACAACCTTGCTCGAACAGGGGTCTGCCTGTCGCATCCTTTCCGAACGAAATAGCACCTGTGCTTTTACCGAACCCGAGCCTGTGAGGATCATTCTCCACCACGTCACGGATGCCAAAGGCGACGTCAACTTTGCAGGGTTTGGAAACAACCAAATCGCTCCACATGGTTGCCGCAGTAACAATGTGGGTTCTAATCAGTGCTTCTTGCGGAACAAACGCGGCAGGCAATTCCTCGATTTTTACTGTAAACTGGACGTTGCTCGCCGTCGCGTTGGTGACTAAAAGGCACTGCGCAATTATCCAGCCCACAAACGCGTTATGAAACCTGTGCTCCATCAAAACGAAATCGCTTTTCCAATAAGCAAGACATCCAGAACAATCAACGCGACGCCCCCGATGACAAACGCCTTCCAATTCGTGCTGGAGCTTTTCTTGCGTTGAATTAAACCCACGCCAAGAAAAGCCGCGCCCACTCCGAAGATGAGGACATGTTGCAATTTCACGGTAATGGGAAATTACTTGCTAGGTCGAACTTTTGCCCACATCTCGAAGTCTATCGATTTCTTGCTGTCGCGCCATCAGCAACCTGGAAAAGCCAAGCCGCTCGAATCCCAATAAAGTCATGACCAACATGATCAGCAGAAAGTGAATGTGCGAATGTTCCGTAATATGAAAGATGCGAAGAATCTCCAGAACACAGAGGATAATGGTTATGGAAAGATAGAAGCACAGCCATCCGGGTCCTCGGGAATGCCTATAAACAAACATGACCCATTTTTCGAGAAGTGATGCTTTCATCGTTGCTGGTAGGTGTATTTGGCCTAGTTATTGGATGTGCTGCATTGCCCTTCAGTCAGACGGTTTCAGAATCTGATTATGACGCGCTTGGTGTTGCGTCGCAACTCTACAGATGCAGGAGAGCTGTGGGCGACCGGAGGTTTGGCGGCTGGTTCGAACTCAGTCCCGTTAGGTGGTTGCCTGCTGAATTAGTGCGATTTGCTTGAGAAACTGCACGATTTGGTTCCAATTGGAAATCAGGACAGCCGCCAATTCCCCGTTTTGACATCCTGTGACTGTAGACGCCAAATCGCGACTTTCACCTTTATTATCAAGCTCTTCCGTGCCTCTAATTGTGCTGCTCGCCGCGTCAGCCAAAGACAGGGTTTGTCCTTTAGCGACTAAAACTTGTGAGGCCGGTTGTGAGGGTTTAGGCAAGTAACTTGGAAGCGATTCTATCGCGCCCCAAGTGCCTAGCGGTTACACGAATGGAAGGAACCAGATATGGCAAGACCTAGACACCAAAACGATAGAACGGAATTTAGAGAGTTGACCTTTGCAGGTCAGGCAAAATCAATCAGTGCAGCGATTAACAATCTACAAAACGCCGTCGTTCACCACGTAAGGCATTCAGAGCGTCCTCAGCAAACTAGAAGCAAATGTTTGGGGCAAATTGAACGATTGCTTCGTCGCATACGGGAACGCCTGTAGCGGATGAATTGTCCCTGTTGCAGTTCAGAAATGCGACCCGCTGAATCCAAAAACAATGCTCGATTCATTGAACATCTACCCGGCGGCAAATGTGTTTTTGAAGTTCAGCACGTTCAGCGGGAACGCTGTGGGGCAAACCCCAGTTTGCCGCCGATACGCTGAACGACGCATCCTGCAGCAAAGGAGGAGGCAGAGAACCGGCTCGCTTCTACTGGGCAATCCAACCCCCGAGTTGACCCTCGCAGTTCAAAAGCCTACGATTCCCGTCAATGCGACGATTGGGCCATACGATCAAAAACCTCACTTACCCCGATCCGCGAGGCGACGGACTCAATCAAGATCATGAAGAAAACATCCCGCGCGCAACAGATTATCCGGAACCGGATTTCATAGCTGCACGCGCGTAACTAATCCGATTATCTGTAGTGACCTTACCATTGGTCGACCCGCGGGAAAAGGGCGTCCCGCATAAAGGAGACGCCCTTCGTGACAATTACTACGTCTACCCCGAATTGGTATCGATCTTAGCAACCCCGCCGTCGTCAAAACCGCCGCCACGGGGACCGGCTTCGTTGACGGTCTGTGCCCGTCCATCCGGTCACTGCGTGGCCTTCTTCTCGTCCTTGGCCGCTTTCTTGGCATATACATCGACTCGCCCGACCCTATGGGCGATCATCTTGCCACCTTCCTCGTTGTAATAAATCGTGACTTCGTCGCCCACCTTCAGGTTGGAAATATTCATGTTCAGCGTCTTTCCGCCCGACCCGAACTTCACATCTGGGGCGAGGGTGAAGGTCTCGGTGGTGGTCTTGTGTTTGATGGTGACGGTATTAGCATTGGTGTCGACGGCTGTGATCTTACCTTCAGCCTTCTTATGCTTATCGGCTTTCTTGGCCGCGTCCTCGGCGCGGGTGGTCTGGGTGAGACCCAGCACGATACCCATGAGGGCGAGAACTAGTGCAGAACGAACGAAGGTTTTGATCATAGTAGCTCCTTGGTTGAGTTGGTTTTCACTGTTTCGATTATACTATGTAACCAGCCAAACATCACTGATATTCAGACAAACTCGTCTCAGCACGTCACGCTCTTACTCCTACCGTTCTCGTCGCCTGATTTATGACGATAAAGTTAGCAACAGCATTGACCCTCACCCACAGAATCCTACGATGGGGTGAGTGTCGGGGTGATAGTTTCACTGTCGCGCTTTGTATCCAGTAACACCGTCCGAGGCGGCTGACAAGAACAAGGAGTATTTGCTCCGGAGGCAAACTACAATTAGGGTTACCGAGCAAAAGGAGGTCAGAAAATGGAACGACGACTCGTCAAGGTCATCTGTGCAATCGTGCTGATGCTGTCGGCAACCGCCGGGTGGGCGGCGAGGCCCACGCAAACGGTCCTCCGCTCGGCCCTCGACAACGGGCTACGTGTCATCATCGTCCGCAACCCGCTCGCACCAGTGGTCACGACGGCCGTCAACTACCGCGCAGGCTCTAACGAAGCGCCGCCGGGTTTTCCCGGTATGGCCCACGCTGAGGAACACATGATGTTTCGCGGCGACCGGACGTTGTCGGCCAACCAGTTGGCCAACATTACTGCGGCAATGGGCAGCGATTTCGACGCCGACACGCAACAGGAAGTGACGCAGTATTTCTTTACCGTGCCTGCCGACGACCTGCCCCTGGCATTGCGGATTGAGGCCGGCCGGATGCAGAGCATTCTCGACTCCAAGGCACTCTGGGACCAGGAACGCGGTGCGATCGAACAGGAGGTCGCGCAGGACCTGTCCAATCCGGAATACGTCTTCTACACGAAGTTGCTCGCCGTGCTGTTCAAGGGCACGCCCTATGCCCACGACGCGCTCGGTACGCGCCCGTCTTTCGATCAAACCACCGGCGCCATGCTGAGAAAATTTCACCGCGACTGGTACACGCCGAACAACGCAACTCTCATCATCCTCGGCGACGTCGACCCGCCCGCAGCATTGGAAAAGGTCCGGCAACTGTTTGGACATTTGCACCGCGCGAAACTTCCACCGCGCTCTGAGGTGAACCTGCGACCCGTCCAGCCCGAGTTGCTCCAGTTCAAGACCGATCTGCCGTACGGCTTGGCCGTGATCGCCTTCTGTCTGCCGGGCTACGCCAACCCGGATTTTGCCGCCGCCGACGTGCTTTGCGACGTGCTCGGGAACAAACGCGGCCGCCTCTACGCGCTCGTGCCGGAAGGCAAAGCGTTGGAAGTGGAATGTTCGTACGACCCGCTGACCAAAGCCGGTATCGGTTACGTCAGCGCCACGTTCCCGAAAGGCGGTGATGGCGCGGCGGTGATCGCGGCAATGAAACAGGCGTTGTCCGCCGACTTGACGAACGGCTTTCCCGCCGACCTCGTCGAAGCCGAGAAACGTCACGAAGCAGCGGATGCTGAGTTTGAGAAAAACTCGATCTCCGATGCGGCGATGGCCTGGTCGCAAGCTGTCGCCGTGGAAGGCCGCCAATCGCCCGATGACGACATCATCGCCATTCGGACCGTGAGCGTCGCCGACGTCAACCGTGTGGCGCACCAGTATCTGGATTTCGATCACGCCATCACCGCGATCCTCACACCGGAAGAATCGGGCAAACCGGTTTCGACGCGAGCATTCGGCGGCCACGAATCGTTCGCGCCGAGTCAGACCAAGCCGGTCAAACTGCCAGGATGGGCGGCGAAAGCCTTGAACAAACTCGTTGTGCCGGAGTCCACCGTGCATCCCGTCGTCACCACGTTGCCGAACGGTCTCCAACTCATCGTCCAGTCCGAAACCATCAACCACACCGTCAGCGTGTACGGCCACATCAAGAATCGCTGGGAACTCGAAGCGCCGCCCGGCCAGGAGGGCGTCGCGGACGTGATCGACAAACTGTTCAGCTACGGCACGCACTCGCTCGACCGCGTCGCGTTCCAAAAGGCGCTCGACGACATCGGCGCACGTGAATCCGCCGGCACGGATTTTTCCTTGCAAGTGCTCGCCACCGATTTCAGCCGCGGCCTGCAACTGCTCGCCGACAACGAACTGCACCCCGCCTTTCCCCCCGCCGCGTTCAAGGTCGTCCAGCAGCAAGTCGCGGATACGGTCGCCGGGCGTTTACTCAGCCCCGATTACCTGACCAAGCGCGCATTGCGCGCGGCGTTGTATCCGAAGCACGATCCGATGCAACGCCAAGCCACGCCCGAGACGGTTCGGGCGTTGACCTTGGACGACGTGAAAGACTATTGCCAGCGCGTCTTCCGTCCCGACTTGGCGACCATTGTTGTCATCGGTGACATCACCCCCCAACAAGCCCAAGCGGCAGTGGCGCAATATTTCGGCGACTGGAAAACCGAAGGCCCGAAGCCGGAAACGTCGTTGCCGCCCGTCCCGCTCAACCCAGCATCGTCAGCCGCCGTGCCCGACACGAGTCGCGTGCAGGACAAAGTGTTGTTGGCGGAAACGCTCGGCTTGGTTCGTTCCAATGCAGATTACTATCCGCTCCAGCTCGGCAACCACGTCCTCGGCGGCGCGTTCTATGCCACGCGCCTGTATCGCGACCTGCGCGAGGAGTCCGGTCTGGTTTATTTCGTGGAGTCAATTTTCGAAATCGAGCAAACCCGGTCCGTGTACGCCGTCGAATACGCCTGCGACCCGCCGAACGTGTCCAAGGCGCGCGATTTGGTGATGCGCGATCTCAAAGAGATGCGAACCGTGCCGGTCACGGCGGCTGAACTGCGCCAGGCGCAGGCGCTGTTGTTGCGCGAAATCCCATTGAACGAATCCAGCATCGCCAAGATCGGCCACGGCCTGCTCAACCGCGCGACGCACGACCTGCCCCTCGATGAACCAACCCGGGCCGCGCACCGCTACGTGTCGCTGACCGCCGCCCAAGTCCAAGCCGCCTTCGCCAAATGGCTTCGCCCCGACGCCCTCGTCCAGGTTACTGAAGGACCGCCGCCCAGGTAAGTCCCAAGCGTGACAGTTTCAAGCAAGTACGTGAGATGATTGCGGTTGCCCCAAGCGGGGGCATCATCACCACGCGCTCATCGTATCGTAGCGGAAGGTCATCTCTTTGGCGACGAAGCGGCCGAACCATTGAACATGACCGTCGGCGAACAAGAGATTCTGTCCGCCAGCATGGCGCTCCCAAGCCATCCAGACCGGACTGCCGGCCGACGGTCCGCCAACGCAATCCTGGGTATAATCATCCTTGTCGGCATCCAAAGGATTGAAAGTCGCACCCGCGTTGCCCCCGGTATCACCAGACAAGACATAGGCCGGGGGGTACGCAAGAAGTCGCCGGTCCAAGGAGGCAAATCTGCCCGCCACAACATAGGCGGCCCGCGCACCGTTGAAATAGCTGAACTGCGAGGCTCGATCCAGGGGGCAATGATACACTTTCATCTCCTTAACGTAAGGGAAGATTTGCTGCATCCAACTTTCGAGGCCGGTCGTTGGATCCGTCTGGTTCCAGGGAATTGTATCGCCCGAGAAGGGAAACATTTCCTGATTCTCATCCGCGTATAATGACATTCCGGTAAAAATCTGATGAAGGTTGGAACAGCATTGAGCCGCAGCGGCCTTCGCGCGCGCACGATTCAATGCTGGCAGGAGCATCGCGGCCAGAATACCGATGATGGCAATCACCACCAGCAATTCGATCAATGTGAACGCCTCCTGTTTCAGTGCTTCACCATCCGGATTCAATTCGGGAGCCAAATCCCAGTCGGCCGGGGCCTCATTCCACGAGGCCTCGGAATGCGATTTATTGAACAGACCCCGGCACATAATTAGCTGGAACTTGTACCTCCGCTGATCAGATCATTCCGAGCCTTTGTGAATTACCTCAGCTTGGGAGTTGACCTCGTTCATCGCGCGGGTGAGTTTTGTGTACCCCTCGTCGCGGACATTAACGACACCATAGTTGGAATTCTCGCCGTCGAAACGGCCTGCGTTAGGTTCATCGCAATACTCGAACCAATGATAGCCGACCAAATTCGGATTCCGCAGCGCTTGCGTGACGTACTTTTTGAACGCAGCAGCGCGTTCTTCCTGATTTTTGACCTTTGGGCCAGCTCCCCGGGAATTTGGCAAGCCGCTGTCCTCGGCCCGGAATGAAAACTCCCCGATCATCAGTGGTTTGCCAAATGCGGAATAACGGCTGACGACCTCTCGTGGATCGGGCCGATAACAATTGAAAGAGATAACGTCCACGTATTTCGCCGCGGCGGCAACGACGGGCTCGGGTGGGAAATAGGCGAAGCGGCAACCCAGGTTCATGTGATTGGGGTCGGCGGCCTTGATCGCCTCGCTGGTGACGCGGAAGTAACGGTCGGCCAGCCGCGCGAGGAACGCCTCGCAATCAGCAACGAACGCTGCGCGCTTCGGATCAACCTCATTGGCGCGCCGCTCCACTTCCTGATTCTGCTGGTAGAGTGCGCTGCGGACGATGGGTGGGCGAATCGATGTGGCTCGGAGAAGCTCATTCCAAGAAGCGAATGTCGTCTTCCAAACGGCGTTGAAATTCGTGACGCTGCCGCCATAGCGCTCACGCATCAGGTCGACCGCCGCCTTCTTTCCCGGAACGTTGGCGGGCAGGGAGAGGAACATGGTTAGTAGTTCGTCTGACCCGCGCCAATCGGGCCCCCACCGCAGTTCGTTGTCGGTGAACCAGCCCAACAGCCAGAGATCGCCACTGCGCGGTGTGCAAAACTCGCGGGCTCGTTGTCGGCAGATCGTCGCGAACTCCGAATCGAACACGTCGGGGAAGACCCCGTGCAACCAGGCTTGCTCCTTTTGTTTCCTCGCGACGTAACTCGTCCCGAGATTGACAACCGGGGCGTACGCAAGATACTGATTGCTCACCGTAATCGCTGCTAGGGCCTCATCGGACCATGCCCCCAGTGTGTTAAACCCCCAGCCGAATAACCGTCGTGCCGTCACCATGCGCCATGCCTCCCGAGTACCATATTTGGCGCGATTCGTATCGCCGTAGGGTGAGTTCGTTGTCCCTTGGATCGTGTCTTGGGCGAATTGCACCGTGGTCACGCCTTTCGAAATGAAGCGGTGCCCATGCGGGTCGATCAGCCACCATCGACCGTCCAGTTTCTCAGCGTGAAAGAAGGGATTCGTTTGAACTGGAGGAGCACCGCGTGCCCAAGTTTGAGGAACCGCAAGACCAAGAGTGGCGACGAAACATGTCAGTCGGATGGCCCTACGTATCAAGAGCCAACGGGCCAAGGACGCTCGGCAAGAACGAGGAGAAGACAGGCATTTCGGCGATGCATGCACGGTTTTAGGCTACCGCTTGCTCCGTCAGTGCGTCAAAAAAATGGCATTTTGAGGTGTCAAATGCCATTTCGAGCCGCTGGCCGATTTCGGCGGTCACGTGGGAATTGACGCGCGCCACAAAGTTGTGATGGACGGTGGTCAGGTGCAAGTAGACTTCCGCGCCCATCGGTTCGACGACTTCCACCTTGGCCGGGATGATCTGGTCCGCTTGCCCAAACGAGGGGCTGTGTTTGTCATCAAAATCTTCTGCCCGAACGCCTAAAACGATGGCCCGGCCGATGTGTCCGCCCAGTCTCTTGGTCTTATCCTCCGGGATCCGAACGGCAAAGCGATCGTGATTGTTGCTTCCGTCAGCCTGTTCGATAAACCACAAGGCCGCCTGGCGTTGCTCGAGCCTCCCCTTGAAAAAGTTCATGGGCGGTGAGCCGATAAAACCGGCCACGAACATGTTCTTCGGGTTATCGTACAGCGTGATCGGCTCGTCGACCTGCTGAATTACCCCGTCTTTCATGACCACAATCCGGTCGCCCATGGTCATGGCCTCCACCTGATCGTGGGTGACGTACACCATCGTCGAGTTCAGCCGGCTATGAAGCTTGGAGATTTCCGCCCGCATCTGGACGCGCATCTTGGCGTCCAGGTTCGAGAGCGGTTCGTCGAATAAGAACGCCTTGGGCTTGCGCACGATGGCGCGACCGACCGCGACCCGCTGGCGTTGTCCGCCCGAAAGGGCTTTCGGCTTGCGCTGCAATTGTTCGTCGGTGATGCCGAGGATCTGGGCGGCTTCGCGAACGCGTTGGTCGATTTCCTTCTTCGGATATTTCCGCAGCATCAAGCCAAACGCCATGTTCTTGTACACCGTCATGTGCGGATACAGTGCGTAATTCTGGAACACCATGGCAATATCGCGGTCCTTGGGCGGAACGTCGTTGACGCGACGGTTATCGATGTAGATGTTGCCGCTGGTGACCTCTTCGAGACCGGCAATCATCCGCAACATGGTGGACTTGCCGCAGCCGGACGGGCCAACGAGCACGACGAATTCCCGGTCCTGGATTTCCAGGTTGGTACGATCCACGGCGCGGACGCCACCCGGATAGACCTTACAGACGTTCTCGAGGAAAACTTTCGCCATTATGTACCATCCCACATTTGATTAGCTTGACCCGTTCCAGTGAACGCGCCGCAACGTGTCAAACGCATGCTTGGCTGAGCAATATCACAGCCGACTGCCATTCCGTTTCCTATCACTGGGAATATCTCCTCTCGGCACAAATACAGTCACGCGACTGAAAGCGCCATCGCGCGCAAAAATGGAGTTGCTGTCTGACCGATCGATAGCCGGGGATGGCACGTCCTTGAGCGTGCCGTCGTAACGCTGCAGGCAAACGCCGGGCCGGTCGGCCAACTGATAACAAAATGGCACCTGACAGTACGTGAAACCGAGAGTGCCGGCTGGCATTTCCCAAACCCTTTCAGTGCCTTGAAGATCGACGTATGAAAAGGAATGTGGTTTTGTGAAAAACTCTGACTGGTGGAGCAGTCGTGGTGCAAAGCGCAGGCAACCATTTTCAACCTCGATGCCGAGTTCACCCCAGCGTATCAGGATCTCCTCTTTCACCTGCCCGGTCATGCCGGGCTGCTGAGCGCCGCGATGGCGCGGTGAGTGCGAATGCGGATCGGTCGGAAAAGCGCCGTACTCCTCTGGGCTCTTGCGAAAGCCGAGGCCATCGCGAATTTCATCATAAGCTGCGGCAAGTTGTTTTGCGATTTGCGGACTGCTTGTGGTGCGGTAGCATTCCTGCACAGCGAGCAGCAGTTTCGCGACCATGTGCCAGTAAATACTGCCCAAGCCCTCGAAAGCGAAGAATCTGTTACTCCGTCCAGTAAACTCGCTATGACGGAACGTTGTCTCCCACAGGTCCAGCACCGTCTTGCGGGTCCCCTGTTCTGCGCCAAGTTTGTCGAGTTGCGCGCTCACATCGGCGGCGTTGCGGAGATCGGCCTGAAAATGCCATTGGCCAAGTTGGTCCTTCACAAATAAGGAGCTGTCTTGGAGTGGTGGCAGGCCACTGAAAGTATTACGAGCTAGGAAAGATGGCAACACGCGATCCGGGTAGAGCATGTAGCTTCGTTCGTCGACCCGATAAAGGTCGCTCTTCCGCAACGCCCGCAGTAAAGCAACCGCATCGGCCGGGCTGACGCCGCCAGAACTCAGTACAGCCACCTGGCCTTCAAGCATGAGATCGTGGTTCTGCACAGCGGCCCGTTCCCCATCAATGTGCAGCACATTGTAACTATGGTACAACCCATCGGCACGGCGGTTGGCGCGAATACTCGCATCGATCACCGGCAAGGCAACTGCAATCAGGTCGCGGATCGATTCGGTCTTCGTGGTTACCCGGCCGCCTATGCTGTGCCGGTAGATCGTCTGGCGATGAGCGGTGCCAGCGCGACCCAGCCTCGCCATCAGTTGAAACCGTGCCCCGTCGTCAAAACCCTGTCCTGTCTGGCTTCCGGCTTCCTGCAGAACACTGGTGATATCTGCAAGGAGCTTTGCAACCGGAGCCGAGATCTCGATCGTAGGGGCGGCGCCGGCGAGCAGCCGATCGAGAAAAGTCAGGTAGCGGCGAAGGTGGTACACGGTCACCATCGAGAGCCCCCAGCCGGCTAAGGCGTTGTTCGCATCGTTCCACTCCGGCCGCTGGGTGTTAAGCCAAATGCCGCCTCCTGGCACGAGGTTGCTCAGCTTGACCAGCAAAGGCACCAAGAGTTTTTCTCCGAGAGATACGAGAAGGACTTCGCCGCGATCGTCGGTGAGCAACTTGGCATCGTTTCCGAGTTTCTGTGAGCACGCCATCAACTGTTCGTGCAGCGATTGGTTGAAGATAATGGACTCACGTGGATCGTTGACAAGGTCATCGAAACCGTCGATTTCGTATGGCACATTGGCATAGGCGTAGGCGTTGTCATTCAAGCGAGCCGCGAGTTGATTGGGCTGAAATCGCTCGTAGCTCTCCAGCAACCGTAAGAGGTAGACAATCTGATGATCGCCCCAGTAACCGATGTGACCCCACGGATGAGCGGCGTCGCGGACTTCCCAGTCAATGCCCGCACGGCTGATGCGATAAGGATTGTAGCCATCGGCAGTTGAGGCGTTTAGAAATACGGTGATCATCTGTTCCAAAAACGAAGGGTAGCTTTGGGCAAGGCTCTCCCAATTCTGGAAGATGTCCCGCCAATTGCCCTGGTAGGCGTAGATGAGATTGCCACCGTCGTCCTTGATGTGAATATCGAACCGGTTCCAAGGACGGCTTGGATCACCATGGCGACGGCTGAACGTGAGCGGTAGATATTCCCGCGTTAGGCGGGTCAACTGAGCGTCGCCGCGTTTCGCAACTTCATCGAGTAACTGGGCCAAAGTCTGGGATCGCTGCAAAGACTCGATCCATTGCTGGTGCCGACTGAACACGGGTTGATTGCGCGTGAGAATGAATTCCGCAAAATCGGCGATTGGGAAACGATAGGAATCATGGAAGGTTCCGCCACGCATGCAGTTGAAAAGCACATTGGCGAAGTGGTGGACACTGGCCGTCTGGTCGGCCGTATCCTGCAGGCCGTCGGCAGCCGCGATGCGGCGGCGCAAGCCCGTACGGTTTGCCTCGATGCTCTTCCGCAAAGATTGGACAAGTTGAGAGGGATCGCTCAGTTCTGTTTGCAGACGGACGATTGCGGCGTGATCCAGTCCGGTATCGGCAACGCTGACCCATTCATGGGGCCGGTGTATGGTCACGGTTGCGGCAGCGCCGACAAGATACGCTCCCATTTCTCCCCGCACCCTCGGCTCCGGGACCACGGGCGCTCCACGTCGGAATGCCTCGACTTGTCGGTCGGAAAGCAGAACGATGGGGCGCACGTGCCCTAAAGACCAGGCACATGCCGCGCGCAGCGACTCACTGGCTTCCGCGCGGTCGGAGATGCCGGCGTTCAACGTGTAGAGCGCCAGCTCCGACTCTGGCAAGGATTCATGACGCATGTAGGCGGCGGCGAGATAACTGAATTGCTTGAACGTCTCTTCGCTGACGTTCGGCGGCAGAAGCTGATGCCAGCCGTCAAGATATCTCACCTCGACGGGCTCGGATTGCAGACTCTCAAGCCGGCATTCTCGCACGAAACCGTACGGCTCGCCGGTGGTGAGGCTCCAGCGAAAACACAGCCCGAGGTCCTCGTTGATTTCTTCGAAAATCACCCCGGTCCCGTACACGTCCTTGTACAGATGCCTGCTGAGCCGATAAGTACGGCCGTCGCGCCAAGGTTCCCATAGTAACCACTGGCCGTCGCGTTTCACTAGCATGATGGTAAGCGCGCCGCTGGTGTCGGGGTGACGCAGGACCTTGTCGACGGTCTGATACGGGAAGAGTGCGTGGTCGGGATCCATACGCCCCGCCGTAAATGGCGAGTTACTGCCAATGAAAAGCCAGTGGTCACTATCGCTGACGATGCTCATCAGAAACGGGCTGAGCTTGTCCACGTGGCGAATGCGAATATAGCTTTCACCATTGAGCGTTACGAAATCGCTCTCGGAATCCATGATTCGTGGCCCCTTAGTTGTTGAACCCAAAGTCGCTGTTTGTGATAGCATGAGGTATGACCTTATTCAAACGGGAGTTTTTGCGGTTTGTGGTCTTTCCATGGCCCTCTTTTGTCAAGGAGCCGTCAGCTCCTGATTCCAAGCGATGACCTCGGCCACACGGTTCGATCGTTATATTACGGCGCGTGACACCGCCGAACGGCTGACGCAAGGCACGCCCCTGATTCTTGATTCGCGTTGCCAAGCACGGTTGCCAACCGTTTCGGTGGATACCAATCGGCACTTTCAGACCTTCGAAGGATTCGGCGGGGCGTTCACGGAAGCGGCGGCCACGGTACTTTACCGGCTGAGCCCTGAAAACCGGCAGCGCGTCTTGAGCGCGTATTTTGGCTGGGCGACGGGGCACGGTTACTCGCTGTGCCGAACACACATCAACAGTTGCGACTTCGCGCTGGGCAATTACGCCTACGACGAGGTGCCGGGGGACGTGGTCTTGAAGCATTTCTCGATTGAGCGCGACCGGCGCGCGTTGCTGCCGATGATTCACGCGGCGCAGAAAGTCGCGGGAACACCACTGAAAATTCTGGCTTCGCCGTGGAGTCCGCCGGCGTGGATGAAGACGAACGGTCAGATGAATCACGGCGGCACGCTGAAACCTGAATACCGGGACGCCTGGGCGCGCTACTTCGCTCGCTACATGCGGGAATACGAACGCGAAGGCGTGCCGATCTGGGCGGTGACGGTTCAGAACGAGCCGGCCGCAGCGCAGCCTTGGGAGTCCTGCCTCTATTCGGTCCAGGAAGAGAGGGACTTTGTACGCGACCACCTCGGTCCGACGCTCCAACAGGCCGGGCTTGGTCACGTCAAAATTCTGATTTGGGATCATAACCGCGACCTGCTCGTGGAACGTGCCCGAGTTGTCTACGACGATCCGCAGGCCAGTCGGTACATCTGGGGTGCGGCATTTCATTGGTATGGTCCAGACAAGTTTGAAAACGTGCAATTGGTCCACGACACGTGGCCTGACAAACACCTGCTGTTCACGGAGGGCTGTCAGGAAGGCGGCCCGCATCTCGGTTCGTGGGAATTGGGAGAGCGCTACGCCCATTCGCTCATCAACGACCTCAACCGTTGGACGGTCGGTTGGATCGACTGGAACCTGGTGCTCGACAAAACGGGTGGGCCGAATCACGCCGGCAACTTCTGTAGCGCCCCGATCATCGCCGACACGAGGACCGACCGGCTCATTTTCCAAAGTTCCTACTACTACCTTGGGCACTTCAGCCGATTCATCCAACCCGCCGCGGTGAGGATTCTCTGCACGAGCACCGATGAAGAGCTGGAAGTCACCGGTTTTGTCAATCCAGATGGCTCCCTTGCCGTGGTCGTGCTCAACCGAACGGACGAAGCGTGCAAATTCCAATTGAGACTTGCGGACCGGTCGGGTATCACCACCGTTCCTGCTCATTCGATTTCTACTTACCGCAGTCATATTTCCTAACCCTTGAGGCCCGTCAGTGAGATCCCTTCGATGAACGTCTTCTGGGTGAAGAAAAACAGGAGGATGATCGGCAACGCAACGAGGGCGCTGGCCGCCATCAGGTAATGCCATTCGGTCCCGCCCTGTTGGCTCTGGAAAAACTGCAATCCCAGCGCCAGCGTGAAATCTTGCTGGTTCGTCAGGTAAATCAATGGCCCGATGAAGTCATTCCACGTGTACATAAACTGAAACAAACCGACCACCATCAACGCCGGCTTACACAACGGCAGAATGATCTGCCAAAAAATCCGCAGCTCGCTACACCCATCGATGCGCGCCGCCTCGGAAAGGTCCTTCGGGATCGTCATAAAAAACTGGCGCAACAGGAAGACATTGTAGGCTGCGGCAAAAAACGAGCCGACCCACAAGGGTTTTAGCGTGCCGATCCATCCCAGCCAGCGAAACAGGCAGTACAACGGCACCATGGTAACGGGGAACGGCACCATCATCGTGGCCAAGGCAACCACGAACAATTTGTCGCGCCCGCGCCACTGGATACGCGAGAATCCATACGCCGCCAAGGCGCTCGACGCCACGGTGCCGATCACGGTGAGTACGCACAGGATCAACGTGTTTTTCAAGTACATCGGAAAGAACTTCATGGCCCGGATCGCTTCCCCGAAGTTGCTCCAGCGCGGCGCGAACCTTTTCACGATCTCTGCGTCTGGATACTTGTCCACGTCCGCGGGCTTGATTTCCGTGCGCACGCCGTTCTTCTCGGCATACAAACGGTAGGGAATCCAAGTGGGCGGGACAGTCATGGTTTGTTCGACAGGCTTTAGCCCCGTGGAAATCATCCACAGCAACGGCGTCAGACAGACGATCGCGCCCAGCACCAGAACCAAATAAAGCAGCAATCGTTTCAGCGGGCGCATGACTCACTCGCCTCCATAATAGATGAGCCGTCGTGTCGAGCGCGTGGCGACCCAGGTGAGGAACAGGATGACCAGAAACAGGGTCCAGGCCATTGCGCAGGCATAGCCCATCTGATGAAAATCAAACGCGCACTGGTAGAGGTACAACGCATAAAGCAAAGCCGAACGATTTGGTCCACCAGCGCGGAACGCGACCCCGCCGCCGCCGAGCGCTCCGCCGCTGAACATGATGTAAGCCTGGGCAAACGTCTGCAATGAGGCAATGATGCCCATGATGAGGTTGAAATAAATTACGGGCGAAATCATCGGAATCGTAATGTGACGGAATTTTACCCAGGCGTTGGCACCGTCAATTTCTGCCGATTCGTACAGGGATCGCGGCACGTCCTGCAGCGCCGCGAGGTAGATGACCATGGTGTTGCCGCTGGCCCAAACCGCCATCAGGATCAGCGACGATTTGGTCCATTTCTCGTCGGCCAGCCATTGGGGGCCTTTGATATGGAACCAACTCAAGGCAATGTTGAGAAGCCCGAGATTCCCGTTCAGGATCCACAGCCAGACCATGCAACTGGCAACCACGGGGATCAACGACGGCAGGAAATAAATGGTCCGAAACGCGGAACGGCCTTTCACCGATTGATTGAGCAGAACGGCAACCAAGAGGGCCACAATCAGACACAGCGGCAACGAAAGTGCGGTGTAATACAGCGTATTGTACAGCGACTGCCAAAACACGCTGTCGGTGACCATGTCGCGATAGTTGAGCGTGCCGACCCACAGCGGTTTGGAGAGCACGTCGTAGTCGCAAAACGAGTAATACACCGAGGCGAGGACCGGATAGAGCGTAAACACCAGAAACCCGATGATCCACGGGCTGGCGAAAGCGAGACCCAGCCAGAGATTGCGCCGTTCACCGCGCGACATAGTTGCTCCATTCTTTCAAGCGTCCGACTCTGATCGCATCCCATCGTCGCGTCACGCGGTCCAGCTTCCACTGGATGCGGCGCTGCACTTGGTCGAGCGCCTGCTGCGGCGTCGCGTCCAACGCAATGACACGGTCCGCCGCCACGTTCAATTCATCAAGATACTCGGCCCACACCGTCAAGCGTGGCACACAATGCGCCTGGGGACTCTTCGCCAGATCGATGAACGTCTGGATGTACGGATTTGGATGATGGCGCATGAATTCATCACTGACCTTTACGAACGGACTGAATTTTCGCTGTCCGAGGCACAACTTCTCCATTGGCCCAGGCGTGTTGACGTAGTGGATGAATTCGAATGCTTCTTTCGGGTGCGCCGCGCCTTTCGGAATCAACAGCACGTCACACTCGGCCAGCGTCACTTGCGGAAACCGCGCGGGGTCTTTCGCCGGGAATGGCGCCGCACCCCATTCGAGTTGTGGCGCGTATTTGCTGATGAAGTTGTACATCCATACCCCCTGCAACTCCATGGCCACCTTCCCCGCCAGAAACGGGTCCGACGGCGACGCGAAGTTGCCAAACGTCGCGCCAAAACTGCGGAGGTTTTCGATCCCGAACTTTTCAGAACTCCGACGCAGCCAGTCAAAAGTCTGTAGGTCTTCCGGGCTATTCGCTGTAATCTTGCGGTCGCCATCCCACAAATGGCCCCCAAACCACCATACCCACTCCGGCATCCACCAACCGGGCTGCGTCGGCAGATGCCCCACCTGCACCAGCTTGAAATTTTTCGCGTGCTTTTCGTCTTCCGTCAGATCCGGATAGCGGACCCGCACCCATTTGTCGTCACGTTGAATTTCCACAATGGTGAGTTGATCCGACATCTTATCGAGTTCATCCGAGCTTTGCGGCGGACGATTGGGATCGAGCCCTGCTTCCCGAAACAGTTTCTTATTCCAATGCAGGGCGAGCGTGGTCGGCGTGCTGGGCAATGCCCACATGAAACCCTGATAGGCACACTGTTGCCAGTAAGTGGGGATGTAATCGTCGGCTTTGATGCCGGCCTGTTCGATCATCTTGTTGAGCGGCGTCAGGGCGCCTTTCTGGGCGAAATCGGGAATATAACTCGACCACAATCCCGCGACGTCCGGCGGATTGCCGCCTGCTGTGGCCAACATGAGCTTGCGCAACATTTCACTAACGGCGAGTTTTTTGACGAAAATGCGATTCTGGGAGTTGTTGAAATCATCGACTACGGCCTGCATCGCGTCGTCTTCGAAACCCGTCCACTTCTCCCAATAGCTGACGATGATCCGACCGTCTTTCGTGCGGGCGTCGGCCTTGCGGCCACACGAACACAGCGGCAGAAGCAACACCGCCAGCAAGATACAGAGCGCGGCGTGGACCGGTTTCAAGCAGGTGGCGCCACCGTCCGGATTTATCGTGCGCGTGTCGCGAGGCTTGATTACGCCGCGGTGGTCCCCCTTATGATGCGGCTGATGCCATTTCTCTCCGTATCGGAAGCGGAACTGACTTTGTCCCCATGTTCGGCTCTTGGCATGTTCATGATTCGCCTTGTTTACAAAAACGACATAGCCTTCGGCAGTGGGTATCAAATCGGCTGCCCAATCGAAATAAGCGGCAGTTCCTTGATTGAATTGGACAGCTTCCGGAATGTCTTGGCACTGTAACAGGAAGACAGCCTCCAACAGAAGCGGCAAATTCCCTATCGCCTGGAGAAGCTCTCTTCTCAACTGTTTAACGCAGATATACGCAGATTCACAGTTCGGAGTGTTCCACTTCTGATTTGCGTCAATCTGCATCATCTGCGGGCTCCGTTTGCCGGGCGGTACTTACCAGCTTGCCGCGGCGGGCTTCGAGCTCCGTGCGGATCTGGTGGGCGCGGCCTTCCGTGATCTCGTAGGTCAGGACTGCCAAGATGGCGATTGCGGATGCGACCAGTGGAATGCCGCAGTCGCATGCGCGCATCAAATAAAGGGTTCTTGCCGGTTGCACAGTCTTCAGCGCAACATCGAAGCCCGTTGCGTTAAGAAGGTACCCGAAGATGAGCGAGGCAGCCGCCATGCCCAGTTTCACCATCCACCAGTAAATCGCCCCGTACATCCCCTCGCGGCGCTCGCCGGTGTTGAGTTCGTCCAGGTCACAGACGTCGGCCACCATCGCCCCGGCCACGGTGAAGAGCGAGCCGATCCCAAACGAAATCAGCGGAGCGGAGAGAAGCAACAGGTACGGATGCTCCGGGTTATACGTGAACCATTTCGCCACAAACCCGAACAGGGACACGAAGGTCATGATGAAGAATGTTCGCCGCTTTCCGATCTTCGTGGACATCCACGTGGTCAGCCAGATGATGGCGAAGGTTGCCAAGGAGCTGGTGATGCCGAACCACTTGAAGAGATGCGAGGCCCGGCTCTCGTCGCCGCCGAACAGGTAGTACGTCATGTTGTAGAACGTGAACGACGAGCCGAGCTGGTAGCCGTTGAAGATCAGGAACGTGGCCAGGCAGAGCTTGAGGAACGGGCGGGATTTCCAGGTGGCGACGAAGCGCTTGAAGAACTTCGCGACGCTCTGGAGGGTTCCCTCGGTATCCGGCGGCGGCAGGCGCATGCGCTCCTTCGTGAAGAGGGCGGGCATGACGCCGAGGACGATGATGGACCCGCCGATGATCATGGCCAGCGTACGCGCACCCCGTACCGCCCCGAACTCGCCGGCAAAGATGTTCTTGTTGTAGATGAACTCGTAGAAGAACGGGGCCAGCAGCCACGCGATCTGGCCCATGATATTGCTGAATCCCATCAGCCGGGTCCTCTCGTGGTAGTCCGGGGTCAGTTCGTATCCGTAGCCTACCAGCGGGATCGAGAAGATCGCATAGGCGGTGAAGAAGATGACCGAGGCGGCCAGAAAAACCCAAAAGTAGAACATCTGGGTATGCCCAGGGTACAACTGCCACATCAGGGCGAATATAATGCCCGAAAGAATGGCGCCCCAGAAGATCAGCGGGCGACGGCGGCCCCACCGGGTTCGCGTATTGTCGGAGACATGACCGACGATGGGATCGATAAATGCGTCGAAGAGGCGGGGGATCGACCCGAGCAGGCCTACGAGCCGCGGGTCCATCTTGAGACCGAGATTCAGGATGATCGGCAGGGCGCCGACGGCGGCTGCCTGCAGATTGTTGGCAAGCATGCCCAAGCCGTACGCGAACTTCTGCATGAAGGGCAGGCGATCTTCGGCCGCCGTTTCATAATGTTCCGTTTTTCGCATCTGACCGTTTCTCTCCTAGTCTCCCACTGGTAGGAAATTGCTTTTCAGGGGGTTCCGCATGGGCGCCAGCAGGGGAGTTAAGTGGGGAGCCTCGATCCTCCGTTGACAGCCTGAAACGTTCGCGACGCCTGCAAAACCCTCCTCTGGGCGCATTCTGCCCTTCGGGGTCTCAAGTTGGAAGGAACCCGGTCCGGAGTCAAGCCGAACGGGCGGTGATGGGCATGGGTTTGCCATCGCCGGTTGGAGGCGGTTGTCTGAGGTTTCGTTCTCTCTACTCGGCGTAGGTTTCCGGGCCGAAGGGGATGTCGTCGTAGAACGGTTCCCGGATGTACCCGAGTTCGAGCGGCGGAGGCGGGGCGCGATCGGTTCACCGGGCTGGGCCTTCCCATTAGGTCGAGGTGACGGAGGATCTTCTCGACGGTCTGGTCATCCTCGATCGGCGAAATCAACCGCATCTGGCCGCCGCATTTCGGACAGAGCAGCGGGTCAACACCCCACGCTTTCTTGATCAGTGCGCGCCAAGTGCGGGAGATCTGTCTTTGGCTTCGCGTTGTTCTCCAATCGTTCATTCGTACTTCACGTCATCGACGTAAAACGTGATCGGCTTCCCCTGCCCGGAGACAGTCCAGCCAAAGCCCGTCTTTATGCGGCTGAGATCCTTGCCGGCCAAATCGATGGAGTATTGCGTCCAGTCCCTGGTCAATACCACATCTAGTTCGCCGCTCGCCGTATCGAAGTGAGGTTTCTCGCGCTTGATCACCCCAAACACAAATTTGACTTTTTCGCCGCCGGTTTCACCCCGCGCCCAGAACGTCAGTTTGGTGGCGCCGCTGAGGTTGTAACCCCCGGGTTTATCGCCCCAATCATTGGGTGGGTCTTGCCAAATGATTCCACCCCATTGCCCGGGAGCCAAGTACTGCAGTTTCATGCAAGTCGCACCCTCGTGCGGGTTGGTTGTACATCTATCGTCCATTCGGACGGCACCATAATTCCCCATCCAGCCGGAGGGAACGTACGGTGACGAAGTTACGTCCGCGTACACTATCAATTTGGCGGCTGGTGCGGCGGGCGTAGGCACCTCGCTCTGAACCTTCACACCCGCAAGAGCGTTCCATCCCGTTAGAAGAGCCAGGCACAAAAAGCCGCAGGCGGCTCGTCTTCGGCCCGCCGGTCGATTCCAAAACGTTGCCGCTTGCTTTGATGAATTACTCATAACGAATATCATCGAGATAGAATGTCACGGGCTTGCCGGCGCCGGCGAGGCTCCAGCCAAAGCCGCCCTTGATGCAACTGAGATCCTTGCCGGTCAGATCAATGGAGTATTGCTTCCAGTTTTTGATCAGTTCGACTACAACCTTGCCATTGGCCGTGTCGGGAAAAGGCTTGTCCTCGCGGATTCCACCGAACGAGAAATCGACCTTCTCCCCACCCGTCTCACCACGGGCCCAGAAGATCAATCGAGTAGCGCCGCTGAGGTCATAACCGCCTGGTTTATCGCCCCAATCGTTGGGCGGATTCTGCCACACGATACCGGCCCAACCACGCGGTTCGCGGTACTCCAATTTCAAGCAGGTCTTGCCCGAGTGCGGGTTGTCTTTCCAGTCAGGCGTATATCCGATCGCGCCTGCGTTGCCAACCCAACCCGAAGGAACATACGGCGGATTGTCCTGCTGATCTCCGAACACGATCAATGGCAGCGAAACTCGGCGCGCCTGCGGCTTCGGCATCGGGCCGTCTACAAAAAGTGGGATGTTCGCCACGGCGCCACCGCTGGTGGCTGTGCGAACATAAGCGTACAAACAGTAACCGCCACCTTCGGCCGGCATCCTCAATTCCGCTTCCTGGTCCGTGGCTTTGATGATCGAATCCGGATACTCCGCCGCTTCAGTCATTTCATCTCCGCCGGTGCCGTACTGAAACCAGTCGCGCTGCAACTTCCACGAGACCTGGATTGGCTCGCCGTCCGAGCTGGCCGCGTCCAACAGCGCACGCACAACGGCGCCCGTCGTCACTCGGCCGTCGCCCTCGGCAAGTTTGAGGCTCTTGATTTTCGGGCAGGGATTCGAGACCGGCGTGCCATTCCAAAGTTCCATCATCGTATCCACCGCGGCAAGTTTGGCGCCGTCGGGCAGGAACATTCCATACCATGTCGCGCTGGCCTCGCGTTTGAATCCCCAGGTGAACGCATACGATCCAAGGCACATTCCCTTTCCTCCGACGATCGAGCTGAGGTAGGTTCTCTGATACCAGTTTGCCTTCTCGGTGCTGCTCAACTCCGGTGCGGCGCCCCAAGTGGTCTTCTTCATCTCCCATACGCCGGGGGGACCAAACTCGGTGATCACGTAAGGCTTCGTGCCGCCCAGTTTCCGATAGCGCTCAGCAATCGACTCGCCGCCGGCATAGGTATTGATGCCCAAGACGTCGATGCTCGGGCAGTACTTCTGGAGGAGCGATACCTTGTCGCCGCCAATCTCGGCGAATACCGTCATCGTCGGATGATTGGGATCTTCCTTCTTGATCATGGCGGCGATGGCCTCGATGGCCTTGTAAACGGCGGGGTCACCGGCCGGCTCGTAGTTTTCCATCTCATTGCCGATGCCCCACATCAGCACCGCGGGATGATTCCGATAGCGCAGAACTGCCTCCCGGGCTCTCTCAAACTGGTCCCGAACCGCCTTGGCGTTGTGATAATCGAACCCGTGCCGCTTTTGTCCGAGCCAGATTCCAACGGTCACAGTCAGGCCGAGCTTCTGGGCCTCGTCAAGTTGCTCTTCGAGGTCGTCGGCACCCCAAGTACGAAAGGAATTGCCACCACATTTGGCCAACAGCTCCATGGAACCGTTGCCCCCGACACCCTTGATGAAGTAAGGCTTCCCTCCGCACAATAATTGCCAACCTGCATGACTCTTAACGACTTCCACGCGAACAGGTTTTGCTGCACAAGCTTCGCTGACAGCAAGCGTCGCGAGCATGAGAATGATCTGGGCGAGGTAAGGAATTCGGAGGGCTTTTTTCATCTATTCAACGTGATGTGAGAATCTTAAAGGTGATCAAGCAACAAAGTCTAACCTTCCTTGAAACCCGCAAAAAAAATCAGACGCAGCCGCATTGGATCCACCGAGTCGTGAACGCTTTCAATCGGTTGATTGTTCGCGTTTCACCCATCACGGCTGCGCCTTTATCGATAAGCCATGTTCAACTTAAAAGGGGTTAGGCCAAGGTCGCACGCCCGCAACTGCCGTTATGGGTCTTATGGGTCGTACATGAAATTGCGGGCCTTGAGCCTGCCGTACACCAATGTCTCTACGTGCGAGTCACAGAAGAGAAAGTTCGCTGCTTTGTTGCCCAAATGTCGGAATCGGAGGAAACCAACACTTGCAGTACAGCCAGAACAATCCTGATTGTCTCGCGAAAGTGCAACGGAAGTTAAGATATTATCCGCAGTGGCAGGGTTATAAGCTGTTTTGCTCATGGCCACTCCTTGAAAGTTGGCAGCAGAGTCAAAATCACCTGAGTAGAATATATCTTGCTGAATACCGTCGGTAACCAAAACCACCTCGGAAGGACGAATTACTTGACTTCGTCTGTAAAGTGTATAGGTGGGAATCGAACTTGGGGGCATTAAACGAGTATGGGCCGAATACGTTAACCTTATGGTTAAGCCAGGCTTTCTTAGTACGCCAGAGGGACAGAGAAATCCCTTGCTGCTATCAATGGTACTGGCATAGGTGGTCTGATTCTTCGCCATATAATGAGCGATAAACAGCGGCCAATCTCCGACCGTATCTACGAATCCAGGCGGATAGTAGTCTTCGTGGTCGTCAGCATACATGTTAATGGCCAAACCAATCTGCTTCAGATTCGAGACGCACAGCGCGCTTCTGCCCTTTTCCCGGGCCTGACTTAATGCGGGGAGCAACATTGCCGCCAGAATCCCGATGATCGCAATCACGACCAGCAACTCGATCAACGTAAAAGCTTTGTTACTTTCCTTAGACGTTCTCATCGTTTGACGGAAACTCCTCTGTCGATTCAACAATGTCCCGCAGAAGACAAAACATCCCCGCCTGCATGTTTTGTTTAACCATGATAACGTTCGCTGACTTGTTCAAGGTTTCCCAACTTCCACACATCACGACTACCTCCTCGTCATCGGAAACCCTCGGCGAACTACAGCCAGCCTGAGTTGTTCCCGCTTATCCAGGCTAAAACTGGATAAGCGGGAAACATTGCCGACAACGAATTAACTGCGCCGCTTCTTCCAGCCAAGCGCTCCAAGACCCAACAAGCCGCTCAACACCAATGCGATGCTGCTCGGCTCCGGAATTGGACCAACCTGAATGTCGCCATAGCTCGAATTCTCGGTAATCCACACATCCGGACCTTCTACCTCGAACCCATACTGCACATGGCGCGTCGGATCATCCACCGTCGCCAGGCTGACACTGAACGCACCATCAGTCAGCGCCACCGACTGCTCGTTGTACGACGAGTAATCCGGTGCGAAGTCCTTGACGAACGCGACAGCGGTCCATCCATTTCCAAGCGGATCCGTGCTGCCAAGCAAAGTGCTTTCCAACACAGTTCCGCTGAACGTCAACGTCTGATTCGGTAGCGAACCGACTTCCACGTACATGTCCGCGGCCGTAATCTTATTCCCGATCGCTCCTGGCGCACCTCCGCCAATGTACCAAAACGTACTCGGGTCATTGACGCTGTTCGGTTTCAACGTCAGCACCGGACCGGAAAACGTCGCAACCAGATCAGCGGTGCCCCAGGCACTGCCGAAGATATACGGTCCCACATCTGGCGGATACGGACCCATGCTCGCATTCTGTGGAATATCGAACACGTTCAAGTACCCAATCCAAGATGCGCCCGGATCTACCGTGACTGACATATCAGCCCTCACATTGGCGAATGCCGACAGCGCGACGCATACAATACCAAGAATCAACCTCTTTCCCTTCTCCATAAGCTTTTCTCCCTTCACCTTGTTGATCTACCTCGCTACCCACCATTGGCTGCAAATGATTGCAGATTCTGGGAAACATGTCAACAAAATTCATCAAGCTTTTAAGTGCAGCGAAATCCCCCAAGAATGGCAATAAAACCCACATCATTTGAGGCTCACCACATTGACCACGACTTTAGGATAAGCCTTTATTCAGGTAGACTTTTACAGTCTGCAATCGTTTGCCAACGAAAGAACTGTTCGTCTTGTATCTTCCGTTGGCTGTCAAGGTGGGCCACATTGTCGCGCACTGCCCGAGGCCCCTCAAAGCCAAGCCGCCGTCCCCCAACAGGAACGGCGGCTCAGTAATTCAGCTAATTTACTACCTTCGATCAGCGCTACGGAGTATAGATCCGGTAGAACTTCTGCAGGTTTGAGCCTATCGGATCAGACACCTGAATCGTGCTTCCAATCCCCGGGTAGACCGGTCCAAGATTCTGAACCGGCAATACGTACAGGTTTGTAGTCAACGCGACATCGTCAAACCTGAGCACGCAGTTTCCACCTGTCCCGACTAAGATAGGAAGAACTTGCACATACGCCGTGTTCGGCGGAGCCGTCCCGCGGCAATTGGAAAAGATCCAACGATCAAGCGACGACGAGGTGATGTGCGTCGACTCGATGCCGGCGTACGTCCCGGTGACAGGATTACCAATCAGATTCGTATCACTACCCGCTGCCAGTGGTTGAAGAGTGTTACCGCTGGCGTCGTTCCACACAATCTTCAGCAGGCCATAAGAAGATCCTGACAGCGGGTTTTCCAGTGACCAATTGTACATATAACCTGAGAAATCCCAAACTTGGCCGGGACTGGCCGGAATCGGATTGAGAGAGCCGAAGGCACCTTGCCAAGCCACCGGCGGGTTCCCACCTCCTTCGGTATCTTGTAACTTCAACGCGCCAATTCCGCTGTGCGTCGGTTTTGGATATGATGACGTAAACTTGGCACCCAAGCCGCCAGTGTTCCACATGTTGATCGTGCCAGTATCATTGGCGTTACTGACAGCGTTGTCTTCGAACCCGGCATTGGCGAGAACGTTCCCCACTATAACTGGATCGGGAAACCCCGGAGTGGCACATGCCTGAACTTCGTAAGACACGCCGTTGCTTGGCGGAGCAGTGGGCCAGTAGATTTGAACGGCCGGTTTGTTGGTGGATATGGCTGTGCTCAGAGAGCCGATTGGCTGGTAGATAGCCAAGTCGTCCCACCAGATGGAGCCGATATCTCCAACTTGCCCCACATGCAGCACTTGCGCCCGGACCTTGGTTGTTCCGGTCGGAGCGTTGGTTGCATCCACTTCAAAAAACTGCCATGTGTCCAGCGGGGCCGGAACATCAGTGCCGTAGTGCGAACCCTCGACAACCTGGAGGACGTTTCCAGTCCCTCCCGTGTTGTCGAGGAACTGAATTTGCGCCACGCCGAACCCGTTCGATCCTACCAGCCTATCATTTTGCCAGTTCAAGCAGTAACCCGTGAGCCGCCAGTTCTGACCAGCACTGGCCGTCAAATCTTGATAGGCTCCCGAAGCGTCAAGTTCGGCCCCGAATGGTCCATAGGTCTGTAGGGAGGCTTCACCGCTGTGGACGGTGATGCCGAATCCGGTGCCTGGTGTCGGGCTCGTTGGACTGTTTGTTAATGACCGGTAGGCATTATTGAACAGGGTCCAGCCGTCAGGCTGATTTGTTGTTGGCGGCGTAAACGATTCAAAACCCGGGTTAGAGAGCGATGCCACGGTGCCCGGTTGCTGCCGTACTCGGTAATACTTGTGGCTCGTGCTAAAAACGCAATTCGACGTGCCGTCGCCCGGCAGCAACTGCTGCGCAGCAGTACTCGGGATAATATTGGCCCAGTTCACATTGTCATCGCTATACTGAGGCTGGTAAGAAGTGTTAACAACTGTGGGCCAACAGACTTGGACGCCTGCTTGGATCGCTGCTGGCTCGAGTGGAGGACGCGTTGGCGGCGCTACGTAACCGACATTCGTAATCGAAACGTCATCCCAAAAGATCGAACCCAAAGCCCCACTCATGCCCACGTGCGCCACGTAAAACCTGATCTGGCTCGTTCCAAAGGGTGCGACTCCCGTAACAGAACAACTGATCCATGTATCCAATGTTGTATTCGTTCCCAGATGTGGTCCATCGACCGGGTCGCCAAGAGCATTGCCAGCCGGATCAAAAAACTCGATCTGTATTAGCCCGAAGTTCCCGCCGTCTCCGACAAGGGGATCCATACTGTTCAGTGGATCACCCGACCAGTTCAATCCATACCCGCTCATTACCCAGATCTGATTGTTGGTCACTGGTGAGCTGAGTGTATTGGTGATCATTTGGTACAGTCCCGCCTTGCCACAGCATGTGGCGTCGAATGGGCCGAACGCTCTGGCGGAAAAAGCACCGGTGTGGGCGGTGATCGGAGCTGCTGAATTGCTAATACCCGGATAAACGTAGAAATAGTCTGGATCCTCATAATCGACAAGGGCCGGGCTATTTGTTGACGTCCGGAAACCCAAGTTAAAAACGGTCCAAACGAGCGGCTCTTTATTCGTCAGGATGTTGCCGACGCCATCTGTAAATACATAATTCGTACCCGCAAGCTCGAAACCAGGATTGATCAAAGCCACTGCGTGGGCTGTGATCGCGGTGAAGGTAAATGCGATTAAAACTGCACTGCATCGTAAGAATTTTCCGGCTAGACACTTCTCCATGTGAAAGGTCTCCCTTCTGGCTATACCGTTCGCTAAAATTCGCTCTCGCAACTCTGCAAATGATTGCAGACCAACATTTGTTTGTCAATCACAATCTGCAGAGCTACAAAACCAATCACATAATAAGTTTCCTTTAACCAGAATAAATTAGAAAGATTTTCTGCTGTTACATTCTGCAAATCTCTTGCTGCAAACGCATGATTTTGCTTGCAATCGTTTCGCAAACCGTTTATCTTCCGCTCTGCAATGAACGAAAAACCAAGCTTGCCAGAAGCCGTGGGTCTCAAAGATGTGGCAAAAAGGCTCGGAATTTCTGTCTCAACTGCTTCCCGGGCCCTCAGTGAAACCAATGCAATGAGGGTCAGGCCGGAATTGAGGTCCCAAATCACCATGGTTGCACGGGAATTGGGTTACACGCCTCATCCTGCAGCCCAATTACTGCGTAAACCGAAGACCCAATTGCTTACGGTTCTCATGCCACTTTCGACCGATTCGGTGATCAGTGACTACATGAATGGCATCTTGGCCGGCGTTATTACGGCCTCTCGCGACTTGAAAATGGAAGTCCGCGTGGCCCTCCTCGATCCAAGCACGGATGACATCGTGTCGCAGGTAAGACATGCTGCGATCGGTGCCGGTGCGATCGTGCTCGTCGGCATATTGGTATCGCTGCGTCAACTCGTGAAGCTGGAAGACGTGGCTCGCCCCATCGTTTTGATGGACGCCTGTCTCCCGCCGAATATGAATCTGGCGGAGGTGGCCGTCAATACGGTCGGAACGAATAATCGGGAGTGCTTCTACGATTTGACCGTGGAGTTGTTGAAGCTTGGGCATCGACGCATGGCACTAATTAACGGACCAGCTCACATGCACGATGCTTGGGAGCGACAACAAGGATATATCAAGGCACTGACCGAATACCGGATTCCCATCGACCATCAGGCAATTGTGCACGAGTCGTTTACCGAAGGCGGAACGGGCGGTTGGGAATTACTCAAGCAACGTTCGGTTCATCCTACGGCGATCATGTGCGGCAGTGATGAGATCGCCTTCGGCGTTCTCGAAAAACTCGCTGAGGAGAAGATCACGTGCCCGGAAGAGGTGTCGGTGGTTGGATTTGATGACTCACGCCTGGCGGCGCGCATCTCGCCATCGCTGACGACGGTGCAACAGCCCACGATTGAGATGGGGCGCGCGGTGGTGGAAATGTTAAGCGAGCGGATGGGTCGAGCGCCAGCCGAGATGGTTGTTGAGCATCGGGTGTTGCAGGGGAAAATCGTGTGGCGCAAGTCCGTGGGACCACCTCCTCCTCAAGCAAGCTAGCGATATCACGTGGCTCAACGACGTTTTGTTGCCGGGGTATATCATGTTCTGCGGAGGCAGATTTTGGGGGTTCGCGAGCACCGCTTGCTTTTTGTCGGCGAACGCGCTCGCGGCTACAAGCATCGAGTTTACGTACGTCCCGCCGTATGGGTCTTTCAACAACCTTCAAGGTAAAGTGTATGGGGCAGACGCCGCCAGCAATCGCGTGGCCGTTTTCATTTACGTAAACGGCGCGGGTTGGTTCACCAAGCCTACCTGTGCCGCGCCCTTAACCAGCATCCAGCCCGACGGGACCTGGGCCGCCGACATCACCACTGGCGGTTCCGATCAAAACGCAACGCAGATCGCTGCCTACGTCGTCCCGGCCGGTTTTAGTGAGCCTTGCGTGACGAATGTTTTTTGCATTCCCGAAGCGGCGATCCAACAAGCACTCGCCAGCACTCTTGTGACCCGCGTCGATCCAGCGACACGCGCCTTTCACTGGTCCGGTTTCGATTGGCGCGTCAAGAAGAGCACATCGCCGGTCGGGCCGGGTCCGAACTACTTCTCCGACAGCACCAATAATGTTTCCATTGATGCCCAAGGCCGATTGCACCTGCGGATCACACATGACGGGAGCATCTGGAATTGCGCAGAATTTGTTCTCCAGCAAACCCTTGGTTATGGCACATACGCGTTTCATATCGCTTCACCGGTAGATGCCCTCGATCCGAATGTTGTCTTGGGACTTTTTACGTGGAGCGACCAACCGGCATTCAACCACCGTGAAATCGACTTCGAGGGTGGCCGCTGGAGCTATCCCCCAGATTATCAAGACGCGCAGTTTGTCGTTCAACCTTGGTCCCTCCCCAGCCACCTCGTCCGCTACCGCATTCCCCCTTTCGCGACAAATTCCATCCCTTCATTCAACTGGCAAACCAATGCCATCTCGTTCCTCTGCACGACGGGCACAACGGCTGTGGTTGAAGTTCCGACGGATGTTTTGCTCAACTCGGGTTTTGAGCTGGGCTCAGGAACCAATGCCAGCAGTTGGACGCAATTCAACTACGCCTACCGCACTTCCACCAATGACATCTTCTCCCCGTTCATCGCGCTGGACGGAACTTATTCGATGAAGATGTACGGCCCTTTCGGCGGTGTCTTGGACGCCTCGGGGGCGTATCAGAATATCGCCGGCGCGAGCCCGGGACAGACCTGGCGGCTCACCGGATTTGCCCTCAATTGGTCCGGTGACCCAATGACGCAGGCGGGTGGGTATGGCGTTGCCCAGTTGGTTTTCCTCGATGGCGGCAACAATCAACTCCAGGTCAACGAATCGCAGCACTTCGACCAAACCACTCAATTGGATGCGTGGCAATACTTCCAAGTGACTGCGACTGCGCCCGCTGGAACGGCTTCCGTTCAAATCCGTCTATTGCACTTCGGCCAAAGCGGTATTAGTGGTTCCGTCTGGTGGGACACCGTAGCGGCCGCGCCCACGCCCGACGCCCGAAGCATTGCGCAATGGACGTATACGGGCGACGTTCCGCCAAGCTGCGATGAGAACGTGGACTGCAATCTTTGGCTGATCAATGGGAATGCTCCGTCCAATGGATTGGAGACCGAAGTAGTCCTCGACCGATTTGAGTTCATTGCCAACGATACCGATAACGATGGCCTGCCGGATTGGTGGGAGCGCGCCCATGGCCTCGATCCAAACGATCCCTTGGATGCCGATCGCGATGATGACGGCGACGGCTTTTCGAATTTTCAGGAGTATCTCGCAGGTACCGACCCCGCCAATGCGGCCAGTGCTCTTAAAATCACTGCGATCAATGTGATCGGAGATGATTACCGTATCACTTTTGACTCGGCGGGAGACAGGAATTACGACATCGAAAGCACACCCACTCTGCAGCCGCCGAGTTGGGAGGCAGTGACTCAGAACGTAGCCGGGACTGGCGTCCCGATCGAAATCGTCGATCCCGGCGCAGCCACAAACGCTCCATTTCGCTTCTACCGAATCCGCTTGGTGCCGTAACGCTCTCCGATAGCGCATTCATCAAACTCATCGTGTGCCCATCACCAAGTCGACGGAATGCGATAGGAAGCGTGGCCCGGCTCGTGCGGGCCAAATAAAGTGGTTAGATATTTGGCCACGAGACTTCGTGACATTTCTTCGTAGCTACTCAGGTTAAATCCGCAAAAATTCGCCCACCCAATAATCGCGGCCAGCTCAGCAAACGATTGCACGCAGAACACGATGACGAGATCAATCGTCTGTTTGCCATGGTGGCAGGCGAGCGCAACACTTGCATATAACGATACTTAAGCCAACACGAAGAACATCGTTGACAATCGTGAATGGGTTTGCAATCCTTTGCACGATAACGAGGAAAGCGAGGACAGGCAATCTCTTGTCACAAAAACTGGTCAGCGGTCGTGCGCCGTTGACCGAGGGAGAAACTATACTCAAAATAGAGGAAGGGTAAGCGAGATGAAAGCAACAAATAAGTTGGTTGGAAGTTTGGTGTGCGCTGCAGCCTTTGCGCTTGCGGCAAACCAGGTCTCGGCGGTGAACCTAATTCAAAATCCCGGGTTCGAAACCGGAGATTTTACCAGTTGGCTGGTATTGGGTGCCACAGGCACAGTGCAAACTCCTGACAACGGCCCAACGGCCGCTGGGACGCATAATGCATTTCTGGACAACGAAGCGGAAGCCGCCAATCTGGCGTTGAAGCAAACGACGGCCAGCGGCAGTGTTGGTGCCGGAGTGTTGGTCAGCTACTCGTTCGATCTGAAGTCTGGCGTATCCGCCAACGGCGGAGTTTTGTTCGTTCATATTTTCGACCAGAATTCCGCGGATGTGGTTCTCGGTGAGCCCACCGGTCTGATTGGCCCCCTCTTTCCACCTTCTGGGAGTTGGCAAACATACACCGGCTCGTTTACGACCTTGGTGAATACCGATCACTTGACGATCGAGATCGACGCGACTACGGGAGCCGCTTCTGGCAGCGAAGAACAAATGCACGTTGACAACGTGCAACTTAACGTTGCGGCTGTTCCTGAGCCGACCACGCTTACGCTGGTTGGTGTAGGATTGCTTGGTGCCCTGATGGTTCGCCGTAACCGTAAGGCGTAATATCGCAAGCCGTACTTTGCATCGGTTTGGGAGGGAGCCCTTGCGGCTTCCTCCCTTCCGCAGCATCCTTCGAAATTGACAGGATAATCTTCTGGTGTTCTCAGACGACCGCGTTGACCGAAAGCCGTATCTTCAGCAGGAATTAAAAATGCCTCTTAAAACAACTCTGATGTGTCTACTGGTCGGTGCGGGCGTGGTCAATGCTCAAGTTCAACTCAACATCCAACCCGGTGTTCAGTTGGGCTGGCCCACACCGAATACAACTAACACTTATCACCTGCAATGGTCGCCCATCTCTGGGGGGGCTTGGAGTGATCTTGTCGCGCCAGCCACCGGCAACGGATCGACGCGCACAAACTTCGATCCGTTTCCAAGCGGTAGTCGACAATATCAGGATTTGGAGATAGTTCCAGGGACACCGCCGTCTTCCGCGGCCCCTGCAAACGCGGGATTTGAGTCTGGCAGTGGAGGCAGCGCCAGCAGTTGGACTGTGGATACAGTTGCGGGCGGCCCTGTGTATGGGGTTCGCACCAATGACAGTCCGCACAGTGGTTCATTCAACTTTCAAATTCATTTGGCGAGTACTGGTGCGGGTCCGGTGGTTCAATTCAACCAGTCCGGAGTGCCCGTAACGGGAGGAACTGTCTACCCGTTCACGTTCTACGCGAAAGCTCTGGCGGGCAGCTTGGGTTATAACGCACAGTGGCGAATTCTGTGGAGTCCAAGCGGGGACACAGGTTACCAGACTTTTAATCTTACGGCTGCCAGCACCTATGCCTTGATCAGTAACTCCGTGATCGCTCCTGCCTCCGCGACGTCAGCGACCATCTTCTTCCATTTTGCGGGAGCGGCGGATCCGGGCCAGTCGGCCAATATTGATATTGACGACGTCACATTCGGGAGCGGCAACTCCAGCCCGGGTAGTCCCGACATAACCAACGTCCTGCAAGTGGCTATTCTGCCGCTGGCTACAGTCAGTTGGCCGAGCACTTCTGGCGTCCCGTACTTCCCCGAATCGGCTACCAATCTTACAGCGTCTTGGGACACCAACTTTCCCGTGATCGTGGGAGATGGTGGCACCAAGTCATTTACCGCCCCGATGACGAACGACACGATGTTCTTCCACCTGCGAATTCCGCCTGTCGTTGTCCTGCCGCCGACCGGCCTGCATACGGTCATTTCGGGAACCACGAATGCCATCGGTCTGGCTTGGACTGCCAGCGCCTCGTTCGGGGTGACCGGCTACCGCGTCCTTTATGGTGATATCACCGGCACGACAACCAATTCGACGGATCTTGGCCTTCTGACCAGCACCGTTATCTCCGGGTTGACGTCGGGCGAAATCTATTTTGTGTCGGTTGTCACACTCAGTCCCAACGGTCAGAGTAATCCGGCCGATGCCACGATCACTGCCCAGCCGGATACGAGTATCAGTATCGTTCCGCTTTACGACATCAGCACGCCGCTCGAACCAGAGACGGTCATCAACACGCCCACGGCACTCATCACCTGGCTCGCCGACCGTCCGCGCGCCCGGCACGCGCGAGAGGATATGTTCATGCTGTACGACACCTACTTGCCTTTTTACTGGGAACAGCGCATGAGCAATATCGAGATTATCGATACCGTGGGTAAGGGCGGGTCGGATATCACCTTTAGCTTTTGGGCACTTACTGCACTGAATACGCCGAACATCCGCTTTTTCTTCCAAGGACAAACCACAGTCGCACAATACAGCGACAATCTTTTTGCGAATCAAGTCGACCCGACCTTGACCAATTGGACGTCGACCATCAACTATAACACGACGTTTAATCGCCCCATACAAGTGGGCGATCGCATTGAGTTCGAGTGGAGCCCGTTCATGGTCGCGCCCACGAACGGGCAAGCCAACTACTACGGCGGCGCGGTCCTCTACATGGTCGGACAAGGTATCGTCCCGTGGCAGGAGGGGGTGACGAATGACCCGGCGTCAGTGAACGCGGCGATCGACTCGACCCCGATGCCTACGAACGGCTGGCTCGCCGGCGGAGCCACAATGCCGTATCAATACTGCGGTCAGCCGGACAAAGCCTTCGAACAGATGGCGCCGAATGCGGCGCCCGCCAGCGGGCAACTGTTCATGCTCGGGCGGCGGCTGCATCATACTGACTTTCTGAGCGGCGCGCACTCGGAGCCAGATAACCCCATCTTCACCAATCATGTTGGTCAAGCCGGCCCGATGTACATCCAAACCAGTTGCATGGGGTGCCACATCAACAATGGCCGCGGGCTCCCCCCGGCCGTCGGCCAGCCGTTGTCCACGGCTCTCATCGAGGTCGGAAGCGACGCGGACGGAGCGCCGGATCCGGTTTACGGCTCCGTCCTGCTGATGCAGAACGTCAATGGGCCGAGCGAGGGTACCGCGACGATCGCCAGCTACACGATCACGACGAACACGTACGGCGACGGCACGGTGTACACGCTGCAAAAGCCAAACTACGCGTTCTCCCCGCACACGCCGGCCTTTTTCTCGGTGCGTTTCGCGCGACCGCTGGTGGGCCTCGGCTTGCTCGAGGCGATCAGAGAAAGCGATATCCTCGCCCTCGCCGACCCTAGCGACGCCGACCATGATGGCGTCGCCGGTTGCATACAGACGGCCACCGATCCGTGGACTGGCCAGCCGCGTCTTGGGCGTTTCGGCTACAAAGCTGCGGGTTTCAGCGTCGAACATTTCGTCTGCGCCGCCCTCAATCTCGAGCTAGGTGTGACGACCCCGATTTTCCCCCATCTCTTCAACGGCCCGGACCCGTTCGGTCCGCCTGAAGTCACCGCCGACGAAGCCAATCAATGGACACGCTACCTCTCCGCTCTTGGCGTCAATGCCCGTCGCGATCTGAGGAACTCGGCAACCCTGCACGGCGAGCAGCTTTTCATCACCGCCGACTGCGCGAAGTGTCATACGCCCACCTTTACGACGAGCCCGTATCATCCCATGGCCGAACTCCGCAACCAGATCATCCATCCCTACAGCGACCTGCTCTTGCACGACTTGGGCCCGGGACTCGCCGACAACTTGAATCAAGGGAATGCCTCCGGCGCCCAATGGCGCACATCGCCGCTCTGGAGCATCGGGCTCACGGCCGGAGTTGCGGGCGGCGAAGCTTACCTCCACGACGGTCGTGCGCGCACCCTCGAAGAAGCAATCCTCTGGCACGGCGGTGAAGCCGAGGCATCCAAGGAAGCATTCCGCACGATGTCGGCGTCCGATCGTACCGCTCTCATCGCCTTCTTGAAATCGCTGTAAGAACCCTGACTTGCCCACGTCCACTAGACCAGATGGTGTTAAAGTCCGGGAGCAATTGACCTGCGCACCGACGTTGTTGTTGTTTGCAGACGAAGCCCTGTTTGATTGAAAACCAAGAAGGGCCTACTGGTGCAGGCGCACTTTAAGAAGTCCAACGACTCCAAGACGATTTCTGCGCCTGCGTACAGCACGAGTCCCCCGTTTCAGGAGGATTTGCAAACGATTTCACTTGTATTCGAGAAGCTGGAAGGTGTAAAAGATTAACGCGCCAGTTCGGATGTCCTATTTTCGTAAGAACGCGAGGATAAAACACATAGGTTAAGGAAAACCATTTTCCCACAGCGCGAGCGCTGCGATTCTGGCTGATTCAGCGACGATCGATTTTGACAGCGTTTCGTCGTCGAAGTGTTGCGGGCGTCCATAGTGAACTTCCCAAGAAAGGTTCTGGATTGGAGCGCGCGGCATGTGTGGTATTCCGGTAGACGAGAAAAGAGCTGATCGACCAATTTCGGGATGTGGGTTCCGCTTCCCTTCATCTTGAATTCGGAAGGAATGCGGGCTGTTTGAGGCGGAGAAAAAAGTGGATTAAATGAGGAAACAACTAACTGCCCTTTTTGCAGTGGGCAAGTGGGCGACGCGGCTTTCCGTGCCAAGCATTATTCTCATCGGTGCGGGCGCGGTCAACGCTCAAGTTCAACTTAGCATTCAACCCGGGGTGCAGTTGAGCTGGCCTACACCGAATCCGGCGAATACCTATCACCTACAATGGTTGTCCCTCTCAGGGGGCACTTGGAGTGATCTCGTCTCGCCGGTCGCCGGCAATGGAACGACGCATACAAACTTCGATCCGTTTCCAAGCGGTAGTCGCCTGTATCAGGATTTGGAAATTGTTCCCGGCACGCCACCGTCTCCCGCGGCCCCTGCGAACAGCGGATTTGAGACCGGCAGCGGAAGCAGTGCCGACAGTTGGACCGTGGATACGGCGGCGGGCGGTCCGGTCTATGGCGTTCGCACCAATGACAGCCCACACAGCGGGTCGTTCGACTTCCAGATTCATTTGGCGAGTACTGGTGCGGGTCCGGTGGTTCAATTCAACCAGTCCGGAGTGCCCGTGACGGGAGGAACTGTTTACCCGTTCACATTCTACGCGAAAGCCCTAGCGGGCAGCTTGGGTTATAACGCGCAGTGGCGAATTCTGTGGAGTCCAAGCGGGGACACGGGTTACCAAACTTTTGGTCTTACGGCTGGCAGCGCCTATGCCTTGATCAGCAACTCCGTGACCGCTCCTGCCTCCGCGACGTCAGCGACCATCTTTTTCCACTTTGCGGGTGCGGCGGATCCGGGCCAGTCGGCCAACATTGATATTGATGACGTCACATTCGGGAGCGGCACCTCCAGCCCGGGGACTCCCGACGTAACCAACGTCCTGCAGGTGACCAACCTGCCGGTCGCCAATGTTAACTGGCCGAGTACGTCCGGCGTTCAGTACTTCCCTCAAATCCTGACCGATCAGATATCGGGAGTCTGGTCCGACAGTCTTCCGGCAGTCATAGGTGATGGCACTACCATGTCGATCATGTTGCCGATGACGAACAGTGCGACGTTCATTCGACTAAGAACGCCCCCGCCCGCTGTTTTGCCGCCGACCGACCTGCACCAGATTCCGTCTGGTTCATCCAATGCCATCAGTATAGCTTGGACGCCCAGTACGACGCCGGGAGTAACCGGCTACCGCCTGCTCTACGGTGATATCAGTGGAACGACGACCAATACGACGGATCTCGGGAATGTAACCAGCGCCGTCATCTCTGGCTTGTCATCAGGCGTAACCTATTTTGTCTCGATCGTCACACTTAGTCCCTACGGCCTGAGTAGTCCGTCTGACGCCACCATTCAGGCTCAAGTTTCTAACATCAGCAATGGCGTCTTGTGGTCGGACGAGTTTGATGGCGACGTGATCGATCCGAGCACGTGGACGTATGACGTTGGCGGCGGCGGTTGGGGCAATGGGCAATTCGAATACGACAGCGCCCGCCACGAGAATTCTTATGTTACGAACGGAACTCTCGTAATTGAGGCGCGCCGTGAGAATTGGATGGGAAACCAGTTCACATCCGCCCGGATGCTCACGCAAGGACGACTCGCTTTCAAGTACGGCGACCTCGAAGCCCGGATCAAGCTCCCGAACACCGCCAACGGTTTGTGGCCCGCATTTTGGATGATGGGCAACAATGCTGGCGCCATCGTCTGGCCTGACTGTGGAGAGTTGGACATCACCGAGATGGGCTCTGCCGCCGGCATCACCCAGGGTCTTCAGCAGGAGCTGGTCGACAGCGCCGTGCACTACTCGAATGCCACTAATGGCTATAGCAACTATGTTACGTGGTACACGGCCCCGGTTGACTTGACCCAGGATTACCATCGCTACAAGATGTCCTGGACGCCGACAACGATCACGTTTTATCTCGACGATGTACCGATCGGATCGATGGATATCACCGCGGATTATCTCAGCGAGTTTCATCAGCCGATGTTTCCGATTCTGAACATCGCCGTCGGTGGCTATAACCCCTCCTACACCGGCGTCTATAGTCCGGCCGACGTCACGGCCCCCATGCCCGCTCGGATGTATGTCGATTGGATCCGGGTTTCTGACAACGGGTATACGCAACTGTACTTCGGCGACGATAATGCGGAAACCGGCAATTTTGGGGTCTATACCGATACCACGCCGGTCAACCACTCACTGACTTACGGTACCGGTTTGGAACCGGGATTTGAATACGGAACCAACGCCGCGTTGTACACCTGGAACAACATGACCGCCGTCGCACCGACGACGACATCGGAGGGCGCCAATGCTTGGTCATTCGATGTTGCCGGGGGTGACTGGTTTGGCATGGGAGTCTTTCTTCCCAATTTCCGAAACATGAAGAACTACTCGGACGGATACCTGCACTTCGACCTTAAAACCACCAGTACCGTCGCCATGCAAGTCGGAGTCAAGAGTTGCCGGGGCGGCGAGTTCTGGCTTCCGGTGGGAGACGAGACAGCGGAGTTCGGGTTTGCCCGGGATGGTCAATGGCATTCGCTCAAGATTCCCTTGAACCGATTTGCCAACACCGATTTCCGCACCATGAGCCAGATGTTCATGATTTCGAGTGTCGGTAACGCGCCCTCGGCACTGAACTTGTCCATCGACAATGTTCGGTGGGAACCCAGCGTAGCCAGAGTAACCCCTGAGAACGGCAATTTTGGTGTTTACACCGAGACAGCAGCAAACAAGACCGCAGGACAATTTGCCCTGGGGGTTCAAGGTAACTTTTTCGTCTGGGCAAATACGCTGGTGCCCATCACGCAACACCCGTATGAGGGCGCGGAAGATATCAGTCTTCAATCCGCGCCCGGCTTAACGTGGTTCGGCATGGCCTTCACGCCGAACGTAAAATACAACCTGTCCGCCTTCCGCTACCCGGGATGCAAACTGGAATTCGCGATGAAGACCAGTTCTACTGCCACATTCATGGTCGGCATGAAGAGCGGTAACATTGATGGAGTCGGCCAGAAATGGATCACCTTCCAAGCGGGCAGCGATCCCTACGGATTTGTCCGGGACGGTAACTGGCATGTCGTCGACATACCGATGTCCGACTTTGCTCCGGAAGTCGACCTCTCTGCGGTCAGCCAGTTCTTCGAGGTTTTGAGCACTACTTCGGCGATCTCTGACATCGAATTGGATGATATCCACTTTACCAATGGCGGAGTGGCTTCCCCACCCGACCAATAAAATGGTATCCGCCACGCTGAACAAAGTTTTCGCCGCGTTGACTGACTTGCCAGTCGGATCAACAGCGATCCCCACTCATCGATCCTCGAGCCGGCTATTTTGGTTGCGTCACCGTTTCGCTCTGCCTAAGTTGCTCTTGGGTGCAGCAAAGACAGCCTGCTGCGCATTTGAGGAAGAATACCGTGACACGCCCCTTAAATTGTTCTGCAGGAGGTTACTTGTTTCATGAAACCTAGTCGCCCATCACGATCAGTTGTCGCCTCCGCTATGCTGAATGGCTCGCCGCCCAAAGCCAGAGCCCAAGATGAAACCGGGGCACCACCATACCGAAATCCCAGTCTACCCGTCGAACAGCGTGTCGAGGACCTGCTTGCGCGGATGAGTCTCGAAGAGAAAGTAGACCTCTTGAGTGGAACCGGTTACGACTCGAAGCCGAATGCTCGTTTGGGAATTCCCGCTCTTCGGATGGCGGACGGACCTCAAGGAGTGCGGCTTGATGACTCGGACACAGACCATCCATCCAAGCGCGCACCGAAAAAGTCAGCCATCGCGGCGACAGCCTTCCCCTGTGGCGTGTCCTTGGCTGCGACCTGGAATCCTCAATTGGTTCAGCAAGTCGGTCGCGCCATTGCGCGAGAGGCGCGGATGCTTAACAAGGACATGTTGCTGGCCCCCTGCGTGAACATCGTGCGCGTACCCCACGGCGGTCGTAATTTCGAGAGTTTTGGAGAAGACCCATTTCTCGCTTCGCAGATGGCGGTGACCTACATCCACGGGGTACAAAGCCAAGGCGTGATCGCCACGGTCAAACATTTCGCAGCGAACAACCAGGAGTTTGAGCGGCGCACGATCAATGCGAAAATCGATGAACGCGTCCTTCACGAAATCTACTTTCCTGCGTTTCGGGCGGCCGTCCAAGAGGCGGGTGTTTGGTCCGTCATGTCCGCCTACAATAAGGTGAATGGCGCCTGGTGTTCAGAGAATCCGTATCTGCTCACAGACGTTTTGAAACGCCAGTGGGGTTTTCAGGGTTTTGTGGTCTCGGATTGGGGTGCTGTCCATTCCACGGTCGCGACTGCGAAGGCAGGATTGGACATCGAGATGCCGACAGGAAAGTTTCTCAATGGCCAATTGCTGCTGCCTCCCATCTCCGACGGCCAGGTAAGTCAGGCGATCATCGATGACAAAGTTCGCCGAATATTGCGCGCCATGTTCAGCGTCGGGCTTTTCGACCAGCCGGAGTCTCAAGCTCTCCCATTCGATATTTCCGAACATCGCTCCGTCGCGCGGACTGCGGCTGCCGAGGGAATTGTGTTGCTGAAGAACGTGGGGGGCTTGTTGCCTTTGTTGCCAAAGAGAGTCCGTTCGATGGCAGTTCTCGGTCCCAATGCTGCTGAGGCGTATGTCGGCGGCGGTGGGAGTGCAATGGTGACACCCGTCGGCGCTGTGAGTCCACTGGACGGAATTCGTTCGCGTGCCGGCTCATCGTTTGACGTCGTATATGCTCCCGGATGCGCCATGGCCGACGAGAAAGAAAACACCGGGATCGCGAGTTCGCGTGCCGATCTGCTTAACGAAGCCGTGGCGGTGGCGGCCAAGGTCGATGTGGTCGTGGTGTTTGTCGGAGACTCCGCCCACCATGAGTCTGAAGGGTACGATCGCCAATCGCTCGAATTGCCAGCGGGACAGGATGAGTTAATCGAAGCCGTCGCAAAGACCAATCCGAATACGATCGTGGTGCTTGGAGTTGGCGCGCCTGTATTGATGGGACACTGGATTGATCGCGTGCCCGCGGTATTGAACGCCTGGCTTGGCGGACAGGAAGTCGGGAATGCAATCGCCGCTGTTCTGTTCGGTGATGTCAATCCATCCGGCAAGTTACCGGTGACGTTTCTCAAGGACTGGAAAGATTCGCCAGCTTATGGGCGTTACCCGGGAGCGAAGGGGATGGTCGATTATGAGGAAGGTCTGTACGTGGGTTACCGGCATTTCGACAAGGAGAACATCGAACCGCTGTTTGCGTTCGGTCACGGCCTTTCCTACACGACGTTTGAGTATAGCGACTTGAAGGTGAGCCCCGAAAAAGTCGCGCCGAATCAAACGGTACAAATCTGCCTGAACGTGCGCAATACCGGTTCGCGTGAGGGCGCCGAGGCTGTGCAAGTTTACGTGCGCGATGTGAAAAGCAGCGTCGAGCGTCCCGTGAAGGAATTAAAGGCCTTTCGCAAAATAACGTTGAAACCGGGTGAAACGCGACCGGTCTCGTTCACTCTCGACAAGAGTGCGATGGCGTTCTACGACGTTGCCAAACAGGATTGGATTGCAGAGCCGGGGACGTTTGAGGTTGCGGTGGGCGCGTCCTCACGCGACATCCGCTTGAAGGCAAAGTTTGAATTGACAAAGTGAGAGGAGGCGAACTGATCCCCTTGTTTTCGAAAACGTTCAGAGCGCTGACGTTCCTTACGGCAGTCGCGGGACTACTGCTCAGCCCATGCCAAGCCGCTGATGGATCGAAAACAAACGCCCCCGCCACCCCTGCTACCAAAACGCCCGTTGAGGTCTCGGAGCAATTGAAAATGTTGCGGAAGCGGGTCGATGAAGTCGACAGCGCGTATGCAGCATACGTGAAGGGAATCGACAGCGATCAGAGAAGCAAACTCTGGGAGGTTTACACTCGAGAGAATGACGCTCTCATTCCCAGAATCCTTGAAGTTGTGCGCCGAGCGCCGAATTCCCCTGCGGCTTTCGAATTGATCCAGTGGGTCGTGACAAATGGGCGGATCTCTGCAAGGTCGCTCCGTCCTTACGGTCTCCAAGCTGTGGAGATCTTGCGGAATGGGTACACCAACTATCCAAATCTCGGTCGTGTTTGCCGAGCGCTGGCGTTCGCCGGGGATCCATCCAACCAACCGACGATGGAATTTCTGCAAATCGTATCAACAGGCAACCCCAATCGTGCCGCACGCGGGTCCGCCACTTTTGCGCTTGCGCGACTGACGAAAACAAAGGCTGAAGGGCTCGCTTTTCTTGAGTCATTCCCTCCTAACATTTATACGAATCTATATCCCAATGTGACTGAAGCCAGCGCCGATTACGAGCAAGCGTCTAAGAACGGTGGTTCAAAGGCGGTTTTTCAACGAGCGGAGCAGTTGTTTGAAACGATTCAAAAGAAGTATGCCGACTGTTCTAATTTTGAATCAGGTCCCGGACTCCGGCAGCCGAAACCCACCCTTGGCGAGCAAGCGGGTGTTGAACTGTATGAATGTCAGCATCTGGTCCCCGGCAAGATTGCTCCCGAGCTTGAGGGTGAGGATCTTGATGGGCACAAATTCAAACTGAGTGATTATCGTGGCAAGGTCGTCATACTGAGTTTTTGGGCGTCATGGTGCGGGCCCTGTATGCAAATGTTGCCGCACGAGTGTGCCATGGCGCAGCGGCTGGAAGGAAAGCCCTTCGCCATTGTCGGCGTGAACGGCGATGCAACTCAACAGGATGCAAAAAGCGCCGCCGAGAAAAATCACATAACATGGCGGTCATTTTGGAACGGTACAGGAGGACCGTGGAGCGGAACTGCCGCCGCTTGGAACGTGAACGGTTGGCCAACGGTATTGATCCTCGATGCAAAAGGCATGATCCGTCTCAAGCTTACGGGATACGGTGGCAAACGGATGGACTCTCTGCTGGACCAATTAGTGGATCACTTGTTGAATGAGCTTGGAAGCCAGCAACGTTGAACGCTTAAGGAGGTACCAATGACATGATCCAATCGCCGCCAACGCGCACGCTCGGTAAATCGGGCATCAAAGTCTCGGTGATCGGCACGGGATTATGGGCCGTCGGCGGAGGCTGGGGTCCGGTCGACGACAAGAAAGGGTTGGCCGGCATCGACGCGTCGTTGGAGGCAGGCGTGAATTTCTTCGATACCGCAGACGTTTACGGCGACGGGCACAGCGAAGAGTTGTTGGGCAAGGCCATGCGTGGACGACGGGAGCGATTCGTGGTTGCCACCAAGATCGGCTGGGTTGGTTACGACGGAAAGAACAATCGATCGCAATACGACAGCGTCGAGAAATTGATTGTCGGTGTCGAGCAGAGCCTGCGGCGGTTGCAGACAGATCACATCGACCTCATTCAGAACCACATCTTTTACCGCGAGCCGAACACGAACGTTTTCCTCGAAGGTTTCCAGAAGCTCCAACGCGATGGAAAGGCGCGTGCCTATGGTGTGAGCACCAGCGACTTCACTTTCCTTCAGGAGTTCAACTCCAATGGCCAATGCGCCACTCTGCAAACTGACTACAGCATTCTCAACAGGTCCGCGGAGCAGGAGATTTTTCCGTACTGCCAGAAGAATGATATCGGCGTGATCGTGCGCGGCGCCTTGGCGATGGGCATTCTCACCGGAAAATTCAGCCCCGAGACACGATTTCCCGATGGCGATTTCCGCCAGAACTGGCACGAGAAGCCCGACGAACGCCGTGTCTTTATTGAAGATCTCGACAAGGTTGAGCATCTTCGAGTTTTTACGGATGGCCGCACTCTCCCTCAACTCGCATTGCGCTTCGTGATCGATCATCCAGCTGTGACGACAGTTATTCCGGGGGCACGTTCCGCAGAGCAGGCACGTGAGAATGTGAAGGCGGGCCTGTTGTCTCCGCTCACGCTGGCGGAACGAAGAAAGATCGACTTGATCACGCCACCTGGCGGGGGACGCAAGATCTGGCCCGCCTGAACGGGAGTGCCGTGGGATCAGTCGTGGACGTCGAAGCCTTACAATTTAATAACTGATCATGCCGAAGTCTGTGTCAGTTTTACTCTTGTTCCTGACCGCTGTATCGTCCCCTGCAGCTTCGTACTACACTAACCGCCTCGACGACCCGAAGGCCGTTTATTTGACGCCCGACGCTTTCCCGGTACACGCGGATGGAGTTGCTGATGACTCCCAAGCGTTGCAGCAGGCGATCAACAAGGTGCAAGAGACGGTTCACCAGGGCATCGTGTTTATCCCCGCAGGGCAATACCGGCTCGGCAAAACCGTGTACGTTTGGAGCGGGATTCGCCTGATCGGCTACGGCCAACATCGTCCAGTGTTCATCCTTGGCGAAAGCACTCCCGGTTTTCGGGAGGGTCCCGGAAAATACATGATTCACTTTTGTGGCGACCGTCCGCCGCCCGGCCAACCGATTCGCGATGCCAATCCCGGAACGTTTTACAGTGCAATGAGCAATATCGATATCGAGATCCGCGATGGCAACGCGGCTGCCGTAGGCGTCCGTTCCCACTTTGCTCAGCATTGTTTTCTCGCCCATATGAACTTTCGCATCGGTTCGGCTCGGGCGGGCGTCGAGGAAGTCGGCAACGAGTCCGAGGACGTGCATTTCTTTGGTGGCGAATTTGGGATCACAATGCACAAGCCTTCGCCCAGTTGGCCTTTCCTGTTGATCGATTCTTCATTTGAAGGCCAGCGCAAGGCTGCGATCGAGACCGAGGAAGGCGGACTGACAATCATTCGCAATCAATTCCGGCATGTTCCCACTGCAATTGCCATTCGCGAAAACCGCGCCGAGGAGTTGTGGATCAAGGATTCGCGCTTCGAGGACATCTCCGGTCCGTCTTTGATCATCAGTGATGAAAGGAACGCAAGAACGCAGATCAATTTGGAGAACGTCGTCTGTCAACGGGTGCCGTTGATTGCCGAGTTTCGGGAGACCAGCAAGACAATTTCCGGCCGGTACCCCTTCTACAAAATCAACGCGTTTACGCATGGGTTGCAGATCGCTGATTTCGGAGCATCACCGCAGGTCAGCACGGATTACCAAGTTTCCCAACTGGGATCGGTGCCTGAATTGGTCAAATCCGATATCCCGCCGCTCCCGCCGGTCCAAACCTGGGCCAATATCCGGTCTCTCGGCGCCAAAGGAGACGGTGTCTCAGATGACACAACGGTTCTCAAAAAGGCCATCGCCACGCATCGTGCGATCTACCTGCCTTCCGGTCGCTATCGCGTGACCGACACGATCACGCTCCGTCCCGATGCCATCTTGATCGGACTCCACCCGTACGCCACGCAAATTGTATTGCCGGACTCAATGCCGGCTTTTGCCGGCGTCGGTCCGCCCAAGCCATTGCTTGAAACGCCGCGCGGCGGCGCCAACATTGTCACGGGTATCGGCTTGGACACTGGCATGAATCCCCGCGCTGCCGCGGTCAAATGGATGGCGGGCAAAGATTCGCTGATGAATGATGTCCGCTTTCTCGGCGGACACGGAATGTACAACCCCGACGGTTCGCGAAGGAAGGTTTACAACGACAACCGCACGGGCGACCCGGATCCGAAGCGTCGCTGGGATTCACAGTATTGGAGCCTGTGGATCACCGATGGAGGCGGCGGTACGTTCAAGGACATCTGGACACCCAATACTTTCGCTCAAGCCGGCCTGTACGTTTCTGACACCGCCACGGAAGGACGTATTTACGCGATGTCCAGCGAGCACCACGTCCGTAATGAGGTGAGGCTACGCCACGTCTCGAACTGGCAAATCTATGCGCTGCAAACCGAGGAGGAGCGTGGCGAAGGGCCAAATTGCCTGCCGGTGGACATTGACCACTGCACCAACATCACGTTGGCCAATCTCTTCCTCTACCGGGTGATGAGCACCTATTCGCCCTTTCCCTATGCGGTGAACATCGCGTCATCGCGCGATCTTCGGTTCCGTAACCTACACGTGTACAGCCCGAGCAAATTCGCGTTCGACAACACGGTTTTCCATCAGCCGCACAACGCGGAAATTCGCTGTCGTGAAATTGCGGCGCTGAATGTTTCCGGAACCCCGTCCGTCACGGCGCACGCGATGAAAGTCGAGAGGCTCATCGGCGGGTTCAACAACATTGACGGCATGGCTGTTGATGCCGAGGGAAACGTGTATTTCGTAGATGCCCGCTGGGGACGCATCTATCGATGGTCACCGGAAAATCGCGACCTCCAGGTCGCACGCCAGTTTCCTTTCGAGCCCGTCGGGCTGGCGTTCGACAGGTCCGGGAACCTCCTTGTGGTCACCCGTAACCGCGCGGTGGTCGCCTTTCATCCCGAGAGCCAAGAAGATGAAATGACGGTTCTCCGTCCTGTGAGGGCAACTCTACGGCCAGGGTTGACGGCCGTTCTCCCGGTCAGTCGCTGGCGGGATGCGCACGACTTCATCGAAGTCAACACACGGCCGCCGTCGCTGCAATATCTCTCACCGGATGGCACAACCTTTATTCCAGTGCCCGACGAATTCGAGACCGCCCGTTCCAAGAGACCCTTCTTCCCGACGATCGATTTGCTCAGAGCTTACGCGTTTGCACCAGCGGCGACGAATCTCCCTTTCTATGTTGCCGACGAATTCGGCCAGAAGACCTGGTCTTTCAGCATCAACCCCGACGGCTCGCTGTCGAATCCGAAGCTTTTTGCCGAGGAGGGCGAGGCCGGGGTCACAACGGATGCGGCAGGCAACGTATATATAGCAGCAGGCAACATTTACGTTTATGATCGTTCGGGAAAGCCAATTGGATTCATCGAAGTACCGGAGCGTCCGACAAGTCTTGTTTTTGGAGGCAAGGACCACCACACCCTCTTCATCGCCGCGCGCCGCTCGCTTTATGGAATCCATATGGGACCCAAGGACGTTAAATCCTGTTTTTTTGATGCGAAACATTGAATAAGCTTGCTTTCTGCGCGAAAATGTCGATACAATCGCTTGCATAGCGCGAAATGGGCGCATTTACAGTCATGTCTACTCGGGTATTGCAAACGTTCTCATCCATCACTATCAGCGCACTGCTGGCGTTGAGCCTAATCATTTCATCTCGTGCGGCTTACGGCGACTGGACCAATGTGTGGAGCGACGAATTTGATGGCACGAGCATAGATACGTCGAAATGGACGTTTGATACTGGCACCGGCTGTCCGAGCCTTTGCGGCTGGGGTAACAGCGAACTCGAGTATTACACGAGCCGCACCAACAATGTGTATGTCGCCGACGGCATGCTCCATATCATTGCTCGCCAAGAAAGCTATATGGGATCCTCATACACCTCGGCACGGCTAAAGACACAGGGCCTATTCGCCAAGAAATATGGTCGGTTCGAGTTCCGCGCCAGACTCCCCCATGGCCAAGGATACTGGCCCGCTCTCTGGATGATGCCTCGCGATTCCGTTTACGGTGGCTGGGCTGCTTCCGGCGAAATCGACATCATGGAAAACAAAGGCAGTAGTTATAACATTATCGGAGGCACGGACATTTTCGGTGGGCAGTACCCAGACCAGCAGTATGATTCTACGAGTTACACGGTGCCGACTGCGGTCACTAATTTCCATGTTTACGCTTTCGAATGGACCACAAACTCTTTGAAATGGTACGTGGACGATTTTCTGTATAAGACCGCCACCAATTGGTGGAGCTCAGGCGGCAGTTATCCCGCACCTTTCGATCAGTATTTTTACATCCTCATGAATCTTGCGGTTGGTGGAAATTACGGCGGTGATCCGGACGGTACTACCGTTTTCCCCGGCGAGATGGATGTCGATTACGTTCGTGTCTATGATTACGTAGAGGCCACAAACCCGCCCTCAACTCCCACGGGACTGACGGCAACAGTTGGCGGAACGCAGATCACGCTCAATTGGAGCAACTCGACCACTGCAACGAGTTACAATGTTAAGCGCGCGACGGTCAGTGGCGGGCCGTACACCACTATCGCCAATCCCAGCGCGAACAGTTACACCGATACCAATGTCCTCAACTGCACGACCTATTACTACGTCGTCTCGGCCACGAACTCGCTCGGTGAAAGTACGAATTCTGTCGAAGTATCTGCCGCGCTCGGCGGGTACTCCCTGGCAGTCAACTCCGGCGGCAGTGCCGCCAGTCCTTTTGTGGCCGATGCGTACGTATCGGGCGGAACTGTGGCTGCGCCGACAGGATCGGCTATTGACACCACTGGTGTGACCAATCCCGCACCTCAAGCCGTCTATCAAACCGAGCGTTACGGCACTTTTACGTACGCTTTCGGCGGCCTGACGACCGGCACCGCTTACAAAGTGCGGCTGCATGAGGCCGAGTTTTACTGGAACGCGGCCAATAAACGTACATTCAATGTCACGATCAATGGCACCCAGGTCCTGACAAACTACGATATCTTCGTGGCAGCCGGCGGACAGTACAAGGCGATCGTTCCGGAGTTCATGACAACGCCTAATAGTAGTGGTCAGATCGTCGTTCAGTTTACTGTGGGCAGCGTAGACGAGCCAAAATCCAGCGGCATCGAAATCATCCTGCCCACTCCCTCGGCACCGACCGGACTGACAGCGAGTGGTGGAGTTGAGCAAGTGGCCTTGGCTTGGAACGCAGTGCCGGGTGCCAACGGCTACGGCATCTACCGATCAATGGTCAGTGGCGGCCCCTACGTGACAGTGACGAACGGCGCGACCGGTACCACTTATACCGATACCGGCTTGGCAGACGGAACGCTGTATTATTACGTGGTGACGACCACCCAAGGTTCTTGCCAAAGCACGAATTCCGTCGAGGTCAGCGCAACAACGACGGCGCAACTGACGCCGTTCCAGCAATGGCAAATGAATTATTTCAACTGTACCAACTGCCCACAAGCTGACGCCAATGCGGATCCGGACGGCGATGGTCAGAATAACATGCTGGAGTTTCTTGCCGGCACCGATCCGACCGACAGCACCTCTTCGTTGCGTATCGTCTCGATTGAACCCGAAGGCAACGATATCCGCGTTACCTGGACGATGGGCAGCGGCAGGACCAATGCGTTGCAGGCAGCGGCGGGCGACGGAGGCGGGGATTACGTTACAAACTTCACGGACATCTTTACCGTTACCAACACGGTCGGCACGGTGACCAATTATCTCGACACCAACGCAGCCACCAATGCACCGGCCCGCTACTACCGCGTGCGCATTGTGCCGTGACGATGTTGGTTGCACGGCGCAAGACAACTTCGTCCATTTGTCGTCGGAATTTGCGGCTCGGTGTAACTGCCAGTCAGAACTCCCGGTCAAAACGTTCGTTCGGTTTTGCGGGCTGCCAATAGATGACGGCGCTCGGGTCTCTTTTGAGTTTGAGTAGGTCCACCCCAATGAGCCGCATGATTAACGCAAGTGGCGTCAAGACGCAGTGAAAAAACAACCCCAGCAGAACCACACTCACGACATGGCCGACTCCGGAACTCGGGCCATCCCCGCGCGGTAGAAGCACCGGAACCACCGTGGACGGATCAGGCAAGCGAGCAGTAACAAGCCCAACACGATAAGCACTAGGATTAACAGCGGCGGTGAGATGATTTGCCGCTTCCAAAGCGCGGCGGTGGCTGCAGCCAAGAGCACTGCCACTGACGCTGTGAATTTCTGCCACTCCCGAGGATTTTCCTTCAGTTTCAGTCGCCTGTCTTGGTCCGGAGTCAGCGGAGCGTTCCGTTCGAGTTTCTTCAATGGCCGGACCGTACGCTCCAGGATGAAATTGCCAATGACCAGGTAGTCCATCCCGGTGTTGACGAAGCAGCGATAGGCGTCGTCTGGCGTGCAAACCACAGGCGCGCCATGCACATTGAAGGAGGTGTTCACCAGCACGCCACAGCCGTGTAGCGGGTCTCAACTGCGCCGTCCGGTTGCCGGGGTGGGCCGCCAAAAAAGCCGATGGAATCTTGCGTTGGTCATCCGTACCCCGCGCAGGAAATCAAAACAATCCAGATCCAACCCAAACGAGCCATCGGGTTTCAAATCCATGAGGTGCTCGTAGATCGTCTGCACATATTTCGGCTCGCCATATGGCGCGAGGCCCATCAGCTTGTACTCGCCGGAATTGACGCGGAACCCACAGTACGCAGTGAACGCCGAATAGAGCAGGCCGAGAGAGTGCGGGAAGCGCAACTCCTTGAGCGTTTCCAGACGATGGCCGACCCCTGGCCGATGGTTGTCGTGGCGTACTCCTCTACTCCATCCACCGTCACAATGGCCGCTTCGTCGAACGGCGATGGATAAAAGGCACTGGCGGCATGAGCCTAATGATGTTGCGTGAAGAGCATCTCGCAGCGGTTGCTCAGGCCGGGGAGTCCTTCACGGATCGTTTTGCGCAGATTCAGTTTCTCATTCAACCATGCGGACATCGCCTGGAGGAACGTTTGGAAACCCAAGGGTGCAACTGTAAGACAGGTATTCGAGGAACTCGCCTGGTCTCCGTTAAAGACGGACCACGAAGTCGTGTCCGTTCAAATCCAACGTCACCTGATCGCGGTCGATTTTCTTTACAGTCGCGCCGTCGACATAGTTCTTCTCGACTACGACCTTGCCGTTGATCACCGCGAGTAAATCACCGTCGGGCAGGTTCATAATGCCGGTCAGCTTGAACGGCTGATCGCTCGGGCTTGACGCACCAGAAGAAGTGCTAATCATGAAGTCGATGACTTTTGGGCTTACACCGCTTTCTTTCATGTCGATGATTTCAACGGCTGTCAAGTGATACACCACATGGGAATTGCGGATTTGGTCAATGATGACTTTATCACTCAGCCCAACCTTGGCCAGCGCCTTCACTTCCGCTACTCCCAACGATTGACTTTGGGGGCTATACTGTGTCGTAAACTGTTGTTGACGCATTGACGCTGCTTGAGGAATATCGTGATCCGCTGCCACCGCCGGAACCGAATGATCAACAGCCACCAACTGTGAGTTTTGCGCCTCTGGAGCGGGCAATGGTGAAGCGTAGATTACCGCCGGCGGTGAACTGTAGACGGTGGGTGAACTGTAGACGACAGTGGGTGTATCGTACACGGGCGGCGGTGGATAGTCGCAGTAATCGTAGCTTGGTGGAAGCGAGTACACGTAAGCGAAGGAGAAGTCCGAACGATACCAACGGCCAAATCGCCCGTACTGATGGTAGTTCCTTGCGAAATATCCGCTCCGGAATCCATTCAAGAACCTACCAGAATATCCACCGCGGTATCCGCCAGCACGTCCGCCCAACGAGAAAACTGCTCCTGATCCACGGGCGTTATGGGCCAACGCTGTTAAGCCCGAGAAGCTGACGACAATAGCGAGGGCAACCGCACTGAGAAGGTTGGCGGGACGTTTCATGGCACACTCCAATCTGCTGCCAAAAACAGACTACGCCTAACAGCGAATAATGCAAGCCGATGTCAGCCACTCCTATCATGAATCGCATTTTGGCGAGCGCAATATTCCGACTCCAGAACTCAGGACAAGAGCCGAGTGCCAATGCTACCTGCTCGGAATTGTGCGGGGGGAACGTGGACAACTCCGGTCTTCACCGCGAGCACTTTCTCTTGACTGTAATCTTTTCCCGGACTCGCCGGATTCATTTCGCGCAGCCGGACTTGCGGACCTTGGCTTTGTATGGCAGGGACTTCTCGGCCGCGAATGTCGTATCGCCGATGAGCACCATGACCGGCAGTGCGACCTTCTCGCCGCCCTTGGCAGTCGCGGTGTTCCTCAGACCGTAGGCCGCCCACGGCGGCGCCCAAGAACCCGCGCTTCGAATTGCATGTGGTTCTGATAGTTGACGGTTGGAGGCGCGAGCTGAATCCGAGGCCGAGATGGTTTTGCTCTTGCTTTCCGGCAAGTGTGAATCTGTAATCAGCACGTTACTTGTACGGAGGCTTCATCATGAAACACATGTTCACGGGTCTTGCGATTCTGCTGGCGGCGTTGTTCTTGGGATCAGGCTGCGCCACGTCTACCCCTGGCGCCGGTAAAGAAAAGGCGACAGTCTCACCTCCGGGCGAGGTTGTTTCGCCAGCGGTTGCCGCTCCTCGGTAGAAGATTCAACCCTGTCGTCAATTGAATAATACGAATCTGGTTTGTGATACTGATGCGAATGCCGCGGGCAATATTCCTATCGGAGTTGATCGGCACGGCATTGTTGGTTGGCATCGGATTGTCGTTTGTGATCTTGGATTTCGGCGCGGGTAGCCCGGTCCCGCAGTGGCTGCCGAACGCGGGGTTCCGCCGCGTGTTGACCGGGTTTCTATTTGGAATGACCGGCGCCATGATCACAATCTCGCCGGTCGGCAAACATAGCGGAGCGCACCTCAATCCCGTCGTGACGCTAGCATTCTGGTTAATCAAAAAACTACCGGACGGCTGCGCCACTGGCTATGTGGCCGCGCAGTTGATCGGGGCCGTCATCGGAGCCGTGCCACTGCTCGCGTGGGGGGCGATGGGACGGAGCGTGGAGTTTGGCGCGACCGTCCCGACCGGGTTAGTGATGGGCCTTGCCGGTGAAATGCTGGCGACGTTCGCGATGGTGGGGTTGCTGTTTTATTTTCTGCGGCGGCCGCGGTTGCGAGCGTTCACGCCGGCGTTGTTCCCACTGTTGTACGCGGTCATGGTCTGGGCGGAGGGACCGATCTCGGGGACGAGCACCAACCCCGCCCGCAGTTTCGGACCATCGTTGGTCGCCGGTAACTGGCACGGTTGGTGGATTTACTGGGTTGGTCCTGTGCTCGGTGCCGTGCTGGCAGTAACCTTGTACCAGCAGACGTGGTTGAAGGGTTTGGAGATCAAAGTCGCGAAACTGTACCACTTCGAACAGGACCCGCACGGCGTGTTCCGAATGGGACGCCCCAAGCACGGACACCGGCCGACTCCTCCTGGAGGCCGCCCATGAACGTGCGAGCGTTATTTTCTCCCGCAAACTGAACGGCGAGAAGCTGTATTCGCAGGGTGGCAACAATGCCAAGCCGCGGGCAATAAATTCGCTGCTGTGACGAATCCCAAGCCGCCGCGTACGGGCGCCGACCCATGGTTCTCTAAGCCTTTCTCCTAAAGGTTTCTAGGAATGCCACCGATTGCGCGCCGCCGCGCAATATGGTACCAACTCACGTTCCCGGGTATCGGTGCTGGTTTGAAGAATCCGCTCGTCGGAATTTATGGGTCGAATGGATGCTGCGGCCTTCCTCGGAGGCTGAGCGCAATCCGCGTATCTGACGGCAATCGGTTATGAGCATCCCAATACACGTTTTGTTTGTGGAGGATTCAGAGGATGACACGGAGTTGGCATTGTGCCAACTACGCCGGGCCGGATTTGACCCAATTCACGAGCGGGTCGATATGCCCACCGATTTGAAGGCTGCGCTTGACCGGGAGGCGTGGGACGTGGTGATTTCCGATTACGCGATGCCGGGTTTCAACGGATTCGACGCACTAAAGATCGTCCGTAACGAGGACATTGATTTGCCGTTCATCTTGATTTCCGGAACTATCGGCGAGGAAATCGCGGTGGCCGCGATGAAAGCCGGCGCCCACGACTACCTGATGAAAGGGAATCTCGCCCGGCTGGCGCCGGCGATTGAGCGGGAACTAAGGGAAGCGAAGACGCGGCGGGAACGGAAGAAAACGGAGCGCGTGTTGCAGGCCATCGTCAATTCCTCCAACGACCCCATCTTCAGCCATTCGTTGGAAGGAATCGTGAACAGTTGGAATCCGTCCGCCGAGCGACTGTTTGGTTACTCGGCGGCCGAAATTATCGGCCAGCCCGTTTGGAGCACCATTGTCCCACAGGAGAAAGTGCCGGAAGAACAAGCGGCACTAGTCCAACTCCGGGCGGGTCGACACAGCGAACATTATGAATCCGTGAGGACGACCAAAGACGGCCGCCGGCTCCCGGTTTCCATTACGATTTCGCCGATCAAGAACGGCACGGGCAACATTGTAGGCGTATCGAAAATCGTTCGCGACATCACCGAGCGTAAAAGGGCTGAGGCGGAACTGGAAGCATGGCGGCACGAACTGGAACAGCGCGTGCAAGATCGCACCGCCGAGTTGACGCTCGCCCACCGGCAACTCCAGGCGGCGGTCGAGGAACATCGGCGTTTGGAAGCCGAGGTGGCGCGCGCGATCGAACGCGAACAGCTTCGTATCGGCCACGAATTACATGACGGGCTCGGACAGGAATTGACCGGCATTAATTACATGCTGGTGGCGCTGCAAACGAAACTGGAGAAAAAGGTTCCGCTGCTGGCTCGCGAGGCAAAACAGTTGGAACCGTTGCTCCAGCATTGCATCGAGCAAACCCGGCATCTGGCGAAGGGTTTTTACCCGGTGGAACTGGAGCGACTCGGGCTGTTGGTGGCGCTGGAGGAAATCATCCGCAAGCCCGGTTACCCCGAAAACATCTCCTATGTTGTGGAGTCAGATGAGAGCGCGAAGTACGCGGACTTCAAAGGCCCGGTGGCTATTCAGCTCTTCCGTATCGCCCAGGAAGCCGTCCACAATGCCATCAAACATTCTCAAGCCGGGCGGATCGTGGTTCGTCTCGAGACCCGCGATGGGTCCGTCATTCTCACGGTGAGAGACGATGGCGTGGGACTTCCACCCGATTCCGAGCTAAAGGGCATGGGGCTGAGAATCATGCAGTACCGCGCTGAAACCGTGGGCGGAACGGTCAGCGTAGAAAATCAGCCGAGCAAAGGTGTGATCGTAACCTGCTCCGTGCCGATCGAGCGAGTTTCCGCGTTGTTACCAACGGCCCCGGGGCAGAATCTTCGGTCCCTTGGTAAACGCCTTCGGCACCAAGTCCGCGTTTGACGGGGCGCACGCATCCGGCGGACACAAGCTCGCTGTCGGAATGGGAAGTCGTGAGGCAACTTTAATGAACTCCAACGCAGCCATCAGAACCGAAGGTGAGGCTCGGAAATCCGTCCGGTTCGGGTCTCGACGCGATCCACGCACATCGTTAATCCTGATCGTGTTGTTGACGCTTGCCGTTCCAACTTACGCGGAGACCAACGAAAACTATCAAGCCAGCGAACTGAAGAAGCTCAGCCTGGAACAATTGTTCGAGATGCAGGTCACGACCGTTTCCAAGAAACCCGAAAAGCTCTCGGAGACTGCGTCGGCGATCCAGGTCATTACCGCCGAAGATATCGAGCGGTCGGGTGCCAGCAGCCTTCCCGAGGCGTTACGGCTCGCGCCGAATTTGCAGGTTGCCCAAGTCAACTCCCACGATTGGGCCATCACCGCTCGGGGATTCAACGCTGCCCCGCTTTCCAACAACAGTCTCGCCGATAAGCTGCTCGTCATGATCGACGGGCGTTCGGTATACACTCCGCTCTTCGGGGGAGTGTTTTGGGATGTGCAGAACGTACTCTTGGAAGATATCGACCACATCGAGGTGATCAGCGGGCCGGGGGCGACGCTGTGGGGAGATAACGCCATCAACGGTGTGATCAATGTCGTCACAAAAAGCGCGCGGGATACACAGGGCCTGTATGTCGCCGGCGCCGGTGGCTCCTTCTTGCAGGATTTCGGTGGACTGCGCTATGGCGGCAGCGTCAACTCCAATTTTTTCTTTCGGTTGTACGGCCAACGTTTCGACCGTGAGCACACAGACCTGCCAAACGGCGATAGCGCGGAGGACGCTTGGGACATGACGCAGGGAGGTTTTCGCGCCGATTACTATCCGTCGGACGATAACACGATGACGTTGCAGGGCGATTTTTATGGAGGCGATGAAGGCACGCCGACCGTCACTCTGGTGGATGGCCAGAATGTATTGGGCCGCTGGACGCATGTGTTTTCCTATGAGTCCGATTTGAGCGTGCAAGCGTATTACGACCGCACCTGGAGGAATCTGCCCGGGGCTTCATTCAGCGACAATTTGAAAACGTACGACATCGATCTTCAGCACCGCTTTCCCCTGGGGGAACGGCAAAGCATTGTTTGGGGCGCGGGCTACCGTCTGATGCGGGATGAAGTGAACAATACTGCGGCGTTGTCGTTTGCGCCGGAGAATCGAAACCTGCAGCTTTTCAACATATTCCTGCAGGACGAGATCACCGTGATTGACGAGCGCTTGAAATTGACCCTGGGATCGAAACTTGAACACAATGATTATTCCGGGTTTGAAGTGCAGCCCAGCGCGCGTCTGGCCTGGACGCCCACCACGAGGCAGACCGTTTGGGCCGCAGTTTCACGAGCCGTTCGATCGCCGGCGCGATTTGATGCGGACGAGGTGACTCCGTTCATCACCACGCCTCAGCACGAATTCGATTCCGAAAAGGTGATTGCCTACGAACTGGGTTACCGGGCGCGGCCTTTTGATAAACTGACTTTCTCGCTGGCGGGGTATTTCAATCACTACTACGACCTGCGGAGCGTCGATCTGAATGCTGCGCCCCCTCCCGCCCTGGTCTTCGCCAATGACCAGAAAGCCAACACTTGGGGTGTGGAAGTCTCTGGCAATTTTCAGGCGACGTCCTGGTGGCGTTGGCGGGGCGGGTACGACTATTTGCACGAAGACATCTCAGCTACGAGTGCTGCGGTGGTCCCGGGCAGCGATACGTTCGAGGCCATCGATCCTCGTCATCAGTTCCTGATTCAATCCATGATGGATTTGCCGGCGCATTTTCAATTCGATCTGGTGGGCCGGTATGCGGAGGCCTTGCAGGCCACCGCTCTCACCCCCCGCGTCCCCTCGTACTTCACGTTTGATGCCCGGTTGGCGTGGCAATTCAAGAATTGGGAGCTGGCTGTCGTCGGCCAGAACCTTTACGACAATCAGCATCCGGAGTTTGGGGCGCTCCAAATTCCGCGTAGCGTGTACGGAAAAGTCACATGCCGCTTTTAGGAGCAGCTTTCGTGGGGCAAGTACGATTCGCGGCCTGTGGTGCCGCCGGCCTCTTGGCTTTGGCGCTGGCTGGCTCGAGCGCCTCCGAGTTCCAGAACCGGACCGCGCGGGAGAATGATTTGAAAGCTGTCTTTCTGTTCAACTTCACTCAATTCGTTCAATGGCCGGCTGATGCCTTCGCTGATGTGTCGGATCCGTTCGTCATTGGAATCCTGGGCGACGATCCCTTTGGGTCGACCTTGAAAGAAGTGGTAGCGAAGGAAACGGTCGGCAAACACAAGATTGTCGTGCGGCACTATCAGGATGTGCGCGACATCGCGAACTGCCAGATGCTGTTCATCAGTCCGTCGGAATCATTGCGACTGAATCATATTTTCGAACATCTCCGCGGCAGGAGCATTCTCAGCGTCGGCGAAACGGAAAGTTTTCTGGCGCACGGAGGCATGATTCGTTTCCTCCTCGTGGGGAACAAGCTGCACCTGCAAATCAATCTGGAAACTGCCAAAGCCGCCCACTTGACGATCAGTTCCCAACTATTGCGACAGGCTGAGGTATTGGGCCCCGCCCCGAGGAAACAATGACAATCCGGTTCCCCTCCATCAAAACGAAGCTGATGATCGCCATCGTCGGCACGAGCCTCATCGTGTTGGTGGCCGCCTGCACGGTCTTCATCACGTTCGAGGTCGTTACGTTCCGTCGCAATCTGGCGCGTTCCTTGGCGACGCGGGCGGATTTGGTGGCCGCCAACTCGACCGCCGCGCTCGCGTTCCAGAATCAACAGGACGCCTCCCGCATCCTGTCCGCGTTCCGCAGCGACCCACGGATGGAGGCCGCTTGTTTGTACGATGCGCAGGGGAAGGTTTTTGCCACCTATCCGCCCCACGCGCCAGCCGGTACGTTTCCCCAGCATGTCGAAATCGGCCATCGATTTAAAAACGGCGCGTTCGTTATTTTCACGCCGGTTGTTGAAGATGGTCGTCGGCTGGGGACGGTGTTTCTCAAGTTCAATCTTTCTGCGCTCACGGATCGCTACCGCGCCTATACGCTTTTGGTCGTACTGATCGTAATCGGCTCGATTTTGGTCGCCTTCGGACTCTCTGAGTGGATGCAAAAGCGCATTGCGGAGCCGCTCCTCAAGCTGGCCGAGACCGCCCGTACGATTTCCAGGAGCAACGACTATTCGCTGCGCGCTCAAGCCCTCAGCGAAGACGAGATCGGCTTGCTGACGGATTCTTTTAATACCATGCTCGACGAAATTCAGCAGCGCGATGCTTCTCTGCGCCAGAGCGAAGCACGCACGCGGGCAATTCTCGAATCGGCGTTGGATAGCATCATCACCATCGATCATGAAGGGCGGATTTTGGAATATAATCCGGCGGCGGAACGCACCTTCGGTTATCACCGAAGCGACGTGGTTGGCAAGGACATGGTCGAGTTGCTGATCCCGCGCCGCTTGCGCGAGAAGTACCAACAGGAATTGCAGAAGTATTTCAGGGCAAATCAGGCGCCTCTGCTGGGGAAACGGATTGAATTGATCGCCTTGCGCGCGGATGGCGCGGAGTTTCCGGTCGAAGCGAGCATTACGCGCATCGGCACGGGAGAACGACAGATTTTCACCGGTTTTATCCGGGACATTACCGAGCGCAAACAGGCCGAACGTACGACCGCCCTTTTGGCCGCTGTCGTGCAATCCTCCGATGATGCCATTATCACGAAGGATCTGAACAGTGTCATTTTGAGTTGGAACAAGGGCGCCGAACAGATCTTTGGCTATACCGCAACAGAAGCAGTGGGACATTCGATACTTTTTTTGACCCCAGACGAGCGCCAGCAGGAGGAAACCGAGATGATCGAGAAAATTCTCCGGGGCGAATCCGTGGAGCACTTCGACACTGTTCGCCTGCGCAAGGATGGCACGATGCTCGACGTCTCGGTCACGGTATCCCCGATCCGCGACGCCAGCGGTCGGATCATCGCAGCGTCCAACATCAGTCGCGATATCACGGCACGGGTCCGGGCGGAGCAGGAAATCCGAAAGCTCAACGCCGAGTTGGAGCAGCGCGTTTTGCAGCGGACAGCCGAATTGGAAGTTTCCAACAAGGAACTGGAAGCCTTTTCCTATTCGGTTTCCCACGACCTGCGCGCGCCGTTGCGGGCCATCGATGGCTTCAGCCAGTCGTTGCTGGAGGAATACGGTAACAAGCTGGAGACGGAAGCCCGACATCAATTGGAGCGGGTTCGGGTCGGCGCCAAACGCATGGGCACATTGATCGATGATCTGCTGAAATTGTCCCGGATTACCTGTGCGGAGATGCGCCGGGAACAGGTCAACCTCTCCTCGATTGCCCGGCAAGTCGCCGCTGAGTTGAAACTATCGGAGCCTGAGCGTAAGGTGACCTTTGTTATTGAAGAAGGCATGAAAGTGCAGGGTGACGCACAATTGCTGTACGTGGTGATGGACAACCTCCTTCGCAATTCGTGGAAGTACACTTCCAAGCATCCGACGGCGAGAATTGAATTTGGCAGCCTGAAACAGAATGGAGCACGCGTGTATTTTGTACGGGACGATGGAGCCGGTTTTGACATGTCGCACGGGGATTTGTTGTTTGCTCCGTTCCAGCGGCTGCATCGACAAACTGAATTTGAGGGCACGGGCATTGGTCTGGCTACTGTCCAGCGGATCGTTCGCCGGCATGGCGGACGCACCTGGGCGGAAGGAGCGGTCGAAAAAGGCGCCACGTTTTATTTCACATTGTAGTCGCAGGCTCTACACCTGTGGACCATGAGACAGGAAAAACATATGAGTGAGAAAATCATATTACTGGTGGAAGACGATCCGGACGACGAAGAGTTGACGTTACGGGCCTTGCGGAAGCGCAGGGTGAGCAATGAGGTCGTGGTCGTCCGCGATGGCCAGGAAGCGCTGGATTATCTATTTGGGACAGGGAGCCACGCGGGACGCGATGTCAACGTCCAACCCGAGGTCGTGCTGCTCGACATCAAACTTCCGAAAATCAACGGCATCGACGTGCTGAAGCGCATCCGTTCGGATGAACGAACCAAACTGCTTCCCGTGGTGATCCTCACTTCGTCGGCAGAGGAACAAGATTTGTGCGCAGCGTATGTGAATCATGTGAATAGCTACGTTAGGAAACCGGTCGATTTCGAGAAATTCGTCGAAGCCGTCGAGCAACTGCAGATCTATTGGCTGGTGTTGAATCGTCCGCCACCGGCCTGCATAGTCTCGGGTATGGGTCGATAGGCGGCCTGTAGTTCCTTTTTGTGATGCGACATCTCGTCGCCGCACAGGCGCAGAGAGCGCCGAATAAGCTGGACGGGCAGGCGTTCGGCTGCCTTTTCCAAGCCGCCATGACGCCAAAGTTTCCTGCGCTTCAGATTGAACCTTCTTTATGGCAGAATTGTCGAACAAGTTACTTTTCGGATGTAAACCCCAATCGAGGAAGGAATTATGGATCAAGGCATTGCCGCAATTAACGAGCAAGTCAAACGTGAGAGCGAATTCGTCCGGGCATTGGTGGCCGAGATCGGCCGGGTCATTGTCGGCCAGAAGTATCTTATCGAACGATTGCTAATTGGATTGCTCGCCGATGGGCACGTGTTGCTCGAGGGCGTGCCGGGTTTGGCCAAGACGTTGTCGGTGAAAACCCTGTCCGCTGCCATCCAGACTGCGTTCCATCGGATTCAGTTCACGCCCGATCTGTTGCCGGCGGACGTGATCGGCACGCTGATTTACAATCCGAAAGACGGCGAGTTTCGCATCAAGAAAGGGCCGGTGTTCGCGAACCTGATTTTGGCCGACGAAATCAACCGTGCTCCGGCCAAGGTGCAGAGCGCATTGCTCGAAGCGATGCAGGAACGGCAGGTGACGATTGGCGAACAGACCTTCAAGCTGCCTGAGCCATTTCTCGTGCTGGCGACGCAGAACCCGATCGAACAGGAGGGCACGTATCCATTGCCGGAAGCGCAGGTCGACCGGTTCATGCTGAAGTTGTCCATCGGTTACCCGAGCAAACAGGAGGAACGCGAAATCATGGAGCGTATGGCGGAGACCGGCAAACAGATCGTAACGCAGGCGGTGGTAACGCCCGACCAGATTCTCAAGGCGCGGAAGGTGGTGGATTCGGTCTACATGGACGACAAGATCAAGAATTACATTGTTGATCTCGTTTTTGCTACACGCGACCCAAAGTCTTACAAGATCGAAATGGGCGACCTGATTCAGTACGGCGCGTCCCCGCGCGCGACGATTTACCTGGCCATTGCCGCGAAAGCGTACGCGTTCCTGCAAGGGCGCGGTTATGTCACGCCGCAAGATGTGAAGACCATCGGCATGGATGTGTTGCGCCATCGCGTCATCGTCAGCTACGAAGCCGAAGCCGAGGACATGACCAGCGAAGATGTAATCAAGAAGATCTTTGATGAGGTTCCCGTTCCGTAGGAGCGAATTGCATTCGCAACCGGCCGTTTATGTTACCCCGCGACATTCTCAAAAAAGTTCGCCAGATTGAAATTCGCACGAACCGTGAAGTTACGGATGTGCTGGGTGGACAATACCATTCCGTCTTTAAAGGCCGCGGCATGGAGTTCGAGGAGGTCCGCGAATACCTGCCGGGCGACGAAGTGCGTTCCATCGATTGGAACGTCACCGCGCGGTTCGGCCATCCATATGTGAAGAAGTTCAAGGAAGAGCGCGAGTTAACCGTGATGCTCGTGGTGGACGTCAGCGCCTCGGGCCAGTTCGGCAGCATCCGGCAAACCAAGAACGAACTCGCTGCCGAGTTGGCTGCGGTGCTCGCCTTTTCGGCGATCCGCAACAACGACAAGGTCGGCCTCATCATGTTCACCGACGCGATCGAGAAGTTCGTGCCGCCGAACAAGGGTCGCCGGCATGTATTGCGCGTCATTCGTGAAATCCTGGCGTTCGAGCCAAAAGGGACCGGCACGGACTTGAATCTGGCGCTCGACTATTTGCGTCAGGTGACCCGGCGTCGGGCTGTGACGTTTCTGTTGTCGGATTTTCAAGACGAAGATTTTCGCAAAAAGCTGCAGATCGCGGGCAAACGTCATGACCTTGTCGCCCTGAGCATCCGCGACCCGCGCGAACAGGAATTGCCCGCGGTCGGTTTGGTGGAATTGCGCGACGCCGAGACGGGCGAACACGCTTTGGTGGATACGTCCGACCGCAATGTGCGCGAGACGTACGCACAGAAAGCCAGGGAACGGCTCGATGGCTTGCGCCAGTTGTTCCGCTCCACCGGAGTGGATCAGGTCGAGATCCGCTGCGACGAGGATTACATGCGGCCCTTGATTCGATTTTTCCGAATGAGAGAGAGACGCATCTGAAGCGCCAATCATGACGAATGCCCGGACAGATATTCGCGACATCAAAGGACTGGTGCCGGTGCCGCATGACTGGTGGTGGCTGTGGCTGGTGCTGGCGGTCGTGGCGATCGCGGCGCTGGCGCTCTGGTGGTGGCGTCGCAGACGCTTGATGCCGGCTGCAGGTGAGGCGCCTGTGCCGCTGTCACCTTATGAATTGGCGAGGCGTGCTCTGCGGCAATTGCGCGAGGAGAATCCGGTTGTCGAAGAGTTTTACACGAAACTTTCGGACATCGTGCGGCATTATCTCGAGAACCAAATGGGCTTGCGGGCCCCCGAGCGCACCACTGAAGAATTCCTTCACGAAGTATCCCACGATCATGCGCTCTTGGCAGAGCACAAGGAATTGCTCGGCGCGTTTCTCGAAGAATCCGACCTGGTAAAGTTTGCGCGCTTCCGGCCCGGCGAAGAAGACAAAGAACGTGCGTTTGCCGCCGCGGAAAAATTCGTGGAGGAATCTTCCGCGGGGGCGACCTCCCTGTCGCCAGGGCAAGAACCGGTTGCGGCCGGGAAGCCGCTCCCACAGAAGGAAGAGCCATGAAATTCGCCAGTCCATGGCTGCTGTTGCTGTTGTTGCTTCTGCCGTTGTGGCTTTGGTGGGAACGCCGTTCGGCGCGGCGCGGTGGACTGAAGTTCTCGTCGATTGCAGTAGCGAAGCCGCTATCGTCTTTTTGGACGGCATTGGGTGGGCCGCTACTGCTCACGTTGCGGGGCGGGACGCTGGTCTTCTTCGTTCTGGCCCTGGCACGACCGCAACTGGGACGCAGCGAAAGCAAGATCCGGACGGAAGGGATTGACATCGTTCTGGTAGTCGACATCTCTGGCAGCATGCAGGCGATGGACTACGAAAAAGCCGGCCAGCGCGAATCCCGAATCGACGCGGTCAAAGACGTGGTCCGCGAGTTCATTCACGACCGGCCCAACGATCGCATCGGCATGGTCGTGTTTGGCACGCACGCTTATGTGGCCAGTCCACTGACGCTCGATCATGATTGGCTGGAGCGGAATTTGGACCGGGTGAAGATTGGGTTGGTGGAAGGCAACACCGCAATTGGCGCCGGCCTCGGCACGGGAGTCAATCGGTTGCGGGACACGAAGGCCAAGAGCAAAGTGATCGTGCTCCTGACCGATGGCGGCGAGAACGTGCATAATCCGCCCGCGCTCGACGCCGCCAATGCGGCGAAGGAGTTTCACGTGCGCGTGTATACGGTGGGCGCGGGTTCGCAGGGCCTGGCGCCGATGCCCGTTTACGATCAAGCCGGCAATCTCGTGGGTTATCAGCCCATCCGGGCCGACCTCGATGAGAATCTGTTGAAGCAAATCGCCACCATCACCGGAGGACAATATTTCCGAGCGGCGGACACGGAGTCGCTGAAGAAGACTTACGCACAAATCGATGCCATGGAAAAAGAGAAGGTCGAGACCAACGCGTACGAAGAGTGGCAGGAATTATTCCCGTGGTTTCTCGTGCCGGGACTCGGATGCCTGTTATTGTCGGTGACCTTGGAAAACACGCGATTGCGGAGGCTGCCGTAATGCAATTCGGCAATCCCAACGCGTTCTGGTTGCTGGTGCTCGTACCGATTTTGATCCTGTTTGTGGTCTGGGCGTTTCGGGCGCGGCGCCGAGCGTTGGAACGGTTCGCCTCACAGCCGTTGGCGCAACGGCTCGCCGCCGCGGTCCGTCCGGTCGCGCGACGTTGGAAAGCCGCGCTGATCATCCTGACGGTATTTCTGACTGCGTTGGCGTTGACGCAGCCGCGTTGGGGCTTCCAATGGCACGAAGTGAAACGCCGGGGCGTGGATATTTTTGTGTTGCTTGATGTGTCGAAGAGCATGTTGACGGAGGACGTGCGGCCGAATCGGTTGGCACAGGCCAAGTACGCTGTGCAGGACTTGCTGGAAAAGCTGCGCGGGGACCGGATTGGTTTGGTGGCGTTTGCCGGCACGGCATTTGTGCAGTGTCCATTGACGATTGATTATGAAGCCTTTCGTTTGACGTTGAAGGATGCGGATCCGCAAATCATTCCGCGAGGCGGCACCGCGATTGGCGCCGCGATTCGCACGGCGCTGAAAGGGTTTGAAGCGGGCGAAGGACGCGACCGGGCGATTGTACTGATTACCGACGGTGAAGAAACAGAAGGCGACGCGCTGGCGGCGGCCGGCGAAGCGGCGAGGGCGGGCGTGAAAATTTACGCGATTGGTGTCGGCACAGCGGAGGGCGAATTGATTCCCATTCGTGAACCGGGCAAGCCGATGGAGTTTCTGAAAGACCAGGACGGTAAGGTCGTGAAATCGCGGCTCGATGAAGAAACGCTGAAGCAACTGGCGTTGAAGACCGGGGGAATTTACGTGCGGAGCGCGGCCGGTGATTTTGGGCTGGATACGATTTACGACAAAGGCATTGGGCAGCTCAAGCGCAAAGAGTACGAAGCACGACTGCAGAAGCGTTATTTTGAGCGGTTTCAATGGCCGCTGGGGATTGCGTTTGCACTGCTGATCACGGAAACGTTCGTGACGGACCGAAAGAAGATATGAATCACCGAGCCGCAACGTTCGCGAAGAGGCGCGCCGCCAGAGTCACCTTGACTCTGTGTTCTCTGTGTCTCGGTGGTTCAATGGCGTTAGCCGCAAAACCCGAATGGCCGCAACGTTATAATGCCGGCGTGACCGCCTATGAAAGCAACGATTTCGCGCAGGCAGCAACCTCGTTCGAGACCGCCACCGCTTCCGCTGACCGCTCGCTACAGCAACGCGCGCTCTATAATCTTGGCAACACCAGCTACCGGCTCGGTCAGGAACAACCGGCCCAGGCGCAACAATTGTGGGAACATGCGCTCAAAGATTATGAGGGAGCGCTCGCATTGAATCCGCAGGATGCTGACGCAAAGTTCAATCGCGATTTCGTTAAAAGGAAGCTGGAAGAACTGAAGAAACAGCAGCAGCAGCAACAACAAAACCAAAAGAATCAGCAGGACAAACAGAAGGAGCAAGAAAAGCAACAGGGGCAACAGAAGGACCAGAACCAGCAACAGCCGAACGCCAAGAATCAGCAATCAGAACAACAAAAGCAGCAACAAGCTCAGGAGCAGCAAAAGCAACAAGAAGAACAAGCGAAGCAACAGGCGGCCACAAAGCCGCAACAGAATCCCCCGGAAAAGGGCGGTCAGCCGGAGAATTACGAAAAGATGCAGGCGACAGCGCTCCTCAACGATCTTCGGGAGAACGAACGGAACTGGAACTTTTTCCCCGAAGCCCAAATGAAGGACTTGAAAGATTCAGGCAAGCCGGCCAAAGATTGGTAAGCAAAGACGACGTGAACTCTCAACATTCAACGCTGAACATTCGACGCCCAACGGCATTGGTCGGGTGTCTGTTAGCGTTGATATGTTTTTGCAGCGCGGTCGCCCGCGCCGGGATTTCCGTCACCGCCTCGGTGGATCGAAGTCACATCGCCTTTGGCGAGTCGGTGAGCTTGACGATCAAGGTGGAGGGAACTCAAAGAGGTGCCCAAGCCTCGATTCCATCAGTTGACGGATTGAGTTTCAATGGGCCATCAACGCAGAGTCTCTCCTTTGACTTCAACGGCCAAAAGTCTGAGCAATTCATCATGGTTTGGCAAGTGACGCCGAACAGAACCGGCCAGTTCAAAATTCCTGCGGCTGAAGTTGAGGTTGACGGTAAGAAGTACTCGACGGAGCCGATTGAGATCACAGTTGAAAACGTCACTGCGCAACCCGAACTGCAGGAGCGGCTCTATGCCCGCGTCCAGTTTGATCGGCAGCCGGTTTTTCTCGGTCAAACCGCGCCGCTGAATGTCGTGTTGTTCGCTCGTGCAGATTTCCCATTGTACGGACTGAGCGGGTTTCAGGTGGAGGCAGAGGGCCTTGGTTACAGACATCTCAACAAGGTGCGGTCAGAATCGCGGGGCATCAACGGGGTTTCGTTTAACGTCGTTACCATTGAAGGAGTTGTAACTCCCACACGCACCGGCAAGCTTGCCTTCGGGCCGGCGGCGATCAAATGCCAGAAGCGAGTTGGCGAGGACTGGTTCGGTCGAGTCCAAACCGAGGACATCACTGTCCCGGTGGATCCTTTGGACATCGAAGTGCTGCCGTTGCCAGAGGAAGGCCGGCCCGCAGATTTTGCCGGGGCAATTGGACAATGGAACCTCGCAGTGACGGCCAAGCCGACGGAACTCGCCGTTGGCGACCCCATTACCTTCACGATCAAGATTAGCGGCACCGGCAACATCGACACCGTGCCGGCGCCGAAGCTTGGCTCCCTGGAAGGTTTTAAGACCTACGATCCGACGACGAAAACAACCAAGGACGACCTGAATACGTCTGGTCAGCGGGTCATTCAGCAGGTGCTCATTCCCAAAAGTACCGAAGTAAAAGAGTTACCCGATGTGCGACTCACGTATTTCGATCCGGTGGCAAAAGCTTACAAAGTGGCCATGCAACCACCGATCCAGCTCATGGTCAAAGCCAACAGTGGTGGACAAACCGAGATTGTCAGCGGCGGCAGCCGATTGCGACCGGAAGAGAAACTCGGACAGGACATCGTCTATCTCAAAGGGGATTTGGGGCCAACCGCGGCCACCATTCCGTTTTATGCAACGTCGACGTTTTGGATGCTGAATATTATACCAGTCCTCGGTTTGTTCGGGGGCATCGGCTGGAAATGGCGCCGGGACAAGTTGCGCGGTGACGTGGCTTATGCTCGCCGCAGCCGGGCGGCAAAGAGCGCGCGCAAACTTCTCGCTTCCGCCACAAGTTACGACGAAGTGCAACACGCACTGCAGAGCTATCTGGGCGACCGCCTGAATATTCCCAGTGGCGGTATTACCGCATCCATTGTGGACGAGCAACTTGTGCCGCGCGGCGTGAATGGCGAATTGGCGGCGGATACGAAGGCGTGTTTTGAAGTCTGTGACACGGTCCGTTTTGCCGGCGGCGATGCTGATAACGGCGTAACCGCGACACGGGAAAAAGTGGAACGTTTGATCGATGAGTTTGAGAAGAAACAACTTTAGCCAACAGAAGCCAGGAAGCAGAATCCCGAAGGCCGTCTGCTTCTGCCTGTTCTTGCTTTGTGCTCAGCTTTCATTCGCAGGAACCACCAGTGACTTCAGGGCCGCCAACAAGCTGTACGACGAGGGGAAGTTCCCCGAGGCGGCAGCGGCCTATGAGAAAATCACGCCCAAGACGGCGAACGTGTACTACAATCTCGGGAATGCATGGTTCCGCGAGGGCAAACTGGGATTGGCCATTCTCAATTACGAACGGGCGCGACGGTTGACCCCACGCGACCCCGACGTTCTGGCTAACCTCAGATTCGCAGAACAACGGTTGGGCGTGGAGGACGTGAACACCCCGCCGCGCGCAATCCAGAGATTTCTGCACAGCGTGGTGGTGAGCCATACGCCGACGGAATGGGGGGCGTTTGAACTCGTCGCGCTCTGGCTGACTTTGCTGGCCGTAGCAGGATGTATCTTTTTGCCGAGAGCGCACACGGCATTTCTGGTTGTGGCCATTATTGGGTTTCTTGGATTCGGAGCTTCCGCTTTCGCCTTGGGTTACGAAGCAATCACCCGACACACGGCGCCCCAAGCCGTCGTCGTTATCGACGACAGCGAGGCGCGCTTTGCGCCGTTGCCGGAATCGACGGTTCATTTCAAGCTCGCCGAAGGCACCAAGATCGTCATCCGGGAAGATCGCGACCAATGGCTGTTGGTGGAACGCGCCGATGGCCAACAAGGATGGGTAAAGTCCGACGCCATCGTGCCCATCACGCCTCGCTAAAACTGCGCATTCATTTCTGTCAAACCATCAGGCGGCTTGAACCTGCCCGACGTGGAAAGCTTGAGCGCAGCCGAGGGACTTGTCCGCCCGAAGGCGGATTCACCGAGTCGTAACCGATGCTGCCGGTACCATTGGATAGAACCCCGCTGTTGGTGATTTGCAGCACGTCAGCAAACGTATTGCTCCCGACAACGTACGTCCCGTTGCCCACCCAGTTGCTGGTGACGGCGCTGATGGTGTTGGTTTGGAAGTTAGCGCTGAATTGTCCGTTGGCAGAGAACACGACCACGAGATTCAGCGCGAGAAGCGCGAGAAACTTAGATTTCATATTAGGTTTCGCCTTTCGAGGAAATTGGAGCGCAGCCGCGGGCTGTTCACCGAGTCGTGAACGCGGCTTGGTTCGTTATTTGTTTGCCGTTTGATCCTCCCGGCTGCGCTCCTGAATCTCATGGCGTTATCACCCGAATCCGGTAATACCGCGACGCGTTGGTGGCGCCGCCGGTGTCAACCATGTTCGTAATCACGCCGCCGCCGGTCCCACCGCTCAGAATGTTTGTTAGCCCGGTACT
>DATIZX010000044.1:0-33303 GCA_035516795.1 Verrucomicrobiia bacterium
CCCCCTCCTCCCCCCACCGAGGGGAGGCGGACGGACACGACAACATCCACAACAACGACAAAACCAAACCACCAGGCAACTGCCAAAGGGGACATTTCTATCGAGTCCCAGACGGGGACATTTCTAAAGAGTTTTGACAGCCCGGAGCGCGGCCGAGAGACGCCGGGGCGCCCCGGGCGAATGCGCGTCCAACACGCAGAAGTTCTTTGCGTCGGGGCATCGGGGCGTGAGAGAATTACCGGAATGACGCTGACCGAAGTCCGACGGTTGCTTGACGAATTCGGCATCCGCCCCAGCAAAACGCTCGGGCAGAATTTCCTGATCGACAGCAACATTTTGCACATCATTCTTCGCGAAGCCGACGTCCGACGCGATGAGACGGTGTTGGAAATCGGGCCGGGACTGGGGGTGCTGACGGAGGTGCTCGTCGAGCGCGTCCACCGCGTCGTCGCCATCGAGAAGGATCCGCGGCTGTGTGCCTACCTTCGCCAGCGGTTTGCCCAGGTCGAACTTATCGAAGGCGATGCGGTGGAGGTTCTGGGTTCCCGGTTCCCGGTTCCCGGTTCGGGGTTCAAGGTTGTGTCGAACCTGCCGTACAGTATTTCCACGCCGATCTTGGAACGGTTGGTGGACGGCGATCTCAAGCCGCGCCGAATGGTGGTGACGTTGCAGCGTGAAGTGGCCCAACGGCTCGCCGCCCGGCCCCGCCGGAAAGAGTACGGCGGGCTGACGTTGTTTACCCAATTGCATTACCACTGCACGATAGCGCACGTGGTCTCGCCGGGCTGCTTTTATCCGTCGCCACGGGTTGATAGCGCCGTCGTCGTGCTGGACCGGCGCGACCCGCGGGTGCAGCTCGAGCCCGGGGCGCCGTTCCACGAGATCGTACGCGCCGGGTTCAGTCACCGGCGCAAAACGCTCCGGAAACTGCTGGCCGGCCAGGCGCAGGTGGACGAGGCGTTTTCCCGGCTGGGACTTTCCGCGACCGCGCGCGCCGAGGAATTGACACTGGAAGAGTGGATCGGCCTGGCAAACGCGTTGCGTGAAGCGCGCTAGCTGCTCTGGCCGGGTTCGACGGCGGGAACGGGCGTGATTGACTGTTGCTGCTGCGGAGCGAGTTTGAGTTTGCTCTTGGCCGCTTTGCCTTCCTTTGTCGTCGCCCAGCGTTTCCCGACGTACTCAAGGACTTTTCGTCCGAATTTTGACTCAATCCCCGTTCCCTCGCTGAAATGGAAGCCGACGTAATAGAGATCGGCGGCCGTGAGCGCCCGCTCCTTCTTCAGTCGCTCGAACAATTTGAAGCGCTTGTCTTGAAGCAGCGTTTGGAAACCGCGGAGCGCATGGTCTTCCGCGCGCAAGTGCGGCGCGACGTCCCGCGCGGATTGCTTGAGGTTGCAGACGCTCAGCTCGAACCGCAGTTCGTTGTCGAAAGTCTCCGACCGCGCGAGCTGTCGCAGGCATTCGACGGCTTTCGCCCATTTCTTGGCCTTCTTGTGTTTGAGACCGACGTCGCGGTAGACACTGTCAGCCAGCTTTGAATTGGCGTTCCGCAGCAAGTAGAGCAGCGGCTCGTGGCGGCGGTCGCCCCCTCCGAGGGCACGAGAAGCAAGCCCGGCGAGTTTCTTGAGCGTCTTCTTGTCCGCTGATTCGCCGTGCGGCTTGAGAATCTTTGCCAGCTGCCAAGCCGGCTCGAGCTTGCGCTCGCGCGCGAGCGCAGCGAACAACAGCTTGGTTGCGCCCTTGTGCCGCGCCAGCGCGCCCGCGGCGATTTCGCTGACCTGCGCGTCAGGGTGCTTGAGGAGCGACATCATCAGCCGATTGCCGGCTGCGTTGTCGGTCGCCGCCAGCCGGCGGGTGGCAAACGCTCGCACGCTCGGGTGCTTGCTCTTCAAGAGCTTGCGCCACTGCGAGTCGTAGGCTTTACCAAGCGACAATTTCTCGATGATGTCGAGCGCGTTCTGCACCACGTTCGGATAATCGGGTTCGCCGAGGTACTTGAACATCTGGCGGGCGACCTGGTTGACCACGGCACCTGAATACTGCAGGCCCTTGAGACCGAGGAGAGCGTTGCGGCGGATGTAACCGAGGTTCCTCGGCGTCGAGTATTTCAACAAGATCTTGCGCGCATCGGGGGCACCGGTGTAGCCAATGAGCAACAGGCAGGAAGTCAGCACCCGGTCGTTCTTCTTCACCCGGGCACCGTTCATGAACCTGACAACCTGTCGGTGCAGCGCCAAGCGGTCCTTCGGGGTGGCATCGACGATGTGACGGCGCACGGCCTGACAGGCTTCCTTGACCAACTCAAAATCGGGATCGAACAACACGTCGAGGATCAGCTGCATCGCCTCGCGGTTGTGGATGCGGGCGAGGATGTCGACGAGCACGCGTTTCTGCTGCGGGTTGGCCTTGATAAACTGATTGCGAAGGCTGGCGACGTTGTCGCCCCCCGCCCGGGCGATGATGGCGGCGGCCCGCAGCTTCGTTTCAACCTCCGGCGCCTCCAGCAAGGGCAGGACATAAGGGACAACCGCGCGCGTTTCCAGCGTTTCGAAGGCTTCCAGCACGTAGCGCGTCAGCAATTGGTTCGCGTCCTTCAGGGCGGTGCCAAGCGCTTTGACCACCGCTTCTTGCCTGGGACGAAGTTCGGTGATGACCATGGCCGCGGCGCAGCGCCGCATGCCGTCGGGGCTCTGCAGCATGCCACAAATCGTCTGGAGGATTTTGTCCATAGCCGGGGCGATACCGTACCAGAACCATGAGGCGCTTGCAATGCGGGGACGTTTTTTGTAGCCTGAGGGCGATGGCAACAAGTTCTGCTTGTGCAAATCCTTGTGTATGTGGTTGTTACGGGGCAGCAGATAAATGATTTCCTGCACGCTGAAACAGCTTCAAGAGATTTATTCGCAGCCGTTCTTTGACCTGATTCAACAGGCACGGACGGCTTACCTCGAGCACTGGAAGGGCGACGAAGTCCAACTTTGTACGCTGTTGAGCATCAAGACGGGCGGTTGCAGCGAGGACTGCGCATATTGCGCCCAGAGCGCACGCTACGATACCGCCGTCGAGCCGCAGCGGCTGATGGGCACCGAGGAAATCCTTGAGGTTGCCCGGCGCGCGCGCGCCGGCGGGTCGACCCGCTTCTGCATGGGCGCCGCGTGGAACGGTGTTCGGGAGGGAACGCAACAGTTTGCGTCCGTGCTCGAAACGGTGCGGGCGGTCAGCCAACTGGGCATGGAGGTGTGCGTGACTCTCGGCCATCTGACCGAGTCCGCCGCACAACAGCTGAAAGACGCGGGCGTCACCGCGTACAACCACAACATTGACACCAGCCCCGAGTTTTATCCGCAGATTGTCACCACCCACACGTTCCAGGACAGGCTCAATACCATCAAGGCAGTGCAGAGAGTGGGCCTGTCGGTCTGCTGCGGCGGGATCATCGGCATGGGTGAGAGCGTTGACGACCGGTTGCGCATGCTGGAAGTGTTGATGGCGTTCGATCCACCGCCCGAAAGCGTGCCGATCAACTGTCTGATGGCGATGCCGGGTACCCCGCTGGAGAATCAGCCGCCGGTGGACGTGTTCGAACTGGTGCGGCTGGTGGCGACAACGCGCCTCGTGTTGCCACGCTCGAAAGTGCGGCTTTCGGCAGGGCGCACGCGATTGTCTCGCGAGGCGCAGGCGCTGTGCTTCTTTGCCGGCGCCAACTCGATTTTTTACGGCAACAGGCTCCTCACCGCCCAGAATCCCGAGGCGGACGCCGACCGGGAATTACTCGTCGAATTGGGGCTGGTTCCACAAGCTCCTTTTTCGGATGTTCGCCCGGCGGTCCCTGAAAAGTCTGTCTTGCCACAAGCGATTTGAATCGCTATACTAAGTGTAGTAGCTCGTCGCGCCGCGAGCCCGTCGTGTGAGGAACGTGACTCTCGAGGAATTGAGGCTTTTACGGGTGGTCCAGGGCGTTCTCGTGCGCAACTACGTTGACACGCAGAAACTCAACGTGGAGGTTATCGGGTCGTCCGTTTACATCGAAGGCGAACTCTTCGTGTTCGATTATCATCCCGGCCGGAAAGAGGATCATGCCGAGCGCGATATGAGCATGAAGCGCACCCTGCTGCACATCGAACAACAGATTCGCAGTCTGGGTGAAGTCACCTACTTGGAGATGAAGCTTCGAAATTGGGAGCGGCGCGGGATGCAGTGGGTCGCCAAGCACGAGGTGACCTGAGCCGTCTCACCGGGAAGCCGTAGACTGGAACCGCTCGGGCGCAAACTGCTCGGCGGAAAGCGCAGCGTCGTAGTTCCCCTCGTATATTTCCAGGCGCGATTTCTCCTCGCTCGGCAGGCTCTGGTACGGCAGCAGGACCGACGCCTCCAGGCCGCGCGGGATCCAGATGTCGCCGATCCTCTTGAAACTGGTGATCGCAAAGCGGCGCGTTAGGGTCCCCTTTGCGTCGAATGCCTCTGCCCGCAGCAGCGCGAAATACTCTTCGTCGATCCACATCTTCACGCGGGCATACGGCTCGCCGTCAGCAGCGCTCTCGATCACGAAACAGTCGCGCCCCCGCACCCGACTTTCGCCGAGGAGCTTGGCGTTCGGCCAATGCAGGAACGGCAAGCCGAGGTCGTAATAGCTGAATTGTGAGCCGAGCAGACTCTTCGCACGCCGCGCGCCGGCCAGTTCGCCTGCGCCCCGCAGATAGAACCGCGGCGCGCCGTTAACGGGTTGAATCACGAGCGCTTCTGTTTGGCCGCCACGGTAAATCGTGCGCGTCTCGTTGGTACCGTTCCAGACGAGAATTTGCACGGGCACAGGATCGGCGTGGCCCACAAACAGCCGCGCCTTCAACGAAAAATCCTTTGTCGGCCGACTCGCCGATACCCGGGCCAGAATGATCTTTGCATCGGGCAGATTGTCGTTCGTGTCGGCCCTCGACGACAGTGGAAGCAGGGCCGTGAGCGCGGCGAATAGGAAATGTCTCATCACCGGCCTTCTTGTAGCGGAAAACGCTTGCCGCGACAAGCGTGCGTCGTTAGCCTTGACTTTGTGAAACCTCTGGACGGCATCCGGGTCCTCGATCTTTCCCGCATCCTGGCAGGGCCGTACTGTTCGATGTTGCTCAGCGATTTCGGTGCGGAAATCGTCAAGATCGAGAACCCTGACAAGGGCGACGACACGCGGGCTTACGGTCCGCCGTTCGTGGATGGCGAGAGCGTCTATTTCATGAGCATCAACCGCGGCAAGAGATCGCTCACCCTGAACCTCAAATCGTCCGAAGGCCGCGAGATTCTGACGAAACTGATCCAGCGTTCCGACGTGTTGGTGGAGAACTTCCGGCGCGACTTTTTGCAGAGCATCGGGTTCGGCTACGACGAAGTTGCGAGACTCAATCCGAAGATCATCTATGCCTCCGTCACGGGTTACGGTCACACGGGTCCATGGGCGGATCGGCCGGGCTACGACCTTGCGATACAAGGCCAGGGCGGCATCATGAGCCTGACGGGCAACCCGAACGGCCCGCCGTACAAGACGGGAACGTCGTTGGCTGACATCGCGGCGGGCATTTACGCGACGCTCGGCATCCTGCTCGCGCTCCACGCCCGCCAGCGCACGGGCCGGGGCCAGAAAGTGGACGTCTCGTTGCTGGATGGACAGGTCTCGTTCCTCACGTATCAGGCGGGCATTTATTTCGGGACCGGCAAATCGCCGACGCGCAAAGGCAACCGGCATCCGACGATTGTGCCCTACGAGACGTTCAAGGCGCGGGACCGGTACTTCAATCTGGCCGTCGGCAACGATCGGCTGTGGCAGCAGTTCTGCGGCCTCATCGCGCGGCCCGACCTCAAGACGCACGAGAAGTTCGCCACCAATCCCCAACGCGTCCAAAACCACGACGAACTATTTCCAATTCTGCAGGAGGTGTTCGCCGAGAAGGGCGCCGACGAGTGGCTCGGTCTCTTCGAAAAGAACGGCATCCCGTGCGGCGCCGTGTTGACCGTCGCCGAAGTCTTGGAGCATCCCCAGGTCCGAGCCCGAGAGATGGTCGTCGAACGCCCCCATCCGAAACTCGGCAAAGTGAGGCTGACCGGCGTACCCGTCAAACTCTCCGACACCCCCGGCGAGGCAACGACCGCGCCGCCGCTGCTGGGGCAACACACGGAAGAAGTGCTGAGGGAGTTGGGATACAACGCGGAAAGAATTCGTGAATGGAGGAAGAGCAAGGTGATTTGACGCGGTAGGGACGGACCGCCGGGCCGTCCGCGATTCGGCGCGCCCGGCAGTCGCGCCCTACCAAGGCGGAGCCAACATGATCAAGGGCATTGACCACATCGGGATCGCCGTCAAGAGCATCGCGGAAGCAAAAAAGTTCTGGGTGGACACGCTCGGATTGGAACTATTGCGCATCGAGGACGTGCCCGAGCAGAAGGTCCGGGTCGCCATGCTCAAAGCCGGCGAGACAACCGTCGAGCTTCTCGAACCAACCGCGCCCGACAGTCCGGTGCATAAGTTCATCGAGAAACGCGGCGAAGGTTTGCATCACGTGACGTTTCAAACCGACAAGTTGGCGGAACGGTTGAAGGCGCTCAAGACGGCGGGCGTGAATTTGATCGACGAGAGGCCGCGCGCCGGCGCCAGCGGGGCCGGCATCGCATTTCTGCACCCGAAAAGCGCCCACGGCGTCCTGGTCGAGTTGTGCGAACCACATGACTAATCTACTGCAAACTCTAGCCGACGCGTCAGCTTCGGCCGAGGCTTTCGCCCGCCTCAGGCGGGCAAGCGCCTCGGCTACAGAATCATGAGCGCTCCCACCGAACAACCCGGCAAATTCCCCTTCACCCGCGGCGTCCATGCGACGATGTATCGGGGGAAATTGTGGACGATGCGGCAATACGCCGGCTTCGGCACGGCCGGCGAGACGAACCGACGCTACAAGTACCTGTTGGCGCAGGGCCAGACGGGTCTCTCGATGGCGTTCGATCTGCCGACCCAAATCGGGTACGACAGCGATCATCCGATGGCCTTGGGCGAAGTCGGCCGCGTCGGCGTCGCCATCTCCTCGCTCGCCGACATGGAGCGGGTGTTCGGCGGCATCCCCCTCGACAAAGTCAGCACGTCGATGACGATCAACGCCACGGCGTCGATTCTGCTCGCGTTTTATCTCGTTCTGGCCGAGAAGCAGCGCCTGCCGTGGTCGAAAGTCTCGGGCACGGTGCAGAACGATATTCTCAAGGAGTACATCGCCCGCGGCACGTACATTTTTCCACCGAAACCGTCGCTGCGACTGATCGCCGACATCGTGGAATTCTGCGCGAAGGAAGTGCCGGGCTGGAACACGATCAGCGTCGGCGGCTATCACATGCGGGAAGCCGGCTGCACCGCGGCCCAAGAGATCGCGTTCACGCTGGCCGACGGCATCACGTATGTTCAGACCTGCGTCGAACGCGGCTTGGCGGTGGACAGCTTCGCCCCGCGCATCGCGTTCTTCTTCAACTGTCACAGCAACTTCTTCGAAGAAGTGGCGAAGTTCCGCGCGGCCCGTCGGCTCTGGGCGCACATCATGCGCGACCGGTTTGGCGCGAAGAACGAGCGTTCGATGATGCTGCGGTTCCACACGCAGACGGCGGGCTCCTCGCTCACCGCGCAACAACCCGACAACAACGTTGTGCGGACAACCTTGGAAGCGCTGGCGGCCGTGCTCGGTGGCACGCAGAGCCTGCACACGAACGCCAAGGACGAAGCCCTGGCGCTGCCGACGGAGGAATCGGCATTGTTGGCGTTGCGCACCCAACAGATCATCGCTTACGAGTCGGGCGTGACCGCCGAACCCGACCCGCTCGGCGGCAGCTATTACGTCGAGTCGCTCACCGACAAACTCGAGCAGCAGGCGCGCGAGTACCTCAGCAAAATCGACCACATGGGCGGCATGCTGAAAGCCATCGAAAGCGGTTACGTCTACAAGGAAATCTACCGGGCCGCGTACGAACACCAGAAAGCCGTGGACAAGAAAGAGAAAATTATCGTCGGCGTCAACGAATTCGTCAGCGGCAAGCCCGTGAAGGTGAAAACGCAAAAGATCGATCCGAAGCTTGAACCGCGTCGGCGGAAGGAGTTGGCCGCGCTGCGGAAGAAACGGAATGCGAGCAAAGTCGACAAGTGTCTGGCGACACTGGACAAAGCGGCGAAGTGTTCGGGGAACCTGGTGCCGGTCATCATCGATTCCGTTCGGAATTACGTGACGTTGGGGGAGATTTGTCGGGTGTTGCGAAAGGAGTTTGGGGAGCATCGGGCTTCGCACTCGATATGAGCAGGCTGGTTCGTCATGCTGAGCGAAGCGAAGCATCTCCCGGTTGCGAAGACGTGACCGCGTATAGTGAGACCCTTCGCTTTGCTCGGGGTGACAGCACTAAGGAATGAAACAGAGGCGTCCCATCAAGATTTTGATCGCCAAGGCCGGGCTCGACGGTCATGAGCGCGGCGCGCTGGTCGTCGCGATGGGCTTGCGCGACGCCGGGATGGAAGTCGTGTACACCGGCATCCGCAACACGCCGGAACAGATCGTCGCCGCGGCGATACAGGAGGACGTGGACGCCATCGGGTTGAGTTCGCTGTCGGGCGGTCACATGGCGCAGTTCTCCCGGGTGATGGAGTTGTTGAAAATGAAGAAGGTCAAAGGCGTGTTGGTTTTTGCCGGCGGCATCATCCCCGACGACGACGTCAAGAGGCTGAAGAAACTCGGCATCAAAGAGGTCTTCGGTCCGGGCAGTTCGATTGCCAGCATCGTGGAGTTCTTGAAGAAGAATGTCTGCCCGTGATTCAGTCTGCGAGGAGGCCTGACAGAGAAGGTACAGGCTAAGCCAATTTGGGGAGCCAAGTTTGTCAGGGACGGGAAGTATGACAAGGACGGGCGGCGAGCTGCGCTGTTGCGAGTAGCGCCGCGTGATGCTGGAACGTTGCGTGCTGAAAGATTGACGCAATGAGCCAATTGTGGTCATATGTAAGCGGTAGTGGGGAGAGCACCGATGGCATACTCATCTGACAAAATGCAGCACGTGATTCTCTTCTTCTTGGAGCGCATCAATAACGTCCATCTCGGACGCAAGAAGTTGATGAAGCTGTTGTACTATGTCGATTTCGATCATTACGAAATGCACGGCAAATCGGTTACGGGCGCGACCTACCGGAAACTTCCGCACGGTCCTGTTCCGAAGGAAGCAAAGCAACTCATCGAGCACATGGCAAAAAAGAACCTCGTGAAAGAGGTAAAGGTCAAGCGCGTAGACTACGCCCAGCATCGCCTGATCGCGCAAACTAAGTTCGATGCCTCTTTGTTCTCAGGTGAGGAGATTCAAACCCTCGAACGTGTCGCCAAAGAATGGGAGAATTGCACTGGCGGCGAGATTGAGGCTGCGAGCCATGCAGAAGCTCCTTGGTCGGCCACGAAAGACGGCAAGGATATTGACTACGACTTGGCGTACTATCGCTGTCCCACCGGAGAAGAACCGCTCGATACCGCACTGGCCAAGTCGCCCAAGTTTGCCAAATACGTCGCCGCGCTCCGCTAATGCCCGAGCCGTCGGCAACGTTCACCGTTGTACGCACTCCCGCCTTCGAAACTACAGTCAAGGATTACAGCAAAGCGCATCGTGGGCTTGACGACGACGTTGTCTGGCTCGAAGGGAAGCTGAAACTCGCGCCTGAGCAACTGGGTGAACGCGTCCCACAACTTCAAAACCTTGCTCTGCCCATCTTCAAGACCCGGTGCAAGGATAGCTGTTGCAAGATCGGACAATCGGGCGGCTGGCGAATTTACTACGCGATCAATAAGGAAGCGGGCAAAGTTTTCCTGCTGTTCCTGCATCACAAGAAAGAGTATGAAAATCCCCGTGTCGAGTTTCTCGTGCAGAAGTTGGAGAAGGCCTTTGAATCGGGACTGAAGCAACTCGAAGGCGAGTAAGCGAAGCGAACTCGCGCTGAGCTTCCATTTGATTATGACGGCGGCTCAATCAGAGGACACAACCCAGCGTTGGGCTCTATGGATTGACCTCGAAGGGTTCAGTGAGTTCCACGCTGAAGATCGCGCACCATCTTTGTTGTCAGACCTTGCATTTGATCTGTACGAGATCGGGTGCGGCTACTGTGACAATGCAGACCGCGACGGAATTGCGGTTTTCGTGCATCAATTCGGCGATGGCTTCATCCTCTACCCGTTTAACTACGAGCACTCTTTGGAACGGCCTGTGGCCGTTGCCGTTGCTGCTATGCTAGCCACCGCCTCGCGTGGCGGCTGGCTCAGGACGGCAATTTCCTACGGCGGCCTTAGCGATGTCGTAGGCTGGCATCACAAGGAGATTCAGGAATGCGTCAGACGAGAGAAGAACCTCGCGTTTACTCTCGGCGCTGGACCGGGCAAAATGATTATCACACCTGTCATGGGCGAAGGTTTAATTCGTGCCTACGGATTAAGCCACCGGCGCGATCAACCTCGAGGGCCGCAATTACTGGTTGACCGCAAGTTGGAGACAAGGTTGGAAGGCATCAATGGAAAGCTGTTGGAGCTTCAGCGCGATGACCAGTGCATTGTCATCGATTGGCTACGCTCGGAATTGCCTTTGGCGAAGAAACTCCTGGGGGCAATCCATAGCACTGTGCCCCCGGCGGATACTCTGGTTCAGAAACTCCGCCGGTACCTCACCGACAACCCGCTCCGGCAAGATTGGAAAGATGGTGCGGATATGCTGATCCGTCACAGGTCATGAACGGGACAGCGGGTCCTGTGGTAAAAATCGAACTGATCTGGGACGGGAAGTACGACAGGGACAGGCAGTGGAGTGTACGGCAGCGAGTAGCGCTGCCGTCCCAGACCGTTGAGGCGGTCAATGAGTCGACACGGGAACGGCTGCTGAGTTTGCTGCGCGATCTGAGCGCCGCGTACGGGGCGAAGGAATGGTCCAACCGGCGGAGCGTCTACTTCGCGGTCAGTGTTGCCTCTTGCACCAATTTGATCTCGCTGGCCGTAAGTCCGTAGAGCTTGTAGACAAGTTGATCAATTTCTTCGTCCGTGGCGGCGATGTCGCGCTCCAACTCGGTCAGATTGTGCAGTGGGGAGCGTTTCTTCATTTCGGCGAGAACCAGCTTGAGGGTTTTGAGGTGCGTCTCAACGTGGTGAACACCGTGCGACAGGAACACGGGCACTTCGATCTTCTCCAAGGTCAACGCAAGCAGTTTGCCGTCGCCCCATTTCTTTTTTCGGGCGTTGTCGCGCAGGAATTGCCGGATGCCGTAGAAGATGAAGAAGCGCAACTTCTCGTCGGCCACCGTCATGTCGAGGATCGGCCTCCAGTCGCCGGCAACCTGTGCGCTGACTTGAATCGTCTCGTCGTCCATCTCGCAACGGAAGCCTGTGACCTCGCCCATGTCGGTCGGTTTGATGTGGGCCTTCTTCTCGATGTGTTCGACATACTCCTGCCGGTTCCAATACGTGTCGCCCAACTCCCGCCACTCGTGTGGATGATTGTTGAGCGCGTCGGCGAATGCCGCTTCCACCTGGGCCTTTTGGTCGATTAGATCGCCGACGTTTTTGCCTAATTGGGCCAACTCATCATGCCTCCGCTTGTCCTGCGGTTTTTTCAACTTCAGAAAGGGCACGGGCAATCTGCGCACGTCATCAAGAATTACCTGAGCCTGAGCGCGCCCTTCTTCCTGAGAGAATCCGCGATAGAAGTACGTGAGGAGTTTGCTGTTTAGCAGAGCTGTGAGGAAATAGACGCTGTACCTCTTGTCCAGCAGGATCGTAGTGTGCACTGACCTGCCGGTATAGAAACCGTCCTCATCCACAGCGCAGATGATTTCATCAGCCGTCTGCCGTGAAACGATCTTCGGCTTTTTCTTCGCCCATTCGTGATTGACGCTGACACTCTCATTTTCGGACGCAAACTCGGAGTAATTGTGCCTGAGCCATCGAGAAGCTTTCGGCAGCACAATGTGTCGCTCAATATCTTCGCCTTTGATGAAAGGGTAGTCGTTCCGGTTCTGGTTTGCTCCCTCGTAAAAGATGTTCTCGGCAATCTTGCTGCGTGCCCGCTTCTGCCACCCGACTCCGTGCCGCTGGTAGTTGATGCCGACATCACGAGAGTCAGCGATCTTTGACAGGGGTTGAAAGCGATCAGATGCCAGAACGCGCCCAAGAAGCGCTCCCGTCGGTTGCCATGCCCCGTCCGAACCGGGCTTGATCATGCAGGTCGAAGTCTTAAGTTGGTCAACTTTCCCGTCTGGACTGGTTTTATATGTGACGCTGTAAGCAGCAACCGTCGTTTCCTTCTTGAGGCGCAAGATATGAGTGAATACGTCCGCATCACCGAAATGTTTGAAGAACTTGAAGTCCAGAATTTCTTCAACGGTCGAGATGGCAGAAACACGTTTGCGATAATTCTTGTACTTTGGGCCGCCAAGGCACGGATTGGGAATGATAAAGCTCATTCGTCCTTTTGCGCTCAGCAGCGATACAGCACGCTCAGTGAAAAATCGGAATACATCGTTGTTGCCGCTGCCCCCACTCTCAAATCCAGCAGTTTCGAGAGCCTTCTTTTCCTTCGTCGAGAGAATGTCACCGTATGGCGGATTGCCAACGATCACGCTGAAGCCGTTTCCGCCATTGGCAAACACCTCCGGAAACTCGATACTCCAATGAAGTGGGTGCTCGGCGCGGATGTCAGGCAGCATCTTTCCGATCGGCTCGTCCAGCGGCGTGGCGACTTGCCGGGTTATCTCGGCGGCCTCGCCGAGTAGCTTGCGTTTAACGTTGTCGTCGTCGGTCGCGCGCACGCGCTGACGAAGGGCAATGAGTTCTTGAAGCTTCTTGTCAGGCAGAGAGGTCTTCTCCCAGAGTCTTGCGTCGGGTACGTAGCCGATGAGAGAGTTGCCGACTTTGATGTTCTGGTTGAGGATGAGCGGCAGTTTGCGACCATTGGAACTGACCCGGTCGAAGGCTTTCATGATGAGGTTGACGCTGGCCAGTTCGGCGGCTTCTTCGTCGAGGTCCACGCCGTAGAGGTTTTCTTCGAGAATGATTTTGGGGAAATCGTGCAGCCGCTTCGGGAGCGATTTGATAGCGGCCAGTGTTTCAAGTTGCTCGCCCGGCTTGGTCTCTTTGTGCAGCCGGGCATTCTCTTTCAGGATGCGTTCGTTGCAGCGTTCGTAGAATTCCGCCAGCACGTCGAACGCGTAGATCAGGAATGACCCGCTGCCGCAAGCGGGATCGAGCACTTTGAGTTTTCGGGCTTCGTGGCCGGCATTCAAGCCGTGCTGCGCTTCGAGTTCCTTAAGCTTTGCGCCCAGCGTGTTGTTCACAATGTAGCGGACGATGTAGGGCGGCGTGTAGTAGATGCCGGCGCCCTTGCGGAGGTCACGGCGCTCCAGAAGCTCGATGTGTCCGTCTTTGAGGTCGAGGCGATGGCCGAGATAGGTTTCGTAGGTGTTGCCGAGAACGTCGGAACTGAATTTGCGGAAGCTGATCGCCGAGATCTCGGCCAGAAGCTGGTCGAGGCAATCGTTGCTGACAATGACTTGTTCGCAGGGATGTTTCGGGCTGAAAATTTCTGTGTTGTGCTTGCGATCCATGCCAGCGCAGAACTCAAGGAAGTCCCGGTAGAGCTTGCCTTCGGCGGCATAGCTGCGGCGCGCTTTAAACCCGGCGTGCATCGCTTCGATCACGCCGAAGTCGTCGAGCAACTCGCGGTCGTCGGCGTAGCGGATGATGACCAAGCGGTCGAGGATGCGCTGGACGACGCGACGTAACTTGTCGAGATCGGGCTGACCGTCAGTCAGTATGACCTCGTTGGTGCGGTTGCGGTCGAGAATGTCTTGTGCGAGCAGTTTGCGCCAGCGTTTCAAACTCTCCAGAAAGCCGCGGTCGAGGTCTTCTTTGGCCTGAAGCTGCGAGAGGTGTTCGAGACTATCGCGTTCGATGTTGGTCTTCGCGAGCCGATTGAGGTCTTCGATGCGGCGGGAGTAGTCTTGCGGATCGTCGAACGCGAGTATCAGGCGCTCTTGGTCGGCGTCAAAGACGTGAAGCCGCTCGAAGTTCGTCAGCACCGCCCATTTGATTTTCTCTTGCCGGGCGTACTTAAAAGCCTGCTTTTCCTCTGGTGTGCGGTCGCCGGTACGCTCGGTGGACTTCGGGATCAGACCGAAGCGTTTGACTTCAACGAAAACTTTCGGCTCGCCCCGGATTTCGAGGCCAATGTCCACAAATCCCGCTTCGCGAACATACTTCTCGCGGTTGTATTCGATTGGATTGTAGATGTCCCAGCCGAGGGCATTGAACAACCGGTCGATGAAGTTCGCGCGAAGATTTGCCTCGGTCAGGCCGGGGCTACGGTCGCGGGCGTACTGCCGGAGGAGTTCCGCTAGCGTTTCTTGCAGATTGGGCACGACAGCATTTAAGGCCGAATGAGGATTGTGGTCAAGACCTCAGGCTTTCGGTATGATGACGCAACCCTATGAATCCGGACCGCCAAGTCTTGACTAAGCTCGTGTCACGGCTCGAAAACGGCGCAGCGTTGCCGGCAAAGCTTTATGCAAAAACGGGTCGCGCTCGCGTCATCGGGATCACCGGTCCGCCGGGCGTCGGGAAAAGCACGCTGATCGGCCGCCTGATTGACGAGGTACGCCAACAAGGCAAAACGGTCGGCGTCGTGGCGATCGATCCGACGAGTCCGATTTCGGGCGGCGCGTTGTTGGGGGACCGGTTGCGGATGCAGCGGCACAGCGACGACGACGGCGTATTCATCCGCAGTTTGGCGACGCGCAATCACCGGGGCGGATTGACGGATTCGACGCCGCAAATCGTCCACGCCCTGGACGCCGCGGGATTCGACATCGTGATCGTGGAAACGGTCGGCACCGGGCAGGATGAAGTCGAGGTCGCGGAGGTGGCCGACACCGTCGTGGTGGTGCTGATGCCGGAGTTGGGCGACGAGATTCAGCGGGCGAAGTCGGGTCTGATGGAAATTGCGGATATCGTTGTGATCAACAAATCGGATTTGGTTGAAGATTGTAGCCGCGAGCCTGCTCGCGGTTTCGGGCTTGGCGATCTACGGTCGCGAGCAGGCTCGCGGCTACAATGTGTTACGTCGGCCAAAACGGGCGATGGCGTCGCGTCGCTCGTCGAGGCGATCAACGCTCAGTACGATTCCTTGGTACGTTCCGGCGAGTTGGCCAAACGCCGCGAGCGGGCGGCGCGCGCCGAGGTGATTCGGCTGTTGCAATCGCGGGCCGCGGCGACTATACTCCGCGCATTGGAATCATCGCGGGCGCAAAGCGTTCTGACCGACGTCGCTCAAAGAAAACTTGACCCATACGACGCGGTTGAGGAGTTGTCGAAAAAGGTTCTGAGCTGAAGTCAACAGGAGTTTTTGCCATGGCACCACAAGCTCTCGGCGAGAAGCCTCGAACGGCCACCAAATCCGGCCGCAATCTGCGCGTGTACAAGAATTTCATCAACGGCCAATGGGTCGACAGCGCGTCCGGCAAATCCGTGCCGAACATCAATCCCGCCAACGCCGACGACATCATCGGCCACGCCCCGCAATCGACGCGGGAGGAGGCGCAGGCGGCGATCGAACTCGCCCAGGCGGCATACCCGGCGTGGCGGAACACCGCGGCTCCCGCCCGCGGCCGCATCGTCGCGAAGGCGATTCAACTCTGTTACGAGCGCAAAGAGGAAATCGCCCGGATCATGACGCATGAAGAGGGCAAGATTATCCCCGAAGCCCGCGGCGAGGTGCAGAAGAGCATCAACCTGTTGGAGTACTACGCCGGCCAGGCATTTCGCATCGAGGGCCGGACGTATCCCAGCGAGATGCCCAATACATTCGTGTACACGATTCGCCAGCCGCTGGGTGTGGTGAGTTGCATCACGCCGTGGAATTTCCCGTTCTGCGTACCGGCCTGGAAGATCGCGCCGGCACTGGTGGCGGGCAACACGATCGTGTTCAAACCGGCCAGCAACACGCCGGGCTGCGCCGAGGCACTGGTGAAACTGTTCGAAGACGCCGGCCTGCCCAAAGGTGTGCTGAACCTGGTGTACGGCAGCGGCGGCGTGGTGGGCGACGAATTCGTAAAGAATCCAGCCGTCCGCGCGGTGTCGTTTACCGGCTCGTGCGAAGTGGGGGGCGAAGTCGCCAGACAAGCGGCGGCGCATTTGGCCAAGGTGACGTGTGAAATGGGTGGGAAGAACCCCGTGGTGGTGATGGACGACGCCGACCTCGATCTGGCGGTCGAAGGCACGGTGCAGGGCGCGTTCGGGTCGACCGGCCAACGGTGCACGGCGACCAGCCGGGTGATTCTGCACAAGGCGATCGCGGACAAATACGTCGAGAAACTCCTGGAGCGCGTGAAGAAAATCAAGGTCGGCGACGGTTTCGAGGAGGGCGTGAACATCGGCCCGGCGGTGGACAAGGCCCAGTTCGAAACTGATTTGCGTTTTATTGAGATCGCCAAGAAAGAAGGGTGTCGCTGCCTGATTGGCGGCGGCGCGCTCGCCGAGGGCCAACTGGCGAAAGGCTATTTTGTCGCGCCGACGGTGTTCGACAACGTCAAGCCCGACGGCACGCTGGCGCAGGAGGAAGTGTTCGGGCCGGTGCTGGCGGTGTTCCGCGTGAACGATTTCGAAGAGGCGTTGGCCGTGGCCAACAGCGTCAAGTTCGGTCACACGTGCTCGATTTACACCAGCGACGCGAATCTGGTGATGCGCTTTACCGACCGCATCGAGGCCGGCATGGTGCACATCAACCAACCGACCATCGGCGGCGAAGCGCAACTGCCGTTTGGCGGCATCAAGGCGACCGGGTACGGACAGCGCGAGATGAGCGAGGAAGGCCTGAACTTTTTCACGGAACTGAAGACGGTGTTTTACGATTACACGGGAACGAAAAGGCAGACGAACATCTATTAGGAAATGACCAAGGACTAAATCCTAATGACTAGGGAATGATCAAATGACCGAATGGCAAGAACGCAGAAAGCATTTGGCGTTGGGCCTTGGTCATTCGACTTTCAACCGGAGGGTGCAATGGCACGCATGGTACGCGGTGGACTGATCCAGGCAATCAATCCCGAACCGGGCACGGCGCCCGTGAAAAAAATCAAGCAGGCAATGATCGAGAAGCACGTGAAGCTGATCGATCAAGCGGCGAAGAAGGGCGTGCAGGTGTTGTGCATGCAGGAGATCTTCTACGGCCCGTATTTCTGCTGCGAACAGGAACTCAAATGGTACGAGTCCACCGAGCCGATCCCCGACGGGCCGACGACCAAGTTGATGCAGCGGCTGGCCAAAAAACACGGCATGGTGTTGGTCGTGCCGATGTACGAGGAGGAGGGAACCGGCACGTACTACAACACGGCGGCGGTGATCGACGCCGACGGCAGATACCTCGGCAAATATCGCAAGAGCCACATTCCGCACTGCAAGCCGGGTTTCTGGGAGAAGTTCTATTTCAAACCGGGGAACCTGGGCTATCCCGTGTTCGAGACCGCGGTCGGCAAGGTGGGCGTCTACATTTGCTACGACCGGCATTTCCCCGAAGGCTGGCGCTTGCTGGGTCTCAACGGCGCGGAGATCGTGTTCAATCCCAGCGCGACGACGGCCGGTTTGAGCGAGTACCTGTGGAAACTCGAACAGCCGGCCGCGGCGGTCGCCAATATCTTTTACGTTGGGGCGATCAACCGCGTCGGCCACGAGAAACCGTGGGACTTCGGCGAATTTTACGGCCAGAGCTATTTCTGCAGTCCGCGCGGCCAGATCATCGCCGAAGGTCCGCGCGACAAGGACGCCGTCGTCGTCGCCGACCTCAACCTGGATATGATTCGCGAGGTACGCAACGTCTGGCAGTTCTACCGCGACCGGCGTCCCGAGACGTACGAGGAAATGACGAAACTGCTGCCCTAGGCGAATCCGAATTTCGAGTTTGGCAGATGCAAGCGTCCACCCAACCGCTGGATGGTGTTATTGTCACCAACGGCATTCACGAGGTGACGCACGACATCTCGCACTCGCCGTATTGGAACCACGACATCGCGCCCACCCGGGTCAGCGAGCGCAAGTGGGGACTGAAAGACATCGCGGCGCTGTGGATTTCCATGTCGGCGTGCATTCCGACGTACATGTTGGCGTCGTCACTCATCTCTGAGGGCATGAACTGGTACGAGGCGGTGATGACGATTTTCGTCGGCAACGCGATCGTGCTCATCCCGATGGTCCTCAATGCGCATGCCGGCACGAAGTTCGGCATTCCGTTCCCCGTGTATTGCCGGGCGTCGTTCGGTGTGCGGGGCGCGAACATCCCGGCGTTACTGCGGGCGTTCGTGGCGTGCGGCTGGTTCGGCATCCAGACCTGGATCGGCGGCTGGGCGATCTACAAGATCTTCACCATCTATATTCCGTCGTGGGACAAACTCCCGCCCGTGATCGCCGGCATCAACGTCGCGCAGTTCGGTTGTTTCATGTTCTTCTGGGGCATCAACATGCTCGTCATCTACAAAGGGATCGAATCGATCCGCATCCTGCTCGACATCAAAGCTCCGTTGCTGATTCTGCTCGGTCTCGCCTTGCTTGCGTGGGCTTACAAAGCGGCGGGCGGATTCGGCCCGATGTTGTCCCAACCGTCCGCCTTCGTGCCGGGCGGGTCGAAGGCCGGTCAGTTTTGGGTCGTGTTCTTCCCCGCGTTGACCGGGATGATCGGTTACTGGGCGACGTTGTCGCTGAACATTCCGGACTTCACTCGCTACGCGCGCACCCAACGCGACCAGGTGATCGGCCAGGCGGTCGGACTGCCGACGACGATGGCGTTGTACTCGTTCATCGGCGTGGCGGTGACGAGCGCGACCATCGTGATCTACGGCGGACTGCCGATTTGGGACCCGGTGGTGCTGATCACGCGGTTCCAGAACCCGATCGTGCTGGCCGTCTCGCTGTTTGCGCTCTGTCTGGCAACGCTCGCGACCAACCTCGCGGCCAACGTCGTCAGTCCCGCGAACGATTTTTCGAATCTGTGTCCGTCGAAGATCACCTTCCGTCTCGGTGGCCTCATCACGGGCATCATCGGCATCCTGATTCAGCCGTGGAAGCTCGTGGCCGATCCGACGGGCTACATTTTCACGTGGCTGGTGGGATACTCGGCGTTGCTCGGGCCGATTGGCGGCATTCTGATCTGCGATTACTTTGTCCTACGGGGAACGATGCTGCATCCGATTCAGCTATACGAGCGCACTGGCCAATACTGGTACCGGAACGGGATCAACGTGGCGGCCATGGTCGCTTTATTCCTCGGTGTCGCGCCGAACGTGCCGGGGTTCTTGGGGACGATCAGGGTGGTCAATCCTGCGGTGGTCGGCCCGTTCCTGATGCACCTCTACGACTATGCGTGGTTCGTCGGATTTATCATTTCATTTGTTGCGTACTGGGTCATGATGTCATTCAAGAGAACCAAACCTGTGGCCGAAGCGTAAGCTTCGGTGGGGCCGAGGCTTTCACCCGCCTGAGGCGGGCAAGCGCCTCGGCTACAGAAGGGAGCAACATGCACATGAAGAGAACCGAAACTTTGAGCGCCGAACAAATCGGCAAGATGCGGGACGAGTACATTTTGCCCAGTACGATGCGGTATTTCCCGATGAACATCGTCAAGGGCGAGATGCAGTTCGTCTATGACGATCAGGGCAAGAAGTACCTCGACGGGTTTTCTGCCGTAGTCACCATCAGCGTCGGTCATTGTCATCCCGAGGTGACCAACCCGGTCGTCGAGCAGTTCAAGAACCTGCAGCACATGACCACGCTGTATTATCACCCGAACCTCGTTCGCTACGCCGAGAAACTGGCCAGCGTGATGCCGGGCGGTCTCAAGGTCAGCTTCTTCACCAACTCCGGGTGCGAAGCCAACGAACTGGCGGCGTTGCTCGCCAAGAATTACACCAAGAACATGGAGTTCGTCGGGCTTCGTCACAGTTTCCACGGGCGCACGTTGATGGCAATGACGATGACGGGCCAGTCGAAATGGCGGCATTCGTTGCCGTACGTGTTCGGCGTCACCCACATCTCGCCGGGCTATTGCTACCGCTGTCCGTTCGGCCTGAAATATCCCTCCTGCAACGTCGCCTGCGCGCGCGAACTCGAAGACGTCATCAAGTACAACACGTCCGGCAAGATTGCGGCGTTCATCGGCGAACCGATCCAGGGGTTTGGTGGCGTCGTCGATCCGCCGAAGGAATACTTCGAAATCATCTACGAGATCGTCAAACGCTACGGCGGCGTGTTCATCAGCGACGAGGTCCAGACCGGCTTCGGCCGGACCGGCGACAAATGGTGGGGCATCGAACAATGGGGCGTGAAACCCGACATGATTACCATGGCCAAAGGCATGGGCAACGGCATCCCGTTGGGCGGCGTCACCTGCACGAAGGAAATTGCCGAATCCATGCGCGACAAGGTCCATTTCAACACCTACGGCGGCAACCCGGTGAGCATGATGGCGGGCCTTTCCGTCGTGGAGTGTATCGAACGCAACAATTACATTCATAACGCCAAAGTTATGGGAGACCGGCTGGCGGCCGGTTTCGGCAAACTGATGCGCGACCACAAGATCGTCGGCGAACACCGCGGCAAAGGCCTGATGCGCGGCTTGGAGATCGTGAAGGACAAGGAAAGCCGGGAAGTCGCCCCGCAACACGTCCAGAGGGCGATGGAACTCTGCAAAGACCGTGGTCTATTGATCGGCCGCGGCGCGATGGCGGGGAACGTCATCCGCATCAAACCTCCGTTCTGCATCACCAAAGACGACTGCGACTTCATCCTCAAGACGTTGGACGAAGTGTTCAGCATTATCGAAAAAGGCTGAGCCACAGAGACCACCGAGGAGTTGTTGGTAGGGACGGGCTGCTGCCCGTCCGCTCCGTCGGGCAATCATCTTGGTTGCCCGCGGATTTTAGCCGCGGATGAACGCGGATAACCGCGAATCATTCGGATCCGCTTCTTCCACTGGACAAACAATTTCTCGCCGACGGCAGTTTCACCGAGAAACTCTACTACGCCCGCAGCCAGACCCGCCAACCGACGCAGTATTATCGCTGACTGCGCAAGCTCTCGCTCGCCGAGCTAGCTGGGTCTCGCTGTGTTACTTCGTTATTTCTTCTTCTTGGAACTTCTTCGTGATACTTGCTAAACTCAAAGTTCGACGATGTTATGAGCGGCGCGATTGATTATGAGCAACTATTGAACGAACTCGGGTCGCCTGGTAGGTACCATTCACTCAGGCCGAGCCAACGACATGTCCTGCGAGAGTACTCGACAAACTGGACTGGTCGACCCGATGTTGCTGTCGAATTGCCTACAGGTGCCGGCAAAACGCTCATTGCCCTTTTCATTGCTGAAGCATGGCGGCGCGAGGGGCAGACTGCTGCAATTCTTACAGCGAACAAGACTCTCGCTCGACAAGCTCGGCAGGATGCAAACGATCTCGGCATTCCCGTGGTGCTGCTTGAAGGCGGGAGGAATGACATTCTCCCTGCTGATAGACGATCTTTCCAAAGGGGCGCATCGATTGGGGTAATGAACTACTGGGTATACTTCAACCAGAATCCTGCAATTGACCCCGCCGATTTCTTGGTGATGGATGACGCACATCTTGCGGAACATTGTCTGCACTCCTTGTATTCCGTGGAGATAGATCGCTACAGACATTCGAGTCTCTTTGAATCTGTTGTGCGGGAGCTTGCAATACGGTTGCCGGAGAGTCGGGCCTTACAAGATGCTTTGGACGTCAATGCGCCACCCACTACGCCGCCAGAGCTGCTTTCATTCATAGACCAAGTGGCTTTTGCGGATCGCTTGCGTGAAATAATCGATGCGTCCCCAGAACTTGAGCTTCACCCAGATTTGCGCTTTCGTTGGGGACGGTTGCGCGATCGATTGGTAGAAGCGAACATATATGTTTCGCCGCGACTTGTATGGATTCGGCCAGGAATCTACCCGCTGCTTTCAAATCAGCATTACAACGAATGCTCGCAGCGAGTTTACATGAGCGCCACAATTGGCGACCCGAGCGATCTCGCTAGGAGACTGGGGACCAGCCCCGTTGAAAAAATCCCCGTACCTCCTGACCTTGCACACGCTACAAACGGCAGACGTCTATTGGTGTTGAATTCTGGAAGTGAAGGCGAGTTTACAAGAATGGGAACGGCGTTGCTGGCAGCGCTCAAGACTAATCCAAAGAGCGTTTGGCTCTGCACAAGCGGGGCTGAGGCAGAGAAGCATCGCACGCAATTTGTAGAGTTTCTGAACGGAAATGGCTTCGCTGGCCATTTGGCATGGACGCTGACCAGCCTTGGTGACGAGATAGACCAATTCAAAAGCGCGAAATCGGGGCACCTGTTTGTCGCAGGCCGGTTTGACGGCATGGACTTTGAGGGGAAAGAGTGCCGTCTAGTAGTAGTTCCCAAGCTACCACGTGCGATTAATCTGGAGGAAGAATTCCTTTGTGCATACCTGCGCGATGCCAAGTTTATGCTTGAACGCATGAACCAACGCATTATTCAAGCACTTGGCCGCTGCAACCGGGATGAGAGTGATTACGCAATTTACTTTCTGGTTGACCAGAAATTCGTCACCCATTTTGGCAGAGAGTCCCACAGGCGGGGAATTCCACCGAACATCATGGCAGAGATCGATATGGCAGAAGATGATACCGCAATAGACGGTAGTGACTTATCTTCTAAAGTGCGGGCATTTCTTGCAGGTGACTTCACTAGCTATGATGACACACTGAAGGGTTTGCATTGTAAGGTTCCCGCCTCCTCACCTGCCGATACGAGTAGCAAGTATGCTAACGACGAAATCGTCGCTTGGGCCGCTATGTTCGACAGTAAGAATTACCAAGTCGCTGCCGAACGCTTTGAGCGTTGTTGGGAAGCCGCACGTGCAGACAACCTAATTGAGTTGGCTGCGTATTACGGTTGGTGCCGCGCAAAGGCTTACTACCTGCAATCGCGGCTGCAGACTCCCGGAGCATTGGAAAAATCGCTAACCGCGCTCGAAGAGGCGATCCAACGTGGAGGCGTTTCGGCGTGGTTCAATCAGATGAGGGCTTCTCTTAATCGAGCACGCGTTGTGGAGGCACCCCTTACAGGTTCGACAGTTGCAGATGACTTTGGTGAAGTGGTCCTGCAACGCTTTGACGAGATCCTTGAACGATATGGGGCGAAGTCCACGAGGTTTGAGCGGTGGTGTCAAATCATCGAAACAGGCCTTAATTCAGACAAGCATGATGAGTATTCGAGTGCATTAGAACAACTCGGGAGTCTTATCGGGTACCACGCTGACCGACCGAAATACAGCGGGTCCGCAGATTGCAGGTGGCGAGGGGTATTTGGAAACCAGAAGGAAGCAGTAACGTTCGAAGTAAAGGTCGAGCATGAGTCATCCAATAAGATTTCTTCGACCGACCTTGGGCAGTCGCATAATCAAAAGGCGCGCGCCGAGGCCGAGTTTGCAGCATTGGGTTATAGCGTTCGCGGCACAATCGTGACGCACATGTCTGAGATTCATGCCGATGCCTTAAGTTCCACCGGTGGCATAAAATGCATTCAAAAGGTGGCAATACTTGCACTGTGGAAGAATGTTCAGAACCTGTTGAGCCGATATCGCTCACAATGGTCGGTGGACGATTTCGACGCAAGGCGTCTGGCTGCGTCATCAGTTCGAACTGGTTTTCCGAAGAATGGGTGGCTGACGCGGGCTCTGGATCGACCGTCGGTTTGGATTGACGAGGGATCTCTACTTGGCGAGTGGACCCGTCGAGCCTGATGGTCTAGCAAGTCGGGTCCGCAGTGGAATCGTGGCTGCACTTATCCCTCCACCACTGAGGATGAGTCGGGTCGCTTGCACTGCATCTATACTTGAGCGACTGAACCCATTCGGCGTCGGGCGGCAATACAATTTCCGGTGACTTCGGAACTTGGATGTCGAAGGTCGACGGCCCATACTTTACCGGTAGGTCTTCCGGAGCCAAAACCGAATGAAAAAGGTGGAGCAGCAAATCAGATGTCACGACAAAGAATGCAGACTCGACGTAGGGGATTTCGTGCAAGATTGGAAAGATCGGTTCGTAGAGGTCTTCAAGCATGAATAGAGCTGGACCGCCTTCTCCATTTGGTTTTCGCCAGCCCCATGTTACGGCGCCCCATCCCAGAATGCAGAGTGCGCGAACGACCTCAAGGCGCTTGAGGGTCTTGTTAATCTCGTAATACCGATCTACCAATTCTTTGAATGTGGTGCCGTCCCGCAATCCCGTTGCGATTATTGCGGAGTAGAGCGGATTCGTGAGACCATGACTGCACGAACTACCTTCCCGGTTCTCAACGGTTCTGTAGGCGTAGGTGCGGGGCCGATATAAGCGGTGGCAAGTCACGAGCTTTTCCATCGCCTCATCAAATGTAGCAAGATTGAGAGATTGCTTCACTTCACAAATTGCATAGACGCCATCAATCGGGAAGTGGACACGGCGGGACTGCGGAGTTGCGCCAGCCTTGACCGCTGGAAACCACATCTCGTTGAAGATCACCACGTCAAAGTCGCCGCCGGTCTTGCCCGTAAGGTCGTTGATCACACCCGCCTTCACAGCGTAACGCGTCGGCAGGATTTGCCGGAGTTCGTCACGGATTATGTCTTCAGTGCCCGGGCCAGAGTCATAGGCGTCCACGTTCATCGATTGCTCTGATTGTGCACGCAACAAGATTTGCTTCTCGGCATTTGCACATCTTGCTTGAAACGCGGAATGTAACGTACCAGACGCGTCCGACCGGGGCTGCCACCGAGTGGTATCCGGGATATCGGGAGTGTCGCTCATTCGATACCTACAGCTAGACGAGTATCATCACGGCCACTCGCTCACACGGCTCCACCACCGCGAAAGCCATTTCCGGTAATCAGCCGGTCGTGGCATGCGGCTTACAACGTCAGCTGAGCCCAGCGATTTGTCAGGCCAAAGATGAAGACGGTTTCTTAGCCCCAATTCTTTGGCCGCAAGCTGGACGATTTTCAGAGATTCCAGTGCGTAAATCTGCCACGATTCGCGTGAGGCGAACACTTCAGTTTTCAAACGCACTCCTCGTTCCCGCCCCTCTTCAGCCATGCGGGCAACGTTCTCGGCCCGAATGTTGATAGGCTCGTGGAATACAGTGACCGGATCCAGTTCAGTAATTGCGGTTAATGTTTCGCGCAAATCTCGCTCGTCACACTCCGGATAAGTCGGGGCCATTGCCACATAAACATGCAGGCCAGCTTCTTTGGCTGCGCGCAAAGTGGCCAAACGTTGGGAAGGGGATGGCGCTCTCGGTTCGTACACTCGTGCGAGTTCGTTGCTGAGAGTCGGCAAACTCATGCCGAACAAAAGCCGTTTCCCGAAGCTCTGGAACAAATCGAAGTCATTCCGAGCAAGCGGGCTCCGTGTGAGAATGCGAACATTAAGCGTCGACTTGTCACGGACTAATTCAAGTGATCGCCGCACAAGGAACCGTGCTGATTTTGCAAGCTCTCGCTGGCGCGCCACGTCAGGGTGAATGAAGTTTTGATACGGGTCGGTCGTGCTGCAGTAGATCACAGCTCGGTTCCCGTCGCGCTTGAGTTCTTTTCTTGGCGTCCGTTCCGCTGCACAAAGAGATGTTAGGAACTTTTCCTCATTCCATGGCCGGAGCAAAACATAATCCCCCCACTCTTCATCCGGATCCTTCACTCCGTATTGAGCCAGTCGCGAAGCTTGCTTGATCGTTGAAGCACTCGGTACGTAGCAAAAGCGGCACGCATGAGAGCACCCAATGGCGATGTTAAATGCCCAGTTCGAAAGGCTCTTGTACACGAAATTGTTCGGCGAAATCACAGCGGGAGCATGCCAGAATCCAACACGTTCGTTCTCCCCGTTGCCCGTGATTCTCTCCAGCCCAAGCTGGGTTGGTACCACTGGCGCGCGATGGCTCGGTGTAGGGCTTTGTTGTGTTGCAGATCTGATCATGGAATTCAATACACCGTCACGTTGTCATTGTCATTAGAGCCCGACATGCTGAGAACTTGGTTTGATTCGAGTTCTCGAAGAGCTTTGATCCATTCCTTCCTAGTGTAGTTCCAGCCAAATCGGTCGACGATCATTGCATATATCTTCCTGCATTGAACAGTACTCTTCAGAAGTTGTTCCATCACGAACAATTCCGGCAAATTGGCCACCAGAGTTCTCACGGCGGCCTTTTCGACTTGGTCGGCCGCTTCCTTATTGATTGTGAGCATTTCCAGTTGGGTGCCCTTATCGGGAAGCAACTCCGACTGCTCGCGGCTGTGACTTCGCCAAGTTCGCTCCACTTTGGCCATGAAATTCGCCATATATGTGTATCCATCGGCGAAATTGCAGAAATGTACGAGAAAGTAATGATGGCCACCAGTGTCAGGATTCCGGATAGGATAACTTAGGCTATAGGTGAACGGGCAGTGCTTCTTTACGAGATTCTCATAGCCATTGATCAGGGCTTGCCGGGGATCTTCCCCCTTCGCTAGAACCGCTTGGATCGCTTCGGCATCAGCCAAGTGTGAGACGCGTGACAGGAAAGCCTCCGCTGTCTTTCTGTGCTTCTCATCCAGGCTTTCGATGTTTGAAGCTGTCCACTGAATCAGTCGATGGACTCTCGTATCGTCGAACCTGACCAAGACCTCGGTAACCCCCTTCCGCTTTGCAATGGTGGCGAGAGTAGAAATTTCCGCTCCTTCCGTGCCGAACGGATCGATGAAGAAAAACGCAGGGTCGCCGTCGATGTCGGTCAGAATCTTGGGTAAGACATCCTCAAACCTACCATTGTAGTTCTGGACCATTCCGCTCGCCACATACGTCTTGGTCGCTTCTTCTAGGTTGGCAAACACTGACTTCTTCGCTTCTACGTTTATGCATCGTAGAACACCGCGTCGGCTTTCCTGCGGGGGACTCTCGGCCAGCTCGGCCGCAATGAGCGGAGACCCCTTTTCACCTTTGTCATAGCGTCCCTGTCCCGCGAATCCGTCAATATAATGCACATGCTTGCCAAGGCCGCCGAGTTTCCCCAAGAAAAGCGATAGATATTGCCCTAGGATCTTATGCTTGATACCCGACCAAGCTTTCAGTTCCGAGTGAAAGTCCATCGAGATTCGTGCTCCAACGCGGATTGTATCAATCTGATCAAGGCGGTCAACGCCGAGTCCGCGCGGGGATCATTGCCGTGCCTTACTTCTTACCGCCGGACGCCTTGGCCACGGCATCGCTGAGCACATCGCAAATCCGGTCGGCTTCGGCGGCGGAAAGCGTCAGGGGCGGCTGAAGGCGGATGACGTTGGCAAACGTGCCGCCGGCCCCAACCAGAACACCGGCTTCGCGACAGAGCCGGCGGACTTCCTTGGTCTCGGCCGCGGCCGGGGTCTTCTGTTTGTTTGCCGCCCTGACCCCTCGGCCTCTCGCGGACTCGGGTTTGACCAGTTCGACGCCGATCATCAGGCCCTTGCCTCGGACATCGCCAATCAAAGGCGTGTTCTCGGCGACCTTCTGCAATCGTTTCATGATCTGCGCGCCCCGCACCGCCGCGTTCTCGGGCAGTTTTTCGTCGAACATCACGTCGATGTTGGCCAGGGCCGCCGCACAACTGACCGGGCTGCCGCCGAACGTCGAGAGATGATCGCCGGGCTTGAACGCGCCGCCCACATCCGGTCTGGCGGTGAACGCGCCCAGTGGAAATCCGTCGGCAATACCTTTGGCAGTACACATGATGTCCGGTTCGACGCCGTAATGCTCGATGGCGAACAGCTTGCCGGTGCGTCCGAACCCGCTCTGGACTTCGTCGCAGATGAACAGGAGGCCGTGCTTGTCGCAAACGGCTTTGGCGTATTTGAAATAGTTATCCGGCGGAACGATGATGCCGCCTTCGCCGAGGACCGACTCGGCAATGAACGCCGCGACGTCGCCGCTCGTCTGCGACCGAATCGCGTCATCGATTGCTTCCGCGCACGCGGCAGCGCATTCGTCGGGCGTCTTCGTTTTGAACGGGCACCGGTAGAAATGCGGGGCCGGCGCGAACGCCACGCCGGACAGATACGGACCCGAACCCTTCTTACGCGCGAGGTTGCCGGTCACCGAGAGCGTGCCGACAGTGCGCCCGTGAAAACTCTGGGTCAGCGCCACCAGTTCCTTCTTGCCGGTAAACTGTTTGGCCAACCGCATCGCCCCTTCAATGGCTTCCGCGCCGCTGTTGGCGAAAAAAGTCTTCTGTAGCTTGCCGGGTGTGATCTCAGCCATCCGCTTGGCCAGAAGTCCCGCGGGCGGATTGTAATAAACGTAGGTGCAACAGTGGACCAGCTTGTCCATCTGCGCTTTCGCCGCGGCAACGACCTTCGGATGATTGTGACCGGCGTTGACGACCGAGATGCCGCTGAAACAATCAAGATAGGTTTTGCCGTCACGGCCGGTGATCGTCGTGCCCTGGGCACGCTCCACTTCGATCGGTTCGAAGCCGGCCACCATGCTCGTGATCATGTATTGGTCGTAGAGTTCTTTCGTCGTCATCGTTTCATCTCTCCCAAATTATCGCGGTTGTTCATCGGTTTATATCCCGGCATCCTATCAATTTTTCGGCCGGAAGTAAGGCAGGATTATGGGCGTGGATGTCGTCTGTAGCCGCGGCGTAAGCCGCGGAACGGACCGAAGCTGACGCTTCGGCCACACGGGACGACCGGTACACGAAACCGAAACTCACGTTTCGGCTACAGAAAGAATTGATGGCAGACGCGCCGCAGCGCGTCCCCGCCAACGGCACAAAAAAAGTGCAACGACGGAGCAGCTCAAGGAGGTCGTCCATCCCCATGCGGCCTTGGTAGAAGCGCACTTTGTCAGGACCGGCTGCTCGGTCGTTGCGAGGCAATGTACACCAGCACGCCCTCGAAGCAACCGGCAACAACGCCGATTGTTGCCTAGGAAATCCGCCTAGAATGCAACGCCGATCAGGGCATCTGTCGGACCCGGTAGAACCGGTTGGTTTGCGCGGCGGCATCGGGGTCGGTCACCAAGACGATGCCGCCGGTGCCGGGGACGTTGTTCGTCAACGGCGTCCACGACGGATTCTCGAGCGAGGAGGTCATCTCCACGAGATAGAGTTGGTTCGACGCGGTGGCGAATTGCAATTGGAAGTCAGTTCCGACGAAGCTCACGCCGGTGACGGCCGGGCGTTTGGGAAGAATGACGTAGTTCGTGTAAGCGCCAATCTGCGCCATCAGCGTGTCGCTCCCGCCGTAGGGCACCCCCGCGTGCGCGAGGATTTCCTGCTCGGTAAAATCCGGCACGTCCGCGCCGTAGCCGAGTCGGAACGCTTCCAGCGCCATGTTGGCGAACAACCCCTGAATCGTCGTGTGCGGATGCGCTTTATCGGCGACAAACGCCGCCGAGCGATTGGGGCTGTTGGTCGGGTTGGTGTCGCTTTGCTGGAGGTGGATGACGACGTTGCCAATCAAGAGCGTGGACTGCAGGTTGGTGTTGGAGCCGAAGATCACTTGCTGCAGGCGAAACGCATCGACGAGCGGGATCTGATATTTCTGGGCGAGGAAGGCGATGCCGGCGTTGGCTTGCTGGATGAAGCTGGAGACGCGTTCGCGTTTGCCGCCGTTGAGGTACAGGATGTTGTTGTAGACGGCCGGCGTTTTGCCGTAGTCGAGAATGTTGAACACGACCAGTTTCACACCGGTCGTTGAGACTGTGACGATTGCGGTTTCGATATTGGTCAGGATTTGGGCGACGTAATTGCTGATTTGGCTGGTAGACCAGGAGTTATCGTAGATGTTCAAGTAGGCGTTGGGGCTATAGGTGAGGAAATCGGGATTGAAATCATTCGCGCCGATGGCCAGCACGGCGTGCGTGATGCCGTCGGGGACGATCTGGGCCGCAAGGCCGCTGTCTTGGCCGTCCGTCAGGAGGTCGCTCGACGTGTCGCCCGAGAGCGCCCAGTTGTACTCGTAACCGGTGCGCCGGACCGTATCCCACGTGCCGCCGGGTTGACCGGCCTCGGCGGCGGTCGGGCCGATATTGACGCTGCGGTAGATGACGAGTTGTTCGGTCCAGTTCGTCGCGTATCCGCCGTAGCCTTCTTCGAAATACTCGTCGCTGAGGCTGTCGCCCATTACCCCCAGCGCGCCGATCTGTGCGCGGGCGGATGACGTGACGCCGACGGCGAGCAGACAGAGACTGACAAAAAGATTGCCGAATGAAGTTTTCATTTGGCTCTTGGCACTCGCGTTCTCCCGCGACCAAGACCGACCCGATGGCGTGGATGATACACGAACCGGGTGATTCTGCCAGCACAAATGCCTTGGTGGAATGAGGCATCTCGGTGGTCTATCGCAAACTGTAGCCGAAGCGTGAGCTTCGGAGGGGACTATGCCGAAACTCACGTTTCGGCTACAGATCGCATGTGAGGCGCGATGCCGAATCTTGCGTTTCGGTTACGGGGGAAGTGTCGTGAACCAGTTGCCTAAGCATCCGCATCGGCTGCCTGTCATTTTGCCACTTGAGGTGGGTGTGATTTACTACGTCACCTGTTGCACTCACGACCGCCGACGCGTGTTCACGACCGAAGCGCGAGTCGCCCTCGCATTGGGTGAACTCAGGGAAACTAGCCGAAGGCTCGCGCGGCTGGTCGGAGGCGTGGTCGTTATGCTCGACCATGTGCATTTCTTCTGCAGTCCGATGGACCGCGATGGCCACGTTTTACCCTCATTTGTCGGCGCTTGGCGAGCGGCGGTGACCCGAAGGTTGAGCGCCTCCGGGATTCATGGATCGGTCTGGCAGAAGAGTTTCTTCGACCACATGCTCCGGTCGGATGAATCCTACGGTAACAAGTGGGAATACGTTCGGCGGAATCCCGATCGCGCCGGTCTGAACGATTTTCGGCGGTGGTTCGAGATTGATCCGATTCGTTTCCGGTGATGAATACTGGAACCGAAGCTTGGCTTCGGCTACAGATCGGCACCGCAGAGAGAGCACCCGAAGCTTACGCTTCGGCTACAGGGGGCGGATTCAGGCAGCTTAATGTTCCTGATACCCGGGCGGCGCGCACTGCGGATTCTTCCCGAGGGCTACCTGGTATTGGCGCCAGCTCATCGGCTTTTTGCCGTTGGTCTTTTCGACCATCGTGATGCAGCCGTCGACGGGGCAAACGAGCATGCAGAGGTTGCAGCCGACGCATTCGGGTTCGTTAACGACCGGCACGCGGTGGCCGTTGCCCTGTTCGAGATCGATGCACTGGTGCGAGCCGTCCCATGCGGCGACGTGGCACAGCTCGCAGCCGATGCAGAGGTCGGGATCGATTTTCGCGATGATCCGGTAGTTGAGATTGAGATCGCCCCAGTCTTTGATATTCGGCAGCGCTTTGCCGATGAAATCCGTGCACTTCTGGTGGCCTTTCTCGTCCATCCAGTTCGACAATCCGTCGATCATGTCTTCGACGATGCGATAGCCGTAATGCATGACGGCCGTGCAAACCTGCACGCTGGTCGCGCCGAGTACCATGAACTCGACCGCGTCCTGCCACGTCGCAATGCCACCAATGCCCGAAACCGGGATGCCAATTTCCGGGTCCGACGCGACGGTGCTGACCATGTTCAGCGCGATCGGTTTGACCGCGGGACCGCAATAGCCGCCGTGGCTGCCCCTGCCGTCCACGGACGGCAACGGCGCGAGATTGTCCAGGTCGATTCCCATGATCGAGTTGATCGTGTTGATCAGCGAAATGCCGTCGGCTCCACCCGCGGCGGCGGCGCGTCCGATGAGCGCCACGTTGGTGATGTTCGGCGTGAGCTTGACCAACACGGGCACTTCGGCAGCTTGTTTCACCCACTCGGTGATCATCTTGGTGTACTCGGGCACCTGGCCGACGGCGCTGCCCATGCCGCGTTCGCTCATCCCGTGCGGGCACCCAAAATTCAGCTCGATGCCGTCGCAGCCGGTGTCGTTGACTTCCTTGACCGCTTCCTGCCACGATTCTTTTTTCGACTCGATCATCATGGAAACGATGATGGCGTTCCTCGGGTATTTCTTCTTCGTTTCCTTGATCTCGCGGATGTTCGTGTCCCATGGCCGCGCGGTGATGAGTTCGATGTTGTTCAGTCCCATCATGCGGGTCGGTCCGTAGTCGACCGACCAGAACCGGGAATTGACGTTGATGATCGGTTCGCCGAGCGTTTTCCACACCGCGCCGCCCCAGCCGAGGTCGAACGCCCGCTGGATCTGCCCGGCGCTGTTGGTCGGCGGAGCCGAGGCAAGCCAGAATGGGTTCGGCGACTTGATGCCAGCCAGATTGATGCTTAGATCTGCCATAAGAGAAATCTCCCTCGCAACCGGGACGGTCGCGCCACCAATTCACCCAGTGGCGCAAGCGTCTCGCTTGCGGACGTTTCGCCTCTACGCATACTGATACTTCGCCGTGTTGGCCACCCGGCGAAGGGATTCATCCTTCCACAATCCTTCCAAATCGACGTCTTTGCCGCTGAGCTGCTTGTGGATCGCCCACGCGGCGCGTTTGCCGTGCGCCACGGCGTTCACCACTTCCCGGCCGCCATTGACGCAATCGCCGCCGGCGTAGAACTTCGGCTGGCTCGCCTGCATAGTCAACTCGTCCACCGCGATTCGACCGCGATTGTCGGTCTTCAGCCCGAGCGTCTTCTGGACGAAATCGCGTTGCTTCTTCTGGCCGAGCGATTTGATGACCATGTCGCATTCGAGGGCGAATTCAGTGCCGGCCACGGGTTCGGGCGCGGGCCGACCCGACGCGTCGCGTTTGCCGAGCTTCATGCGGACGCATTCAATGCTCTCGACGCAGTTCTTGCCGAGGATGCGCTTCGGGGCGGTGAGAAAGTAATAGACGCAGCCGTCCTTCTTCGCGATCTCGTATTCGTAATCGTAGGCGGGCATCTCCTCTTCACTGCGGCGATACAGCACCATCACCATCTCTGCGCCCAGCCGCTTGGCCTGCGTGGCCGCGTCCACCGATGTGTTGCCCGCGCCGATCACGGCGACGCGACGACCCACGCGCACGTCGCGCAGTTTCTTGTGTTTCACTTCGTCGATGAACGTGATCGCGTCCACCACGCCCGGCAGATCGTCGCCGGGAATGCCGAGGTCTTCGGTCTGACCGAGGCCGATGCCGACGAAGATGGCATCATTGTCCTTGACGAGCTTATCGACCGCGACGTCCTTGCCGACTTCGCATTT